>JAISMF010000065.1 GCA_031276865.1 Deltaproteobacteria bacterium | reverse complement strand
CATATAATCGGGCTTTCAGACATCCTATCCCAAAAACGCTCTGAAACACCCTTTTTAAAAATTCTACGTGATTTATCTTACCACCTACTATTTATTGACAAGGAGTGAACTTGTTATCTATATATTGCTATAGAGCGGACTACGGAAATTTATTTAGGACGCTAGTGAAAATTGTTGCACTATTTACTGTAACCTTTTTATTTCATGTTTCGTGTGATTTGTTATAAATAGAATTTATTATGTTTAATTATCACTTCAATATATATATAATTATTTATTGACTAAATCGCTATCGTCCTAAACACTGGACTAGTTCTTAAATGATCTAGCCGAATACAGAATATATTCAAGCTTTCTCAATGTTTGTCATTAGCGTCTTAAATAAAATTACGCATTTTTTCTGCCCCAATATATAGATAATTAGTTCCATAAATATTTATAAATAGTAGATATTCACATAATATGGTTGCTAACTCTCAGATAGGGTCTTTCTGAGTAGTTTTGGTGCAGAAGCTCAAAAAGCTTGAAGGCATTCGGGCTTTACTCAATACTTGATGCAACTGCAAAAAGTCTGGCTATATTAATTTATTAGATATAATATACAATATACATGATGGTTAATGTTCTACAGCATATAAAGTGTATTGGTTCAAAATCTTAAAACAGCTTGGATTTTTTTCAGTCGCATCAATACTTTGATGAGCTGATCCCGTGTTTAGGACGCAAGTGTTGTATATTAAAATAAATAGATTGGAAAATAAAATATCATGCCACAAATATATGACAATATAGATAATTATTTTAAAGATGGTTTGTTTAAGCATTTATCGAATTCTAAACGTGTGGATTACTGCGTTGGTTATTTTAATTTGCGTGCTTGGAACATGGTGAGTAGGGAAATTGATCAACTCATCGGAGAAGAAATAAGAGAAAATGGAAAAAAAATTGTCCGTTTCTGTAGATTATTGGTCGGCATGACAAAAACGCCTAAAGAAGAAATCAAGGAGGATTTTATTGATCCAGAGTATTTGTTGATGGATAATGAGAAAGCTAATCGTTATCGTAAATTACTGGCAGCTGATTTTGCAGAACAATTGACATGTGGCTTTCCTACCCATAATGATGAAAGAAATTTACAAACATTACTTAATCAATTAAAAAATGGACGTGTTTCAATAAAATTATATTTAAGGCATCAGCTTCACGCTAAACTATACATTGCTTATAGAAATGAAGATATCGCTTCTGTAATAAGTTTAATTGGTAGTAGCAATTTTACAGTTGCTGGACTATCAAAACAAGGTGAATTGAATGTTGATGTTTTAGAACAAGATGCAACGAGAAAGTTATCCGATTGGTTTTCAGATAGGTGGCTTGATAAATTTTGTATTGATATATCACAGGATTTAATTGAGATTATAGAAAATAGTTGGGCACGATCTGAATTAATTAAGCCTTACTATATCTATTTAAAAATAGCCTATCATTTAAGTCAGGAAGCTAGAGCAGGGTTAGCTGAATATAATATTTCAAGCGAGTTCTCCAATGATTTATTAGATTTCCAGCAAGCGGCCGTAAAAATAGCAGCTCATCACTTAAATAAGGGGCATGGAGTAATGATCGGCGATGTTGTAGGTTTAGGTAAGACAATTACTGCTACAGCAGTAGCCAAAATTTTAGAAGATACTCAATTTTACAATACTTTGATTACCTGCCCAAAGAATTTAGTTTGTATGTGGGAAAGTTATAGTAGAAAATATGAACTACATGCTAGCGTAATTGCTCATAGTATGCTTAATAAAAAATTACCTGATTTGAGGCGGTATAAATTAGTTATCATAGATGAAAGCCATAATTTTCGTAATAATATGACTCAAGCATACCGTATTTTAAAGTCATACATTGAAGAAAACGAGTGTAAAGTTATCCTTCTTTCAGCAACTCCCTATAATAAATCCTATCTAGATCTTTCAAATCAATTAAAATTGTTTCTGCCTGAAGACTATGATCTAGGAATTTTACCTGAGAAGTATATTAATTATTTAGGGGGAATTGTTAATTTTACATCGAAGCATACAGACACAAATGTTAGGACGATAAATGCCTTTGAAAAAAGTTTTTTCCCAGACGATTGGCGTGAAGTGATGAAATTATTTCTTGTAAGAAGGACAAGAAGTTTTATTAAAATAAATTATGCTAAAACTGATTTATTAACTGGTCGAAAATATCTTGAGTTTGCATCAGGCGATAAATCTTTTTTTCCTGATCGATCTGCTAAAAAAGTTGAATTTTCCTTAGATCAAGATGATCCATTAGATCAATATGCGTTGCTATATGAAGATTCAGTAGTTGATGAAATTAATGATCTTAATCTACCTCGTTATATGCTACAAAATTATTTAATCAATAATGTCTCTATTTCTCCCACAATAACTGAATCTTCAATACTTACCAACTTAGCGAGAGCAGGAAGAAGTACTATTGGATTCTGTAGGACTAGATTATTTAAACGTCTTGAAAGTTGTGGATATTCATTTCTTGTATCTCTTTCTAGACATATCGTTCGTAATTATATCTATCTATATGCTTTAAAAGAAGGTTTAGATATTCCGGTATCTGGTAATTCAGTATCAGTTGATCTTTATTCAGATGGTGATAATGAAATCAATACCACTGAAAATGACAATAATAGTTATTATATAAATTTTTTACTGTCAGAAGAAATCTACTATCTTAAAGCAAGAGAATATTATAACATTTTCAAGAAAGACCATAGCCATCAATTTCAATGGATTCGTAGTTCTCTATTTAATACTACCGATCTTATTCATGATTTGGAATACGATATTCGAAAATTAATGAAAATTTTAGAAAAAGTCAGAGTTTGGAATCCCAACAATGATAGAAAAATAGAATCACTTTGCAATTTGTTAATTAATACACATCGTGATGAAAAAGTACTTATTTTTACGCAATATGCTGATACAGCAAAATATATATTTCGACAACTTGAGGAGCACAAAATAGATAAAGTATCATTAGTAGTAGGCGGTACTGATAATGTTATGGACATTATTTCACGTTTTAGTCCCTTAAGTAATGGAAATGAAAGAATTTTAAATCAAGAAGAATTAAGAATTTTAGTTGCAACTGACGTTCTAAGTGAAGGACAAAACCTTCAGGATTCTCATATAATAGTAAACTTCGATTTACCATGGGCTCTAGTTCGTCTTATTCAAAGAGCAGGGCGTTTAGATAGGATAGGTCAAGAATCATCAGTTATATATTGTTATTCGTTTTTACCGGAGGACGGCATTGAGCGTATTTTAGGTCTTCGAGAAAAACTTATAACTCGTATTTCAGAAAATGCTGATGTTGTTGGTTCAGATGAAGTTTTTTTTGAAGGCGATCCTGTCAATATATCAGATTTATATAGTGAAAAATCAGATGTTTATGACGAAGAAGATGATGTTGATGTAGATTTATCTAGTTTGGCATATCAAATTTGGAAAAATGAAACTGATGCTCATCCAGATATCAAATCATTTATTGAAAATATGCCAAACGTAGTATTTGGAGCAAAGAAAAATGATACCGATCTTAACAATGGTAATGGCGTAATAATTTATGCTAGGACATATGAAAATAATGATGCATTGGTGTGGATGGATAGTTTTGGCAATATTGTAACTCAATCACAGTATACTATTTTAAAAGCGTCTGAATGTCAGTATGATACATTGCCAATGAAAAAATTAAGTAATCACCATGAGCTTGTTGCTAAAAGTATAAAAAAAATTATGGCTGATACTCATTATAATATCGGAACGTTAGGTAGAAAAAACAGTGTTAAATATCGTTGTTATAAAAGGTTACAACGGTTTTGTGAAGATAATTCAAATATGCCTTCATATCCTATTGCCTTAAAATACGCTTTAGATGCCATTTATCGATATCCTATTAAAGAAAATGCTATTGACTTGATAACTCGACAATTTAAGGCAAATATATCAGACGATGCTTTAGCAGAATTAATCATTTCACTTTATGAATCTGATAGATTGTGCTATAAAATAGATAACGATAGTGACCAAAAATCAACTAATATTATATGTTCCTTGAGTTTAATTGGAGGAAACAGATGATAATTTCTAAATTAAAATTTTCAGAGTTTATAAATTCTTTTAAACTAAAAGAGTTATTTCTTGAATTGGGATGGGATAATGATAGAACTAAGATGCCTGTGGTGAAAATAAACGATCTTACATTCGAACCACAAATTATAGCAGATAAAAATGGTTTTAAAATTATTGAATGCCAAGTGTCTAACATCCCAACGTATGATATAAGAATGAAATTGGCTAATACAGTAAACAATTTATTTCATGAAAATTTATTGATTTTTTTTGATACTAATTTGACAGAACAATTATGGTTATACTACTCAAATTATAACTCACAAAAATATAAATCTGAAGTCCGTTTTACCAAAGGGCAAGATGTTGAAAGATTATATCAACGCACTTCTGGTATGATTTTTGAGATAGATGAACAGGATAATATTACTATTGTAGACGTAGTTCAACGTGTACGTAAGAATTTTGCAATTAATGCTGAAAAAGTAACAAAAAAATTTTACGAAGCATTCAAAAAGCATCATGCACAATTTTTAAAATTAATTGATGGAATAGATTTAATTAAAGATAAAGAATGGTATGCATCTATAATGATGAATAGGCTTATGTTTTGTTATTTTATGCAACGGCGTGGATTTCTTAATAAAGATCAAAATTATTTACGTAATAAACTTGAAGAATCAAAAAAACAACTAGGTAAGAATCAATTTTATTCTTTTTATCGTAGTTTTTTAATGATTCTCTTTCAAAAAGGTTTTGGAACATACCATCATTCACTAGAAATACGCACTATGATAGGAGATGTGCCATATCTCAATGGAGGTATTTTTGATATACATTTGATAGAGCAAAATTATCCCAATATTGATATACCAGATAATGCATTTGAAAATATTTTTAACTTGTTTGACCTCTATGAATGGCATCTGGATACGAGGGACTGTGCCACTGGTAATGAAATTAGTCCAGATGTACTAGGTTATATATTCGAGAAATATATTAATGACCGGAGTTTATTGGGTGCGTACTATACCCAAGAAGATATAACGTCCTATATAAGTCGAAGTTCAATCATACCGTGGCTCCTAGAAAAAGTTAAAGAAATATATCCGTCAGCTTTTGAAAAAAATGGTATTGTATGGACATTTCTTAGGAATAGTGGGGATGCATATATATTTGAAAGCATAAAACATGGTTGTAAAAAACCTTTGCCAGAATTCATTAGGCTTAGTCTTGATCCTAAGCTTACGGATTTAATTGAACGAAGAAAGGTTTGGAATACACCTGCATTGCCTGATTATGGTTTGCCAACAGAAATATGGCGCGAAGTAATCGAACGGCGTAATTTTTATGAAAATATTACTGAACTAATTTCTTTAAATCAAATCACAGAAATTTTTGAATTCATAGTAAATAATATTGATTTATCTAATTTTATTGAAGATTTGTTAAATACAATTGATGATCCAAAATTTATACATGCATTTTATTCTAGTCTTGAAAATATTACAATTCTTGATCCCACTTGTGGTTCAGGAGCTTTTTTATTTTCTGCTCTCAGTGTGCTAGAATCTTTATATGGTTGTTGTCTATGTCGTATGGAGGACTATCTAAATAATCGTAATAATTCTGAAATTGACAGACGTACTAGGCGCTTTTTTGATGAAAAAATTGAATCTATGGATAGTAATAATCACCCGAACAAAAGTTATTTTATCTATAAATCAATTATTCTTAACAATATTTATGGCGTTGATATAATGCATGAAGCAGTTGAAATAACTAAGTTACGTTTATTTTTAAAATTGGTATCAACTGTTCAGCCAGATTATAATAGTGAAAATATTGGTATTGAACCATTGCCTGATATAGATTTTAACATCAAGTCTGGAAACACATTAATAGGATACGCTAATGAATTAGAAGTGGACGCAGCTCTATCCGCTGCTATCATGGCTACTAATCTGAGAGGTGAAATAAAAGATGCAATGTTGCAAATGTCAAAGGCAACTGCATTATATAAAAAATCTCAACTAGATTCAGTTTTTTACAGAAAGGAAGATTTACATAAAACAAAGTCAGATTTATTATCACGACAGACTATGCTTAAAGAAAAATTAGATAATTTATTAATTTCATCAGATTTTATGTGTGTTGATAAAAATGACTTACAAAATATTTATCAACCATTTCATTGGGTTTGTGAATTTTATGCAATTATAGTAGAAAATCAGGGATTTGATGTAATTTTGGGAAATCCGCCGTATTTAGAAATGAGAGATGTAAAGTATGAAGTAAAAAACTATGAAGTTATAGAATCAAATAACGTCCATAGTTTATGCATTGAGAGGGCATTCAGACTTTGCAATAACAGTTCAAATATATCAATGATTATCCCTCTATCAATTGTTTCTACCAAGAGAATGAAAGCAGTTAGAACTATTATTGAAACTAAGCGAATTGCTTTATACGCAAACTTTTCTTGGAGACCTGGAAGATTGTTTCAAGCAGTAAACCGTGCTTTAACAATTTTTACATCTCTGGCAGCAAAAGATCAAGATAGTCAATTTACAACGAAATATATTAAATGGAATTCTGAAAATAGAGATAATCTGTTTCAATTATTGCATTACACGTTAGTTAAAAATACTCTTCCTGATACGACATATTGGTTGCCGAAGTTAAATGGTGAGATTGATAATATTTTAATTGACAAAATTAGGTCTACAAATAAGCTTGTTGGTAATATTTTACGGCGTACTAAACATACAAGTGGAATAATATATTATAAATCTACAGGAGGATTATATTGGAAAATTTTTACAAATTTTCCTCCAAAATTTTACATAAATGGCAAAGAAGATCATTCATCAAGAGAAAGTAAAATATTTGTGGATGATGACAATCAGGCAATTAAATTGATTGCACTTTTTAGTAGCAGCACATTTTGGTTTTGGTATACTGTTTCATCAACTTTACGAGATTTAAATCCTGCTGAAATAAATCAATTTTATCTGCCTAATGACTGGGAAAAGTGTGACGATTTAATAAAGCTTGGAAAGAAATACATGAAGAGCCTCGTTGATAATTGTAGTTGGAATATCCGTGAGCAAAAAACTGTTGGGGTTACCAAAGGTCAGAAATTTAAAATTTCAGCTTCCAAACATATAATAGACCAGATTGATACTGTTCTAGCGAAACATTATGGTTTTACTCAAGAAGAACTTGATTATATTATCAATTATGATATAAAATACCGTATGTCTTTAGGGCATAATTATGATAATGATGAATAAATCATATCATTATAACTATTTCAGGTATGTTATTTCTCTAGCGTTTAAATATTGGAAACAGCCAAGGCTATGAACAGCCGTGCTGACCGACATTATTCTAATTTTTATCCGACGTGGTAATATAATACCACTTTTTACTATCGTCCTAAACATTGAAAAAATAGTTTAAAGAAATATCTGAAGACCGCATATATTCAAGTTTCCAGATCATCCAACCAAAAATTTCGCAAAAACACCATTCTTAGAATTAGGAAGTGAATTTTTATCTAATTCTCTACCATTTGTTGAAAGCAATACAACCTCATATCAATCCTATATGTCTGGATTAATGAAATAATTTTATTTATGACGCTAGTGATCATTTTTTTGCTAATATTACTCCGGCGGATAAATATTAAAAACAGTCAACTATGAGGCCAGTGACATTGACCGACATTATTCTAACTTTTATCCGCCGGGGTAATATTGAAAAAGTGTAAAAAGTATGGCTATAAAAATTGATTTATAACAGTATATAAAATATAGAATATATTATAGCAATCTACCGCCTATAAAGTATTTTGTTTGAATATCTTAAAACAAAACGACTTTTTGGATACGTATTAATAGTAAAAACTTAGCTTTTTAATCATGCCTTTGGAAATTAGAAAAAAAATCATGAAATTAAAAACGTTTTTCAAAATTATATGCTGTATTCCTTCAAGGCTCCCTTCTCGCCAATGTCTTTCCGGTAATGCATTCCCTGGAAAGATATGTCCCCGCAGGCTTGATAGGCCTTTTTCACGGCCTCTTTCAAGTTGTCTCCCGTGGCCGTGACGCCCAGGACCCGGCCGCCGTTAGTGATCGGGACATCGCCTTTCACGCCCACTCCGGCCTCGAAGACCACCACGTCCTCTCTGGCGTTGGCGCGGTCGATTCCTTTTATCTCGTCGCCCTTCCGGTACTCCCCCGGGTAGCCCTCGGCGCTTACGACCACGCAGACCGAAGCTTTTCCGCTCCAGCGAATCTCCTTTCCCTTGAGGTTTCCCGTGGCGGCGGCGAGCAGGAGATCGGCCAGGTCGCTTTCCAGAAGAGGCATGAGGGCCTGGGTTTCCGGGTCGCCGAAACGGGCGTTGAACTCCAGGAGTTTGGGTCCGTTCATGCCCACCATGAGACCGGCGTAGAGGAGCCCGGTGAAGGGAGTCCCCTCCACGCTTAGGCCCTCCACCGCGGGTTTGAAAATATTATCCTCCACCAGTTTGGTCAAAAGCGCGCCGCCCAGGGGCGCGGGGGCGTAGGCCCCCATGCCCCCGGTGTTGGGACCGCGGTCGCAATCGTAGATGGTCTTATGATCCTGCGCCGGTATGAGGCTTAGAAAGTTCTTCCCGTCGCAGAGGGCGAAACAGGAGAGCTCCTCTCCGGCCAGGTACTCCTCCACTATGAGCTTTGCCCCCGCTCCGGCCAAGAGGGTTTTAAGCGCCCGGGAGGCGGTGGCGTAATTCCCCGCGACCACCACTCCCTTGCCGGCCGCAAGTCCGTCGGCTTTCAAGACCACCGGATACGCGCTGGCTTTAAGGTAGTTTTCCGCCTCGCTTTCGTCGTCGAAGACGGCGTAGCCGGCCGTGGGCAGGTTGTGGCGCACCATGAAGTCTTTGGCGAAGATCTTGGACCCCTCCACGCGGGCCGCCTTCTTGGACGGTCCGAACACCGGAAGATCCATTTCCCTTAGCTGGTCGGCGAGCCCCAAGACCAGGGGAAGCTCCGGACCCACCACCGTCAAATCGGGTTCTATTTGGCTGGCGAGCTTTTTCAAGCCATCCAGGTCGTCCACCGGAACCTTAGCCACCTCGCCCAGGCGCGCGAGGGCCGGGCTTCCCGGCGAGCTCCAGAGCTCCACCAACGGGTTTTGGACGAGCCGCCAGGCCAGGGCGTGCTCCCGGCCGCCGGAACCTACGAGTAGCACTTTCATGAGTAAACCCCTAGCAAATCAGCCTAAAAGCAGGCTGGAGATGGGAGGCCGCGAAAAAGGGGATCCGCCGTGAACGCGTTCCGGCGGAGCCGGAACGCCATCGGAGCCGGAACGCCATCGGAGCCGGAACACCAACGGAACGGAACACCATCGGAGCCGGAACCCCGGCGGAGCCGGAGCGCTCCAGGCGGTGAAAAATTAAAAATAAAGGCGGAAAGGGCTGAATAACGAAAGCGGGAAACGGCCAAAGGCCGAAGGCTAAAAAAAACCGCGACCCGAAGAAAGCCGGATGCTTTAAAAAAATCCAAACCCGCCAAAGGCCGAAGGCTTTAAAAAAAAAGCGACCCGAAGAAAGCCGGAGGCTTTAAAAAAAGCCAAACCCGCCAAAGGGAGGAGGCTAAAACCGCCTCAAAAAGCGGCGGAGAACAAAAAGAGAAACCCGGCGGCGGAAACAAGCGGGCTGGAAAGCCCTTAAATTCGGCTGTGATAACGGCGGGAGGGGCGCCTCAGCTTTGGATGAAGGAGCGGGCGGCTTTCAAGGCCTCGTCTATGCCGTTCACGTCCGGACCGCCGGCCTGGGCCAGATCCGGGCGGCCGCCGCCCTTTCCGCCCACGGCCGCGGCCATTTTGGCGATCATCTCTCCGGCTTTGAGACCGCCCGGGACCTCTTTTCCCACGGTCGTCAAAAGCAGGGCCTTGCCGCCGGCGGCGGCGGCTAGGGCCAGGACGGCCCCGGGCCCTAGGATGTCTCTAAGTTTGTCGGCGGTTTCCCTCAAGGCCTTGGGGTTTTCGGCCTCGAGTACGGCGGGAAGGAAGAGGATGTTTCCGATCCTTTCGGCCTTCGCCGCGACGCTTTTTAGATCCGGCCCCTTGTCCTTGGAAGGCTGGGCGGCCTTTTTTTCCAGCTCCTTTTGTTTGGAAAGGAGTTTCTCCAGCCTTTCGGGAAGTTCCGGCGCCGAGGCTTTAAGGGAGGCGGAAAGGGAATTGAGGATCCTCCTCTCCTTATGGATCTGCTCCAGGGCCTTGAGTCCGGTGAGGGCCTCTATCCGCCTAACTCCCGAGGATACCGAACTCTCGGAAGATATGAGGAAGATCCCCACGCGGCCGGTGGACTGGGTGTGGGTGCCGCCGCAGAGCTCCCGGGAGTCCCCCATGGAGACCACCCGCACCCTTTCCCCGTAACGCTCCTCGAAGAGGGCCATCGCCCCGGAGCGCACGGCCTCGTCCATGTCCATGAGCGTGGTTTCCACCGGGTGGTCGGCTTCGATGTCTTGATTCACGAGCCTTTCTATCTCCTCCAATTCCTCCCGGGTGAGGGCTTGGAAGTGGGTGAAGTCGAAGCGCAGCCTTTCGGAGCTAACCGAGGAGCCGGCCTGCCGGGCGTGGGCGCCCAGGGTCTTTCTTAGGGCCTTGTGTAAAAGGTGGGTGGCGCTGTGGTTGTTGGCGGTGGCCTGCCTCTTGACAGAGTCCACCTCCAAGCGGGCCTCCTCGTTTAAGGACACGCTCCCTTCGGTGAGCCTCCCGTGGTGGAGGAAGACGGCGGTCCCCGGCGCCTTCTCCACCGAGTCCACCACCACCATCCCTCCGGGAAACCTTATCACGCCCTCGTCCGTCTCCTGGCCGCCGGAGGCGGCGTAGAAGGGGCTGCGTTTAAAGACCAGGGTGAGTTCCAGGGGTTCCCCCCCCGCGGAAAGGCTTAAGGAGCTCCGGCTTTCGCCCTCATGGTAGATGAGAGAGGGCTTTTCCCAAGAAGAGTGGACGTCGTAGCCTAAAAATTCCGTCTGAAAGCCTTCGGATGTCAAAGCGCTTACCAGCTCCAAAAGCGTGTCGGAACTCTCCTCTTTTTTCCAGGCGGCCCGGCCCTTGGCCTTCTGGCCGGCCATGGCCGCCTCGAAACCCGCCTCGTCTATCGTCAGGTTTTCCTCTCGGGCCATGTCGGCCACCAGATCCACGGGAAAGCCGTAGGTGTCGTAGAGCTTGAAGACCAAATCTCCGGATACGACCTTTCCGCCCCGGGCGAGGATTTCGCCCATCGCCTCGTTTAAGATCTTGAGTCCCGAGTCCAAAGTCTCCCGGAAACGCTCCTCTTCGGCGGTCACGATCTTTTTAATGTAGTCGGCCGAGCTTAGAAGCTCCGGATAGGCGTCCCCCAGGCTTTCCATGACGGCGTCCGCCATGTCCGCCATGAAGGGGTTTTTCAGCCCCAGCTTGCGGCCGTGGCGCACGGCCCTCCTAAGTATCCTTCTTAGGACGTAACCCCGGCCGAGGTTTTCCGGCCTCACGCCGTCGGACACCAGAAAGGTCACCGCCCGGGCGTGGTCGGCCGCGACCCTTAAGGAGACGTTTTTCTGAAAACGGGGATCGCTCTCCTTTAAGGCCTCCCCGTAGACGTAGGGCACCCCGGAAAGAGAGGAAATTTTATCCAAAAGCGGCCGAAAGAGGTCGGATTCGAAGTTGTTGTAAACCCCCTGGGTGACGGCCGCGAGCCTTTCCAAGCCCAGACCCGTGTCGATGGAGGGTCGGGGGAGGGGGCTTAAAGCCCCCTCCCCGTTTCTTTCGAACTGCATGAAGACTAAGTTCCAGATCTCCAAATAGCGGTCGCAGTCGCAGCCCGGCGCGCAGTCCGGTTTGCCGCAGCCAAGCTCCGGCCCCTGGTCGATCAAAATCTCCGAGCAGGGCCCGCAGGGCCCGGTGTCGCCCATGGCCCAGAAGTTGTCCTTCTCGCCCAGGCGGCTGACGCGTTCGGCCGGGAGTCCGATTTCCTTCTCCCAAAGGGAGAAGGCCTCGTCGTCGTCTTGGTAGACGGTCGCGTAGAGCTTGTCCGCCGGAAGCTTGAAGCCCTCCGTTAAAAGCTCCCAGGCGAAAATCACGGCCTCTTTTTTAAAGTAGTCGCCAAACGAGAAGTTTCCCAGCATCTCGAAAAAGGTGTGATGCCTGGCCGTGTAGCCCACGTTTTCCAGATCGTTGTGTTTTCCGCCGGCCCGGACGCATTTCTGGGAGGTGGCGGCCCTTTTGTAGTCCCTTTTCTCCTCCCCGGTGAACAGCCTCTTGAACTGCACCATGCCGGCGTTGGTGAAGAGGAGGGAGGGGTCGTCCCGGGGGACGAGCGAGCTGGAGGCGAGCCTTTTATGCCCATGGCGCTCGAAAAAGGTTAAAAAAGTGTTCCTGATGTCTCGGGAAAGCATACCTGCGCACCTGAAAGAGTCGTGAATCCCGGAAGCGCTACGGCGCCGGGAGCGCCCGAAGGGCGACCCCTCTTCCGGCCGGAACCCGGTCCGGAAAGAAGGAATTCGACACTTGATTATATACCAAGAGCGGCGCTTCCGGGAAAAAGACTCCGGCGCGGCCGGAGGGCCTCTTTTTCCTTATTGAAGACCCCGGCCTCTAGAACAAGCGTCAAGAACCTGGATTGGGAAATCAAGGCCCAGGCCGGAACGGAAGAGCGGGCCGGGCCGCTCGGGCGGCCGAAAGCCGACAGGGCGGGAAATCCGGAAAGAGCCGGAAGAAGATTCGCTTTGGAATAAGGGAATAAAGGAAAGAGGCGGAGGTGGTGGAAGGAGCGGGAAGAGAGGTAAGAAGAAACGAGGGAAAAGAGCGGATGAGCGAAGAGAGCGAAGAGAGAGTAAGAGAGAAAAAGGCGAAAAAGCGAGTAAATAACAAAAATGCCAAAAAATCGCAAAAATGAGAGAAAAAAATAAAATAGAGAGTTATAGAAAACAACGCAAAAATAATCTCAAAATAGCGAAAAAAGCGAAAAACCAAAACAAGCGAAAAAACGAAAAATCCGAAAAAAGCCCAAAAAACGGATAAAACAAGTCAAGAAGAAACCTCGCGGCCGCCCGACGTGGATGGTCTCCGCGGACCAGGAAGGCCGATCGGTGGAGACCTCCGGCACTAAGCGCTTTATTTAATTACAGTAAAATCAAGAAAATATTTTTAGTGAGAAAATCGCCATGAGCCGTTCAAACAACCCTGGCCGCTTCGAAGAGGAGAAAAAGCGTCTCGAGGATTGAGGCCTGGAGAGAGAGTGATGGCGTCCGAGAGTAAGAATACAATAGAGTTTTAAAACAGAAAAATTAACGGAACGGAAAAAAATCAAAAGCCGAAGCGGCTAAAAAACGTTGAAAACAGGAGGCGTTTTCTCATAGAGGCCATCCCCGCTTCGGGGCGCTCCCTTCGGCTGGAAGCTCATTTTGCAAAAATTTACAGTAAAATGAAGAAAATAAATCTGTCGGCGGAGCTAAAAGAGCGGGAACCATAAATTAAGCCCGGCGGCATCGAGAACGAAAAGGGTTTTAAGATGGAAAGGGAGAAATAGCGAGAATGAGAGGACGGTAGAATATAAATGATAGAAAACCAAAAAAAACGGCTGAAACTAAAAAAATAGAAAAAGGGGAAAAAGCTAAAACAGCGGAAAAGCCGAAGGCCGGGAAAAGACGCGTTCACCATGAGGATGCTCCCTGAAAACAGTCTTCTCGCTCGGCTTCGCCGCCGGAAGATCTCTGCGGAGGGATGGCGTAATTTTTATAATATACAGTAAAATGAAGAAAATAAAATCGTGGGAAACTGTTGAAAGGGTCGCGACTATAAAATCGACTCCGACCATTAGAGAGTTGAAAAGAGCGAAAAGGAGTGATAAAGAGACGAAAAGGGAGGAAATAGAGGAAGAGAGGAAAGAGAGAGATGAAGAATAGGGAAGAGGCGGAATGGGAGGGATGTTGTTCGGGAAAGTAAACGAATGGGAGAATTAGGGCGCGGCGGAGAGGTGGAGAAAAAGGGGGGTTGAACAGCGGAAAACTGGCGGACGCCCGTCGAGGAGGGCCTTTCGAGTCTATGGCGGCGCCTAGGCGGCGCCCGCCGTCCGGGACGGCATTTAATTTTAAATGCCAGTAAAATGAAGAAAATAAATTAGTCGGAAGTGGCTGAAAAGATTTGGAGGTGAAAAAGTGTCATGGCCGCTTACAAAGTTTGACGCGGCGAAAGAGCGAGAGAGGGAATAAAAGTAAGAAAGAAAGATAAGGAATAAATGAAATAATAAAGGAAGAAAGAATGAGAGGAAGTTGGGAAGCGGTGAAAGAAAGAGGGAGAGGGAGAGGTGAAAAAAGATAAAAAAGAGAAAGAGAGAAAAAGAATTATGAGGGATTGAAAAACCGCGAAAGTGACGAACGTCCCTTGAGTGGATTCTTTAGGGTCGGCGGGGCGACTCGGTGGCTTCCGCGGCCGGGTAGCGCTTTTCCTCGAATTTGCGGTAAAATGAAGAAAATAAATCAGTCGAAAGACAGCCGCGCCGAAAGACGGAAGCGCCGGAAAACAGACAGGCGCTTGTGGCGCCTGTCTGGAAAAAAATGATGATAAAAAGCGCTGAAGAGAAAAGAGAGAAGAAGATGGTGAAGGAAAAAGAGATGTAGAGAGGAAGAAAGGAAGAGAGAGAAAAAAGATAAAGAGAAAAAGAGAGAAAGAGAGAAATGAATATATTGGGTTTGAAAACCCGCGAAACTGGCGAACGCCCCTTGCTTCGATTCTTTAGGGTCGGAGAGGCGCCTCGGTGGTTCCCCGCGGCCGGGTGGCGCTTACCTGCGGATTTAGCGTAAAATGAAGAAAATAAATTAGTCGAGCGATAGTCGCGCCGGAAAACAGACAGGCGCCCGCGGGCGCCTGTCTGGAAAAAGAACGATGATGAAAAGCGAACTTCGAGAGGCCGTCTTGCGGCTTCTCCCGCCGATAGCGTCCGGAAGCTTTCCGGAGCGTTGGCTCAGGCCTCCGAGACGGCCTCCTGGATGTCCGGGGGGAGCTCCTCTTCCACCAGGTCGTCGTCCTCCTGCGGCGGGGAGTCGAAGCGGATCTGGGCCTCGGCCTCGGCGATCTTCTCGGGGATGATGCCGTAGGCCGATTTCAGCTTCTCCTCGATCTCCTTGGCGATCTGGGGGTGGGTCTGGAGGAAGGCGATGGCCTTCTCCTTTCCCTGGCCGATCCGCTCGCCCTGGTAGGCGTACCAGGCGCCGCTCTTGTCCACGATTTCCAGAGAGGAACCTAAGTCCAGGAGCTCGGCCTCGTGGCTGATGCCCCGGCCGTAATAGATTTCGAAGATCGCCTCCTTGAAGGGGGGGGCCATCTTGTTTTTCACCACCTTGACCTTGGTCTCGTTTCCGATGCGCTGATCGCTGGAGTTTTTGATGGCGATGGAGCGGCGGATCTCGATACGCATGGTGGCGTAGAATTTCAAGGCGTTACCGCCGGTGGTGACCTCGGGATTGCCGTAGGCCATGGGGCCTATCTTCATGCGCAGCTGGTTGATGAAGATGACCGAGCACATGGAGCGGTGGATGGAGCTGGTGAGCTTCCGCAACGCCTGGCTCATGAGCCTGGCCTGGAGCCCCACGTGGGAGTCGCCCATGTCGCCCTGGATCTCAGCCTCCGGAACCAAAGCGGCCACGGAGTCGATGACGATTAGATCCACCGATCCGCTGCGCACGAGGATCTCGGCGATGTCCAGGGCCTGCTCCCCGTGGTCTGGCTGGCTTATGAGGAGCTCGTCGGTGTTCACGCCCAGGCGTCTCGCGTACGAGGTGTCCAGGGCGTGCTCGGCGTCGATGTAGGCCGCCACCCCGTTCTGGCCCTGGGCGTTTTTCGCCTTCTGGGCCTCGGCCACTATGTGCAGGGCCAGGGTGGTCTTGCCGCTGGACTCGGGGCCGTAGACCTCTATGATGCGGCCCCGGGGAATGCCGCCGATGCCCAGGGCGGCGTCCAGGGTGATGGAGCCGGTGGAGATGACCGGCACCTTCTCCTGCTCGCCCGTGCCCAGCCGCATGATGGCCCCCTTGCCGAAGCTTTTCTCGATCTGGGAGACGGCGTCGGACAGAGCCTTGTCCCGGGCGTCCTCGGTGGAATGGGTCTGAGTTTCTTTGGTTTTTTTATGTTTGTCGGCCTTGGCCATAAAACCCTCAAGTCTATTTAAGGTGGGATGGTGGAAAAAGACGGGGACGGCTCCGGCGTCCGGAGGTTCCGGCCGGACGCCGGAAGCGTCCGCCGGGACTTCGCGGACCTCCGGAAAGATCCGGCCGGACGGGGAAAGAAAGCGGCGAGGTCGGAAAAAAACGGGCGTTCGTAAAAAGAAAAGGAGCTTTTTTTGAAATAAAACCGGCGGCCTTGAAAAGAAGTCGAACCGCGCCCGAAAAACCGCGTTTTTCTAAAGCCGCGAAAGATTCCGGAAGGCGCTGGAGCCCTTCCCCGGAAAGGGGGCCGTCGGGAGGCCCCTGGACAGGGCGTCCCGTCCGGAAGGAAGCCCCTTTAAATAAGTCCGCTTTTTAAAGTCCCCCTCCGGGGGAAGTCCGATCTTTTCGGAGGCTTCTTAAGGGGGGCGAAAGAACCGAGAGAGCCGAGGGAGCGCTCCGCCGGAAAGTTCGCGGTCTTCCGAAGTTTTTTCGGAGTGGCACTATTTATGACATGTTAGCACCCAAGCTCCCCTATATCAAGGGAATATTAGCGGGCCCTTCGTATTGACGGAAGTTGACAAAAACGCGCTCCGCTGTTAGCTTGAATCAGGCTTTTCCCGTCCCGGCGCCGTTTTCCCCGGGCGCTTCGCCCCGGGCCTTCGCTTCGAGCCGATCGGAAAAAGACCGGAATTTCCGTCAAACAAGCGCTTATTTTTCCAAAAAAGAGGGTGAGGCGGAGGGCGCCCGGCCTTCGGCGGATAGGACGATCGCTTCGCTCCGGCAACCGAATCTTCCAAGGAGGCGCTTCCGTCTCCCTGAAAGTCGGGCGCCGATAAAGAACCCGCTCCCTAAGGGGCGGCTTCGCGGGCCTCCCGCCAGGATCGCCTTTGAATCGCCTTCTTTCCGCTTTAATCCGTTTAAAAAGGATTAAAGCGGGGTTTTAGGCGGATCCAGGGTTTATTTTAGCCACCCGGCCAAGGCCGGAAAACGAAGGGGGGCCCCCGTGAGTTTTCGTGAATTCGGCGTAGTCGCCTGCGACGTTGTGCGCTCCGAACTGGAAAGGGTGATAGGCGACAGGGACATCCCCCTGAAGATTATGGACTACGCCTTGCACTCCGTTCCCAAAACCATGCCCGAAAACCTAAACGAGGCCGTCTCCGCGCTTAGGCGGGGCGGCTGCCGCAAGGTGGCCATGGGCTACGGCCTCTGCTCCAACGGCACGGTGGGGCTCAGATCCCCGGGTGAGCTGGTCGTGCCCAGGTGCCACGACTGCATAGCCATGCTCCTAGGCTCCCCGGCCCGCTACATGGAGGTCTTCTCCAAAAATCCGGGCGTCATGTACCTCTCCGACGGCTGGAACCGGAACGCCGGCGACCCCTTGTCCACGGCTCTAATGGTCTACGCCCCCAAAATGGGGGAGAAGAGGGCCTTGAAAGGCATGGCCATGGAGATAGCCAACTACAAATACGTCTGCCTGATAAACAACGGGGTGGGGGATCTGAAGCGCTTAAGGGAGAGGACCAGGGAGAACTGCCGGGTCTTTAATAAGGAGTACATGGAGCTGAAGGCGGATCTGAGCTATTTCCAGGCCCTTCTGGACGGTCCCTATCGGGAAGACGACTTTCTGGTCCTGGAAGAGGGGGAGGAGGTGAGCGCCCAGCGGTTCTACACTCCGCTAAGCCCCTCCAAAGAGGCGAAGATCGAGGTGTCTTTGGGATCGGTGGGCTCCCTGCGGTCTCTGTAAAGCCGCCCGCCCCGCTTGAAGCCCCTTCGGGGGGGGGCGGCGGGCCTGGCGCCGGCGACCTTCCGCCATAAGGGCCCCGCCCGAAAATCCCCCGCGCCCCTCGCCGATCCGCGCGGGACCCCCGGGTCGATCCGTCCGGGCGCCTTACTCCGGGTTGTTCCGTCCGGGGCCTTTAGGTTGTTCCGTCCGGGGCCATTAGGTTGTTCCGTCCGGCTCCCTGGTTAAGCCATCGGTATTCGGAGTAAATCCGTCCGGCTCCGGGCGGAAGCGTTCCGGGTGGCTTATTCCGTCCGTAAGGCCTTTTTTGATAAGTTGAGCCGAAGAGCCGGCTAAAAGTCCGGCTCTGTGGCTCACCGGCTCTGCGGCTCACGGGCTCGCCGGCGTTCTCAGCTCGTCAAATATTACGGCCGCCCGTTCTTTCACCAGGACGGGCGGCCTTTTGTTTGAAGCGTTTGGTCGGGATTTTCGGGTTATCGAGGAAACGGAATGGGTCCCGGCGGGGCTTGGCGTTTCCCTTCGTGAAAATGAATTCCGTAAAGGCGACGGGTCCTTCGGTCGGGTTTCGAAAGGGAGGCGTCTTTACGGGACCGGAGAAGCGATGGATCTCAAGAGCTCTTCGGGATGGGCGACATGGCGTAATTCCAGGTATCGAAAAAAGGAATTGTTTTCATGTTGAGCCAGACGGTTTCCGCGTCTGAGACCTCGCGGCCCACCGCGACGACAGTTTTAGACGGCTTGTTAAATATCGTCACAAGTTTCCCCATCTCGGGTTCTCCGATAAAATCCACTTTGGTTTCATATCCGGTTTTCCCGTCGCCGGCGTTGATCGTGAAGAGTCTTTTAGCTCCGCGCGTGACGGACCCCATGTTGGGCGGAAGTATTTTAATCATCACTTCGCCTTGGATCTCGTCGGCGAAGTTCTGAACCTCCAGCATGCTCTGCTTCGTTTTGAAAGCGTCCCCTTTGGCGTTGTTGACGACTATGTTGGTGCGAGGCGGGCTGCCGTCGAAGATCTTCGTTCCCCGCTTGAACCACCATCCTTTGATGGAAGCGATTGTGAAAGACCAGACGTCGTGGAATTCTCCAACGTAGGCGTGATCCGTATCGGCGGGTATATCGAAGATGCCGTACGGATAATCATGGGGAGACTCCGGCGAGGGACGTCCCTCTCCGGAAGCCGCTCCGGGCGAAGCGCCGGAAAGGATATTCCTTCCTGAGGCGCCTAAGATGCCGGAGATTTTCTTTTTTTTAATGTTTACATAAAAAATAAGGTCCTTATTGGCGAAATTATTTTGAATAAATTGTAACGCGGCATTAACCTGTAAATCTATGATTACGATATTTTCTCCAACCCTTTCCGCTACCTCCGGCGGTATGGAATGGTGGCCTAAAAATTCCAAGATCCGATTAAAGCTTTCCTGATCGAGGAAATTACCGGGATAAAAACTGGCTCCTGATTGTCGCCTTCGGGTTTTATCCTTCCGGCGGTCCGGACGTCTGTCCGCGATCACTGTTTCCTCCACGAAAGCGCGGAAATCGGAGATGTAATCGGGGTCGACGTATTCCTTGAAGGGCGCGTGGGGGGCGTGCAGAATCAGCCTCGGCGGCGTGAAGTATTTCTTGTTATATTCACGCACGCCCTCCGAGATGGCTTTCGCGTCTAATTTTATAAAATTCACAATGGTTTGGGCTTTTCCGGGGCCGGCTTCCAGGGCGAAAATAGCCGCCATTATTTTCTTCTGATTCATGTTCAAAAGGGGCCAGAGCCGGTCGCGGATCATCGTCATTAGATCATAATTCATGGCATGTTTTTGGTCGTTTTTTTAAACGTTGGTTTTAAGCGCGAAATAATGGTTTGTTAGTCCGCGGCCCACGGCGTTTCGAGCTACCCGTGGAATTGAGATCCGCGAAGAAAATTTTAAAAGATGATGATTTTTGGCGTTTAAGGAAATAATTATAGGTGAATTTAAAATATAGAAGTGAAAAAAACGAAAAAGGCGAAAAAAACTAAAAATTGAAGCTGTAAAGTCGTGAAGCCGAAGCCGGGCTAATAAAGCCGGACGGGGAAAAATTAACTTGAGAGGCGGATGGAAGAGAGGCTTCCAAACGGTTAAAGTGGTTTCGCCTCAAGCGCGGATTAGTGGTAAAGCGGTAAAGCGGCCTTGAAGCCAAGGGCCGGAAAAGATGATTTTAGGTCCGGGCGTTTAAAACCGGGAAAGCTTCCGCATCGCTAACGGAAAAATAACATAAAAACGGAAATAAGAGAAGCCGTTGAAGCGGGAGGGCGCGGTGGGGGCGAGCCGCTCCAGCCGGAAGGAATTCCAGCTGGAGCGTGAAAAAGGATGAGGAATGGAGAGCGGAGGAGATTTATAAATCAGGCGCGGTTTGAACACCCCGACAGCGAAGATTGTTTAAGCGGGCTTAAAAAAAACAAAGCTTCCGGAAATTTTTCCGGGTATTTTTTTCGCATTCCTGTTTTCGAGCCGGGACCCCGAGCGAACTGAGCCGGGCTTTTTCCGGACGCACCAAAGCGTCCGACGAAGCCTTCAGCGGCCGGAAAAGACGTAACGGCGGGGTGAATCAGTTTTCCAGGCGCTGGCGGTAGGGGTAGTAGTCGCCCCTTCTCACCCGGTGGGTCTTCATGACGATGGCCTCGTTGGTTCCGGTGTGGAAAATGAGCCGACGTCCCTTGAGGCCGCCCACGTCCTCGGACACCACGGGAATGCCCTTCTTTTTGAGGATTTTTCTGGCTATGTTGACATTCTTTCCGCCCGTTTTGGAATCCCTGGCTCCCGGCACGGACGCCCCGCCGAAGATCTGGGCTTCCAGATCCTCCATGCGGCTTCCCATGCGGATGAGTTTGGTTATGAGCTGCTGAATGGCGTAATCGCCGTATTCAGCCGACGGCGAGCCGAAAAATCCCCTTTTGGGGTAGAGGAAGTGGTTCATGCCGCCGATTTTCAGGCGGCGGTCATGGAGGCAGACCGCCACGCAGGTGCCCAGCACCGCGGAAATCATGGCCTGGTTGTTGGAGGAGAAGACGCCGCCGGGGACTAAATGGTAGCGGTAGACCTCCACAGCATTATTGTTCATCGTCATCTAAATCCAGCCTCTCCACTAAATCGTGTGGTCCGGGTCATGCCCGGGCGGATATCCGGCGCGTCCTTGGGGGTGATTTTCAGAAATGGGGCCGGAGCGGCGGGTCGGGGACCCGGTAGGCTCCGGAAAAGGCCTCGCGGGCCGGGTCGGCCGGGCTTTTTATGGGCCGCCCTTCACGCCGGTACGCCGTATATGTGAGCGCTTAACTCCTTGAACTACAATGATTTATCACATTCATTAGAGAAATGCAAGCGAATTTTTCAACTATTGGGTGTTTTTTTTAACTTATTTTATCAGAAACTCCACTTAAGCCTAAATATGCGAAAGATGCCCCAAATTTTTCATTTTCCGCTCTAAAGGGGTGAGCTGTGATATATAGTATTTTATTAAGCTAAGAATACCATCTTTCGCGGTCAAGGCGGGCTTCCGGAAGCCTCAACGCCCTGGCGAATTTGGCGGAACCAGCCCCGAAACCAGGCTGAAAAAAATGAAAAAAATGTTTTCACGACCGGAAAAGAGGTCCGGAAGCCAAAAAAAAACCCAAAAAAATAAATTCGGGAATACCGGGCCGCCTTTCGGCCTTTTCCCTTTCGCGGCTTTTTCGCGTTTCGCCGCGAATTTCGCCGCGGGACGCGTCCCTAAGGACTTTCGGCGAACTTTCGCGGCCCCGGTGGGGAAGCGCGGAAACAACAGCCCCGAGAGGCCGTTACGCTATTTATTATTGCGCGTATGGTGACGATTAACAAGGCCGGGGAAGGCTTTGTCAGAGGGAAAGAGCGTAAAAACCGCCTTAAAATTGAAAAGGTCCTCAACCCGGGGTCTTTAGAGCGGGGGCGAGCCCGGATCCGCCCCGCATGGGTTTTTGAGAAAACGCGTTGGATTTTGAGCGCCAGACGGGAAGGGAGGCGCGTTTCGTCTATATTTCCTGAGCTCTTCGGAGGCCTCGGGGCGGGGCGGAAAAGCGGAAGGTCCGCGAAAACTGGCAAAGAGACGCTCTTTAAGTTAAGATAGATGCCAATCAAGAGCCCCCGAGGGCTCCAAACGAATTCGCCCGGCTTTCCCCGGGCTCTGGAACGCCATCTCCGGGACCGATCGCCGATTTCGAAGTTAGGAATCGTGCTTTTTCCTCCTTTTTCCAGCATCGTTCCCTTCACGCGGGGTCTTTCCCGGGATGGCTTTTTTTTAAGCGCCTCCGCCGGCTCCGGCGGCTTTCCTCTTTTCCCGCGGGATCCGGCGCCGTCCTGGCGGCCTTCCGGCGTTTTCGCCGCCTTCGGGCGGGAAAAGGGCGCTTGTGAAAGGGGGCGGCGCTTAGGGTTCCCGGCGGAAGGCGCCCTTCAGGATGGGCGTCGAAATAAAGAGCGTCCGCGTTATTTCGCAAAGGATGACCGGTTGAGCCGGAGCTGTGGCCTTTCCGGAACGTTTCTCCCTTTCATCGGCCCCTTTCCCCCTCTTATCCGCCTCAGCCGCCCTACGGCCCGGCCCGTCCGAAGGAAAAACACCGTTTATGCATAAAGCCCTGATCGCCTACACCGAAGAACTTGACGACGTCGACGCCGCCGTAAACGAGCTCCTGGGGCGGCTGGACACCTCGAAGCTGCTTTCCGACTCCGTGGGACTCGTCTACTGCGACCCCGGGTTTCATTTTTCGGGCGTTTACGAGGCGCTTTGTCAAAAACTGGATTTTCCCGTCTTGGGAGCCACCACCATCACCGCGGCTGTGGCCACCAGCCGGGTCTCCCAGATATTGGCTTTGATGGTGATCACCTCCGACGAGCTGAAGTTTTCCGCCGTCGCCACGGAGCGCTTGAAAAGCGGGGACAATTCGGTGGTGGAGCGGGCTTATAGGGAGGCGAAGGAAAGGCGCGGGGGGGAGCCCACCCTCATCATGACCTTCTTTCCCCTGGTGTCCGAATACGATCCGGACACCATGATCGAGTACCTGTCCTCTTTGGCCCCGGGGGTGCCCATTTACGGGACCCTCTCCTCGAGTCCGGCCTTGGTCAGCTTCAACGACGCCAAGGTGCTCTTCAACGGGGAGGCCTTCGATGACAGGATGTCCATCCTCCTCATCTACGGAGACGTGAAGCCCCGCTTTTTTAGGGGCTCCTTTTCGGAGGAGAAGCACCTCAAGGACAAGGGGGTGATAACCTCCTCCAAGAACAACCGCATCCTCACCATCAACGATTATCCCGCCAAGGACTACTTCCTGCAGATGGGCCTCTCCGAGGACGAAGCCGGAAACCTCCTCTTTCCCGAGCTTTTCCCCCTGATAATGGACTTAAACGACGGATCCCTTCCCTACGTCAGGGCCATGCTCACCAACCTGGAGGACGGTTCCGTGATCTTAAACAGCGGAGTCAAGCGGGGGGCCACCATTTCGGTTAGCAACATCGATGTTTCCGAACTTCAGGCCTCCGTGGACAAGACCCTGGAGTCCATGAAGGCTGAAAAGGACTACACCTTCGCCGTGTTCCACTCCTGCGCCGCCAGGTACTTCGTGGCCTTCAGCTACGACGCGGAGATGGAGATCAAGGCGATAAAAAAGCATCTGGGGGGCGAAAACAAGCTTCCCTACATCTTCTGCTACTCCGGAGGCGAGATCTGTCCCTTCAGAAACCGGGACGGTTCCCTTACCAACAGGATCCACACCTATTCCTTCACCTGCTGCGTCTTCTAATTTTTCCCCTCCCTTGAGCGGCGGCTCCCCAAAGCCGCCTCCGTATAAACGTCCCGCGTCAGTAAGATACCAGCCTTCCGAAAGTAGTCCGGGTCGGGGGCTTAGCGCCCGGCGGACACGGAACGCCTAGGAAGATTTCAGGCCGGAGGCGTCGTCATGGACGCCGGAGCCGGAAAGAAGGCGGGAAGCCGCGGAGGCCTAAATTATGTATAAATTAGAGAGTAAATAATAGAAGGTATGCTGTAAGAAAGACGCCAATAAAATCCTCAAACCGGAAAGACCCCGGGGCCCTAAAGGCGGGGGAGGGAAAAAGGGCGCGAACGCCGGTGAAACCGGAGCCGAAAAAATCCGCCGCGCCGCCCGATGCGGAAAGGCTCGCTTTTAAAACAGGCTTTAAATCTTCATGGGCGCGGGAAAACCGTCTCTCAAAATAGAAAGAAATTTTACACAATATATAGGAAAAACTAATAAATATACAGTATATAATGAGATGCTCGCCGGTAACCGAAAATATACGGGGTTTTAGAAGTCTCCAGGGTTCAAGCGCCCGCGTCGAGCATGTTTTTCAGAGGCCTCTCCGGCCGGACTCCGGGCCAAGTCCGGTTTGTCTTTTAACTTACCGCGGCCCCGGTTTTTGGCTTATTTGAGGTGGGAACTTTTTCCGGCGGGCTAACCACCGGACGAACCAACGGGCGAACCGGCGGGCGAACCGGCGGGCGAACTTAAGTTCCGCCAACTTAGTTCGCCCCGCCTCGCTTTTTCCCCGCCCCGGCTCACGGGGAGCGTGAAGAGCCGGGAGGAGGCGCCTTCCCGCGCGCTGGAGTTCCGGAAAAACTCCTTGATTTTCCGGCGCCGCTTCCGGCCGTCTCCGTCCGCGCGGAGGAGCGGAGGATGGCGGGGCGGGATTGATTTTTTACCGTGTTATTATAATTAGACAAATTATATATAATATATACTTCGTATATTGATTTTCAGCCGAAAAGTTAGTCCTTCGCGTCAGGCTGGATGAGGGAAAAGAAGGACCTGGGTATTTTTTTTGTTTCAACCCCGCTTAAACTCCTGTTTTGGCACCGAGTTTGAATACAGTCTCCGGACGCGTCTTGAACTTCAAGCGGCCCTGAACTAGAATGGCGGGGCCGGGGAGCGGAAAAAGACCGTCGAGGCCGGCGGGTTCAAGGCGCTTTTCTCCCCGATCTCTTTAAAAAGAGAATTTCTTCTTCAAGGCTTTTATCCTTTCCGGATTTCCGCTTTTCCCGCCCGGAGGTGGACGCAGACATGGAAGACACAGCCCAGACGCCGGACCGGGCGCAAGCCGGGACTCAAGCTCAGGATCAGCCCATGGACCTCGAGTCTAAAGTGGTCGAGCTGGAGCGCAAGGTCGCCCGCCTGCAGCGGGAAAACAGCCGCATGGAGATCCAGCTGCAGCGTTCCAAGGCGGCGCAGACCGCCAAGCACGGGCTGAACAACGCCATCAACGTGGAAAGGATCCAGCAGGGAAAGTATTTTTCCCTGCTTTTGGAAAACAGCCCGGACATCATCCTCATGCTGAGCCGGGAAGGGCGCATAGCCTACTGCACCGACGCCTTCATGAGGCAGGCCGGGATACCCAGTTTCGGAATCATCAACCGGAAGCTCTTCTCCGAAATCTTCGTGGGGGACGATTACCAGGAGCTCGTGGAGAAGTTCTACGTCTCCATGCGGGAGAAGACCGGAATCGAGCTCGCCTTGAACACCTCCTGGCCCACCATCTGGCACGCCGAAAGCCCGGAAACCCGCTCGTACACCGTGCACCTCACCCCCATGCTGGACTCCGAGGGCTCCCCCGAGGGGGGGATCGTGCTCTGCCACGACATATCCGAGCTTTTACTCGCGAAAGAGCAGGCCGAGAAGGCCAGCCGCATTAAAAGTTCTTTTCTCGCCAACATGAGCCACGAGATAAGAACCCCCATGAACGCCATCATCGGGATGGCGGAATTGGCTCTAAGGGAGGATATCCCCGGATCCGTCTTCGAGATGATAATGAGCATCAAGAGCGCCGGATCCAACCTCCTCTCCATAATTAACGACATTTTGGACTTCTCCAAGATAGAGTCGGGAAAGATGGAGCTGGTGGAATCCGAGTACCAGTTCAGCTCGCTCATCCAGGACGTGGTGGGGATCATAAGGACGAGGCTCGCGGAAAAGCCCATAAACTTCTTCGTCTTCGTGGACAACACCATCCCCAACCGCCTTATAGGAGACGAGGTGAGGATCCGGCAGATCCTTTTGAACCTTTTAAGCAACTCGGTGAAATACACGAAGGAGGGCTACGTCAAGCTGTCCGTCACCCAGGCGAGGGTGAGCGACCGGGAGGCCATGCTCACCTTCGCGATCGAGGATAGCGGCATAGGCATCAAGCCCGAGAACATCAAGGACCTCTTCGGGGACTTCACCCAGTTCGACAAGGACGTGAACAAGGGTATCGAGGGCACCGGGCTGGGCTTGGCCATCACCCGCAACCTCACCCGGCTCATGAACGGCGACATCCAGGTGGAGAGCGAGTACGGGGCCGGCTCCACCTTCACCGCGAAAATCAGCCAGCGCTACGAGCGCTACGAGCCCTTCGCGGTGATTGACGAACTGGAAAAGAAGAGGGTTTTGGTCTACGAGCCTAGGGAGCGCTTCGCCGGGATTTTGAAAGAGTCCTTCGAGAAGCTTAAAGTAAAGGATCTGACCATAGTGAACAGCCCGGTCACCTTTAGCGAGGAGGCCGCCACCACCCGCGCCAACTACATCTTCATCCCCAACTCCTTCTACGACCAGGCCAAGCACCTCATCGACTCTTTAGCCGCCCGGGATAACCCCTCCACCAAGGTGACCTTGATGGCCGACACGGGGGAAATCATAGGCCAGGAGGACTTCGCCACCCTTTTCGCCCCCATTTACTCGCTCCCTCTGGCCAATATCTTAAACGACGTGGATATCCGGAGGACCTACCAGAGGGCTTCCGAGTCCAAAGCCAGGTTCACGGCTCCCGGGGCTAGGATTTTACTCGTGGACGACATCGTGACCAATCTGAAGGTGGCGGCGGGGCTTTTGATGCCCTTCAAGGTGAAGGTGGACATCTGCGAATCCGGACTCGAGTCCATCGAGCTCGTGGAGAAGAACGATTACGACATCGTCTTCATGGACCACATGATGCCGGAAATGGACGGCATCGAGGCCACTAAGGAGATAAGAAAGATACCCGGCCGCGAGAATCTTCCCATCGTGGCCTTGACCGCCAACGCCGTCTCCGGGGTCAAAGAGATGTTCCTTTCCTCCGGGATGAACGACTTCCTCTCCAAACCCATCGACCCCAACAAGCTGGAAAGCATCCTGGTGAACTGGATTCCCAAGGAGAAGCACCTTAAAGTCTTCCAGATGGCCCCGGCCGCCCCGGCCGCCGCCGCCCCGGCCGCCGCCGCCGCCGCCCCGGGGGAGAAGGTTCCGGATCCGGAGATCCTCGAAGAAGAAAACGAGGAGGAATCCGTTTTATCCGGCTTCAAGGTGGAGGGGGTGAACCTGGAAAACGGGATTAGCCGCATGGGCGGTGACGAAGGCCTATACCTGGAAGTCTTGGACGCCTTCGTGCGCTTCACCGGAAAGACGGTGGACAGGATAAAGAAGCCCCCGGTCGCCAACGAGCTCAAGGATTACGCCATCCAGTACCACGGGATAAAGGGATCCAGCCTCAACATCGGGGCCCTGGAAGTGGGAAAGGAGGCCGAATACCTGGAGCACGCCGCGAAAGAGACGGCCCTGGAGAAGGTCTTGGAGAGGCACGACGAGTTCGTGGAGCACACCGAAAGGCTGATTGTGGATTTGCAGTCCTTTTTAGAGGCCGTTACAGGCGGTGAGGCTGAAAAAGGCACCCTTCCGGAGCCGCCTAAGGAGCTCCTGACCGAGATTCTCAAGGCGGTCGACACCTTCGACATGGACGCCATAGAGGAGGCGGTAATCGAGCTGGAGAAAAACGAGTACGAAACGGGCGGCGGACTTGTCGCCTGGCTGAGGGAGCAGATGGACAATTTGGAGTACGACGCCATCGCCCAGCGTCTTAAAGAGGAGCTGGGGGCCTGAGGGCCGGCCGTGGCGGCGGTGGCGTTTTTAAGGCCGCTTCCTTTAAAAGAGCGGCGCTTTTAGGGATTCGGTTCCAGCTTTTCCCGTTTCAAAACGCTTTCCACAAGTTTTCCCCCTTTCCCGCTTTCCGGTTTCAAGCGATACCGACGGCTTGGAGCGCGGCTTTCAGCCGCCTCTTTACCTCCACCGACTGAAGGTTCTTTCGTTTGGGCCGTTTTGTTGTTCCTTCGAGGTGGCGGTTTAGGCTTTTAGTTTCAATCTTCCCGTTTTTTCCTCCTTCCGAAAGATTTCGGCGTAAAACTGTATTTCTGGCTGGGAACTTTTTAAATTCCGCCGTCATGACGCGCCCTAGGCGTCGCGGGGATATTTTCGGCGCTCCCCCGTGAGTTTTCTAAATTACGGCGGGTATGCGGGTATGAAAATAGATTTTCTTTCCCCCGGGAGTCTGATTTAATAGCAATGCGTTTAGGGGGAAGGTTCCAAAACGATACCTGGAAAAATCAAGCTGAAAACCGTAAACCGGAGGCTGGAAACGGTAATTTTGGGTTATTATCAGGCTCAAAAGGGCTTGACTGCTGATAATGAAAACGGGAAACGGTTTCAATTTACTTAGCTTCAACCCTTAACCCTCGACCTGAGACCAGGAACCTTCAACTTTAACCCTCGACCTGAGATTAGGAACCTTCAACCTTAATCCTCGAACTGAGACCAGGACCCATCAACCTTAATCCTCGACCTGAGACCAGGAACCTTCAACCTTAATCCTCGACCTGAGATTAGGAACCTTCAACTTTCACCCTCGACCCTCATCCATCAACCCTCGCCACTCACCCTTCACCAATCACTCCTCACTCCTCACTCCTCATCTGTTACTTTTAAGCATCGCCCTTCACCCCTCACTCCTCACCCCTCGACCTTTAGCTCCGATGCCGGGAAGACAAATATTGTTGTCAGCAACACAAATATCGTGAAAGCGGTTAGACGCTCGCCCCGTGTTTTACGCCTGGGGTCCGCCGAAGTCTATCCCGGCCTCGTCGGGTGTACCGCCCGTCTCTTTCCCCGCCTCTTTATCAGCCCGGCCGCGCTCCGACCCCTCCTTTAAGCATTTATTGGCGAAATTATTTCCTTTACGTTCTCTTTTATTTCTTTCATCTGACGTCTCATAAAATAACCCGCGTTTTATCGACCTAAGTTATCGCTGATAACTTTCTTCGCGTTTTTCATCCTGGTCCAGAAAATTTCGTTGGAATTTGCAAATTCGAAATATTCAAAATTTACGATGTTTTTAAAGAGGCGGATCACGGTTGGGAAGATCTTTTTCACCTCAGGAACAGCTGATTGCTTGAGCGTGGGTCGCTAAGAGAGCAAATTAAATAGGAAAGTTGTATAATATAATAACAAATTTGGTTTTCGGGCTTAATGAAAGGGTTTATGCTAAAATATGGCATTCCGGAACCTCTCCCCGGGAAGCGGTCCGGAGGCTTAAGGTGTTTCCCGGCGCGGGACTCCGGCGCTTTACCGCGCCGGTTCGGAAGGAAGGCGGGGTTTTGGCCGAGGCGGGAGAATTAGCGAAACCGGGCCAGGATCAGGGGTCGGCGCCCCACATCCTGGTGGTGGACGACAACCTGGCGAATCTTAAGTTCGTGCGGAGCCAGCTCTCCGGCGTCTACAAGATAAGCTTGGCCAAATCGGGGGAGCAGTGCCTGGCGATGGGCGCTAAGTCGGTGCCCGATCTGATTCTCCTGGACATAGAAATGCCGGATATGGACGGTTTTGAGACCATGGAGCGGCTCAAAGGCCACGACCTCTTAAACCGGGTGCCGGTAATCTACCTCACCGCCAACCGCGACCCGGAAACCGAGGTGCGGGCCTTGGAATCCGGGGCGGTGGATTTCGTCACCAAACCCTTTGAAAAAGACATCCTGCGCCACCGCATAAGCCTTCATGTCAGCTTCAACCACTACCAGCAGCAGCTGGAGGATACGGTGAAGGAGCTGGAGGACAGCATGGTGGCCTCCTTTTCCGGCCTTATAGAGTGCCGGGACGGAAACACCGGCGGCCACGTGGTGCGCACCCGCGATTACGTGGCCCTTCTGGGGCAGCTTTTATTGGAGCGGGGTCTTTTCCCCGAGGAGCTCAACCAAAAAGAGCTTAGCCTCATAACCAGGGCCGCCCCCCTTCACGACATAGGAAAAATAGGCGTTTCGGACGCCATCCTTTTAAAGCAGGGGAAGCTTAACGACGATGAGTACGAGCAGATGAAGATGCATACGGTGATAGGCGCCGGGATAATAGACAAGATGTACAAAAGGGCGCCCACCCAGCATTACCTCAACTACGCTAAAAAGATAGCCGAGAGCCACCATGAAAAGTGGAACGGCGGGGGCTACCCGAGCGGTCTTTCCGGAACGGACATTCCTCTTTGCAGCCGCATCATGGCCGTGGCCGACGTCTACGACGCTTTGGTGGAGGACCGCATCTATCGGCCCGCCCTTCCCCACGACGTGGCCATGAACATAATGAAGGAGGAGAAGGGCAAGCTCTTCGATCCGGTTTTAGCCGACGTCTTCTGCGAAAACCACCTGATGTTCAAGCGCCATTAAGGGGGAGGCGGCTATGGAGGCGGTGAAGAAGCAGATCCTGGTGGTGGACGACAACATCTCCAATCTGAAGTACATAAGCGCCCAGCTTTCGGACGTCTACCGGGTGGTCATGGCCAAGTCCGGCGAGCAGGCCCTCAAAATCGCCTCCAAACAGGCCCTAGATCTGGTGCTCTTGGATATCGAGATGCCGGATATGGACGGTTTCGAGACCTTGAAGAGGATGAGGGAGAATCCGGAGATTCCCAAGCTCCCGGTGATCTTCCTCTCCGCCAACAACGACCCCGCGACCGAGGTGAAGGCCCTCTCGGTGGGGGCCATGGACTTTATAGCGAAGCCTTTCGAAAAGAGCATCCTCACCCACCGCCTGGAACTCCATTTGAAGTTCCACCAGTACCAGTCCAGGCTGGAGAACACGGTGCGGGAGCTGGAGGACAGCATCGTCACCTCGTTCGCCGAGCTTATAGAGGCCCGGGACGAGAACACCGGAGGCCACGTCAAACGAACCTCCGTTTACGTGGACCTTCTGGGTAAGACCCTTTTAAAGTGGGGGACCTTCTCCCCGGAGCTCACCGCCGGGGAGCTGGATCTGATAGTGAGGGCCACCCCCCTCCACGACATTGGGAAGATCGGCCTCTCCGATCTCATCCTCATGAAGAAGGGCGATCTCACCCCTGAGGAGTACGGGATCGTAAAAAATCACACCATTATTGGCGCCGAGGTGCTTAGGGCCATCTACGAGAGCACCCCCACCCAGATCTATCTGAGGTACGCCATCCTCATAGCCGAGGGCCACCACGAGCGCTTCGACGGGAAGGGCTACCCCCACGGGAAGAAGGGGGAGGGGATAGAGCTCTGCAACCGGATCATGAGCGTCGCCAACGTCTTCGACTCCCTGGTGACGGACAGGGTCTACCGGAAGGCTTTAAGCTACGACGAGGCCGATAGGATCATTACCGGGGGTTCGGGGACGGAGTTCGACCCCAGGGTGGTGGAGGCCTTCAAAGAGGTCCGGGGCGAGTTCGAAGCCGTCGCCGAGCGGGACAAGCGCCAGGCCCTCTGAAAATACCTTCGGGAATTTCAAAAGAGAAAGAATTTCGAAATAATTTTACAACGCGGTTAGGGCTTTTTTAGGCTCTTATCGGTATAAGTGCCCTGAATTTATAGAAAATTTATAATTTTAGGCTTAACTGGAAATACTGTTTATTTTTATAATGATTGTTCATTTTTTCTCAAATCGGTGATAAAATGCCCAATTAGGGGTAAAGAAGGCTTTCCTTTTTTCGAAAAATTACCCCTCCGTTGTCCGTCTTCAATCCAAAAAATTCAATTATCAAGGGCTCTTAACTAGGAAACGGCTGTCCGAGGCCGCGTCTTGGTTTCAGAATGGCTGAAATTATCGTACCTTATCACGGCCTTTTCCGCGGGAAAACTGGCTTTGAGCCCCGTGTCAAGCCTGATTTTCAAAACAGCCGGCGATTCGCGGTTCAAGGCTGATTTTCACGTTTGGGAGTGTTTACGCCCCGTTTACAGGATTGATTTTTCTGTTCAGGACTCATGTTAAAACAAACTTATATCGCGACTCAGTCTGATTCAGGCGGGGGCTGATGCCCCGCTGAACATATAAACGGCGTTACCACCGCCGCATCCCATGCTAGTTATAGCGGTTTAAGGAGGAATATACACCATGCCTAGGAGAATGATTCACCAGACAGCGGGAAAAACACCACTCACCTCCACGCCGCTCTCGATACTGTTCCTGGTTTTCACTGCGCTGATTTTGGCGGCGGGAACGGCCAGGGGAAATATGGTAACAGGTACTGGAGAGGTTGGTCACGCCGAGTTATTGGGAGGGTTCTCCGGCACGCCTGCTAATGGAACTATCTATTTTCAGGATACTGTGACTGGCGTGGAGATTATCAATACAGATAATGGTATACCTGTTAGCGCGTCAGGCCAGACTTTGCGGGGAACACTTGGGACGACCTACGGAACCGTAATCAGCGGAACCGCGTCCTCTTTAATAACGAATAATAATTTGGCAAATATAAATCCGCTCGATCCGTCTTTCGATCCTTCGAGCTCATATTCCACCGCTCTTGCCGACTTTGGAACGGCATTTACTAGTTTCCTAAGTTTAAGCTCCATGAACACCGGCTCTATGATTTATATACAAGGAGATGGAAACACTAGGACGTATACCGGTCCAGCCGCTGCTGGGAATAACAATAAATTGATAAGAATGGATTCAGGTGTTACTAACTTTTCTATTGATAATATTAGATTTAAAGATTTTAAAATTCAGTTCGCCGCTGATGACCCATATACTGCTCCCAATGGTGCGGTCAACACGTTCATAGGGAACGTCTCAAACAACGCCCAACATGAAAGCTTTGGACACATTAAGGAAAATGAATTTAGCAACATTGAAATCACTGTTACAACCAATAATGTTAACACTGATAAGAATTATCTAGCCGGCGGAGGTATCATCGGGCTACGTTCAACAGACGGATCGACCGAAATAGGTTCAATTGAAGGAAATATTTTCCGCAATCTCAGCGTGGTGACTACCAATACAACGGCAGACGGGAAACCTTATATAGAAGGCGGTGGCATAATTGGAGTTGACGGGGTATCATCGCCAGCAGTGAAAAAAGGTATCGCGCAAATAGGTGAACTTAAAAATAATTTATTTTATCAAATAAATATCGATTCGGGAGACATAATATTGGGAGGAGGTGTCGTCGGTGTTAATAATAATAGCCGGGCTACTGATGATACCGAAGCAAACCTTCTGACTGTTAGCGGTAATATTTTTGGAAGCGGGACAAAGGGGGTCTCCAACGGTGGTATTGATATTAAAAGTCAATACGCTCTACGCGGCGGAGGTGTTATCGGTTTAAACGCCCTCTCTAATGCAACGAATAAGCTGGACATTCTTGAAAATAATACTTTCGCCGGTATAACTGTCAATGTGGGAACTTATATACGTGGCGGTGGTATTGTCGGATTACAGGCTAATGAAAATAGTAATAAGACTACGGGTAGTACATTAAATATAGCGCAGGATAATCTCTTTTATAATATAGAAGTAACAACCGGAACTTTTAGAGGTACAGTTACTGTTCCCGACTCAGGTACAGCTACTACTTATGAAGGTGGAAATATAGAGGGAGGCGGGATAATCGGTCTGCGCAGTATGGTAAACGCGTCTTCCTTGGCCGCATTGCAGAGAAATGTGTTCCGTGGGATAAATATTTCCGCCACTACTAGTGGTTCAGCTTCAAGCGATGGGCAATTCGGAGATATAAGAGGTGGCGGTCTTGTAGGTATATCATCAGCAACGACTGTTGCGTTAGGCTTTATAAACGATAATTATTTTGACAATATTAGCGTCATAGCACAGCACGATCTCTTGGGTGGAGGAGTTATCGGAGTTGATGCCGCCGACAGCGTCACTGCCGCCGCCTTCGTGGGCGTGATTAATGGTAATTATTTCATTGGAAGTTCAGACTATCAAACATTTAAAGTTGAGATAATTAACGATACGATTGGTGGCGGAATTATCGGCGTCAGGGCTGAAAAAGGTAGCGCCTTTGGTATATCGTTTGAACAAAATAGATTTGAATACATTTACTACAGTTCAAATAATTTAAAAGGCGGCGGTTTGTTAGGATTGGCTGCGCCTACAAACGATCCAGCCAATACAGGAAATGCCCATCTAGGATCAGTTGATGGAAATCAAATAAAAGACAGCAGAATTGTAATAACAGATAATATTACCGGAGGTGGAATTATCGGTGTATATTCCGAAACTGGTAAAGCTGAAATAGATACTGTTTCAAATAATGTAATTATTGATACGGATACTGCCAACCCTACTGTTATAGCGGACGAAATATTCGGAGGCGGTTTAATTGGTGTCGCTGGAACTAAAGATCAGGGCGAAGTTTATATATATGATATAACTGGAAATGAGATTCAAGGGAATGCTGTAGAAGCGACTTCGATATTATTTGGCGGAGGTATTTTTGGCGCTTATTCTTTAGAAGGAAAATCTGAGATAACTAGTGTAACCGGAGCAAATATTTTTCATGAAAACACAGTTAAGGCGGAAACTTTATACGGCGGTGGCATTATTGGAGCGAGCGGAGTAACAAATACATCTAATCCCGATGCTACCGCGCATATATTGACTGTAAAAGGAAATGTGTTTCACGACAATACCGTTAGTGACGCGAATTTATTATTCGGAGGCGGAATTATAGGAGCTATGTCGGCGTTTGGTCTTGCTGAACTTGGAGATATATCGGAAAATGAGTTCTCCGAACTGAAAGTTCAGACTTTGACAAATAACACCTCGAGTCTACTTGGTGGCGGTATAATCGGCGCTTTAGGGTTAACTTCGACAGCGCCTGCCCGCATAAATAATGTGTCTGGAAATGATTACATAGCCAATGAGGTGACATTAAATGGTTTAGGCATGGTCGGAGGTGGACTGATTGGCGTAATGACATGGCAAGGACCAGGTGAAATTGGAACGATAAGCGGAAACACTTTTAATAAAGATAATAAAGTAAAAACTACACGACCGCCAAGCGGACAAAGCGGGCCCACATCTATTTTAGGTTCCATCCAGGGTGGTGGTTTTATCGGTGTTGTGGGATATGAACCTGGTTCGACTGCTCACATAGGAACGATTACATCTAACTACTTTTTATTTGACAAAAGTGTATCGGACCCGGCGGTGAGCTCTGCGGGATTTATAATGGGAGGAGGTATCATAGGCACATGGGCCGATGAATCTTCATCGATTGATTCTGTGATAGGTAATGTCTTTATTAATATCAAGGTCTCAGCCGGCACGTTCATAGATGGCGGCGGAATAATTGGTGTGAACGGGTTACGTGGTACTAGAAATAACGCTCCAGATCCTAACATGCCGAAGGTTCATATTTCATTGATTGAATACAGCACTTTTGTTGGAAATGAGATCACCGCAAATAACGGTCCGATAGGTGGAGGGGCTGTTTACACCTTCGGGCTGGGCCAAGGAGATGCGAACGGTACTTTAAAAATATCTAACAGCTGGTTTACTGATAATAAATTTTCTTCAACTGTTACCCCTAACACTGGTATTTACAACGGTATAAACAACTCTCCTGATGCGAAAGTATACGGAACAGTTGTTGTTGACACAGGAACATGCAATAAATTCGATGGTAGCGGTGATTGCATAAATAAAGAAAGTTATGACACGCTTATCTTAGAAGCCAATGGAAATAACAACACTATTTTTAGAAACAACGAAATTAATGAAAATGGCGCTAAACGTTACAATTCTTTGTATTTTGGAGGTGTCCAGATAGTAGATTGGGTGCCTGTACCTTATAGTAGCCCTATCGATGGAGAATATGAGACACTTGCTCCTAAAGTTATGTCAAATGCGAAACTTGTTATCGATGCGCAATCAGGTTCTCAAGTTCAGGTATTAGATCCTATAAAAGTAGATCAGCTGTTAGATAATGATACTGCTACATATGCAGGTTCTTTTTTTATGGAGGTTTTAGGAAACGGCGGCGATTTCATCTGGGACGGCGACAATGTATTTTTAGTTGGCACTTACGATCCAGATGACCACGGGATTATCCTTAACAACGTGGAACTTCGAGATAATAGTAGAACTATTCTTAAAGATGGCATGACTCTAGATGCAGAGGAGCATATCTTTCATTTATCCCCGGCGGGTTACATGGAAGTAAACGGCTGGGAAAAGGATCCTCTACATTTTCCAAATCAAACCAATACTTTATGGATCAAGAAAGCTCAATTAGAAGGTCAAATTCATTTCATGCTTAACGGAGATGATGTTAACAATGCTGATAGGGTTCTGTTAAAGGTCTATCCCACTAATAATGATACTACTCCTGGACAAGTCTCTGTTGAAGGCGCTCTTATAACGTTATCTTCTTTTACCTTAGGACGTGAGCTTGTTCCAGGTGATGACCGGTTTTTTCTTATAAGTGCTGGTTCAGAAGAAGCAAACGATCACGAATCTACCGCCTCCAATTATTCAATTGGTGGAACCCCCAGAAATCAGTATGCTTCATCCCGAAGAAGCAATATGACAGATTATGAATTTATAATAGATAGAATGGATAAGCCTGGAGGAACAGACACAACTGGCAATCGTTTTCAGGTAGCCCGGCTTCGGCGTATTGCTCCATCTCCGACTACGACAATATTTACCCAGGGTTTCGCCGTGGGATCGGCTTTTATGGCTCAAACCAGCACCTGGCTTCCGGATCACAGTTACCAGCAGGCCGATATGGCGATAAACGGTGATAATTACTGGCAGATTTTTGCTGGAATTGATTTTTCCAGATTTAATCTTGATGTTATGGATGATTTTGATATCAACGCTTCCACATTTTTAGCCGGTGTGGCCAAAAAGTATACCGGCGACTTAGGTAAATTTCTATTCGGTGTTTATGTTGAAGGTGGTTACGGAAAATTTGATATCGGTGATGAAGTGCAACATATTAACGGACTTACTGAACTCATAAAAGGGGAAGGTCATCTTCGTTATATTGGACTCGGCCTTATGGCTCGTCAGACGTTTAACAATAAGTTTCGCATTGAAGCCTCATTTCGGAGCGGCACAATGGAAAATGATTTCAAATCCACCGTTCCAAATTTCAACGAAAATGATTACCTCGGATATAAGCTGCGCACGCCTTATTTAGCCGCTCATTTAGGTTTAGCTTATATGTACGACATTAACGCCGTTTCCAGTTTGGATTTTGTCTTAAGAGGCTACTGGTCCCGCCTGAACGGCAAATCTGTTTACGTGGAGGATGGAGAACATATCGCTTTTTCCGATACTGATTCCTTAAGGGCCCGTGGAGGCATCAGGTACACACGGCTCACACCCAATGATACGTACTGGTATGTGGGCGGCTATTATGATTATGAATTTGATCAAAAATTTACAGCCAGCGTTGAAGATGGCAGATTTCAATTAGATACCCCCTCCATGACAGGCGGAACAGGAATTTTTGAAATTGGCCTGATTTCCCACCCCACTGAAAACAAGCACTTCTCCCTTGAATTCGGTTTCCAGGGATATGTGGGCGAGATTGAAGGTCTATCAGGCGGCATTCGTTTGGGGTATGAGTTCTAATCCGATTCTATTCCTAATATTTTGTTGAGTTCTTATTTTTTCCTTTTTCAATCCTGAATCACGGAACTATTTTATCTTGTTTCAATAAATCCGGCTCCGATATTGCGTATTTTTAACGCTTTCTCGGAGCCGGTTGTATTTATTAAGCTTTCCATTAAGTGCTTTTGTCGTTTCAAATTTCATTCCCTTATCAAGGTTTCATACTTTCATTACGTTTGCCTTATAATTGGGAAGACAACTTTATTGTCGCATAGTTTTACATTTTGTTAAGCTTGATTTCAATACAAATTGTTCTCTTATTAGAACGCCATGGTAGCCTTAAAATTTTTTTAATTCGCAAATGCTCAACAAATATCCAATTTCATGAATAATCAAAACATTCTCAGTAAGTGGATAATTATTCGTGCCGATGTGATTTTATTTCTTATACAATTTCTTGTTTTGAATTTATCAAGCAGATTCCGAGACGGCTAAGTTGTGCCAATACGCCGCCCGTGGAGATCGCTCTTGTCTGGCATATGACGGATGCGACTGGCTCTAATCGGCTTTGCAATTTGCTGTTGTTTAATCAAATTTAATTATTTCCTTAAGAATAATTAATTTACGTATTTAAGGTTTGAGATTGCAAGTGAAGAATTTTCTGATACAAAAAGGGACGTAAGTAATCCCATGATTCAGCGCAAATTATTTTTCTGGGTTTATCGGGTATTTTCGCTTATAAAGGAGCTGTTATCAATTGAATTTTATATCAAGACGAAATTTTAATATTTTACATCATTAGATTATAGTATCATTCTAAATATATAATATTTACGTTTTAGAATGGAAATATATATATTCATAGAATTTTAATAATATTAATCTTACTAAATTTTTTATAGTTTCCTTTTATCGAGTATTCTTGCTTAATGAGCAATAATTTACATTATGATAACATAAAATATTATATACCAGAGAAGGCAGGTCCTCTATGCGCGCCGCTTTCCCACCGGAGGATCCGTCGGCAAAATACTCCCGAGTCCTCCTGTGAAATAAAGCCTTTTTTGGAAGCTGACTCGTTAAAATTAGTTTTTCAGACTGTGTCAAGTCTGAATTTTGTTTTGTTTTTAGGGGTATATCTGGTAAACTGACCAAGTGAAAAAAGCCGCGCCATCAATTTGTTCGCATCTGCTCCATCCCTAAGTTTTATACCGCCTTTTTTTATTTTTTCCCGCTTTTATTTTCTTTTGAACCAGCGAAGGCTTCCTTGCGTTATTTACAACGGGATTTTTCTTCAACCGGCCCCCCGCGAAAAGACTCCCTCATGATAAAGCGTTTGCTTCAATACAAGGGTAAAAATCGGCTGTTTTACGCTAAGGGATGAATTTTAGCTTTTTTGAGCCGAATCCGGCTTTACGCTGGGGCGGTATGCGTGAATTTTTGATTTTGACGTAACTATATTTAAAATTAATAATTATATTATAAGGTAATTATAGCTCATTGATGTATAAATTTTTTTATTTAATTTTATAATTAATCCAATATGATTTTTTTTGAGCTGCCGTTTTGTTTTAAACGAACATCGTCTTTGCTTTGGAGTGTTGCCCCTGTCTTTTTTGACGCGGGCGTTTCTACAGATTTATAATTTCCTTCTGCCTCAAAAAAGTAAATTCCGGGCTGGAAGGGCGGGCGTCAGGCTTGGGGCGCCTTTGAGCGTATGGAGGAAGGCATGGCGGATGAGAAATTGCTGGAGGGCATCTACCTACAAACCAAAAAAAGCACCATAGGCACGGGCAGCACCGCCAAGCATGCGGAATACCGCAATTTCTGGGTCACTTTGAGCATCACCGATACCTATGTGGAAATGATCCTCCTTGATGACGCCTTCATGCTTACCGGAATCCGTGAACGCTTCAGCCTGGAGGAGGTTACCGGCGCCAACTGGCTTTACGTGGAGCAGGGGGCGAAAAAGTTCAGTCAGTTAAAGCCCAAGCTGGACAGCATCCTGAATCCTCCGGCCAAACAGCCTTCCTCCAAAGCCTGCCCTCCGGCCAGGGGGACCGCCCCCGGTAGGACGCCCACGATTTTCGGTTCCTCGAAGAAGCCCGCTAACGGCGCCCAGACCTCTAAGAAAGACGGCTGGTGGACGAAATAGATGCCTCCCCAGCACACCCATGACTTTGTCGAGAACTGGACGGGTCTTCTGGCCGAGGGGTTCGATCAGGAAACCGACTTGGCCACCCTTGAAGTCTATCTGCAGAAGTTTTCAGACGACGAGGTCATGAAAAGGATTCTCCCAAGATTAAGTCCCGAAGAGATTTCCGCCTATTTTCGAATTCTGGGGGACACCCTGCGCCGCCATCTCAGCCGGGAAGAATACCATGAGTTCTTTCTTAAGGAATCGCCCTCTAAATCCCGTTAACACTTTTTTTCCCGGCTTCAAATTTATTTTTTCCGCCCAGCTTTTATTCTTTTTTATATATCTCTGCTAACCATTTTCATTTGTAAAACCGAGGCGAGCATCAGGCTCCGTTCGGCTCCTCTCCGCTTGACGTGTTTGCGGTATGTGATAACTTTCTTTTCGGCGCGCTTGGTCGGTGAAATGAATGAAACCAATGAAACGGAAAAGTGAGAAGACGGACCACTCTATACATTAACTTATCCGGCCTGATAAGAAAATTAATAGGATGCTCCACGCTCTATAACGGGTTATATTTCCGGAGGCAGGACTTTTTATCAGCGCATGATTATTTTTCACGCCGGATAAAGACGGAAAATAATTGATTTTTTATAGTCGCTTAACAGAAGAATATACCAAAGAGTATATCGATGATAAAATATGATTTCCTCCCATAATCCGTAACTGGATTTGAAACGAATATAACGCCGAATCAAAAGCGTCTCCACGGCTGACGCCTTAGCTGAAATGAAGATTAAACTGGTGAAACAACGGATCCGGTTCGAAGATGTCATCCTAGTTTTTTAACCTTTTCCATCGTTTTATGTTTCTTTCATTCACGGGGAGGATAACGGCGATTTAGCGGCAGGGGTGGATAGGTGGATTCTTAAATTTTTCAGCTGTTTTCACTTCCGGAATTGTTTTTCTTTCCGTTTTTGGAGTTTTTTTATTTTTTTAAAAACGGTAAATCCGTTATTTCCCGCCCCTTAACGAAACGGCGTCCTGATGAAACTGAAACTTCTTCTTTTTCCCCTTCTACTCGCCTGCGCGCTTCTTATCGTCCCCCGGGCCTTTTCCCAGACCTTTGTGCCGGATTTGGAAAATCCGGAGGCGGCGGTGAGGGTGGTTCCCAATCCTCTGGATATCGGAGCCCCGGCCAGGGTAGCCATCGCCGACCCCGAGGTGCTGGTTCCGCCTATGGGTCTCTTCGACAATCGTCCGGTCTTCTTTTTCCTCACCCGCAACGGTTGGACCGGACTCTTTGGAGCGGACGTGATGCTTACTGAGGGGACTTATCCCCTGAAGATTAATTATGAAAAGAACGGGGAAGTCTTCGAAAGCGTCCTGGATATCGTCCTCGCCGCCAAAGATTACGGGGTGAGGGTCATTAACGTACCCGAGAGCCAGGTTAAGCTGTCGGCGGAAGACCAGGCTAGGGCCGCCAGGGAGAAGGTCCTGGTGGACAAGGCCCTGGCCACGGTGTCTCCGGAAAGGCTCTGGTCGGGAGAGTTTCTGGAGCCGGTGAACGCCCAGATCAACAGCTCCTTTGGCCGGAGAACCCGCATGAACGGGATCCTCAACCCCAGACCCCACGCCGGTGCCGACTACCGGGCCCCGGAGGGGGCTCCGGTGCGGGCTCCGGCCTCCGGGAGGGTGATACTGACGGGCGACCACTTTTTCGCCGGGAACTCAGTTTACATCGACCACGGTCAAGGGCTCATCAGCATGTATTTTCATCTCTCGGAGATTTTGGTGAGCGACGGGCAGATGGTGAACAAGGGGGACGAGCCCATCGCCCTGGTGGGAAAGACGGGGAGGGTGACCGGTGCTCACCTCCACTACGGGATCTACTTAAACGGCGCCAGAATCGACCCCAGCGCCTTCCGGAAACTCACCACCACCCTGGAGGATTAGGCCGGGAAGTAATGGCCGGCGCCCGTGGAGCCGCGTGGGGGGAGGTGAAGGAGACGGCGCGCGGGGCCGCTAGGGAGGCTCTCTTAAAGAGAGGGGGCTGAAAAAGATTAACGGGTCTTATCCCTGAGTTATCAGAGATAAGCCCCGTTTCGAGCTTCTCTGGGTGAAACAGACCTGTAAATAGCCCGGAACTTCGGAAAAGCCCGAATTTTCGGGAAAGCCCGGATCTTCGGATAAGCCCGGATCTTCGGAAAAGCCGAAGATTCGGAAAAGTTAGGTTCACTGGAAAAAGCCCGGTTTGCCTAAAAAATTGGTCCTCCTAAAAAGTTGGCCCGCCTAAAAAGTTGGCCCTCCGACAAAGTCCGTTCCTCCAAAAAAGCCCGTTTCCTTGGAAAAGCCCAACCCGGCTAAAAAACTCCGGCGGTTCGGCAAAGACGCTTCTTCCGCAAAACGGGCGATACGACTGTTGAGCCCGCCTACGGTTGAGCCCGCCTACGGAGCCGTCCCTCGGAAATGGCAGGCCGAGAGATGCCCCGGGGCGTCTTCTTCGAGGCTGGGAAGGTTGAGGCAGATGTCTTGGGCCTCGGGGCAGCGGGGCCGGAAGGGGCAGCCTTGGGGAGGGTTTTCCGGATCAGGGGGCTCGCCTTCCAGAATCAGATCCTTGGAAGCGTCCACCGTGTACTCGGCCGAGGCCCAGAGGGCCTTCACGTAGGGATGGTGGTTGATTTCGCCTAAAAAGGCCTTCGGGGTTATCTCCATTATGAGTCCGCCGTACATGACGGCTATCCGGTCGGCGATGTAGGAGACCAGGGCCAGGTCGTGGCTGATTATCACGAGGGTGAGCCCGCGTTTCCTCTTTTCTTCCAAAAGCAGGTTTATGATCTGGGCCTGCACCGAGACGTCCAAGGCCGAGGCCGGCTCGTCGGCTATTAAGAGCTCGGGATTGAGGCTCAAGGCTCTAGCCAGGCACAGTCTCTGTCGTTGACCCCCGGAAAACTGGTGGGGATAGCGGGAGGAAAGCGTTGGATCCAGGCCCACCTCCGTTAAGAGCGTCTCCACCCTTTTTTTTCTTTCGGCCCTCGCGCCGAGGCCGTGGATCAAGAGTCCCTCCGCGAGGGATTTTTCCGCCGTGAACCTGGGGTTCAAAGCCGCCGCCGGATCCTGGAACATGTATTGGACGCTCTTATGAAAGGCGAAGCGCTCCTTTTTGGTGAAAAGCGAGATGTCTTTTCCCTTCCAGAGCACCCTTCCCTTGTCCGGCTGGTGGATGGAGCAGAAGATCCTTCCCAGGGTGGATTTTCCCGAGCCGCTCTCCCCCACCAAACCCAAGGTCTCCCCCTTTTCCGCCTCCAGGGTGACCCCCCTCACCGCCTTGACCCCGCCTTCCGGATCGAGCCCTAAAAGGCGCTTCGCCTCGCCCCAGAGTCCGGTGTTCTCGCGGAAGCTTTTAAAGACTCCCTCGGCCTTTAGCATGGGCGGTATTTGTGGCAGCGCGCCCGGCGTCCGCCGGAAAGGAGGTGAAGCTCCGGAAGTTCTTCCAGGCAGAGCTGGAAGCGATCGAGGCAGCGCGGCGCGAAGGGGCAGCCGGGGAGGATGTCTCCGGGGGAGGGGGCTTGGCCCGGGATGGGGATCATGGTTTTTCCGGTTTTCTCCGAGGGTCCGGGGGGAAGGGCCTTCACCAGACCCAGGGTGTAGGGGTGGAGGGGGTCTTTGAGGCCGCCGGCGGTCTCCTCCAAGACGAGCCCCGCGTACATGACGAATATCCTTTCCGCCAGACCTTCCAGGAGTCTAAGGTTGTGGGTGATGAAGAGCACCCCGGTTTTTTTACCGGCGGTTAAATCTTTTAAAAGCTTGATTATCTGGAGGGCGATGGTGGGATCCAAGGCCGTGGTGGGCTCGTCCGCGACGACTAAGTCCGGGTTCAAAGCCAAGGCCATGGCTATCACCACCCTCTGGCGCATCCCGCCGGAAAAGCGGTGGGGGTAGGACTCGTAGGCGGATCCCGGGTTGGGGAGCCCCACCCGGCTTAAAAGCTCCAGCGCCCTCTCCCGAGCTTCCTTTTTGCCGGTTTTAAGGCGGTGGCGGAATATCTCGGAGACTTGATCGCCGATGGTTAAAACCGGGTTCAACGCGGAAAGAGGCTCCTGGAAGATCATGCCCATCTTTTTGCCGCAGAGCTCCCGCCTTTTTTTAGCGGAATACTCCAAGATGTTCTCCCCTTGGAAGAGGATTTCCCCCTTTCTAACCGTGGCCCCGTAGGGGAGGATGTCCATGAGCGCGAAGGCGGTGAGCGATTTTCCCGAGCCGCTCTCCCCCACTAACCCGGCCACTTCCCCCTGGCCGAGTTCCAGATCCAGGGACTTAACAGGAAGGTAGGACCCGGACCCGAAGCCCAGGGCCAGGCCGTTTATCTTTAGAAGCGGGTTTCCGTCTATTTTCTCTTCCATGAAGCGTCCGTGCGCCCGCCGTGAGGCGTCCGCGTCGCCCGCCGGAAGGCGGGCGGAGTCTTTTCTATTAACATAGTATCCGCTGTTATCCCGTTACGGCCGACGATTATTCCCTATCGGCCCCGTATTCGGGCCTATCCGGCGTCTTTTTCGGGTTATCGGCCCCCTTTTTCGGGTTATTAGGCCTTTTTTCCGGCTTATCCGGCGTGTTTTTCCCTTTTCCCGGGAAAGAAGCTCTTAGCGTCCGCCGGTGAGACTCCGCCGGCGGCCCGTGGCGGAGGATGGGCGGACCGGAAGAGAAAAGAGCTAGGGAGAAAATGATGTATGGAAATAAGAGAAAATAGCTAAAAAAGTGGACAAGAGCCCCCCCGGAAGCGGCGTTCAGGAGGAGCTTCGGGAAAAGGGCGGTGTTAAGCGCGCTTCGGGGGAGAAATCCGCTCCGGGGCGGGGAGGAGTCGGTGAAAGGGGCCGAATGCGTTCAATTTTTAGAACAAAACGTTCAAAAATAGGAACAAAAAATTTTGAACAGGAGAGATTTTTTGAACAGCGAAATAGCGAAGTGCCCGTAACATATGGATTATTTCGGGCGGAAGGTCTTGGCGCGGCTTTTGCTAGTATAAGAGCGTTCGGCAAGGGCGACCCACCCATCCGATGCGAGCTAAAATAAATTTCTCCTTGTTTCTTAGCTTCAAAAACCGTGACCCGCCCAAGTCACGGTTTTTTATTTTTGGAGGCCAAAAGCCAGGGACAATATATCACAGGGGGCCTTGGACGCGATAGGTTTCAACTTTGAGGGGACTTTGAGGGTCCCGGCCGTCCGGCTTAGGGAAGATCGGCGGATCAAAATCCCGCTGGTTTTAGTCGAGGTGGCGGCGGCGCCGGGCGTCTTGGCGCCGGTTTCCAGCGAAAAAGGACGCTGGAAACAGCCGGCGGCGGGTAAGAGGGAAGCCGACGTCGGCTTCTTTTTAACAGCGCGTTACCGGCTTCGGCCGCGTCCAGCGGAACGCCTAGGCCTTTTCGTTTAATTCGGCGAGTTTGAGCTGTGAGGCGGCGTCCCCCTGTTCCGCCGCCAGGCGGTACCATTTCACGGCTTCGGCGAGGTCTTCGGTAACTCCCAGTCCATTTTCGTACATTACGCCGAGATTGAATTGAGCCTCGCTTAGCCCCTGCTCCGCGGCGGCAGGGAACCATTTAAACGCCTCCCGCTCGTCCGCGGGGGCGCCCCGGCCGTGTATGTGGGTGCAGCCGAGAGCATGCTGAGCCAAGGCGTTTCCATGCTCGGCGGAAAGGCGGAACCATTTTAAGGCTTCGATGTCGTCCCGGGACGCGCCCAGGCCTTCTTGGAGCATGAAGCCGAGATTGTGCATGGCCTCCGGCACGCCCTGTTCGGCGGCCAACCGGAACCATTTCACAGCCTCGTGGTCGTCCGCGGGGACGCCTCGGCCGCTTCTATGCGTATTGGCGAGATGGAGCTGGGCTTGCGGGTGCCCCTGCTCGGCGGCCAGGCGGTACCACTTCACGGCTTCAACGTAATCAAGCGTGACGCCCCGTCCGAATTCGTATAGCTCGCCGAGATGGAACTGAGCCTGGGGGTACCCCCCCCTTTGCGGCCAGGCGCGACCATTTCGCGCCTTCCCGTTCACCTCCGGGCCCGCCCAGGCCATCGCACAGCAACGAGCCGAGCAGGCACTGTTCCTCAACCTTTCCTTTTTCCGCCGCCAAGCGGAACCATTTCAGGGCTTCGGAATCATCCTGGGGAGTTCCTATGCCTTCGAAGAACATGGTGCCGAGCATGAAGCTGGCCTGGGCGAGCCCCCGCTCGGAGGCTAGGCGGAACCATTTCATGGCTTCGGCGTTGTCTACGGGGACGCCCAGGCCCGTAAAGAACGCTAAGCCGAGATTGAACTGGCCCAAGGCGTCTTTGGGATCGGCCGCCCCTCGGCTCCCTTTCAAATTATCGGATGAATCTCCTGCCGAGGCGCCGCCCCGCCGCCCTTCGTCGTTCCCTTTTTTCACCCGGGACGGAGGCGACGATTTTTGGTCTTTGTCTTTCATCTTTTCCCTCTTTTTTTTAAGTCGATTAAATACGTCGACCTGGTGTCTCGCGGCGCCTGGTTTTGGCGAAAAAGGACGCTGGAAACAGACGGCGGCGGGTAGCGGGAAGCCGACCTCGGCTTATTTTTAACGGCTAAATACCGGCTCCGGATTTAGGAATCGGGATTACGGTGTTTGGAAATTATATTCCCGCGTCCATCGGCGTTAAAAACTGTTTGTCATTACCAAAAACAGCTAATTTAAATTTTAACAGCGAAGCGTTTAAAAGTTCCCGATTATTCTCCGCCGTGTTGAAATAAGTCGCTCCATGAATGAAGTTTCAAAGAGGGAAGTTTCAAAGTTTACGTTTTCGCGTTTTTCATATTCCGGATGAGAAAATCAAAAGATGAACGCCGTCCCTTTAACATCATACGCCAAGCTTTGAACACAATTCGCCAAACGCTGAACGCCGAAACGTTGACCGAAAGACACGCTGAAAAATGAAGCCTGAAGGGTCCGATTTTTAAAAACCCCCGGCGGGACGATAATCGGTTCCGGCGCCCGCGGCGCCAGAGAGCTTTGGCGCCGCGGGAAAAGATTTTCCGGAATTATGAATCGGTGGGGATTTTTCACTTTCCTAATGTTTCCTAGTTTCGGGGTTGGCGTTCAGCAGTTCATTCCAGTTACCTGGATCCGTCCATGCGGATTAATCTTCCCGTTCCTTGGCGCGTTCGCGCGATTTGGCGGCTTCGCTCTCGTTTTTCGGAACGTCTAGGCCTTTCTCGTAGATATCGGCGAGTTTACGCAAAGGATTCCGTTTCTCCCTGTTCCGCCGCCAGGCGGTGCCATTTTAGAGCTTCGGCGAGGTCTTTGGCAACTCCCATCCCCTCTTCGTACATGAAGCCGAGATTGAATTGCGACTCGCTTAGCCCCTCATCCGCCGCGGCGCTGAACCATTTAAACGCCTCCCGCTCGTCACGTTCGACGCCCAAGCCGTGTAGGTGGGAGCAGCCGAGAGCGTGCTGAGCCGAGGCGTTTCCTTGCTCGGCGGGAAGGCGGAACCATTTCAGGGCTTCGGTGTCGTCCCGGGGAGCGCCCAGGTCGTCTTGGAGCATGAAGCCGAGATTGTGCATGGCCTCCGGCACGCCCTGTTCGGCGGCCAATCGGAACCATTTCACGGCCTCGGTGTTGTCCGCGGGGACGCCTCGGCCGTGTCTATGCGTATTGCCGAGATGGAACCGGGCGCGCGGGTGCCCCCGCTCGGCGGCTAGGCGGTACCATTTCGCGGCTTCGACGTAATCAGGCGTGACGCCTTTTCCGAATTCGTATATCGCGCCAAGTGGGAACTGAGCCTCGGATTCGCCCCGCTTTGCGGCTAGGCGGAAGCATTTTATGGCTTCGGAATAATTACGGGGAGTTCCCCGTCCTTCGAAGAATATGGCGCCGAGCGTGACTTGGGCCTCGACGATCCCCTGTTCGGCGGCCAGGCGGAACCATTTCATGGCTTCGGCGTAGTCCACGGGGACGCCCAGACCGGCGAAGAACTTTAATCCGAGCTTGAACCGGTCCAAGGCGTCCTAGGGATCGGCGGCCCCTTGGGCCCCTTTTTCCGCCCGGGGCGTGGGCGACGATTTTAGATTTTTGTCTTTCATCTTTTCCCGCGCTTTTATAAGCCGATTAAATACGGCGCCCTTACGAAAAACGCCAACATGTTTTCCAAGCCTTTCCGGCCGCCGGCGCGGCCGGCGGGCCATTGGCCAGGAAAAAAATTTTCCTCGAAAGCTAAAAACCGATAGCCCGGATTTGAGGAAGGGCTTTTTTTAGTGTTTCCAGGCGCCAGGTCGGGTTTTTATGAGTTCGATGAAGTTATCGAAATCCTTTCGCGGCGCCGAATCTTCCCTCTCTCGGGCGAGTTCGCGCCATTTGGCGGACTCGTCCGCGTCTTTTGGAACGCCCAGGCCATTTTCGTACATGTCGGCTAGTTTGAGCATGGAGCGACTCTCCCCCTGTTTCGCCGCCTGAAGGTGCCATTTTCGGGCTTCGGCTAAGTCTTGGGGAACTCCGAGGCCGTTTTCGTACATGATGGCCAGATTGAACTTAGCCATCGCGAACCCCCGCTCGGCGGCGGCGCGGAACCACTTCACCGCCTCAAGGTCATCCTGGCGGACGCCCAAGCCGAGTTTACACATCAAGCCGAAAATGAGCTGAGCGCGGGTTTCCCCCCCTTCGGCCGCCAGACGGAACCATTTCAGTACTTCGGCGTCCGGTAGGCGGTCTTTCGCGGTTTCGGCGAGCGATAAGCCGAGCTTGTACTGAGCCTCCGGCAGCCCTTGCTCGGCCGCCAAGCGGTACCATTTTTTCGCTTCGACTTCGTCTTGGGGGACGCCGTAGCCGTTTTTCAGCATGTTCCCGAGATTGTACCGCGCTCGAGGGTGCCCTTGTTCCGCCGCCAGGCGGTACCATTTCGCGGCTTCGGCTAAATCGAAAGGGGCGACTTGTCCATAATTGTGCATAAAGCCGAGGAGGAACTGAGCCTGCTTGATGCCTTGCTCCGCGGCCTGGCGGATGCGGTCTTCGCCCTCTTGTTCGTTTCCAGGCCCGCCCCGGCCTTGCAACAACATCATGCCCAACATGAAAGCGGACTCGGGCGTTCCCTGATCCGCCGCGAAGCGAAACCATTTCAGGGCTTCGCTATCGTCCTGGGCCGTTCCCAGGCCGCCGCTCAGCATCACGCCGAGCTTATGACTGGCCGCGGCGTGTCCCCCTTCGGCCGCCAGCCGAAACCATTTAACGGCCAAGGCGTGTTCTTGGGGGACGCCTTGGCCCGATAGATACCTCAACCCGAAATAGTAGCGACACTCGAGAACTTCGGAATCCTGGGCCGCCTTAAGGCGATTCAAAATTTTCGGCGGATTTTCGTCCGGGCCGTCGCCGTTTACGCGCCCCTCCCGCGGCGAGGGCTTGGGAGGCGGATTCTGGTCTTTCTTTTTCATGCCTTACCTTACGTTCTCCCCGGCCGCTTAAATCCGCCGGCTCCGCGAAAATCCCTGCGCTTTTCCCAATCCGCCCCGGCCGGCCTACGGCGAGGGGGCGGCGGAGGGTGGCCTTCCGGCCGGAGGCTTTAGATCCGGGTGAAAAAAAGTTTCATGGCGCTCGGTCGAGCTTGGGCCGCGCGGCGGCGAAAACGCTTTGGGTGGTCCGCATGGCGGTGAAAGCGCCCTGGGTGGGCGGCAAGAAAGGCGAAATCGCTTTGGGTGGGCGGCGTGGAAGGCGAAATTTACCCCCGCGGACGGTCGGGTGAGCCCCGGCCGGCGGAACCGCCGGCCGGGGCGGGGGCCGGGGCGGGGCCGGGCGAAAAGGGCGGTTTCGGGATTACGTTGAGGGGAGGGAACGCTTTTAAGGCGTATCAGCTGTTTTTCGGGGCGGTCTTAGTCGTTTTTCAGTTCAAAGTAGTCCCCGTCCTTGTTCGCCTTGTCGAGATCCTCCCGTTCCTGGGCTAGGCGGAGCCATTTGGCGGCCTCGTTTTCATCCTTGGGGGCGCCCAGGCCCTTTTCGTAGAATTCGGCGAGTTTGAACATGGAGAGGGCGTCCCCCTGATCCGCGGCGAGATGAAACCATTTCAGGGCTTCGGCGTGGTCCTTGGGAACGCCTCTTCCCGACTCGTAGAGGATGCCGAGATTGGCTTGAGCCGTCGCGAGGCCGCTCTCCGCGGCCTCGCGGCACAATTTGGCCGCCTTCCGGTTGTTTTTTGGGACGCCCCGGCCTGTGTGGAGCATGTAGGAGAGATTGACCATGGCCGGATGGAAGCCCGCCTCCACCGCCAGGGTGAACCATTTTACGGCCTCCTGGTCGTCCTGGGGGACGCCCCGACCGTCTTTAAACATGTTTCCGAGATTGAACTGGGCCTGGGGAAACTCCGCCTCGGCCGCCAACCGGTACCATTTCACGGCCTCCTGGTCGTCCTGGGGGACGCCTAGAGCGTCCCGGAAGGCGTTGCCCACGCCCACCATGGCTTCGGGAAGGCCCTGTTTTGCGGACTTTTTCATCCATTTCATAGCCAGGGAGTGGTCTTGGGGGACGCCCTCTCCCTGGCGGTAGGCCATGGCGATGGCCAACTGGGACTGAGCGTCCCCCTGGTCCGCCGCTAGGCGGAGCCATTTCAGCGCTTCAATCTCGTCTTTGGGCGTTCCCCGACCTTCCATGAGCATCATTCCGAGCGCGTAGCGGGCCATGACCAAGCCCTTTTCCGCCGCGCGGCGGAACATTTTCACGGCTTCCGGGAGGTCTTGGGGGATGACGCGGCCATCGGCCAACATCACGCCGAGATTGTAGAGGGCCTGGAGAGAACCCTGCTCGGCGGCCGGCCGAAACCACTTCGCGGCCTCGTGTTCGTCTTTGGCCACGCCTTGGCCTATGAAGTACATCATCCCCAGATTGGTCTGGGCCTCTTTGAGTCCGCTCTCGGCCGAAAGCCGGATCCATTTGAAGGCTTCGCGGTCGTCTTTGGGGACGCCTAGGCCGTTCATGTGCATCACCCCGATCATGAACTGGGCCGTGGGGTCTCCGAGTTCGGCCGCCTTGCGGTACCATTTAATCGCCTCGGCGTAATTTTTGGGCCGGCCTTTGCCTAAATAACGCCTTTCCGCGTTCATGATGTAGGTTTTTAGAATATTGTCTTTGTTGTTCACGTTCTTCCTTTAGGGCTTTTCTTGAGGCCGCCTTTTTAAGGCTCTCCTTGAAGCCGCTCTTGAAATTCTCCTTGAGGTTGATGAAATTCTGACACGCTTGGGGAAAATCCCTCCCGGCTCCGGCGCCTTACAAGCCGTTCGGGCCGTTTTCGCGCAATTTGGCGAGCATGAGCCGGGCTTCGTCTCCCTCCTGAGCCTCGGCTAGGCGAAACCATTTTTGGGCTTCGTCCGGGTCTTGGGGAACGCCCAGGCCGCTTTCGCACATGTAGCCGAAAAAGGTTTGCGCCCTGGCCATGCCCAGCTCGGCGGCCCGGCGGAAGTATTTCGCCGCTTCCTGGGCGTCTTGGGGGACGCCATGTCCGTTGCATCTTATTAAGCCGAGGTGGTAGTAAGACTCCGCGCAGCCCTGCCGGGCGGCCAACAGGTGCCATTTCACGGATTGGCCGTAATCTTTGGGGCCGCCGTATCCCAGTTCGTAAAACATTCCGAGCATGAACTGAGCCTCGGGTAGGCCGTCATCCGCGGCTAGGCGGAACCATTTTAGAGCCTCCTGGTCGTCTCGGGGAGTTCCCAGGCCATGGTGGTGACGCCAGCCGAGAAGGAAATAGGCCTGGGTTACCCCCCCTTCCGCCGCGAGCCGGAACCATTTTAGAGCCTCTTTGTCGTCTTGGGGAGTTCCCACGCCTAAAGAGATATGTATGGCGATCTGGTGAGCGGCCGGGGCCGAGCCCTGTTCCGCCGCGAGCCGGAACCATTTCAGGGCTTCGGCGTAGTCCTTGGGGACTCCCCAGCCGAGCTGGTACATCGCCCCGAGTTTGTATTGGCCGGAGGGGTCGCCGAGCTCGGCGTCCTTTCGGTGGCGTTCCCAATCCTCGGGGGAATCCCCGCACGGGATTACGCCCCCGTAACGGTGGGAATCCTTTTTCGAGACGGTTTTGGAAGCGCGCGTTTCGTCCATTCTTGTTTTACCTTTCGCCGTTTCGGGCTGATTAGAGGAGGGGGGCTTTTTTAACGCGCCTCTTTAGGCCGCCGTCGCGGATTTTTCCGTGACGGCGGGAGGCGGGGAAGAGGGTTTTTTCCACTGGATCGGGGGGTCTCGCCGGATTTTAAAGCGGGGGGGCGAATCCGTTCGATCTTTTCGGGGTGGGGCTTGGTTTTTCGGCGCTAAGCAGGATTAGAACCTCGTCATGGAAGCGTTGGGGCTTTTTCGCCGAATAAAGGCGAGCGTGAGCCGGGCGCCGACTTCCCTCCGGCGCGGGGGGTGGCGGCTATTTTTTGGCTTCTGACTCTTCCCCGAAAGCCACACGGCCGCTTAAGCGTAATTGGTCGAGAACGCTCCGAGCCGAGGCTAGGCCGCCGGTGGCCGCCTGGCGGAGCCATTTGGCGGCCGCTTGGTCGTCTTGGGGCAGGCCTCGGCCCTCGAGGTTCATGAGGCCGCGATTGTGCTGGGCCACCGGGTCGCCCTGTTTCGCTAGCTCCTGATAGAGTCTTAATTCCGCGGGTGAATCCCCGTCCGAGACGACGTGGTTTAGAACTTTGCTTACCGCCCGGGTGCGGGAATTGGAACGGCGGTTTCTCTTCTTCTTCATTTTTCCTTTCGGCGCGCGAGTCCGGTTGAAAGCCGGGAGAAAATGAGCGTGAATTCCCCTGGGGCCGCCCCCACGGAAGCGTTACGTGGGGGCGGGTGAAGTTTCAAGGCATCCGCTTTCGGCGGCTCCGGATTTGGGATTTGGGATTCCGAGGAAGGCGAGATCTAAGACTAACGGTAAAGGGCGAAAAACGATGAGGGGCGAAGGAAAAGGCCGCTTAGAAATATAGCCCCAAAGGTCCGGATTTGAAACGACGAAACGCCCGGATTATGAAAGGCGTCCCGAAATCCCGACGGATGGGCGTTCCAACCGGCCTGAAACTCATTGGCTGTCGGCTTGGGCTCGGGCGGACTTTGAAGGCGCTCCCGCGGGCCGCGCGGTGGAGGGTGGAAAGATTCGGGGGCGCTTTTTTAGGCTTGGCGGAAAGGTCGAGGCGTCTTTAGGTTTTTCGGGTTAGGGTTCGGGTTTGGCGTGGGAAAGCTGGAACGTCTTCGGGGAGTTCTTTCGTTTAAGACGAGCTTTCCCGTATTCGGGCCAGCTTCCGCCATTTGGCGGCCTCGACGTGGTCTTGGGGTACGCCCAAGCCGTTTTCGTGGAAGTAGCCGAGATTGGATTGAGCCTGATCGAGGCCGCTTTGAGCGGCCAGGCGGCACCATTTGGCCGCCTCGGGGAAGTCCGGAGGGACGCCTACGGCTTTTTGGAGCATGATGGCGAGATTCATCCGCGCCGGAGGGAAGCCCTCCTCCGCCGCCAGTCTAAACCATTTGGCGGCCGCTTGGTAGTCTTGGGGCGGGCCGCGGCCCTCGAGGTTCATGAGGCCGAGATTGAACTGGGCCAAGGGAAGCCCCATCTCGGCGGCCTTTAGGTGGTATTTGGCGGCCTCGGCGTGATCTTGGGGGACGCCCAGGCCTTCTTTAAACATGTCGCCTAGGGAGGCCCAGGCCTCGGGAAAGCCCCCCGCGGCGGACTTCTTCAGCCATTTTACGGTTTTCAGGTAGTCTTGGGGGACGCCGTTTCCGAAGCGGTAACGCTTGGCGAGGGCGAACTGGGACGGAGCGTAGCCCTCGTCCGCCGCTAGACGGAAAAATTTCAAAGCCGCGCTCTCGTCTTTGGGCGTTCCCAAACCTTCGGCGAGCATCTCTCCGAGAAAGTGGAGGGCCGGAACGAAGCCCTGTTCCGCCGCGAGGCGGAACAGGTTTAGGGCTTCTACGTGGTTTTGGGGGAGTTTGTCGCCTTGCGAGAGCAACTTGCCGAAGTTGCGGCGGGCCGCGTTGAAGCCGCGATCGGACGCGAGTCGCGGCCATTTAACGGCTTCCTCCGCGTTCGGTTCCACGCCCTGGCCGGAGAGATACATGACGGCGGCGTTGGACCGAGCCTCCAGGATCCCTCCCTCGGCGGCCGGGAGCCGCCATTTAAAAGCTTCCTGGTCGTCTTGGGGGTGCCTTGACCTTTCATGAACATCATGGCGAGCTTGAACTGGGCCGCGGCGTCGCCGAGCTCGGCCGCCTCGCGGCGCCATTTCAAAGCCTCGGGGTAATTTTTGGCCCGGCCTTTAGCGTGAAAATGTCCGTCTCCCGCCTTAAGATACATTTGGCGGGCTTGGTCGTCTGGTTTCATACACGTCATCGCCTGCCACCTTGAGGCGGCTGAAATCCGGAGCCCCTGACGAAAAATCCTCCCAGGTTTGGCGTCTTTTCGGCCGTTTAGGGCGTTTTCCGCCCCGCCACGGGGCTTTACCGGCCTCTCCGTCGGCCGCACCGGGGTTTTACCGGCCTCTCCATCGGCCGCACCGGGGCTTTACCGGCCTCTCCATCGGCCGCGGGCTTAAGGTCGCGGCCGAAAAAGCGTGACAAGTCCGGGGTCTTCGCGGGGACGCGCCTCCGTCCCAGGGCGGGGGGAGACGACGCGGTTTTTTCGTCTGCTTCTCCGCCAGGGCTTTTCGGCGCTGGGGGGGGGATGAGGGGAGGGTTGGATTTTAAAGCGGGAGGGGTTTTTGGGCGGCGCGGCGCGCCGGCGGGTCGGGGCGCGGCTTTGGGAGTTTGAGCGGCTTTAGCCCGGGTCTTCGGGGTCGATATAGTCTTTCACGCCTATCATGGCGAGCATGAGCATGGCGCCCGCGTCCCCCCCCTCCGCCGCCAGGCGGAGCCATTTTTCGGCTTCATCGACGTCTTCCGGAACGCCCAGGCCGTGTAAATGCAAGAAGCCGAGATTGGTCTTGGCTATGTTCAAACCACCTGCCGCCGCCTGGCGGAACCATTTCGCGGCCTGGACGTAGTCTTGGGGCGCGCCATGGCCGTCGCGGTTCATGACGCCTAAATTGAACTGGGCCAGCGTATGCCCTTGTCCGGCGGCCTTGAGGTACCACTCTTGGGCGAGGGAGAGGTCCTCGGGGACGCCCTCGCCGTCTTTATACATGGTTCCGAGATTGTACTGGGCGTCCGGAAAGCCCTGTTCCGCCGCCAGGCGGTACCAGTGGGCGGCCTGGGCGTCGTCTTGGGGGACGCCGCTTCCAGTTTGGAACAAGGTGCCGAACTGGTATTGAGCTATGGGGAGGCCATCCTCCGCGGCCAGGCGGACCCATTTCGCGCCTTCCGCAATGTCTCGGGGAGCGCCCTCGCCTTCCAAGAACGCCAAGCCGAGAAGGAAACTGGCCGCGGAGACTCCGCCTTCCGCCGCGAGGCGCAGCCATTTTATGGCTTCTTGGTCGTCTTGGGGTTTTCCCAGGCCTTTGAGGAGCAGGCGGCCGAGCTCGTATTGAGCCAGCCCGAGGCCTCCTTCGGCCGCGAGCCGCAGCCATTTCTCGGCTTCGGCCGGGTTCTTCGGGCCCCCTAGGCCGAGTAGGCTCTTTATTCCGAGATTGTACCAGGCCGCGGGGTCGCCGCGGTCCGCGGCCTCCTCGAGGAGTTTAATATCCGCGATGGAATCCCCGCTCAAGAGGACGCCGTCGAAACGCTTGTTTTTCCCGCGGTGGCGGGGTTTGGAATGACGATTTTTCTTTTTCTTCATTTTCGACGTCCGCCTGAAAAGTCCGGAGTTGAAATCTTGTTAACGAACACACGCGACATAGATGAAAAACAATATATATACACGCGACCCATAAAGATTAGGTTGTTTCATAAACGGGAAACTTTCAAGAGTCGGGGAAAGCCCCGCTTTAGGGACTACCTCATCCGTTTCCAGGCCCGGGCGTGGTCTGGGAAGGCGCGCCTTTCCGTTATGGCGGCTACGGCGAGGGCGGCTACGGCGATGGCGGTCGGGGCGCGGGCGCTTTCGGGAGGGAGAATCTAGACGCGGGGTGGCTGGCTCTTCAATGCTTCCCGGGTCCGGGGCGGGCGTTTTTAAGTTCGATCAGGTTGGCGAGTTCCGTGAGGATGGACGAATCCTTCCCATCGGATTGGAGTTCGGCTAGATCCGCCAGATCCCCCTGCGAGCTGGAATATCCTTTTTTCGCGGCCGCCTTCCGCCATTTGGCGGCCTCCAAGTCGTCTTTGGGAACTCCAAGGCCCAATTCGTGCATGTTGGCGAGGGCGGACGCGGCCTCGGAGTCCCCTTGGTCCGCCGCCAGGCGGCGCCATTTCAAGGCCTCGGCGTAGTCTTGGGGAAGCCCTTGGCCTTTTTCGCATAAGTCGCCGAGCTTGGCTTGAGCGGGCGCGAAGCCCTCCAAGGCCGCGAGCTTTATCCAGCGAGCGGCTTCAAGCTCGTCTTGGGGGAGGCCCTGGCCTTCGAGGGCCATCTGGCCGAGACGGAACTGGGAAGGGGCGAAGCCCTTTTCCGCGGCCGAGCGGTGCCATTTTTCCGCCAGGGCGAAATCGACCGAGACGCCTTGGCCGTTTTCATGCATGACGCCTAGGGCGTGCCGGGCCGGAACGTGCCCCCGCTCCGCCGCCGTCTGGTACCATTTCAAGGCTTCGGCGTAATCGCGGTCGACGCCCAAGCCGGAGTGGTAAATCGCGGCGAGATTGAACTGAGCCCGGTCCAGTCCCCCTTGGGCGGCCTTCCGCATCCATTTCAAAGCTTCCGCCGGATCCTGGGGGGCGCCCCGGCCGCACAGGAACATCATGGCGAGGCTGTACTGGCCCTCGACGAAGCCCTTTTCCGCTGCCAAGCGGATCCATTTTATGGCCTCCAGGTCGTTTCGGGGCGTTCCCAAGCCTTCCGCGAGCATCACGCCCAAGAGGTAGCGGGCCTGGACGAAGCCATCCTCCGCCGCCTGACGAAGGAGTTTAAGCGCCTCGGGGTGGTTTTGGGGCAGAATCCGGCCTTCCAAAAGGATCCGCGCGAGATTGAAGGCGGCCTCGCTCACGCCCGCGTCCGCCGCCAGGCGAAGCCATTTCGCGCCCTCCCGCTCGTCTTTGGCCGCGCCCACGCCGCCCAGGTGCATGAGCCCCAGATTGGTCTGGGCCGCCGGCACCCCCCCCTGGGCGGCGAGGCGGGTCCATTTAAGAGCCTCGGCTAAATCCTGAGGGGCGCCCTCGCCTTTTAAATACATGATGCCGAGAAAGTGCCGGGCCTGGGGGTCTCCGAGCTGGGCCGCCTTATGAAACGATTTCAAAGCCGCGGCTAGATCCTTGGGGACGCCTTCGCCGTGATAAAGCCTGTACGCTTCTAGGAGGTATTCTTTCGGGCCCATGCCTTTTCGCGTCATGTCTCTTTTTTGATCCTCGTAAGCCCCTGGTGATTTCCGGATTTTTAAGCGGGACGGGTTTTTTAAGCCGGCCCTAGCGTTTTCGCTTTTCAGGCTGGAAGAAGGGCCACGCGATTAATTTATCGGCGGATCCATCCCGCTCTAGCATTCTCCAGTCCACCGATTCCCGCCATTTTTGGGCCTCGGCCAAGTCTTGGGGGACGCCCAATCCATCTTCGTACATTTGGGAGAGTTTGAGGGCGGCGATGGGCGCCTTCTGATTCGCGGCCAGGCGGTACCACTTCACGGCTTGGGCGAGATCCGGTGAAACGCCATGCCCGTTTTCGTACAGGTAGCCGAGCTTGACGCTGGCCATCGCGTAGCCGTTCTTCGCGGCCAGGCGGTACCATTTCATGGCCTCGCGGTTGTCTCGCGGGACGCCTAGGGCCTCCAGATACATGTCGCCGAGGTTGAACTGCGCCTCGGGAAAGCCTCCCTCGGCCGCCTGGAGACTCCATTTCACGCCCTCGGCGAGATCCTGGGGGACTCCCTGGCCGCGGAGAAGCATTTTGCCGAGTTTGGTTTGGGCCGGAGCGTGCCCCTGCGCCGCGGCCTCGCGGAACCACTTGACGGCTTCGGCCGGGTCGATTTCGACGCCCACCCCGATGAGGTAGAGCGTTCCGCAACTGAACTGAGCGTTGTCGAGCCCCGCCTCCGCGGCCTTGAGGGTCCATTGGAAGGCTTCCCGCTCCACCTCGGGGCCATGCGGGTCATCCATGAGCGACACCGCGAGATTGTACTGGGCCATGGCGTTTCCCCCCTCCGCCGCGAGGCGGAACCATTTTTGGGCCTCCGCGTTGTCCTGGGGCGTTCCATCGCCTTGGAGGCACGACGCGCCGAGTTTGAACTGAGCCAGGGCGTTCCCCTCCGCCGCCGCTTTCGCGTACTCTTTCAAGGCTTTAACGGGATCCCGCTTCACGCCCTGGCCGAAATAATGCCTGTCTCCCGCCAGGATGTGCAGGCGGGCGCTCGAATTATTCCTCGCGGCCGGATTTTTCTTCTTCGCGGCCGGATTTTTCTTCTTCGCCGCCGGTTTTTTCTTCTTCGCCATTGTTTTCGCGTCTCCCTTCGCCGCCTTGGAAACACCCGGACCCTCCGGAAATTCCGCTGGGTCCGAATTTCCTTAACCCCCCCGCCCGGGCCGGTCGGCCGGGCGGGGGGCGCCGGGCGCCTAGGCGGGGGAAAGGGGGTCTCCGGATTTTGAAGCGGGCCGGATCTTTAATCCGGTCTAAAAGTTACAAGTTTTCGAGTTTCGAGTTTTCGGGCTGGGAGAGATTGACTCCAATGAATTCATGGGATTCCCTCCGTTCCGCTGAATCGCCCTCCTCCGCCTTCTTCCGCCATTTGGCGGCTTCGCGGTCGTCTTGGGGAACGCCCAAGCCTCGCTCAAGCAGCTCGGCTAGTTTGAGCTGGGCCATGGAAATTCCCTGTTCCGCCGCCAGACGGTACAATTTCACGGCCTCGGAAAGGTCTCGGGGGACGCCCTTGCCGTATTCGTACAGGGCGGCGAGATCGCGCGCGGCGATCGCCAGACCGCCCTCCATGGCCTGGCGGTAGAGTTTCGCCGCCACCCCGGCGTCTTTGGGGACGCCCCGGCCTTCGAGGCGCATGTAGCCGAGGTTGAGCTGAGCCCAGGGGTTCCCCCCCTCCGCGGCCAGGCGGAACCATTTCACGGCTTCCCTATCGTCTCGCGGGACGCCCTCGCCTTTTTGGAGCATGACGCCGAGATTATGCTGAGCCATGTGATAGCCTTGTTCGGCCGCCAAGCGGCGCCATTTAGCGGCCTCGGCGTGGTCTTGGGGGACGCCCTCGCCCTTATGATACATGTCGCCGAGCTGGTCCTGGGCCCGAGGCTCTCCCTGTTCCGCCGCCAGGCGCGACCATTTCTCGGCTTGGGCGAGATCCGTCTCGACGCCCTTGGCGTGGCGGAACATCATTCCGAGATTGCTCTGAGCCTCGGCGTTTCCCCCCTCCGCCGCCAGGCGAATCCATTTTAGGACCTCCTGGTCGTCTTCGGGGTGGTCCCGGTCGCCTAGGAGCTACGTCGCGAGACGGAGCTGGGCCTGGGCGTTCCCCCCCTCGGCCGCGAGGCGGATCCATTTTTGGGCTTCCCTCTCGTCCTTGGGCGTTCCCTCGCCTTGGGCGGACATATGGCCGAGCATGAACTTGGCCTCGGCGATCCCTCCCTTCGCCGCCTTAAGGAGCCATTTTCGGGATTCGACGAGGTCCTTGGGGGCGCCCAGGGAGCCGTCGTGGTGGAGCTTGCCGAGATGGAGGCAGGCCTGGGGGAACCCTTGCTCCGCCGAAAGGCGGAACCATTTCAAGGCCTCGGCGTAATCCTGGGGCGCGCCGTGGCCGCTATGGTACATCGTTCCGACATTGTACTGGGCGGTGGCGTCGCCGAGCTCGGCCGCTTTGAGGTACCCTTGGAAGGCTTTAGCGTGATCCCGCCTTTCCTCCTCGCCGTAAAAACGCCTGTCTCCCACAAGGCAAAGCAGGCGCGCGTTCGCTTTTTTCTTTACCACTTCGGCTCTTTTCTTTTTCGCTTCGGCTTTATTCTTGAGCGTTTCCGGTTTATTCTTTTTCCCGGTCGGTTTTTTCTTTTTCATACTTTCCTTACGGTTTACGCGCGTGTGATTTAAGTTCGTTATTAATTGAAGTTAAGTTATATAAGTTATATAAATTATGAACTATTAGTATAAAATTATTTAAAGCGTAGAGCGGCTGATTTCACAATGAAAATAGTTAGGGATCTCTCTCTCGCGTCAAGGTCTTAAGCTTTTAAAATCCCGGGCCCTCCCTAAATCCCCGCGGCTCGTCATGGCCGCGGACTCGATGGGCGCCGCAGACGCCGCGGGCGATGTCGTTTTTCAGTCCGGGGGGCCCACGGGGGTGAGGCCCGGGAAGGTGGTTTTTCGGCCGCCCCGCTTTCCGCCGGAAAATTTTCCGGCGTCGCCGCAAAAAAAGAACGCGTCCTTGAGACGCCGAAGTCGTGAAACTTCGTCCGCGGAGATGAGCGATGGTTTGGGGCTTTTTTATTGTTCGGGGCTCGCGCTTGGAGTAACCCATTATAGACCATCGGAGCCGCCCCTAACGCCCTGGACAATCTCGGCGTCTGATGCGAGACGCGTGATTTGCCAAGTATAGAGAATAATATAACCATATGCGGTATGTACCCGCGCCCTGTTTTTTATTTTGGACTTTTTTGGCCTTCCGCGGGGGTGAAATTCGCCGCGCCGGAAGGCGATTTTTTCGCCGGAGGGAAACACCTTCGCCGCTGAAGCCGAAACGGCTTTTCACGAATGTTTTCCGGCCCTTTTCGTTTTTTCCGCCAATTCGGGCCTCCCCCGAATTTGCGCTTCCGGCCTTTCGTCTCAAGGGTCCGGGCGCTTCCGCGCTTCGCACTTTCCCAGGTTGCGCCGGCGTGGGTTTTAGCCGCCTCCAGCGCCCTAGCGCCCGCGGCTTTGGGAAGCTCGTTTTTGGCCCGCCGCTTTTGACCCGTCGCTTTTGGCCCGCCGCTTTTGACCCGTCGCTTTTGACCCGCCGCTTTTGACCCGTCGCTTTTGAATGTCTTTTTTGGAACAATAAAGCGGACCTCCGCCCGCGGCCCGCGGCCACCTTGCGACCCTAGGCTCTTCACGAGTTGGCGGGGAAATGCTATAATCAAGGCCGGGAAGCCTGAAATTTAGTTTTCATTGTTAAACATTAAATAATATTTTCGCGGTGTCTAGCCATGGACGAGCTGAAGACCACAGACGAGGGGAGCGGCCCCGAGAACGGCGCCGGGGCGGGGGAAGCTTTGGGGGAGGGCGTTTCGCCCCGAGACGGGGAGGCCTTGAAACCATCGAGCCCCCATTCCGCCCCCAACGACGCGGAAACTCCCGCCAAAGAGGATTCTTCGGAAGCGGTCATCCTGGCCGCGGGCCTCACCAAGAGGTACGGCCGGGAGACTGTGGTGGACAATCTGGATCTAAGAATCGAGCGGGGGGACATTTTTGGGTTTTTAGGCCCCAACGGGGCGGGAAAGACCACCACCCTCCTCATGTTTCTGGGACTCACCCTTCCCAGCGCCGGAAGCGTCAGGGTCCTAGGCGAAGATCCGGTAAAGGAGCCTTTGAAGGTCAAATCCCAAGTGGGCTACCTGGCCGAGAACATGGGCTTCTACGGGGATCTCACCGCCTACGAGAACCTCTCCTACGTCTGCGAGCTCAATAAAATGAGAGACTACGGGGAAAAGGTGGAGGAGGTTTTGGGCTTGGTGGGCTTAAGCGAGGTCGCGGGAAAACTAGTTTCCGAGTTTTCCCGGGGCATGCGCCAGCGGCTGGGCCTGGCCGAGGTCTTGGTGAAGGATCCCAAGGTGGTGTTTTTAGACGAGCCCACCCTGGGCCTCGATCCGGACGGCATCAACACCATGCTGGAGCTCATCACCAGGCTTCCCGGGGAAAGGGGCCTCACGGTGATTTTATCCTCGCACCTTCTTTATCTGGTATCCAAGGTGGCCACCCGGGTGGGCATCTTGAAGAAGGGGAAGCTCTTAGCCCAGGGATCCATCGCCGAGCTCGCCGGGAAAACCGGGTTGGAAGCGGATCTGGAGGCCATTTACACCTACTATTTTAGAGGGGAGGCGGCGTAGATGCTGGCGGTGATTAAAAAGGAGCTGGCGGACCACTTCGGGTCCACCCGCTTCCTTATAATAATGTCCCTCATCTTCATGGTGAGCTTCCTGCTCACCCACCTGGCGGGTAGGGCCATAGGGGACGTCTTGACCGAGGGCGGCTCCGAGCTTCTCGAGGGGCGCACCTTTCTTTTGCTCTTCACCGCCCCCGCGGCCTTCTTCTCGCTTTCGGTCTTCCTCTGCCTCTTCGGTCCCTTGGTCTCGTTGGTTTTGGGCTTCGACTCCATAAACCGCGAGCGCAACCAGGGCACGCTTTCCAAGATACTCTCCCAGCCGATACACCGGGACGAGGTGATCTTAGGGAAGTACCTGGCGGGCCTGATAACCATCGCGATCATGCTGGCCTCGCTTTTCCTCCTCATAACCGGCTTCGGGCTTTTGGGGGTGGGGGTGGTGCCCAGCGCGGACGAGCTTGTAAGGCTCGCCCTTTTTGGGCTGTTGAGCGTGGTCTACATGGGATTTTGGCTGGGGCTGGCCATACTCCTGTCCATCTGCTTTCGATCCGTCGCCACCTCGGCCATGGCCGCGGCGGCTCTATGGATCTTCATCGTCTTTTTCCTCCCCATCCTGATCCAGGCCGGAGCCTCGGCCATCGCCCCCTTCAACGACCCCCAGAGGCCCCAGGCCGAGGAGCTCGTGAGCTTCACCCGGGCCCACAAGATCCTCACCTTGGCCTCGCCCGCCGGACTATTCACCGAGTCATCCTCCATGCTTCTGGATCCCACCCACCGGGGAAGCGACGAGGCTTTGCAGATAGCCCTGATGAGTCGTCTGGACCGTTACCTCCTTTCCCGCTTCCAGGGGGGGATCTCCATCGGCCAGTCCCTTATTATCGTCATGCCGGATCTTTTGATCCTCGCCTGCTTCTCCCTTCTGGCTTTCATTCTCTCCTACGTTCTTTTTATCAAGCAGGAGATCCGATCCGTTTAAGGGCGCGCCGCCCGGGGGAAGACCCCGGGTTTCGCGACCTTTTTTGGGCTGAAGACTGAAAATTATTTAGACTCGGCTGAAAAAAGCGGCCCCTCTCGACCGGTCCTCGAACTTTTTTTCCGGGGAAAGCGTTGGTTTTTAGCTTCTTTAGTTTATTTTTTTTCGTCCTCACCCTCTCTCTTTACTTCCTTTCATTCTCTTCCTCTCATTCTCTCTTCCTCTCATTTTCTCTTCCTCTCATTTTCTCTTCCTCTTATTCTCCCTTCCTCTCATTTTCTCTTCCTATTATTCTCTCTTCCTATTATTCTCTCTTCCTCTTATTCTCTCTTCCTCTTATTCTCCATTCCTCTTATTCTCTCTTCTCATTCTCTCTTCTTCTCATTCTCTCTTCCTCTCGTTTTCTCTTCTTATCGTTTTCTCTTCCTCTCATTCTCTCTTCCTCTCATTCTCTCTTCCTCTCATTATCTCTTCCTCTCATTATCTCTTCATTTCATTATCTCTTCCTCTCGCTCACGCTATCTCTCTTTATCTGATATTTCTCTCCCATTTTATCTCTAGTTTATCTATTTCCATATTTTTTACATATTAATTTAATATTTTAGTTCCATTAAACCAAAATTATAAATTTTAAACATAAAATATTAATAAAAATTATAATAATATTTCAGCCTGTTAAAGAGATGGTATATGAGCTGGCAAGGGTCGAAATTAAATTATGACAAAAATAAAATGTTAATAATATAATTAACTAAAATGATAAAGTATAATTTAGTTTAAATAAATGATAAATATATAAATATATATAAAATATAATAATAGAAATATAAAAATCACTTTATTTAATTTATAGAATAAAAAATAAATTTTTAGGCTGTAATTTTAGTAATTACAACCAATTTTGGTTTACAGGAAACATTAAAAAAAGAAAAAAAGCGTGGAAAAGGCTTGTATCTTTTGGATTCGCAAAGTAAAATATTGACAGTTTACACGACCTCACATCGCATCGTAACTTTTCCGGTTTGCCTTCCCGAAAGCCGCCTCCTTGGTTCTCCACCCCTTACGTTGGGACTGGCGTCGGATAATATCCTTCGCCAAGCGGATCTTCGTCGCCAACAAAGATAGAGGACTAGAGAGCCTCACGGCGCCTATTTATAATTGAACGTTTTCGGGCCACCTCACAAGCCCCGCGTTTTCCTCTAAAGTTAAGGCGATAATCTCCCGCCCTGTACCTGGGATATTCAGTGTGGCCCTTCCACCCGAGCGTAAACGCGGGCGGAGTAGGGTTTTTTTTTCGGCCTGACGTTTTTCCAACGTCTTTGAACACGAGACCAGCCGGATTTAACGAACAAGGGCGAGCCGCGGCCGAAAGGTTTCCGCTCCTTTTTATCGGGCGACAGTTTCGGGGCCCGGTTTCGGAATCATCTAGATCATCGACGTCCCAAAAGCCCCGCCGTGATTGTTAATGGCTTAAAAAATGACTTGACAAATTAATGACTATTGGGTAAAGAAGGGGAGATTAACTTTTGTCCCCCCGTGACAAAATACGAATTTTTAGTAGAGCCGCCTATATGATTTATAAAATTCACGATACATCACAGCTCCGCCCCGCGTCGGCCCAGGAAGGCTGTCGCCTCCCCCGGGTGTCGTCGGGGACCGCCTCCCAGGGAGGCGTAAAGGCGTATTCCAGCGCCTGGGCTGTCTGTCGGAAGCGGACGGTCAAGCGGCTTGGCGTTTTCTTTTTTTTCGCGGCTCAAACGGCTTAATTCAGCCTTTCAGCCGCCTTTTTTTTGCCCATGGCGAGAATACCGGAGGGTTTTTCGCCGCGAATCCCTAAACTCCGGCCGCGAGGGTTTTTAGACGGAGACCCCGCGTCTCCCTCCGTTTTTTTCTAAAGCTCTTATTCGCCTCTCCGGGGGAGCCCGGGACGGTCCTCCTCATACGAGCCGCCCGCGCCTCCCGCCCTCTAAAAGTCTTAACGGTCTTTTTTTAACAGCCCCCTTCACCGTCGAAGAGTCCCCCCTCTACCGCCGCGACATAATTCCAGACTTTTCCAGTCCGAATCTCCGGCCAAACCGGCGGAAAAATTCCGGAGGCCCGAGGGGGGAGGCTGAAAAACGTCCGGCCGGAGCCGCGAACTTTCGGCGGCCCACCCGGTTGAAGCGGCCAAGGGAGGCCCACAGACGCCGGTAGGGCGGAAAAGAGAAAAAAAACAGCCGCTTTTTTCTGAAAACCGGGAAGGTCTCGGGCGGGGGTTCGGAAATCTCCCCGCGGCTCTCGGAAGGTGGAAAGGCGACTGAAAAAATAGAAACCGCTGTTTTTTGGTTTATGGATTTCGTCCAGGTTTTCGCTATTTAGCTTTTTCGCTTCGGGGATTTTGGCGCCTGGATTCGGCTTTCGCGATTTCGCAGTTTCCGGAAAGCGTCTTTCTAATTAAGGGATTTTGTTTTCGGGTGGCGTCTTTAGTTTGGATGCCTTTGATTCTAGTTTTAAACGGTTTTTCCCCGGTGCTCACCCCCGGGGGTAGGACCGAGCCCGAACGAGGTACTGACCGCCTCAGTCAGGCAGCATTTAAACCGCGTCAGAATATTTCGCAAAATTTAGCGGCCGGGAGCCAAATTCTTAGGCCGGCCTGAATTTTAGGAGGTGGAACTTGGCCTTCCAAGTTAACAAAGTTAAGTACAGCGGCAAAATCAACGAAGTGCCGCTTGGCACCCAGAAAGTCCTCATAGGCGGGCAGACCGCCTACAATTTTCACGACTTCGAAGGGACCTTCCCGCACAAGCCCTTATTAGCCTTACAGGTATGGGACAGCGATCCCGGCGATTCCTTCCCGGAGCCGCTGACCAAGGCCTTCGCCGGCGTCTTAAAAGATCCGGCCGCCTGGGCCAAAAAGGCCGTGGAGTACGGAGCGGATCTTATCTCCCTGGAGCTCGTGAGCACCGACCCCAACGACCAGGACAGCAGCCCGGAAGACGCCGTGAAGACGGTGGAAAAAGTCCTCGCCGCCGTGAACGTGCCCCTCATCGTGAACGGCGTGGACAACAAGGACAAGGACATCGACACCCTCTCCCTCATCGCCGAGAAGTTCCAGAATAAAAACCTCATTCTGGGACCCGTGACCGACAAGAACTACAAGCAGATAGGGGCCCAGGCCCTGGCCTACGGCCACAGCATCATCGCCAAGTCCCCCATCGACGTGAACCTGGCCAAGCAGCTGAACATCCTCCTCATGGATCTGGGCGTCACCGCGGACAAGATCCTCATCGACCCCACCACCAGCGGACTGGGCTACGGTTTGGAGTACACCTACTCCATCATCGAGCGCATAGTCATGGCCGCCCTGGTGCAGCAGGACGACAAGCTCCAGCAGCCCATCATCAGCATAATCGGCCGCGAGAACTGGAAGTGCAAAGAGGCCAGCCAGCCCACCGCGGGTAACGAGACCCTGGGAGACCAGACCTGCCGCGCCGTCCTTATGGAGGTGGCCACGGCCATATCCTTCCTGGACGCCGGCTCCAGCATCGTGGTTTTCGCCCATCCCGAGTCCCTTAAGATCGTCCGTTCCTACGTGAACGCCGTGACCGACGGCGGCGAGATCAAGGCCGACGGCATCGGGGACGTTCCCATAACCGCCATAAAGTAAGGCGGACGCTTTCCAGGGGGTTCAAGCTTCGAAACGGAGCGAAGATTCCCCCAAACGGCCCGACTTCTGGGGGCCCGGCCAGCCCCCCTTCGACATCTTTGTTAGCGTCACATCATTAATTTGAAGAGGAACTTCAATGAGCGCCAAGAAAGCCGACACCAAGCAGGCGGAAGCCGCCGACGCCAAAGCGGCGGATAAGGCCGCCCCGGCGGCTCCGGCCGCGGACCCCTCCCTCGAGGCGAACAACCCCGATTTAGCCATAGCCAATAAACTCATAGACGAGCTTAACCGCGTCCACGTGAGAATTCCCCGCTACTAGGGAGCTTCTTTTTCTTCAGCGGAGGGGATCTTTTCAAGCCCTCCGCCAACCTTAAGGGCCCTTTCGGGTCGAAAAAAGAAGCCCCCATAGTTCACGTCTTTCAGTCCGGTTTGCTTTTGGGCGCCTTAAAAGGCCCCGGACCGGATTTTCACCCGGCCCCGGAAAAATCCCCCCGGTTTCATCCGGAATAACGGGAGTTTAATAAGAGGGACCGGGAATAAACTCCAGCCTCACCGGGTGTTTCCAAGCCCGCGGCCGGAGCATATACGCGCCGGATCCTCCCCCCCATCGTCTTCTTTTCCGAGGCCCAAGGCCTAGCGGAAAATTCGGAGGCGGTTTTAAGGGTCGATTCCAAACGAACTACGAAAATTACGGTGTCCGCACCTTTTATAGCAACCTACGCCCCGAAGCGGGCGGAGGGATTCCATGAAGGAGTCGTTTAATGTCCGAAACCCCAACCGCGAAAGTGGCCGTTCCCGAAAGCGTGACGGTGGACAAAGCCACTATCAAGATGCTTCATTACGCCCAGGAGAAAGGGATAGAAACCATTTTCGATCGGGCGGTGAAGATGAAGCAATGCAATATAGGGACGGAGGGAATCTGTTGCCGCATCTGCGCGCAGGGTCCCTGCCGTCTGCCTTTGACCAAGGCCATCAAGGATGGAACCGAGCCCGACACCCGGGTGGGCCTCTGCGGGGCCACCCCGGAGACCATCGTGGCCAGGAACCTCATCCGGCAGATAGCGGCCGGTTGCGCCTCGCACTCCGATCACGGCCGGGCCGTGACCGAGACCTTCCTGGCCATGGCCAGAAGGGAGGCCCACGACTACACCATTAAAGACGAGATTAAGCTCCACGAGGTGGCGGGCTACTTCAACGTGCCCGTGACCGTCGAGAAGGATGGGGTCGAGACTCCTAGGGACAAGTGGGAGATCGCGGTGGAGATAGGCGAGACCGCCCTGGGCCAGTGGGGCCAGCAGCAAGGCGAGCTCATCTACCTCCAGAGGGCTCCCAAGGCCACCCAGGATCGCTGGGAGAAGCACGGGGTGAAGCCGCGGGGCATCGACCGCGAGGTGGTCGAGATCATGCACCGCACCCATATGGGGGTGGATCAGGACTACCGCAACCTCCTCTTCCAGGGCGCCCGCTGCTCCTTGGGCAACGGCTGGGGCGGCTCCATGATGGCGACCGACCTCCAGGATATAATGTTCGGAACGCCCTACCCCAACACCGGGCACATCAACCTGGGCGTCCTTTCCCACGACAAGGTGAACATCATCGTCCACGGCCACGACCCGTTGGTCTCCGAGATGATCGTCTGCGCCGTGAACCTCCCCGAGATGCAGGAGTACGCCCGCTCCAAGGGAGCCAACGGCTACGTGGTCTCAGGCATGTGCTGCACCGCGAACGAGATCCTGGTGCGCCACGGCATGCCCATCGCGGGCGACTACCTCCAGCAGGAGCTGGCGGTGGTGACCGGAGCGGTGGAGGCCATGGTGGTGGACGTGCAGTGCATCATGGAGAGCCTGGCCAAGGTCTCCGAGTGCTTCCACACCAAGTTCATAACCACCATGCCCATCGCCAAGTGCGCTTCGGGCTTGAACACCATCCACGTCAACTTCGAGGAGCACGCCGCCTTGGAGAAGGCCAAGGAGATCTTACGGATCGCCGCGGACAACTTCCCCAACCGGGGCGAGGTGAACATCCCTTCGGATAAGAACCGCATGGTGGTGGGATTCTCCACCGAGGCCATCAAGTACCACCTGGGCGGCACCTTCCGCGGCTCCTTCGTGCCCCTGAACGACAACATCATAAACGGCCGCATCCGGGGCATCTGCGGCGTGGTGGGTTGCAACAACGCCCGCGTCGAGCACGACGAGGTGCATTTGGCCCTGATTAAGGAGCTCATTAAAAACGACGTCATAGTGCTCACCACCGGCTGCTCGGCCATGGCCTGCGGCAAGGCGGGGCTCTTGACGCCCGAGTCCGCGGCGGTCTTCGCCGGAGCGGGTTTGGCCGAAGTCTGCGAGGCCGTGGGCATTCCGCCGGTTTTGCACATGGGCTCCTGCTTGGACAACTCCCGCATCTTAACCGCCGCGACCGAGGTGGTGAAGGCCGGAGGCCTCGGGAAGGAACTCGCCGATCTGCCGGCCGCGGGAGCGGCCCCCGGCTGGATGAGCGAGAAGGCCATCGGCATCGGGCAGTATTTCGTGACCTCGGGGGTCTACGTCATGATCGGCATCCCCCTGGCCATTGGCGGCTCGCCCATTGTGAAGAAGTATCTGGAACACGACATGGAGGAACTCTACGGCGGCATGTGGGCCTACGAGCCCGACCCCGTCGCGGCGGCGCACAAGATCCTGCACCACATCGATCTTAAGCGCAAGGCCCTGGGCATAGACAAGGCCCGGGAGAGGGTGCTCATGGATATGAGCGACCGCAGGGCCCTGGAGGTGGCGTAACAGGGAAAGCGCCTTTAAAGGCGGTTTCCCCATGCGAGTTCGGGTGGAAATTGGTTTTTCCTTTTTCCGCCGCTCTCCCGCCCCCCCCTCGCCTTCTCGGGCTTCCCTCGCGAACGCCGGCGGAAAAGCCTTTTTCGCCGGCTCCAGCCTAAAGATTCTTCCGCGCCGCTTATTCAATTAATCGGGATTTTTTCCCGGCGGCGCGTCCTTCACCGACATTTTTCGGAGGACAAATTCCATGTCGAAACTGGTAGCTTTCGCCGCCATTCAGGGCGGCTACAATATAGTGCAAAAGGCCGAGGGCATCTACAAAAAGGCCCTGGAGGACTACGGTCCCGAGCAGAAATTGGAGTTCCCCAACACGGCCTACTATCTCCCCATCAACTACGCCCTCCTGGGGATTCCCGTGAAAACCCTGGGGGACGCGAAAAAGTGTCTGGAGGTCTGTCGCAACCTCCTTCCCCCGCACATCAAGAGCCTCAACTACCTCCCCTACCTGGGGCCCCTCCTGGACGCCGGCATGGCGGCCATCTTGGCCGAGGAGATCGTGGAGGCCATCAAATACGTTCGGGAACCCGACTTCTACTACGTCTCCGAGGAAACCGACATCGAGAACGGCAAGCTCTGGCTGGGCGCGGCCGAGGACACCATCTTCCGCAAGAGGGGCGTGGAGTTCGTGGACGGCCGGGCCCCGGGCTTCGTGGCCCTGGTGGGGGCCGCCCCCACCAAGGAGATCGCGAAGGAGATCGCCCTCGATTACCAGAAGCGCTCCATCTACGTCTTCATGTGCGCGAACCAGGCCGGGACGACCTTTTCCCAGCAGCTGGTGGACGCCGGCGTCGAGGTGGGCTGGAACACCCGTCTGGTGCCCTTCGGGCCCGAAATCTCCGCCGCGGTCTATCCCTTGGGCTTCGCCTGCCGGGCGGCCATGGGCTTCGGCGGGGTTAAACCCGGCGACTACCGCCGCAACCTCATCTACAACAAGGACCGCATCTTCGCCTTCATCAACGCTTTAGGCGAGGTCAACGCCGAGTGGGCGGCCAACGCCGCCGGCGCCGTGAACTGGGGCTTCCCCACCCTGGCCGACACCGACATCCCCGAGATACTCCCGACGGGCGTGTGCACCTACGAGCACGTGGTCGCGAACGTCCCCATAAACGAGATAGTCACCCGCTCGGTGGAGGTGAGGGGTCTGAAGACCACGGTCTCCACCATCGACATCCCCCTGGCCTACGGTCCCTCCTTCGAGGGCGAGCGCATCCGCCGGGGCGACATGCACTGCGAGATGGGCGGCTCCTCCAAGACGGCCGTGGTGGAGTGGGTCACCTCCGCCCCCATGGATCAGGTGGAGGACGGCAAAGTCACCCTGGTGGGTCCGGACGTGAACGAAGTCAAAGAAGGCGGATCGCTTCCCTTGGCCATTAAAGTGGTGGTCGCGGGCCGCAAGTTCCAGGAAGACTTCGAACCCATCTTGGAGCGGCAGATCCACCACCTCATAAACTACGCCCAGGGCCTCATGCACACGGGGCAAAGGGACATCGGCATGCTCCGGGTCTCCAAGGACGCCTTGGCCAAGGGCTTCAGCATCAAGCACCTGGGGGTGATCCTCCACGCCAAACTGCACCAGGACTTCGGCGCGGTCTTCGATAAGCTCGAGGTCACCATCTACACCGAAGAAGACAAAGCCGTCGAGGTGCGGGATCAGGCGAGAAAGGTCTACGTGGTTAGAGACGCGAGGGTGGAGAAGATGACCGACGAGACCACCCAGATCTACTACAGCTGCACCCTCTGCCAGAGCTTCGCGCCCAACCACGTCTGCGTGGTCTCCCCCGAGCGCACCGGGCTCTGCGGCGCCTACAACTGGATGGACTGCAAGGCCTCCTACGAGATCAACACCACCGGCCCCAACCAGCCCATCGACAAAGGCGAGGTCCTGGATCCGGTGATGGGGATCTTCAAGGGCGCGAACGACTTCATCGCCATGGCCTCCAGGCAGGCCGTCACCAACGTCTGCTTCTACAGCATGGTGAACGACCCCATGACCACCTGCGGCTGCTGCGAGTGCATCGCCTGCATCCTTCCCAGCTGCAACGGGCTCATGACCGTGAACCGCGACTACACCGGGGAGACCCCCTCGGGGATGAAGTTCTCCACCCTGGCCGGAACCATGGGCGGCGGAAACCAGACCCCCGGCTTCGTGGGCCACTCCAAGTACAACATCATCCAGAGGAAGTTCCTCTTGGGAGACGGCGGCCTGCAAAGGCTCGTGTGGATGCCCAAGAGCCTCAAAGACGAGCTTAGGGAAAAGCTCCTGGAGCGCGGAAAAGAGATCGGGATTCCCGACTTGGTCGACCGCATCGCGGACGAGACCGTCGGTCTCACGGAAGAGGAGATCCTCCCCTTCCTGACGGAAAAAGAGCATCCGGCCCTCGCCATGCCCTCCATCCTCTAGACCAAAGGCTTTCGGAGCCCGGGCCAAGGGCCCGGGCTCCCCAAGCCCTTTTTTAGGGAAATTCCCTTTCAAAGCGCCTTTTCCCGGACGCCTTCGCCTTTTCGCCTTCCTCGGGAATTCGTCTTGTTTTTTTCGCCCTTGGAAAAGATTTCCCGCCTTCGCTTTTAATTCCCGGAGCAAAACCTCCGGGAGAGCTTCCGGACGCTTTCGGAGTCCGGAATTAAACCGGAGGGGGCGGACCCCGCCTTACAGGATTCGCCCCCTCTTTTGGATTTAGGAGTTAAGCACAATGGCTCTGACCGGTATTCAGATTTTCAAACTACTGCCAGGCACCAACTGCAAGAAATGCGGCGCCGCCACCTGCCTGGCCTTCGCCATGAACCTGGCGTCGGGGAAGGCGGAACTGGAAAAATGCCCCGACGTCTCTCCGGAATCGCGCGAGAAGCTCTCCGCCGCCTCGGCTCCGCCCATCCGTCCCGTGACCATCGGCTACGGCGACACGGCGGTGAAGGTGGGCGGCGAGACCGTGCAGTTCCGCCACGAGAAGACCTTCTTCAACCCCCCGCCCATCGCGGGACTCATCGAGGATAAGACCTCCGCGGCCGACATCGCCGCCAAGGTCAAGCGCTGGCAGAAGCTCCAGTACAACCGCGTGGGCTTGAATTTGCGTCCCGAGCTGGCGGTGGTCAAGGGCGGCCCCAATCTGGCGGCCGCGGCCAAGGCGGTGGTGGACAACAGCGATCTCTCGGTCGTCCTCTACTCGGAGGATGTGGCGGCTTTGAAGGCCGCGACCGAGGCCCTCGCCGGGAAAAACCCCCTCATCGGACCCGCCACCAAGGCCAATTTGGCGGCCGTGGCCGAGATCGCCAAGGCCAACAAGGTCCCCGTCTGGATCAAAGCCAAGGATCTTGACGAAATCCCCGAGCTCACCAAGGCTTTGGTGGCCGCGGACGTTAAGGACATCGTGATCGACACGGGCGCCCGCACCACCAAGCAGGCCTTCGCCGACTCCATCGCTCTGCGCCGCGCCGCCCTGGTGGGCCAGAACCGCGACTACGGCTACGGCACCATCACCTTCCCCAACGAGATCACCCCCAACCTCACCCTCCAGACGGCCATCGCCGCCACCCTCATCGCCAAGTACGCGGGCGTGGTGGTCCTGTCCGACTTGGACGGCGCCTCGGTCTTCCCGCTGCTTTTGGAGAGGTTGAACATCTTCACCGACCCGCAGCGCCCCATGACCGTGGTGGAGGGCATCTACCCCATCAACAACCCGGACGAGAACTCGCCGGTGTTGGTCACCACCAACTTCTCTCTGACCTACTTCATCGTGGCGGGCGAAGTGGAGGGCAGCCGCGTTCCCAGCTGGCTTTTGATCAAGGAATGCGAGGGACTCTCGGTTCTGACGGCCTGGGCCGCGGGCAAGTTCTCCGGCGACGACGTGGGTCAGTTCGTGGGAAAACGCAGCAATATTTTGGAGAAGATCAAGCACAAGTCCGTGATCATCCCCGGCTACGCCGCGGCCATCCTGGGCGACATGGAAGAGGAGCTCCCCGGCTGGACGGTTTCCATCGGTCCCAGGGAGGCGGCTCACCTGCCCAAATTCCTCAAAGAGTACAAAGTCTCCGGCTGAAAAAAAAGAGGAGACCCTCCAACCCCCCCGCCCGCCGCTTTGAAAAAAGCGGCGGGCCCTTAGCCCCCCCGCTTTTTTCGACGGTCGCGGCGTTTTCCGTCCCCCGCAAAGAGATCCCCCTCCCTTCCGGCTCCGCTTTTTTCAAGCGGACGGGGGGGAATCCGCCCGCCTGGGATCTCCGTTTCAAAGGACATGAACCGGACCGTTTATTCCCATAGCCGCCCCTCAAGAAGAGGGGCGGCCTCCGCCCCCCCCAAAAGATTTAGGAGGAATGAATTTTTATGGCCGACGTTTTCATTAAAACCATCGCCGAGAATATTAATGTCACCAACAAAAGGATCGGCGCCGCGTTCAAGGACAAAGACGAGAAGCCCATCCGCGAGTTCATGGAAGGCATCTTAAAGTCCGATCCCGACTGGGTGGACATCAACCTGGGGCCGGCCCGCAAGAACGGCGCCGAGCTCATGCCCTGGGTGGTGAACGTCGTTCAGAGCATGACCGACAAGCCCATCGTTCTGGACACCACCAACGTCGAGGCCATCGAGGCCGGCCTCAAGACGGTGAAGCACGGACCCGCCCTCATCAACTCCATCATGTGCCGCCCCGAGCGCTACGATGTGCTCCTTCCCATGTGCGCTAAGTACAACGCCGCCTGGGTGGGCCTCATGTGGGGACCCAACGGCATGGCCCGCGACGCCAACGAGCGCGCCGAGCTCACCACCGAGCTTCTTATGAAGGCGACGGAATTGGGCATCGACGCCGAGATGGCCTTCATCGACCCCATCATCACCCCGGTGAACATCCAGCAGGATCAGCTCATGAACAACCTGGAGTTCCTGGAGATGCTCCCGGACATCGTGGGCGCCATCCAGCCTGGGCACATGACCCGCTCCACCAACGGCGTCTCCAACGTCTCCAACGGCAACCCCGAGCACCTGCGCCCCATCCTCAACCGGACCTACCTTTGCATGCTGGTCAAAAAGGGCATGTACTCCTCCATCGTGGACGCCTTTGACGACGAGATGACGGCGCTTTGCAAAGGGGAGCGCAAGTGGTTTTCGGATCTGGTCTTCGGCGTCATGGACGGAAAAGAGTACGACTACTCCAAGATGAAGAAGGAAGAGGTGGACGTGGTGAAGACCGCCAAGGTCATCCTGGGTCACTCGCTTTTCAGCGCCAGCTGGCTGGACATCTAGCCGTCCCCTTAAGGCGTCCGGAAAAGTTCTCCGGGGAAAGCCCGCCGAGGCCTATTTTCTTGAAGAAAACGCCGCCTTGGTTTTTCCTCCCCGGGAACGCTTCGGACTCTTAAAGGCCTAAGACTCTTAAAGGTCTAAAAGGCGCGGATGGATGAAAGTCCAAAAAACAATGAAAACCCGGCCGCGAGGCCGGGTTTTCCGTTTCCAAAGCTTTCTTAAACGCGTTTAAATTTCAAGACGCGTTCGCTTAAGAGCGTAACTCGTCGGCCCGCGGGGCGGGAGCGGAATTACGCCACTTGGGAAAGCGTTTTTTTGAGAACCTCGCTTTTCCCTAATTTTTCCAGGGGCGTCGCGGTCGGGGCGGGGATGAATTTAAAAGTCGAAACCCCTCCGGATAAAGGCGCGAAACCCGGCCCTCGGAAGGGGACCATCAGCCTTCCCCCGAGGGTCGGGACGCCTTAGGCGCCTTCACGCGCCCGGATTGGGTCCGGCTTAACCGCGGGAGGCGCTCCCTCGCCGGAGTCTCGTTTATCTTCCGTTCCCTCCCGCTTCCCTCCCGCTTGCCGCTCTCGAGGATTTCATCGAAAATTGATTTCAACTTCATGGTCGTTTTCAGTTTTTCAGTTCCTCCGCTTGCTTCTTAGGCAAAAATGCTTTAGCGATGATGAAGATTATTCAAGGCGTTTCTTCTGTGGCTTTCAAGTTGTCAGAACCATGTTATTCCCCCGGCGGATAAAAGTTAGAACGGTAATACGAAGTTGTTACTTTGAATACGTATTTTTTTCCAATATTTAACCGCCGGGGCAATATGATGACGCTAAGATAGAAATTCAACGTTTGATATGTTGGGGAACAAGATCAAGATTTGCGCCTATCGAATCGCTTGCTAATTCCAATTTAATTTCGGACAGGGTTTATACCTAAATTCCCGCGGTTTTTAACCCATGTTATTAATACACAATTATATATAAAAATACTAATATGCTAGGCGTATTTTAAGTTATTCTTGATAAATATGTTAATATTATATCCATTTGGCAAGGCTATTTCAAACGCCGCCATGATATCTTTTTGTTCTTCGGTCAAAGTATTAATATAATATTTGCCATCTATATCAAGAAACGCGCGTAATCTATTTATTTTATTAAACATTTGACTTCTAGTAAAAGAAGAATATAGTTTTAATTTTTCATAACACGATGAACTTGTGAATTTAATATTAAAGATATAAATTCTATGATTGCTTTAGTGCTTACTCTTTTAGGGTTTCCTGTAAACTTTAGGGAAATTAGCGTGTTTATTCCGCATAAGGAATAAACACGCTAATTTAACTATAGCCCAAATAAGAAAAGCAAATACAATACCGTTTCACTAAATTTAACGCCCGGAAAAAAATGACTCGGGTATACACGGTGAGGTGGTTAGTAAGGTCCAAAATCAAAAAAAATATCCACATTTACGATACTGACTGAGTACTAGTCGTCAGAACCCTTTCGCGGGCGAGCTTCGCGCTCCATGTACGGACCGAAATCCGTTTTGGAGTCGAGGATGAGGGCGAACACCCTTCAAATATCCATTAAGGCGGCGAGGCGGACGGGAGACGGAATTTTCCCCGGCGTTCCCGCGCGGACGCGCCAGCAATTCCTCCCTATTTGTTTCTATCGGGAATTTCCATTCCGGATGGAAAGTGAAGAGCGCGTAATTATACGCGTCCGGCTTCCTGGCCGGTGCTCCAATTCAGTGGATCGCCAACATATCCGCCTAGCGTCGCGACTTTCCCTCGCCGTTAAAACTTATCAACCCTCCTCCCTTTTCCCAGGCGTTCGCCAAGCCTCCCGGGCGATTTTCGCCCGGGAGGCTTTAAAGGGGGTCACAGGGAGTTTATAACCTCCTCGGCCATTTCCAGACAGAGGTCGATTTCCTCGAAGATGAAGCCGGCGGAGGTGAACGAGGCCTCGAATTGGCTGGGGGGGAGCCAGACGCCCCGGGCGAGCATCCCCCGGTAGTATTTGGCGTAGAGATCGGTGTCGGATTTGAGGGCGGAGTCGTAGTCCCGGACCGGGCCTTCCGTGAAAAAGAGGGTGGACATGGATCCGACGTGATTGACCGTGGCGGGAATCCCTTTTCGCTGCACGAGTCCGAGGAGCCCCTCGGCCCAGCGTTTTCCCATGTGGTTGATCCGTCCGTAGCAGCCGGGCTCGGCTTTGAGGCGCCTTAAAGCCGAGATGCCGGCGGTGACGGCCAGGGGGTTTCCGGAAAGGGTTCCGGCCTGGTAGACGTCTCCTAAAGGGGCGAGGCGCTCCATCACGTCCCTCCGGCCGCCGAAGGCGGCCAGAGGGAGGCCTCCTCCCACTATCTTTCCCAGGATGGTGAGATCGGGAGTCACCCGGTAGAGCCCCTGGGCGCCCGAGAGGCCCAGGCGGAATCCGGTTATCACCTCGTCGAAGACGAGGAGGCTGCCGTGGCGGGTGGCGAGCTCCCTGAGCTTTTCCAGAAAACCGGGTTCCGGGGGCACCACGCCCATGTTCCCGGCCACGGGCTCCACGATGACGCAGGCTATCTCGCCGCCCAAGGCGGAAAAGACCTCCTCCGCGGCCGCGGCGTCGTTGTAGGGGGCGGAGATGGTGAGGCGGGCCAGGGCCTCCGGGACGCCCTTGGAGCCCGGTATCCCGAAGGTTATGACGCCCGAACCGGCCTCCACTAAAAGGGAGTCGGCGTGACCGTGGTAGCAGCCGGTGAACTTTAATATGCGATCCCGGCCCGTGAAACCCCGGGCCAGGCGCACGGCCGACATGGCGGCCTCGGTGCCGGAGGATACCAGCCGCAGCATCTCCACCGAGGGCACGTGTTCGCTTATGAGTCGGGCCAGGATAAGCTCCCTTTCCGTGGGGGCTCCGTAGCTCGTGCCCAGGCTCAAGGCCTCCCGGATGTCGTTTATTATGTTGGGGGAGGCGTGCCCGAAGATCAAAGGTCCCCAGGAGGAGACGAAGTCGTAGTACTGGTCGCCCTCGACGTCGAAGATCCTGGCGCCCCGGCCCCGGGAGACGAAGCGCGGCGTGGTTCCCACGGCTCGGCAGGCCCTCACCGGGCTGTTGACTCCGCCGGGGATGAGTTTTTGGGATTCCTCGAAGAGTTTTAGGGACGTTTTCTCGGTCATGGTGGCGCGTTTCCTTTGAATGGCGGTTTTAGCCCCCCCCCCGCTTCCCGCGGGGGGGGCTGATTGTGGTTTCAAGGGCGGAAAGGGAGAGCTTTTCGGGCGCGGTTTCGGAGAGTTCGGGACGGAATGGCCGTTCCGGGGTACGGCCAGCGTAAACAGGTCGAAAGAGGGGCGAAGGGTCCGCGAGCCGGAAAGAGGCTTGGAGCCGGGGAGGGCCGCCGGGGGGTCGGCCGAATATCGCCGGCTTTTTTGCATTCCCCCCGGAGATGATGGTAAAATCGCTTAGCCGAGAAAACCAGGAGCCGGGTTTCCGGATTTTTCAGCTTACGACGGCCGGACGGAGCCCCGAGAATTTCAGCCGCGGGCGCCCGCGTCCTCCCCGGGGTTTTAAATATGTTTTCCAGAGAACGGGACGCGTGAAGGCGGAAAGGGGTCGCGGATGAACGAGAGATACCTCGGGTTGGTTGATCAGGTCAGTATGAGCATACTGGAAAACCTCGCCGGGCTGGAAGCGGAGCTTTCGGGCCTGGAGGAAAAAGAGGCCTCCGAGGTGTCGGACGCCCTCCCCGGCATCCTTCTGGCCATCGCCGTGCAGAAGCTCGCGGGGGAACTCCCCATAGACGAGCTCGCCTCCATTTTAAGGCACATAACCGCCAAGGTGGAGATCGGCGATTTTCACAAGAACCAGGTTTCCCATTCCCCCGATCCTTCCGAAAAAGAGCCCTGTAGCGGCGGCTCCGCCGCCGGGGACGAAGGGGAGGGGAAGAACTACCCGAACTAGATTTAGGAGCTTCCCACCGTATTCTAAGAATCCCCCGACAATCGACCGCTCCCTTCGGGAGCGGCGTCCCTCCCCCCGGGGAGCGGTCTCCCTTCCCCCTGGGGGCGATCCCCTTCCACTTCCACCATCCCCGAAAATCGAATAGGATAAAAAAAATCTTCAGCCGTTTCCGCCGGAGCGCCGCGTTTTTAGGTCCGGATTCCCCCCCCCTTTTTCCGGACCCGCCGGAGCGGGTCCGGAAAAGGGACTTGATCTTTTTCAATCGGTTGGTGGCGGCTCCCTGGCCGGAAGCATTCCAAGTGTACAACAATCAGCGTCCTGTTTCCAGCCGGGACGGATTGAATCGAGTATATATATAACGAGGAAATAATTATGCTTAGAAGAGCGCCGCTTGAAAGAAAAGACGCGGGACGCCTCAAACCCGCGCCCGACGGCCGCGGCTCCTTGAGGATCCTAAAAGGGATTATAAATCTGTTAAAAGGCACCTACCATGGGCAGATCGTCATCATCAACCAGAATTACCGGATAGTGCAGGTGGAGCGCAAGGAGAACTTCAACCCCGAGGAGCTCCAGGACCCCGTCCCCGGTTTTTCCGGGGATCTGAGCCGTCCGGAGCAGATAGAAAAGAGAATATCCGAGGCCCTCGAGGGTCTGGAATTCGGCCAGGTGATACTGATCGTGAAAAAGGGGCAGCTCGCCCAGATAGAAAGGCTGGAGAAGGTCCGCCTGGCGGACGTCCAGGGGCTTGGTGGAGACGGAATTTAGACGCCGGAAAATAATCGGGCGTCTTTTTCCGGAAAAAAGATAACGGCTGGGAGCGGAACTCCCCGTTGGAGGTTCGCTTCGCCGGGGCCGCGGCTGGATTTAAAGCGGCGGGAGTCGTCCCCTGTGGTTCCGCCTCCGTGTTTTAAAGCCGAGCCGGAAAGGCCTTTTAGCCTTGTTTTCCAAGGATTTCCTAGAAGCCTCATGGATCTTATTTTGATTTTCTTCGCAGTCTGTTTCCGGCGCTGATTGATGATACGCGTTCGCAATTTCCGCCGGCGCCGGTATTTCCCCGGCGTCCCCGCCCAAGGCCCCGGCTTTTCCTTCCTGGGCGATTGATTCGAGCGGCCGCGGCCGGAAGCGTATTTTTCCCCAAGCGCCGGCAATTTCCAGTTCCTTCCACCCTTGAAGCCTTATTTCAGCGCGGAGGCGCTTAAATCCGGGGACGGGAAAAACCGTATCGCCTAAGTTCGGAAACGGGCGATTCCCTCCGCCGAACCCGCGGAAACGGACGAATAAACAACCCGGCGGCTCGTGGGTTGTTCAAACCAGGGTAGGGAAGCCGTAGTCGACATTCGGCCCGCGGGGTCGTTTCATTTACGGGCGCTTCCTCATGGATGGCGTTAAATGTTGATTTTAAACTGATAATTGAACATCCGCTTATCAGCCCGTAAAACATCCTCGGTGCCGCTCTCCAGTCGGCGTCCGCCTGCCAGGTTAAAAAAACGTCTACAGCCTAAAGTAGGCGTCATTATTAAGCGCTTTGTTCGCCGAGATGGAACTTGGGCGGGACGTTCCGCGGGCGAAATCCGACAACCCGGGTATTTCCAAGGTCGTCCCATAGCATCCCGTGAGGGTTTGAAAGCGGACCTATTTTAGTCGTTTTTCATTAACGATGAAACATCTCAAAATTAAATCATCATAACGCTAAAACGTATGTTTGAGGACTCATTCATGTTTTCGAGAACCATGACTCCCCTAAATAAGGGCGTCATGAATGGTTGTTAAATTATCAAAAAAAACAAACGAGTGAAATGGATTAGGATGAATCAGTCTAAAGGCGCCAGGCCTTAACTTCGATTGGATAGAGAGCCAGCTAACGCATGTGGACTCCGGTAAAGTCCGGAGGATATACAACAAGGCACTTTACCTGGACCTCCGCCGGGAGATGATGCAATGGTGGGCTGATTACCTTGACAGCCTGAAGGCCGGAAAGCGGATCTGGTCGCCGGGACGGAGCGAATAATTGAAGACGTCCGGCCGCTTCCGTCCCGGGGAAGCCATCCCCTCCGCCTTCATTCTGGCAAGGCGAAAGACGCTGCATGTCACGTTTTCCCCGCCCCGAACGATCGCGACCGGCCGGGACAAGTTTTTATATAACCGAAAATAGTAAAATTTGCGCGATCTGGGGTACGGGTAGACTGTTGATAGAACAAGAAAATGGTTCTTCGGACTTTCGCGTATATGCTCAACAAATATTCCCCATATTTATAATTGCAAACTTTTAAAGAGTCTCTAAAAGATGCATTATTTCTACTTTTTTTAAGGAATATGGTGAAAAAGTGGAGATTACTGACCCGCTTTTTGGTTTATTTGATAATTATCAAGTTTTCACTAGCCGGGCGCCCAAAAAAATAAGTTCCGCACCACTATATATAGATCGATAGGGCCAATACAAATGATCATAGTCATCTAGTTAGCTAGTTTACTCGGGCTCACTCAGGCCGACTTTATCTCTAAGTGCGGCCTGAGCCGCCTAAAAAACTGACACACCCGCAATCAAGCTTTTTTTCGGGCGGCTCATTTCGGGGAGTCCAGCCCTTCCGCCCGCGCGAGAGAACACCACGACAGCGGCCAGTGCCATGCCTACAGACGTCTGGGATCGAACTCGTTTATCCCAAGCAGCATCAGCTTGAAGTTGTTCATGTTCCTGTAACCGTACGCCCTTCTGATCAGGGCCTTTACCTTGTTGTTGAAACCCTCAATCGGTCCGGAGGTGAGAAAGTCTATGTAATAGTTGAGTATTCTTTCGCTGTACTTTTCGACTGTGCGAGGCACTGTTTGGAGGATGCGTATTCCCGACGCGTATGCGATCTTCACCCAACCTTTGAGGCTGGATTTCGCTTCCCTTCGGCTTTTCTGCTCCCATATCCGCCGGAGGGATTCCTTCAGGATATAAGCCTTTGTTAGAGGGGTGTTCAGAGCAAGAACCCTTTTCAGCCTCTGAACCTCGTTTCTGGCGACCTCAAGGTTGTTCGCATTTTTTAGCAGAAGGAATCTGGTGCCGGCAATGATTATTTTGTTGGCTATGCTGGCCTTTGCGAACACGGTGCGGCGTAACCGATCAGTCTTTTCGGTCATGAGTTTATAGACATGGAAACGATCAAATACAATATAAGCATCAGGCAGGTGCTCGCGCACAGCCTTCTGGTGGGCGGGTCCCATGTCGAGGCAAACAGCTTTGATCTCTTTCGCCCGTCTTCCCAGAAGCTTCCAAAAGGGAATGAGATAATCCTCGCTCTTCCCATCGCCGATAAACACAGGATTTCCGCTCCGCAGGTCGAGAACGATGGTGAGGTACTTGTATCCCCGGCCAACGCGTGTCTCATCGATGGCTATGTATTCCAAGCCTTTGAGATTGATCTTCAAATACCTCCTCTTCAGATAGTCGATGAGGATAAGATGGATGGTATGCCAGTCAACGCCCAGAGCGTCAGCGACCTTGAGAATGGAAGTGTCCTTGACTCTCAGGAGAACCTCCTTCTCGAAAGCTTTGCTGTACTTCCTTCTGTCGCGAGCGAAGCCGATGTTTATCTGCCTCACTTTGTCGCAGTCAGGGCGGTAAACTCTGGGTATGCGGGTTTCAAAAAAGACATCCTTCATGCGTCCTACGGGAACTCCACGTGTCAGCCGTGTAACTTTCCCTTTCGGCTGGACTTTCACGTTCCTGCGGCACGGGCAACGGATTAGCCGCTCCTGTGCCTCAAGAGTGTAGTAAACGGCATGCTTCAGGTATATTGGCCCGCCGATCTGAGTCCAGGCTTTGGCGCCCTGCACGTGGGAGTTTTCGCTTGTTGACATGAAATAACCTGATAAATGGAGCAAAATCAAATGATTATTTCTACACTATTCTAACCGTCATGTCAATAATGCTATATATAGTAGTTGGAAGGTTGATCGCCGAAGTCCGAAGAACCAATAATTATTTAGAATTGTAGTGATTAAATTTATATTACAATTATAAATATATTTAAAGTGTATATTTTAATAAATAATAAATTTTGATATATTTAAGATTAATTATATATTACTGGATATAAAAATATCATAAATATTAGTCTTGAATTTAAATATTTCAAATTTTTTTTATTTATTAATCCGCTAAGCCTGTTTATCTGATTTTTCTTGACAAATCAAGGGACGAGTTATATAAGAAATTGTTCCTTGGCTCCGTTGGCAACGAGAAAGTCGATAAATTGGCGCTTTTACAGGAATTTAAATGCTGATTTTATTGATGTCCAGACTAACACGGCGATTTTTTTATAGATAATCACATAGTCCACCGCTTTTCGAACACGAAAGAACTCCTAATTTAGGCAAGGTTTTGGCAGATAACAAAAAAGAACAAGAGCGCGCCGAACTCCATAGGACAATATGGGGAATCGCCAACGATCTACGTGGTAGCGTTGATGGCTGGGATTTTAAGCATTATGTCCTTGGCATGATGTTTTATCGGTATATCTCTGAAAATCTTACCAATTATATCAATAAAGGCGAACATGAAGCGGGGGATCCTGGCTTCGATTACGCCAGTCTTAAGGACAAGAAAGCAATACAAGCTAAAGATGACATCGTTCAGACCAAAGGATTTTTTATTCTTCCAAGCGAATTGTTTGAAAACGTCCGTAAACGTGCGGCGCAGGACGACAACCTGAACGTGACCCTGCAGCGTGCGTTTAAAAACATTGAAAACTCCGCGAAAGGAACTGAAAGCGAAGGAGATTTCGCAGGTCTGTTTGACGACTTTGACGTTAACAGTAATAAACTAGGTGGAACATTACATAAACGTAACGGAAGCCTTGTGAAGCTTATCAACGGCGTTGGTGAAATGAAACTGGGTAACTATCAGGACAATAATATTGACGCTTTTGGCGATGCTTATGAGTACCTGATGGCCATGTACGCAAGCAATGCGGGAAAATCAGGTGGGGAATTCTATACTCCGCAGGAAGTGTCGGAACTTTTAACTAGGATAACGTTAGTTGGTAGAAATAAAGTTAATAAAGTTTATGATCCCGCATGCGGTTCAGGTTCATTGTTGCTTAAATTCGCAAAAATTCTTGGAAAAAACAAAGTCAGGCAAGGTTTTTTCGGTCAGGAAATCAACATAACCACGTATAACTTATGCCGGATCAATATGTTCCTGCATGATATCGATTTTGATAAATTTAACATAGCTCATGGCGATACGCTTACAGATCCGCAACATTATGATGATGAACCTTTTGAAGCGATTGTAAGTAATCCGCCGTATTCGATTTCATGGGCAGGGAACGACAATCAGTTGTTAATCAATGATCCTAGGTTTTCACCTGCGGGTGTGTTAGCTCCTAAATCTAAAGCTGATTTAGCTTTTATTATGCATAGTTTATCATGGCTCGCAACGAATGGCACAGCTGCGATAGTATGTTTCCCTGGTATACTTTATCGTACAGGAGCCGAAAGACAAATCCGCAAATACTTGATTGATAACAACTTCGTTGATTGCGTGATACAGCTTTCTGATAACTTATTTTTTGGAACATCTATTGCTACTTGCATTATGGTTTTGAAAAAATCAAAAGATAAAAACAAAACTTTATTCATCAACGCTTCAGCTGAATGTGTTAAAGTTACAAATAACAATAAACTAACCGATGAGAACATTAACAATATTCTCAAAGCATACATAGATAAAAAGGATGTAAGTTATTTCTGCAAACTAGTAACGAATAAAGATATTGCGGATAACGAATACAATCTTACTGTTAGTTCATATGTTGAACAGGAAGATACACGTAAAGCTGTTGATATAAAGAAATTGAATGCTGAAATTGAAACAATTGTTGCAAGAGAAGATAAGCTCAGAAAAGATATAGCTATCATCATCGCCAAAATTGAAAATACAAGCCATGAGTAAACTTCAAAATTTGATAGCTGAACTTTTTCCGAATGGAGTTACATTTCAGCCAATGGGTGAACTTATAGATTATTACGGTGGTTTGACTGGAAAATCAATTAATGAATTTAATCAAGATAATTCAAAGTTTATAACCTACTTAAATGTTTTTTCCAATCTTGCCGTTGATACATCAGTTTTAGGTTTAGTTACTATCGAGCCATTTAAAAAACAACGGAGGGTAGCTGTAAATGACATTCTTTTCACTGGTTCTTCCGAAACAAGTGAAGAGTGTTGATTATCTTCAGTTTTAATGGGAGATATAGGTTATCCTCTATATTTAATTAGTTTTTGTTTTGATTTTGCCTTCATATACCAATAATCATCTCTGGTTTTTCATAATATTTTTTTCCCGAGGGAACAGCTACTAACATTTCAAAAGACAAAATGAGTTACAATATTATTATACAATCCGATAAGGAAACTGTAGTTTCGGAATATACACCCGTTCAAGATAATTCTGTGACCTATCAAAGCGAATATGAGCTTGAACAGGATTTTATTGCCAAATTGAAAGAGCAAGGTTATCAATATCTTACAATTTCAACCGAACCTGACTTAATATCGAATTTACGCCGTCAATTAGAAAATTTAAACAGCATAATATTTTCAGAATCAGAATGGGAACAATTTTTTAAAAGCATTGTAGCTAATACTACTGATGGAATTGTCGAAAAAACTCGTAGAATTCAGGAAGATCATGTTCAAGTCCTTAAAAGAGATGATGGAACTTCTGAGAATATAACACTCATCAATAAGGCAAATATCCACGAAAATAACCTTCAAGTTATAAATCAATATGAGCAAATATCAGGGAATCATCCTACTCGTTATGATGTAACTATTTTGGTCAATGGATTGCCACTTGTTCATATTGAGCTTAAACGAAGAGGTGTAGCTCTCAAAGAAGCGTTTAATCAAATCAAACGCTACCAACGTGACAGTTTTTGGGCTGGTTCTGGCTTGTTTGAATATGTTCAGCTTTTTGTGATCTCTAATGGCACGGAAACAAAATATTATTCCAATACTACTCGTGATAGCCATATCAAAGAACTGAACGAAAGCGGAAGACGGAAAGGCAAAAATACAAGTAACAGTTTTGAATTCACAAGTTACTGGGCTGATGCCAACAATAACCGCATTTCTGATCTGGTTGACTTTACAAGAACTTTTTTCGCAAAACATACTTTATTGCCTATCCTGACAAGATATTGTGTATTTACAGTGGACAATCTCTTACTTGTCATGCGTCCATATCAGATTGCCGCGACAGAGCGCATTTTAAACCGTATTGTATGTTCCACAAATTACAAAGATAAACTTGGTTCTTTAGAAGCAGGTGGGTATATATGGCATACAACGGGTTCTGGCAAGACTTTAACGTCATTTAAAGCTGCGCAACTAGCTTGTAACCTGCAAACAGATTATCCTATCGATAAAGTTATGTTTATTGTGGATCGTAAAGATCTTGACTATCAGACTATGCGTGAATATGACAAGTTTGAGAAAGGTTCCGCGAATAGCAACTCTTCAACTAAAATTTTGAAAAAGCAACTTGAAAATCCAGAAGTTAAAATTATTATAACAACAATTCAAAAGTTATCACGATTAGTCTCTAATAACGCTAAACATGATATTTATAAAAAACATGTGGTTATTATTTTTGATGAATGCCACCGTTCTCAATTTGGTGATATGCGATCAAATATCGTCAATTCATTTAAAAAGTATCACATATTCGGTTTCACCGGCACTCCAATTTTTCCCCAAAACGCCAGCAATTCTGGAAATATCACATTAAAAACTACCGAGCAAGCATTTGGGGATAAGCTGCATTCATACACTGTAGTCAACGCTATTGATGATCAAAATGTCCTTCCATTTAAAGTTGACTTCATTAATACGCTGAAACCTAAAGATGAAATTGATGACGCAAAGATCAAAAATATTGACGTTCAAAGAGCTTTATCTTCGCCAGAAAGAGTAAAACAAATAATTGAATATATACTTGCGAATTTTGATAAGAAAACTAAACGTAAACAAAATTTTTATAATATTCATTTAAAGCGTCCATCTGGATTCAATTCTCTTTTCGCTGTATCCTCAATAGACATGGCTAAAAAGTATTATACCGAGTTGAAACGTCAAATTGAGGAAACAAATAGCAATCTTAAAGTAGGTATAATTTACAGTTTCAGCGCTAATGAAGATGACCCTGACGAAGGGGTTTTTGATGAGACATTAGAACCAGATAATCTTGATAAGTCTTCACGAGATTTTCTTGATGCCGCCATTGATGATTATAATATACTTTTCACTACAAATTTTGATACCTCAGCGGAAAAGTTTCAAAATTATTATAAAGATGTATCCGATAGAGTGAAAAAAAGAGAGCTTGACATTCTGGTTGTTGTCAATATGTTTCTTACTGGTTTCGATGCTACTACGCTCAATACTCTATGGGTGGACAAAGACCTTCGGTTACACGGGTTAATGCAGGCCTTTTCGAGAACAAACCGTATTTTAAATTCAGTAAAAAAGTTTGGTAATATTATCTGTTTTCGTGATCTAAAACCTGCCATGGATGAAGCATTAGCTCTTTTTGGTGATAAAGATGCTGGTGGAATTATTTTACTAAAATCCTATGATGAGTATTACTACGGTTATGATGATGCTGATGGAAATCATGTCAAAGGGTACGTGGAACTTATCAACGAATTGAAAGAAAATTATTCACAGAAAGAAACTATACTAGGAGAAGCAGCTGAAAAGGAATTTATCAGGCTTTATAATTCTATACTACGTTTGAAAAATATTTTAGATTCTTTTGATGAGTTTGAAACCAATAAAATACTGGATGATAAGGATTTTCAGGATTTTCATAGCATATATCTTGATTTCTTCCAAAAGTACAGGAAACAAAGAAACTCTGAACGAGAAGATATTAATGATGACCTTGTTTTCGAGATAGAGCTAGTCAGACAAGTTGAAGTCAACATTGATTATATTCTTCTGCTTGTCTCAATGTATCACAAAGGTAATTTTAGTGATAAAGAATTACTTGTAAAAATACAAAAAGCTATAAATTCCAGCCTGCAACTTCGAAGTAAGAAAAAGCTTATTGAACAATTTGTTCAGAAATTGAATTCAGATGAAGATGTTGATTCACAATGGAAGAAATTTGTTCAAACAAACCGAGATAAAGATATTTTAGACATCATTAATTCTGAAAATCTCAAAAAAGATGAAACTATACAATTTATGGAGAACGCTCTTCGGGATGAGACTTTGAAGACCACAGGTACGGAAATTGATAATATTTTACCTCCCATACCAAGATTTTCAAGTAATGTTGACAGGGTATCAATTAAAGAACGAGTAATTACCAAACTAAAAGATTTTTTTGAAACTTTTTTTGGTCTTTCTTCATAAGTTCATACTTTAAAAATGTATTCATTATAGTTTAAACTATTGTACCGCTCCTTTGACTATTAGCGCATAGTTTATAGATTTGCGATAGCAAATTACTACGGTTGCCAACTACTGAATTAATATGAAGAATACGCATATATCTGTTATGCGTTTAAGCTATTATGAGTTGTATATCTTTTAGACGTATAAACGCATAACAATTTTGACGCAAAAATTCAATCATCTTGAGGTCTTAACGATAAACTCATCAATTTCATGCATAATTTTATTGCTAATTGTTCTAAGCGCTAGGTTGTGTCTTTTTGAATATTAGCGACAAACTCTACTCTAAACGTATACATAGTTTCTTCATAAAGAGCGAGACGAATGGCGTCAATCGTTCAAGCATGATACCTGCCATTTGAAACTTCGCAATTGATACTCGACCGGACGAAGGCGTAAAAAAACCTTTCACTTCCTTAAGTGGGAAGGAAAGGCCGTTCTTTCTAAAACCTGACTTCAGGCCGCTTTGAGGGCGGCTTTGAGTTAATAAGCGGAAAAGCTTAGAGGCTCCCCTGGAAGGGGTGGAGCCTAATGTTAGTCTTCGTCTTTGTGATTCTGGTCGGAGCGGTGGCGCCCGCCGTTGAAGAGGGCCGGGTTGTCAGCCTGGAAGAATCTCACCCACCTAACGATGTTGAGGGTGAGGAATCTGCGAATGGAGCCCAAATGGGCCTGTTTGTTGAATAAGATATGTCTGGTCATTATTTACTCCTTTGTTTCCCGTCTCCGGATGAATCACCCGGCGGGTGTTGGATGTTTGCGGCCGAAACGCCCGTTTAAGGGCGAAAAGCGATCCTGAGAGACTTTCTCCCCGAACCGCTTTGAGACATTATAGCCCGGGCCGGGCGAATAGCAAGTTTCCGGGCGGAAAAAAAGGTTATTTTTTTGTAAAAAGTGTTTTTTTATCTGTAATAGGAGGAGGCGGAGGGAAAAGGGGCCAATATCCCCGCCTCCCGATTCGGGAGCCGGGGTTCCCGCGGCTGTGGCGTCGGGATGGCGAGGGGAGGATTGTCGGGAAGTAAGGGGGTTTTTCGGGGAGGCTTTCAAAGCCTCCCGCCCGGGCGGAAAAGAGACGGGTCTCCGTTCCGCGCCGGCCTCGGGCCGCCTCGAGCGTCCCGGGGAGGGCTTTTCAACGCGGAAAAGTCCCGGATTTGCCGGGTATGGTGATGGTGAGCAGCAGATCTCCTCTGGTTTTATCGGGTTTGAGGTTTCCCTGGCCCGGGAGCCTCAGGCGGCTGTTTTCCCGGGTGTTGGGCGGGACTTTCACGGAGAGGTGCCGATCCAAGCCGTCCTGGTAGTACTGCAGATCCACGGTGGTTCCGCTTTTAGCGGCCTCGGGGCTCAGGGCCAAGCCGAAGGTGAGGTCGTATTCGCTCACCTTCCCTCCGGAACGCTCCAGGGGGGCTCCGACGAAGAAGCGCTTGATGCCGCTCAGGCCTTTGGCGAGCGAGGTGCCGACGTTCCGGAAGGCGGATCTTTTAGGGCTCTTCTCATTGAGTTTGTCCAGGACCGGGGGATTCGCGCCCAGGCCGGTTTTGGTGAGCTCCTCTTTGATCTTTTTCAGCGAGACCTGGCCGTCGGGAGTGGTGAAAAAGGTGAGGACGATATCCTCCGGGTCTTTCACCTGGTTTTTCCTCCCGGCTTTAAGGGGGCTTCCGGCCGCTTTTTTCGACTCCTCCGCCTTGTTTTTGAGAGGATCCGTTCCCGCCCCTCCGCCTCCGGCGGTGGCCGCCGGAGGCGGAGGAGTTTTCCGGGCTCCGGTTTCCTTGGCGCCGGGGGGATTTTTGGTGTAGACGGCCTCCGGGCGGGTGGTGTAGGCCGAGGCGCTCTGGGAGAAGACGGAGGGCCCCTTTGGCGGGTCCGCGGCCCCGGGAGGAGTCCGGGGCTTCATTTTGGAGGGGGGCGGAGGCCCGTAGCCTCCGGCGCCCGCGGTGTAGACGTTCGCCGGGTTGACGGGTTTGGGTCCCTGGGCGGGACGGGGGGGCGCCGGCCTCGCCTGCCGTTTTTTTCCGGCCTTTCGGGCCAGCAGCCTGTCGTAGCGGGCCCTGGCCTTGGGGTCGCGGAGCACGGCGTAGGCCTGGCTCAAGAGCTTGAAGCGCTCCTCGGCGGCGCCGTCCCCGGGATTGCGATCCGGGTGCCACTTCAAGGCCAGTTTGAGGTAGGCCGCCCGCAGCTCTTCCGGTTTGACCTTATCGGAGACTTCCAGGGCCTTGTAGAAATTCTGCTCTTTGGAGGACGTCATCGGGAGGCTGCCGTGTTTATAGAAGGAGGGGCGGGCCGGAACCCCCTTTCGGGGGTTCCGGAAAGGGTGGATGATAGTTTCGCCGGGAGTTTTCCGGCCGGATGATTTGGAGAGGGAAGTCCGGGAAAAGCGTCTTAGGGGACCTTTCCGTAGGCCTCGGCTATTTTGTTTATGAGGGCGGTGCTGCTGTAGCCGGGAAGGAAGGGGAGGGAGAGTACCTTCCCGCCCCGGGAGAGGGTGAATTCTCCGCCGGCGATGTCTTTAACCGCCCAGTCGCCGCCTTTGACCAGAATGTCGGGTTTCAGGGCCTCTATCAGCTTTACCGGGGTGTCCTCGGAAAAGATCACGACCGCGTCCACCATGTAAAGGCCGGAGAGCATCAGGGCCCGGTCCTTTTCATTGTTGACGGGCCGCTTGGGTCCCTTGAGGCCCCGGGCGGAGGAATCGGAGTTGAGTCCCACAAAGAGGGCGTTTCCGAGGTGTTTCGCCTCCGCCAGATAACTCAGATGTCCGGGATGCAGAAGGTCGAAACAGCCGTTGGTGAAAACCAGGGTCCGCCCCAGCTCCCTTAGGTTTTCTCTTTGGTGAAGGGCCTCTTCCAGAGTTAAAAGCTTGTTGTCCATAGAATCGGCCGGAGAGCGGAGCTCCGCGGGAAAAGCGCGACTTCGTGTTCCATAGACGCGCCGCCGGGGGCATCCTGGAGATAAATTCCTCTTAAGATAATTAAAAATCAAAGCGAATAATATAAATTTTAAAAATTCAAACTAAATTTAAAAAATAGAAACGCATATAACCGAAACGCGGAGAAAAGCTTAAAACGCACGAAAAAACGCCGCCGCCGGAGCGGACGGGCCCCGCGGGCCAAAATATATTACAGCACAAAAAAATATTTTTCCAAGAAATTTTAGGCCTCGCTCCGGAGGCGAAATAAAGCCCGGGAGATTTCACTTGAAGCCCGGTTGGGAAAATTTAAACTGATTCTCCGTCTTTACGACCCGGTTCTAAAGCGGAAACAATCTCATAATCTTCTTTAAATAGAGTTAGCGCCTGAGCGATAATTTTTATGGCGGAATTTTAAAAATGAGTCTTAAAGTTAAATCAGATTTAAAAATTAAATCACTTTAAAGTGTAAACTTCAAAGAGCATTCACGCTTGTGTTGGAGGATTTTTTAAAATATTTGGGAAAAGCGTTTAATGTGAGGCGTGGTTATTTTAAAAAAGAGAGAGGCGACTTAAGCGTTGCGGAAAAAGTAAGGCCTCGCATTATCCATCATGTCTGGTTCAAGTTGAATGATTTCGAAAGACGATCTACTTAGAGTTAAATTTTAATTATTACTTTAAGCCTATTGTGAAACATACGCGACACAGAAAACGACAAACCACCGTTAAAGAAAAATTTGAAATGAAGATATGCGGAATTATTTGTAGCTTCGGAAAAAATGCTAAAGAAAATTTATTATCAAAATACACGGGTAATGTGGTAGATTGATGCGACATATTTTAAATATATTAAATGATTGTGACCCAGTGATAGACGACATTTTTTTCTTGAATTGCAAAATTTTAATTTTTATATAACATTTTTTCCGCGGTGAAATATTTAATGTGTATTTAGATATAATCTAGTATCTAGTAAACGATGCTGAACGTTTCTTCTTTGACGACGGGTTCGGATATTTAAATAAGAGGAGCTCATGAAAATGAGGAAGTTTTTACCGGGCTGTTAGATAAAATGCCGATTATTCACGCCTTTTTATGAGGAGTTGGTTTATAAAACAAAGTTTTTTTTGAATCGCGTTTTAAAATTTTGGAATCGGTAACAGCGTCGTGAGGACGTTTCTCCCGCGCTATTAAACCGAATTTTTTTCGATGATAAGTATTTTGGCGATAATGAAAGACGTTATCATGGATGGCATTTTAACTTAGCCAGAAAATGTGATATTTCTACTTTGACGCTATATGACGCACCTAGGCTTCCCCGCCTCGCCCTGGATGTGAATTCAATTAAATATGATGAAAATAATGATAGTTACGCTATGTTAATTTTATTTCTACATAACAATCATAAATTAAACTAAGGAAAACGATACTGAATTTTTTCTTGTCGACCTCCCGCCAGATGATTAGCCTTTTCACTATTCTAAATATCGTTAAAATATGTCACAATTAACCAGCCTTTGACGCCTTGTTCGTTTTCTTTTGTTATTTATTCAGACGCTCTTAAGCCAGCCGTTGAGAGCCAGGCATGCCAAAATGATAGGATTGGCGTCATGACCTTTAAAATATTTTCCCAAGCCGATCGGACATTCTCGGATAGGTCAAGTCAGAGTACTTCGTGGATTGTTTTAACGTTGTTTTAGGCCTCAAATCAAGAGGCGAACTGATAACCAGAGGCGGTATTCTCCAACAGGCTTTGCTTGCTAGAGACGCCAAGCTAGTCGGTTCCATATTCTCGTCTTTCTTTTCAGCTATAACTATTTATCAAAGACCTCAAGGAGAGAGATAATTCCATGCGTTAATCCAATCTATTATTTTGGCTATCGGTATCGATGCGCGAAGCGAGGTGACTGGTTCTCTTTGGCGCTCTGATCTTGTCGTTAAGCTGCCAGGCCAAATTTATGTCGTTATTGAGTTAAAGTATCTCCCTGACCGGAAGACTCTCTTAGAGGATGAGGGAAACTCGTTTTTAGCCGCCGCGGCCATGGAATTGTCGCCCATAGAGGAGTTGGATGAAAGTCTAGAAAAAATTGGCTTTAACTAAGCTTGATGAAAACGAATTATATATAATTTTGGCTATGAGTCGCGACGGCGAAACAAATCAATTCAAAAATAATACGCTTTTAGCTGAAGCCGCGTTGAAATCGCTTTCCAAGGCTGAGATCGCCAAAGCGTTGGATATTTCCGCAAAAGAAAAACTACCTCGCATCACGATTGATATGGTTCTTTCGCGCGCGCATCAAAGACTTCACTGTCCGCCGATGGGATTGATGAGCTCCTTTCCCAGGCCGCGCGTGAGGCTTTAAACGACATAACCAAAAAGGACTACCACGCTCCGTTCCGACTGGAAGCGAAAAAGTTCATCTATTTAGGTTTGGCCATCTACGGTTTTGGATCGCCGGTCAAGGCGGTTTTCGCTTAGGAGACGCTCTTGACTCCAGGGAAAGTTAAATAATATGAAAGGCTCCAAAGCCAAAATCGGTTAAACTTGGGCGGTTGTGGGCGCCGACTCTTCCCCGCGAGACCTGTTGATATATTATCTTGGTTGGAATAAGACCTTTCAAATCGTTTTAGCTTTCGTTATTCTTAGCTATAGGGCCCGCTGTCGCCAATGAGCGCGCCATTTCGGAACTCATAAGGTTCTCCACGGCGCGGACAAATTCAACGCCCGCTCCATTTTGGCGTTGTTCCCAACTACTTACACATTGCCAGCTCCGAGCTTGGCGCCTGAAACCTCCGGTAAGCTTTCCGTATCCTTCGTTCTTTCGGGCGTTCCCGCCCTTAGGGCGGGGCGCCCGTTGGACGGGTGTCCGGCTCCAAAATTCACCGGCGCTCTTGAAACCACGAAACTCCCGCGGCCACCCCCATCTCGGGGTTTTTTTTCATATCAATGGGGCGCCGGGAGTTCCGGCGTTTCTTTTCAATGGGGAGTTCCTAAGTCCCCCCGCGGGTGCTCCGACCCGCGGGGGGAAAGAACCGCTGGGGGAACGACCCGCTGGGGGTCCGTCCGCGTAAAGAAAACGGTCGAACGGCAAAAGCGGCGAGCGAAAGCGGAGAGATTGAACGGGGAATTTTCAAGCCGTTCGTCCGCGGCTGAAAGTTGGCTTCCGTTGGTCGGTTGTTGGCGCTTCTCGCCTACAAGCCGACTTTAAACGGCGGACTCCGATGGAAAGCGGGATTAAAACGCCAAGGACAAGAGCCCGGGGCCCGAATGGCGGCAATAGAGGTAAATGGCCAGCGCCCCCACCGCCAGGCACCAGGGAACGAAGACTCGGAAGCGGTCTTTTTTCAGGATGAAGGATAGGAGGATTAAAGATAGGAAGCCCACCACGGCCGCGGTGACGAAACCCGCCGCCAGGGCCTCCGCGGGAAAGATTGACCGAGACGAGTCTTTAAGGCTTAGAAGAACGGCCCCGGTCACGGCCGGCACCGAAAGCAGAAAGGAGAAGCGCAGGGCCAGGGATCTCTCCATCCCGAGCAGGATGGCTATGGAGATGGTGACCCCGCTGCGGGAGAGCCCCGGGGAAATGGCCAGTCCCTGCGCGAAACCCACGACCAAAGCCAGCCATAAGGGGAATTCCAGCTCGCTTTTCACCGTGGCCTCCTTTCTGAAGCCGGCTAGAAAGAGGAAGAGGGCGGTGAGGCAGAGGTTCACGCCCACGGCCAGAAGGGAGGAGAAGAGGGAGGTGAAGAAGTCCTTGAACAGGAGCCCGATTACGGCCGTGGGCAGGGACCCCGCGAGAATGAGGGCCCCTAGGCGGAAAAGGGGCCGGGTGCGGTAGGCGAGCCTCAGCCTTTGGAAGGAAAAGAGGGTTTTAAGCTCCTTAATAATCCCCAGGCATTCCGTCCGGTAGAAGACGAGGACGGCCGAAAGCGTTCCCAGATGCAAAACGAGATCGAAAAAGACCTCCGGTTCGGTGAGTCCGAAAAGGTTCTGGCACAAAACCAGATGCCCGGAGGAGGATACCGGCAGAAACTCCGTGAGGCCCTGGAGAATGCCTAGGATGAGGGCGTGGTCCAGGGGCGTCACAGGCGGCGCACCCTCGCCGGGGCGACCGCGGTTCCGCTCATGGCGAAAAGAAACATGCCGTTTCCCAGCCCCAGCTCCTGGATGGTGAAGCTCAAGCCCACCACCGCGTCCGCCCCCTTGTTGTAGGCCTTCTCCCTGATCCCTTTGGAGCACTGGGCCTCGGCCGCCTCCAGCCTCTCCCGGTAAAGTTCGCCGCTCTGGCCTAAAAGGTCGGTGAAGGCGGAGCCCAGGGCGCTTAAGGGGCCCGTCCCCTCAATGACGTAGTGCGAGACCACTCCGAGGTTCACAAGGGATTCCGGGGGATAGGGATTGAGGGTCCAGAGTTCCAGCTTGGCCACCCGCTTTTCGATCTTCTCCTGGAGATCGGCGGGGGGATCCTCCTCGAAGAAAAACTCCCGGCCGTAGCGGCGCTCGGCTAAAAGCAGGCTCTCGTTGAAGCAGGCGGAGCAGACCGGAGACGGGACGTCCATTCCCCATTTCCTCAGCTGCTCCACTTTAACGTGGCTGGCCTCGAGGGAGCCCGTCAGGGGGTTGAGGTCCTTTCCGCAGCGGGCGCATGTTTTGGTCATCGTGATTCCTAAAATAAGAAACGTGTTTATCGCTCTAAGTTTCAAGGCCGCCGGCTTAAAAAGCCGCCTTCCGTTTTTTCGGCGCCGAGCGCTCGTAGGGGCTCTTTAAGATTTCCGCCTGGGTTTCCGGAGCTTCCCGAAGGCTTAAGCCCCCCGGGGGCCGGAGGGCCCCCGGGGGGTTGTTCCCATCCGGCTAGGTTCCTTGGCGCTTTAGAAAGAGCGCCGTCTGGATCAAGGGGAAGAGGAGCATCATGTTGTTGCGGGCGGAACTTAGGTGATCGGCCATGATCTTTTCCAGGGCGCCTTTTTTCAGCCAGCCTAAGGCGGGAAGGGGGGAGCCGCGGAGGAGATCCAGGGCTTTGCGGGCGGCGCTTTCGTTTCTGAGGAAAAGATCAAGGGGGACGTTGAAGCCGGTTTTCACCGGGTTGAGCCTGGCGCGGTCGGGAAGAATCCCTTTCATGCCCCGGCGGATGATCATCTTGGTGAGGCCGTTTTCGTACTTGTAGTCCCCGGGGAGGCTCAAAGCCAGGCGGAAGAGCCGCGGCGAGGCCATGGGGAACAGCCCCTTGATCCCTCCGGCCCGAGACGACAGGGCCTCCGACCAGAGGGTGGGAGGAGAGGTCTCGTAGCTCATCTCCTGGAAGAGCCGGTTGGAGAGGAAATAGGGATAGGGGGTGGGCATGGGGGGGGCTTCGAGCTTATCCTCGTTTTCCCTCACCCAGTCCGGGGAGAAGTATTCCCGAAACTGGGTGTAGCGGGGCTGGTCCACGGCGATAACTCCCGTTTGGAAATCCAAATTGCGCTCGAAGTAGGCGTCCCGGACCTTGGGGCCTTTGGGAAACTCCGGGGTGGAGTGGAGCTCCGCCCAGGCCGAAGTCTCCCTTTCCAATAGCTCGGTCTTTCCCTCCCTTTTCAAGTCGGCGAAGAAGAGGAAGAAGTGCTCGAACTCTCCGGCCAGGCTCTCGTCTCCGCCCAGGCCGGAAAAGAGCCGGGTTACGCCCTTTTCCCGGGCCTTCAAGGCCAGGCGGTGGTTGGCCAGCCAAGTGACGGTGACGATGGGGGCGAGGGTGAGCTCCATAAGCTCCTCCAACTCCTTTAAAAAGGAGCCGCCCCCCATTTCCAAAGGATCGAGCTTCCAGCCGGTATCCTCCATCAGGGCCTTCACCCCGGCCGTCTCGTCGTAGGGGGTGCCTTTGGAGGAGCCGTAGGACACCGTGAGGCAGTCTAAGGGTTTTTTCAGCTCCGCCGCGGCCAGGGCGGCCACGCTGGAGCTGTCGAGGCCCGAGGAGACGGTGAAGGCGTAGTTTTCCCCCTTCAGGGCCGCGAGACGATTTGAGACGTTCTCCCGCAACATGGAGACGTAGAGGTCCGCGGCCTCCTGGAAGCTTAAATCAAGGTAATCCCCCTTTAAGGAGAGATCCAGGTATTTCTTCTTTTCCGGGCTTCCGTTCTTGATGACGACGAAGCAGCCGGCCGGAACTTGGAAGATCCCTTGGTGAAAGGTGCGCTCGGGGTCCCTAAAGACGTAGCGGTAATGGGTGGCCAGAAAGTCGTAGAGGGTTTTGAAGTCTGGTTTGGGTTCGCCGATTAGTTTGAAGAGGGCGCGCAGATCGAAGGCCGCGGCCCAGCCGCGCGAGGTTTGGGCGCAATAGAGGGGCGAGGCCCCCACCGGGTCGCGAATCAGGGTCAGGGAGTCGTCCTCCCGGTCGTAACCGATAATGGAGGCGTCCGACTCGATGTCGTTTAGGATGAAGGGGTCTTTTAAGACATCCTCCGGCGTCCGGGGTTTTCCGGACGTTCCGTAGACGGTTCCGGAAACGATGAAACTCTTGGGGTCCTCCGGGAACATGGATCCGGGGGCGCCCTGGTCGTGAATGAAAAGGCAGGCGCTTTCGAAAAATTTTACGGACATGGCGAAGCTTTCCGTGGTTTTTGGGTTTTTTTTAGGTTCCGGCGATTTGGAGTCTTTCGTGGTCTTTTAGGGTCTTCCGGAGTCTTTGAGAGTCGTCTTAAGTCTTATGGAATCCCAGGGAGTCTCGGGGGCGAAAGGGTTCTCCCGCGAACCAAAAACCGAAGGGAGAGCCTCCCCCGGGGCGCTCAGCCCGCCGCGGTGGGGAGGCGTTTTTCGCTTTGAAGTTCCGATTCGTCCAGGGCTCTCACTTTGGAAAAGAGGAGCTTTTTTCTGGCCAGAAAGCTCTGCACGTTTCCCGGCCATGGCGGGCTGGGGACGGCCCGGCGGTTTTTCAACAGCCAGGCCTTGGAAAGGACGTAAGCCCCCTTTAAAAGGGAGGGAAGCGAACCGAAGGGGGTCTTGAAATAGGGGCGGTAGACGGAGAGGATTTCGCAGCCGTAGGAGGCGAGCTTGCGGATGACGGCGTCTCGGGTGGGGCAGATTTGGTGATAGGGGTGCCAGAGCCGGAAATTCGGGCCGCAGATCCTGGCCGCGAGGGAGAGGGGGTTTATGAGCCCCGAGATGAGGATCAAACCGCCCGGTTCCAGCCAGTTTAAAAAGCGTCCCAAGATGAGATCCGGCCGAATGAAGTGGTCCAGGCTCTGGTTGAAAAGGAGGAGCGCCAGGGGGGGGTCCGGCTGTTTTAAATTCTCCGCCCAGTCGTTGACGACCGCGAGCCCCCTGTCCTTGGCCTTCTGGGCTAAAAAGGCGTTGGGCTCCACGGCCACGCGTCGGTACTTGTCCGGCAGAAGCGAGAGCATTAAGCCGGAGCCGGCGCCCAGATCCAGGATGGTCCCCCCCTTGGGGGGGAGGAAGGGCGTGATGGCGCGGGCGTACTCCCGGTACTCCTCGAGGCGGGCCTCGGAGCGCTCCAGGTAGTCCACGCCCCTCCCCTCCGGATCCTTCGCCTCCAAATAGAGATCCGCCCGCGAGAAGAAATCCCGGGCCAGGGCCTCGGAGGGGTGGGGGTTCACCTGGAAGGTTCCGCAGGAGCCGCAGGCGCTGATGATGAAGGTGTCGGAGTCCAAATTCCGGGTGAGCTCCCGGGGGGCGCTGAAGGTGAATTGGAAGTGGAGCGGACCTTTGCCGCAGAAGCGGCACGCCGGGCTGTGGATCAGCTGAACTTCCATAGGCCTCCGTAGTGGTGGTTTTGGTCCCGGTCCGTCTCCAGGGAATGAAGCTCGGTGAAGCCCGCGTCCCTTAAAAAGGCTTTCAGATCCCCAGGCGATCCGACCACTTCCTTTCCGTACTTCTGCTTTTCCCCGGGAAAGTGCTGGGAGACGAGGAGCGCCCCGTCGGGGCTTAAAGCCCCTCCCAGTCCGGAAAGGATCTCTTGAAGCCTTTCCAGTATCCCCCAGAGGATCTGGGCCATGACGACGAGATCGTGGTTTCCGCCCCGAAAGGGGTTGTTTTCGGGAATAAGCCTCAAATCCAGGGGCAGAAACTCCACTTTGAGCTCTTTTAAAGAGCGGGTGCCCGGGCTTCCGCCCGGGCCCCCGGGCGCCGCCCGTTCCGGTCGGAATCCGGTTTCCCCCTCGCCCGGGGGGATCAAGAAGGCGTTGAACCTTTTTTCCGCCAGCTTCAAAGCCGTGGGCGAGACGTCCGCGAGGGTGAGGGATAGCTCCCCCGGGGCTTTATTGGCGGATAGGGTTTTCAAAAGCTCCAAAGAGAAGAAACCGCTCCCGCAGCCCAAATCCAGCACCTTACGTATATACCCCGGATGCCGCTTTAAAAGCAACAGGGCGGCCTCCATGTCCAACCTGAGGCCCAGGGCCTCGATGTTCCAGGGATCCGGGCAGTTAAGGTACATGCCCTCGTAGTCCCCCACATGGACGCCGTCCACGATGAAATAATCACGGTAGTTCCGGCTCAAAAGCTTTCGGTCTCCTTTAAATCGTGTGAAAGCTCCCGGAGGTCCCGGGGGGAACCTTTCAGGCATCCGCCCTTCCCTTAAGGGAGCGGGAGTCCCGTGACCGGTTTTACCAGCCGGACTCCGCTACATTGTACCACAGAGGGCTTAAAGGCGGGGGCCGAAGGCTTCAGGCCCAAGCCGAGGCCAACCCTTTTTAGACGCGGCCCATGACGAGGAGCCCCTTGGGAAAGGGAAAGCCTGGAAATTTTTCCGCTGCGGAAGGAAAAAGGAATTTGGAACAGGGAGTTTTAAAGGCGGGAAAGCTGGAAAGGGCGTGAAAGGTAAGCGAAGAGCGGAAGGGAGGTAAAAAACTTCGAAGCTAAAAAAGAGGGGGCGTTATTCCACAGTAGAAATTTCCCTCTTTTCCACGGTAGAAACTTTCTTCTTTTCCACAGTAGAAATTTCCTATTTCTGACAAGACCACATTAGAAATTTCCTATATGGTGGGGCGATACCACAATAGAAATTTCCTAAACGCATACGAAAAATAAAATTAGCATTTAACATTTATCATAAACAGCAACGAACATCGAGAAATGCGCGCCATTAAAGCGGTATAAAAAAATTCGGGGACGCCGTACAAGACCATAATAGAAATTTCCAATCACCCCCAACAAGAATAAAATAGAAATTTCCCTCACGTTTATTTTAAAAGAGATGAATTTTAAGTAATAATAATGCCATATATAAATGCTAGGTTACATAAGGATAAACGATGTAAATTTCATAATCTGTAGTTCCCGACTTTATTTCTACCCACAAAAACAACCCAAAGTAATTTTCTTGGCATCAGAACGTCTCTATGACTTCCTTGTTATCGTAAGCGGTAAAAATGGGGAGATTTTAGAGAAAAATTGGGTTTTGAAAAAAAATGTATCTTTTCGTCAAAATTACATTTAGCGGGCAGTTTTATTGAGAAATATTTTCAATTAGTTGGAAATTTGAAATTTTGAACTACCAACTGGACCGCCTGGCCTGCGAGCCCGCATGATTTTGCGGATACTTTTTGCAGTAGCATCAAATTTATGCGACTGCAAAAAAACTGAGAATGCTAATAAGAAAATCAGAATTGTCTGTTAGATTAGAATTGAACAAAAAATCTTTTCTAAATTTAACATAATCGATAATAATATTTGTATCTAAAAGAAATTTACCATTCATCTCGCATCTTTCTTTGTATTTCAACTGAATCTTCCATAAAAACATCTTCATCTTTTAAGCAACCATAAAAAGCCGAAAGAGGCATATCGTCTGTTAAAGTAGGGACTGGCGATATAGTAATACAAAGTTTTGCGTTACTTAGTGCCAATTCTTGAGGTAATACCAATTCCATGTCTAAGTGAATACGACCATTAGCTGGGATTGAGATTATTTTTTCGATAGTTGGCATGATTAATACTCCTTAATCTCATGAAATGTCAAGTTGTTGTACATTGACCTTTTTAAAAGTTTAGCATGTTTTAGGAAACAAATCAAGAGGTATAATTGATATTAAAATTTGATTACAGTATTAATTCAATATGTAGAAACATCCACTACATTGCCTGGACAGTATTGAAAAAAAATCGGCAATCCTGTTTCCTGTTGAGTAACGTATATTAGGCGAACTTCATTGCTGATTTTCCCATTATGGTTAGAGATTGCCGTCAAGGGAAAATGAACACTGTTAGGAATACCCGTACTATCGATGAGTATGTTAAAACTATCTTTTGAGCCACCAAAAGTAGGTAAATATGCCTCAAAAAAGCGCCTTAATGCACTCTCTTCTCCGATATCAGTAAGAAAATCACTTATCCTCTGACTTGTCAAATCAGTTTTTGGATACATAATTCTTGCATAGTTGCCTTCCCACCAATCATTAGCATGACAGTGAGAAGTCGCACACAAAATGTAGTAAAGAACCATTGCCATTAATGTATCAGGATTACCATATTTTATAGCTCTGATTGGAGATAATAATCCTGAATGCTTAATAAAGGAGCTCAATAGGAAAGTATCTCCAAAATCAAGAACAAATCTATCCCTGATTGTACGCCTAGTTGGTGGCACGAATGACGCTGGTACTCTTCGATATATATTATCTTCAATGTTATACGTAAATACTCCTCGCTCTCGGTTTTGATAGATACCTTGATCCCTGTCCAGAACACGACCTAGATTTACATATTCCTTGCTTACATTGATTCCATCTCGCTTAGAAACGCAAAGTTTTGCATATTCTATGCCATTTTTTAAATCATATGTTATATACATGAATAAAAAGATCCCATGTGGGTAGAATTTTTAATTTCTATCCACATGTTAGCATAATTTAGAATTCAGTGACAATAATAACTTTAATATGTATATAGTATAAGGATTATATGTTTATCTATCCGTAGTGTTATTTTGTGGGTAGAAAAAAGAGGCGGGAACTACAGATAATAAGTTAGTTGCGAGACCACAGTAGGAATTTCCTATTTCTCATTATCGCTCAGTAGAAATTTCCTATAACGCCTCCCGCCTATTCGGACAACATCATCCCCAAAAATCAGGAGGCGCTTAAGGCAAGTTAGCGTGTTTATTCCGTATACGGAACAAACACATTATTCCCCCGGCGGATGAAAGTTAGAATAATGACGGTAAACGTCCTTTTCCTTATGCTTGGGAATGTCTAATATTTTACCGCCGGAATAATGACTTGCCTAATCTATTTTGGGAATGAGTATAATTTTACTGGCAGAATTAAAAGATTTACCAACAAAGCGGTTATAGCTTTTATGCCTGAATTTTAAACTCGAATATCCATCACGCGATGTTGAAAAATAATTTTTATATAAAAATATCTCAGAGTAAGTTGTTAAGGCGCATAAATAAAATTGACGCCTCCCTTGATATTGACGGTAAATATTACGAATGAAATTTAACAAAAAAACAAACAGACATTTGAGAAATTTTCAACGTAAAAATTCCAAGCCGATGTATTATTAAATATTAAATATTAAATATATATAAAATATAAACAATTTCTCGGTTAAACAAATAGGTATTTCAGGGTTAAAGACTTCAGCGTCCCGCGGGAGAAACACCGCCGCCGAAAGATAATCCTCCTCATTCTTTTTCCTTAACGGCGTGGACTTTTATCAGGTCGTGGATGAGCTTCGCGGCCCTAAGGGTGAGATTTTGGGGGTTTTTCGGGGAGATGGGAAGACAGATCACCGAAAGAAAAAACTGTTCGGCGGCGGGGAAGAATCCGAAATCCATGCCCAAAAGCTTTCGGTAGTAGGTGAAGGTGTGCACCGGTATGAACATGACGGAGCAGCCCACGTTGTAATGCTTGAGCCTTTCGATGAACAGATCCCGGTCGATGTCGAGATAGCGGAGATTGAGCCGCAGGGGGTAGAGGTGCCAGGAGGGGGTGGTGCCGGCTTCGGGGCGGGGAAGGACGACTAGATCGTTTAGGGGGCTTAGGGCCTTATTGTAGAGGAGGGCGAAGTTCAGGCGCTTGTTCTGCATCGCCTGGAACTTCATCAGCTGGGCGAGGCCCATGGCCGCCTGGATGTCGGTGAAGTTGTTTTTGAAGCCCAGATCCCTCACGTCGTACTCCCAGGTGCCCCGGGAGGTGTAGCGCCCCCAGATGCGCCTGGCGTCCGAAATGCCGTAGGCCGAAAGCACCCTGGCCTTGTCGATTAGATCCTCCGGTCCGGTGAGGAGGCCCCCCTCGCCGGTGGTGAGGTTTTTGGTCGCGTAAAAGGAGAAGGCCGTAAGTGATTTAAGGCCCTTTTCCAGGCGTTCTCGAAGCGGATCCGATCCTATGGGGTGTCCGCCGTAGGCGGACCCCAGGGCGTGGGCTGCGTCCTCCAAGAGGTGGAGCTTGTGCTCGTTCGCGATCTGGTAAAAGGCCTCCAGATCGACGGGGAAGCCCCCGTAGTGGACGGGGAGGATGGCCTTTATCCTCTTTCCGCTTTTAACGTGCACAATCTCCCCTTGGAGGTTTTTCCGGCAGTCCTTTTCCAGAAACTCCCTAACTTTCGCCGGATCCAGGTTTCCGTTCGCCGGGTCCACGTCGCAGAAGAAGGGCCGGGCGCCGGTGTAGACCACGGCGTGGATTGTGGAGACGAAGGTCAGGGGGGTGCTTATCACCCCGTCGCCTTCTCCTATCTCCAGGACCCTCAAGGCCAGGTGCAGGGCCGCCGTGCAGGAGGAGACGGCCAGGGCGCTACCGGCTTTGAGAAAGGCCGCCATGCTGTTTTCAAAGCTCTCCGTCTTGGGGCCCTGGGTTATCCAGCCGGATCTAAGGGCGGAGGCTATTTCGGAGAGCTCGTTTTCGTCCAAATCGGGAGGCGAGAAGTTCAAATACCTGGGAAGAGGCTTCAAGGCCTTCTCCTTGGGGTCCCGCATGTAGTTTCCCAGAATCGACTTCCCCTTGACGGGCTTGTCCGGATCCGAGAGCTTGTCCTCCACTTTAACTTCTCTCACGGTCATATCGTCACGCGTTCCTGTAAACGGGGTGGTAGGGGTCGGCGATAAGCCCCCCCTTGAGGGCGTCCCTTATCTCCATAACTCCATCTTTAAGGGAGACGTCGGGGACGAAGCCGAGACGCTTGCGGATTTTATCGAAGGAGACGTAATAGTCCCTTAGATCCGGCGCGCCGGGGATGATTTTAACCTCGGCATCCGGAACGCACTCCGCTATGAGCTTTCCGAGCTCCGAAAAGCGGATGTTCTGGTTATTGGAGCCGACGTTGAAGATTTGCCCCTCGACTAGCTCTCTGGGAGAGGACAAAGCCAAAGAGACGGCCTTGGCGACGTCCCGGACGTGGACCAGGGGCCGCCACTGCTCGCCGGAATAAATGCCGGCCGCGCCCTTCACGACGGCTTCCCTGACCAAAAGGTTCACCGCCAGATCGAAGCGCGTCCTGGGCGCGAGGCCGTAGACCGTGGCCAGGCGCAAAACGATGGGCGTAAGAAGCGAGCCCTTGGTCTTTTGGAAAAGGGTTTCCTCGAAGGAGGCTTTGAGCTCGGCGTAGTAGGAGACGGGCTTCAAGGGGGACTCTTCGGTTAAGATTTCCCCGGGGCGCTTTCCGTAGCAGGAGTCGGTGGAGATGAAGACGAAACGGCCAGCCTCGCCTTGGTCCAAAAGTTCGTCCAGGATTCTCAGGGGGGATTCGAAATTGGTCTTCCGGGCGAGCTCCGGATTGGAGGCGCAGGCGGGATCGCCCACCAGGCCCGCGAGAATGACGTAGGAGTCGAAGCCGGAGATCAGCTCCCGGGAGCGGGAGGGATCGTTTATATCGTAATTTTCGCACGCGAAATCCGAAGAGGCGGAAAGCGCCGGATCGAGGCTCTGGGAATGGATGAAGGAGTCTAGAACTCTAACGGAGTAGGCGTCCTGGAGAAGCCTTTTGGCCGTCTCCTGCCCTATGTAACCGGCGCCTCCTAGAAGGAGGATTTCACGTTTTTTTTCAGTCATGCGATCCTTGGGGATGACGCTCTAGTTTCATCCTTCGCTGGGAGTTTTAAATAATGCTTCCGCGGAAGCTTCGGGCGGCTTAGGCGGCCCTCCTTTCGCCGCCTTCCTTAAGAAAGTCCACCTTCGTCCGCGGCGCTTTGGAGAGTAGGTGAAATGCCATTTAGGACGCTTGGGCGAAAAGTCTCAGCTGTTTTAAAACTTTGGAACAACATACATTTTAAGGTGTAGTATATTTTAATTTATTCCATATAGTGTGTATTATCTCGAATAAATTTTTAAAAACAGGCTTTTTCGCAGTCGCGTCATTTAGATCAAAATAATTATGAATCAGGAAAAAACGTTAGTGATGAGGAATTTCAAACTGAATTAATTGAACAAAATAAATTTTACTTCTATGTATTGATTCTTAACGTTGCCAAATCATGCTCATTGTTATCTTAATATGTTCTAAGTATAAAGTCGATAGTTGGAAGTGTGACAAAATCGTCATCAGGAATCGCGAAAAACTATGATTTTGCTTCGCCACGAAAAAATATCTAGAAAAAATAATTATCATTTTCTTGCTCAAAAAGCGCCAATACTTTACTACGTCCGCCTACCACCAAGGCGACCTTGTATATTGGATAATTTTGACCAAGCATATGTTTGGTATAATTTTTCACCTTTATCTGTTTCATAGCCTTGTAAACAGCGCATTCCATTCTTTCTGATAAATTACCCTCATTGTTGGTTTCAATACTACAGTATTTTATCTCAAAGACGAAATATCCAACGTCATCAGCCTTATATCCAAGATCGTATCGGCCGTTCCCAACTGAAACTTCCGGCATCGGGGACGCTCCGGCAAAAAGCATAGCGGAAATAAAAAGAGAGTGGTAGTAGGATTCGTTAGCATTGTGAATGTTGTAAGGAAAGAACGCCAGATAAGAGCCGAAATGATTCTGAACACCGAAAGCATCCCGGTTGTTTATGGCTTTTAACATGCTTTCACATTGTCGCTTAGCTATCAGTGGACTTTTAATTGGATCAAGGGAAAGAAGAAGAGGAATGATCCCGGCTTTAACTTCTAAATTTGGAATATCCAGATAATACTCATTAAGGCCGGAGGATGAATTTATTTTTTCGACTGTGAGATAACCAGCCTGAAATAAAATGGGTATCGGTTTTAGTTCTTTACCAAGTTCAACTACGTTTAAACTGTCAGTTATGCAGTCTTCAGCCTTAAAGGAGCTGAAGTTGACTATGCCGCTTTGAATAAGATTTTGCAGAAAAATTGGTATTCCGCCTGATTGAGTCCAATAATCGCCAAAACGGTTTTTATAGAATGTTTTAAGAAGGGACCAGGGGTTTAAAATACGTGTACGACCGTCCCAAGAGTAGCCGTCATACCATTCAAGAATTGTTTTCCTAATATCGGAAACAGTCGCTTCAGGTGGATAAAATTTTTCTGATTTTAGATGTTCCAGAGTATTTTTCATAAACTCTGGGAAAACTGTATCAAGCTCATCGACAGTGATCCCGCATATTTCGGCGAAATTTTCATCACGCGTCAAATCAACTAGGTTATTCAATGAGGAAAAAATAGATGTTTGAGGAAATTTGCCAACGCCGGTGATAAAAGTGAACCCGCGTATCTCCTCAACATCCTTAAGAACCGCGTAAAATAATTTAAGAGCGTCCCTGATTTTAACGGCTTTTTCCGGATTGTTAATAGCGTTAAGTATCGGCGTATAGTATTCATCTATAAGAACAGCGATTTCTTTGTCGTGTTTAATGTTAAGATCGTTAATTAGCGACATGAACGTGGAGGAAGGGATTCCTTCGCCATGTGGTTCTATACCAGCTTTCCTGGCCACACCCTCAATAAGCGTATTGAGAGCCGTGCTAAATAATTCCACGCTATCCGTTGTAAGCGAGGCCAAACTTAAGTGAATAACAGGATAAACATCCCAGGTATAGTCCGGCTGATCTATCCAGAGACCCTTGAAGAGTTGCCGCCGTCCTTCAAGAATCGCTTTCAAAGTGCTTAGTAAAAGTGTTTTTCCGAAACGCCGCGGGCGTGATAAAAAAAAGGAGTTTCCCTGATTTAAAAGCTCGTAGAGATGACGGGTCTTGTCAACGTAGATAAAGTCATTCTGTATTATTTTAGGAAAACTCGCGATACCGTCAGGTAACTTTTTCATAAGCTTTCCTTCACCATGATTCCTTTGTCAATTATTTTGATAATGTTAAGGGACCGTTACAAAAAAAACTTTACATTTTAAATTAAATATGGTATGGTACATTTTGTAGTATTTGAAGCAGGAGCCATGCCATGGATATTGATATTGACAAAATAGTTCAGAATA
>JAISMF010000088.1 GCA_031276865.1 Deltaproteobacteria bacterium | reverse complement strand
TCCGCCTCCGTCGACGCGTCTTTAAACGTTCGGCGACTTTAAACCGGCCGGACGCTCAGCCGATAAACTTTCCATAACCCTCGGGAAAAACGGCGCCGATTTTTCCAGCCCTTCTTTTTTTCCGCGCCCGTCCGATCCGAAACGTGAAGCGCGCCGGCGGACCGCTGGGCGGAAGGGAGCCCCGGAAAGCTTCGTCGGCCGCCTAAAAAGGAAGGGGCTTTCCGATCTGCTTTTGAGAATGATGGGCGCCGCCCCGCCTTTTTCGCTTGGATAATACCGACGCCTTCGCGGAAACCCATTCGCTTTTCGGATTTGTAAAATAACACGCCTCACGATTTCCATGCTATGTCGATTTATCCCATATGTCGCGTGACGCCGCTAAACGTTTTTCACTACCGGACTTTTCACGGTCTAGTCGAATTTGAGAAAAAAACTTCAACTTTAAATTGAGAAGGGAGCGCGAAATGCTGGTGACGGAAGCGGTCAAATATTTGGACGCCCAACTCGACAGGCTTGAAGCTCGGGAGATAGGCAGGGCGGAAGGCCTGGAGATGGGCCTGGCGGAAGGCCTGGAGAAAGGCCTGGAGAAAGGCCTGGCGGAAGGCTTGGAGAAAGGCTTGGCGGAAGGCCGGGAACAAGGCCTGACGGAAGGCCTGGAGAAAGGCCTGGCGGAAGGCGCGCGCGAAAAGGCCATGGAGATCGCCCTCAATATGCTGGCCGCGGATACGCCCGTAGACGAAATCGTAGAGTTCAGCGGGTTGGCGGAAGACCTGGTGAAAAACCTGGCGGAAGGCGGGGCGAAAAGCGTGGCGGAAGGATGGGCGGAAGGCTGGGCGGAAGGCATGGCGGAAAGAATGGCGGAAGGCTGGGCGAAAGGCATGGAGGAAGGCATGGCGGAAGGCGAGCGCAAAAACGCCTTGGAGGTCGCTCGGAAGATGCTGGCCGCGGATACGCCCGTAGACATAATCGCCGAGTTCAGCGGGTTGACGGAAGAAGAGATCCTTAAACTCCGGGACGAAACCCGCGAGGACTCGGCCGCCCAACGGCCGTAAAACCGCTAGGACGCGAAGGTCCCGAAACTTCCAGGGATTACGCCGGCTCCTTTCGGTGGCCGGGTTAAATCCCGGGGGTTTCGCCAGGAGGCTTCCCGCCGGAACGGGGCCCCCGTCCGGCCCCGGCGCCCCGGCCCCGGGCGGTTGACTTGCCTAGGCCCCTGTGATATAGGAACTGAGGCGCCGCGCCGTAAAAACAGCTTCCGGCCTCGTAGCTCAGATGGATAGAGCACAGGATTCCTAATCCTGGTGCCGCGCGTTCGAATCGCGCCGGGGCCACCAGTCCAAGGACTTCCGGAGAGGATGCGTCCCTTTCGGAAGTCTTTTTATTTCTCCGGAAGCTTCCGCGGAGGGGGCGGGCGTTTCCCCGCGGACCCCTCCCCCGCCCCGAGACGGCGGGAAGCCTTCTTTTCCCGCCCGGCCCTTCACCCGCCCGAATCTTTTCCCGCCCGGCCCCCTTCCCAATCCGGCCCATTTCCGTCCGACTTTCCCAATCCGGCCTCCCTTTGCGGAAGGCGCGGCCCGGGGCCCCCGGCGCCCCGCCCCGCCCCCCCTTCTCTTGACAAAGCGGCCTCAATTAAGGCATTATCACACAGCCCCAACGCGCGGAGACCCCATGCCAACCCCCCCGACCGCCTCCGGACCGCCGACTCTGCTCCGCGGCTTCAAGGACATCCTGCCCGCGGAAATCCCCTACTACCGGGCCGTGGAGGACAAGACGCGGGAGACGGCGGCGCTCTACGGCTACCGGGAGATCCGCCCGCCCATCCTCGAGCGCTCGGAAATCTTCCGGCGGGTCATTGGCGAGGCCACGGACATCGTGGAAAAGGAGATGTACGCCTTTCCCGATCGGGACGGAGCGGAGGTGACGCTGCGCCCCGAGGCCACGGCCGGGATCCTGCGCTCCGTTTTGGAGCACGATCTCCACCGGGAGGGCGGGCGCTCCCTGCGGCTCTTCTCCCTGGGGCCCATGTTTCGCCGGGAGAGGCCCCAAAAGGGGAGGTTTCGGCAGTTCCACCAGCTGGACTTCGAGGCCCTGGGAGACGACGGCCCGTCTTTGGACGCCGAGGTGATCAGCCTTCTCGCCCGGCTCATGAAATCCCTGGGCCTTTCGGGGCTCACGCTGCGGCTGAACTCCCTGGGCTGCCCCCTCTGCCGCCCCCTTTACCGGGAGAGGCTTTCCGCCTACCTCGCGGGCGAAAGGGAGGGGCTCTGCCCCGACTGCCGGAGGCGCCTGGAAAGCAACCCCTTGAGGGTTTTGGACTGCAAAAACCCCCTCTGCGGGAAGCTCACGGCCGGGGCGCCCAAGCCCATGGACTTCCTCTGCCCGGAGTGCCGGAGCCACCATGAAAGCCTCCTGGGGCTTTTAAAGGCGCCGGATCTGGACTTAATCGAGGACCCCCGCCTGGTTCGGGGTCTGGACTACTACCGGCGCACGGCCTTCGAGCTCCACGCCGGGGGCCTGGGCTCCCAGAACGCCGTGGCCGGAGGGGGCCGCTACGACGGCCTGAGCGAGCATCTGGGCGGACCGCCGCTTCCCGGGATCGGCTTCGCGGCGGGTATCGAGAGGCTGGTCATGCTCTTAAGGGACCAAGGGGAGCGGGAGGCGCCCGGCCCCGCCTTCTACCTGGCGCCTCTCGGCCCGGAGGCCTCCGGGCCGCTGTTCCGCCTGGGGGAAGAGCTGCGCTCCCGCGGTTTTTCCGCCGTCCGGGGGGAAGAGGGGCAAAGCCTGAAAAGCCACCTCAAAAGGGCCGACAAGATCAAGGCGAAAAAGGCCGTCCTCTTAGGCCCGGACGAGCTCAGGGAGGGCCGGGTGACGGTCAAGGATCTCTCGCGGGGAACGCAATCCCCCCTTTCGCCGGAGGAGTTTTTCAAAGAGCTGGAAAACCCGCCGACGCGGGAGCGGGGGGGAAACCCGAATTGAAGGGACCCGCTTCGGAAAACGCCGGCCGTGAAAAGAAATCGCTCCGGACGCCGGATCCGGAAAATCAATCCGGCCGAAGACCGGAAAACAAGGCTAAATCAAGGGAGACCCGTTCATAAGTATGCCGGAAAAGACCGCCGGGCTGAGGCGCAGCCATTACTGCGGGGAGATAAACGAGGATCTCGCGGGCTCCGAGGTGACCATCGCGGGCTGGGTGCAGCGCCGGAGGGATCACGGCGGCTTGGTGTTTCTGGACATGCGGGACCGCTCCGGCTTGGTGCAGACGGTCTTCGACCCCCAAGAAGATCCGGAGACCCACCGCCGGGCGCGCGACCTGCGCCCGGAATACGTGCTGGCCCTGCGGGGAACCGTGCGGCCCCGTCCGGCGGACATGGAGAACCCGAAGCTTAAAACCGGAAAGGTCGAGATCCTCATTCGGGAGCTCCGGGTTTTAAACGGCTCCAAGACCCCGCCCTTCCAAATCGAGGAGGATCAAAACGTCTCGGAAAACGTGCGCCTCAAGTACCGCTATCTGGACTTGAGGATCCCGGGCCGCCTGGAGCTCTTCGTTTTACGCGACAAGATAACCAGGATCACCCGGGACTTCTTTTCCGGCGAGGGCTTTTTAGAGGTGGAGACCCCCTTCCTCACCCGCTCCACCCCGGAGGGCGCCCGGGACTTTCTGGTGCCGTCCCGGCTCAGCCCCGGACGCTTCTACGCCCTCCCGCAGTCGCCCCAGATCTTCAAGCAGCTTTTAATGATCGCGGGCTTCGACCGCTACTACCAGATAGCCAGATGCTTCCGCGACGAGGATCTGAGAGCCGACCGCCAGCCCGAGTTCACCCAGGTGGACTTGGAGATGTCCTTCGTGGACGAGGAGGACGTCATGGGTCTGTTGGAAAAGTACGCCCGCCGGATATTTCGGGAGACCCTGGGAGAGGCCCCCCCCGCCCCCTTCCCCCGGCTCGCCCACGCCGAGGCCATGGCCCGCTACGGAAGCGACCGGCCGGATCTGCGCTACGATCTGGAAATCAGGGATCTCACCCATCTGCTGCGAAACTCCTCCGCCCGAATCTTCAGCGAGGGGGTCAAGGACGGCGGCGCGGTCCGGGTCTTGAAGGCGGAGGACCCCCGGGGGAGGCTCTCCCGGCGGCACCTGGACGATCTGGTCTCCCTGGCCCAGTCCTTGGGAGCCCCGGGCCTGGCCTGGATCAGGACCGCCCAGGACGGCTGGCGGGGGCCCCTGGTGAAGTTTTTAAGCCCGGAGGACATCCGGGGGATGAAAACCGAGCTCGACTGCGGAGACGCCGACATCCTTTTCTTCATGTCCGGAGAGAAGGATCAGGCCTCGATAATCCTGGGCCGGATCCGCCAGGAGCTGGCCCGGCTCTTGGACCTGATCCCGGAAAACGCCCGCTCGCTCGTCTGGATCACCCGCTTCCCCCTCTTCGAGTACTCCAAAGAGGAGAGGCGCTGGGTCTCCTCCCACCACCCCTTCACGGCGCCGGAGGAGGACTCTTTGCAATTTTTGGAAAGCGATCCGGGGAGGGTCCTCTCCAGGGCCTACGACCTGGTCCTGAACGGTAACGAGATAGGCGGAGGATCCGTTCGGATCCACCGTCCGGAGATTCAGGAGCGGGTTTTCCAGGCCTTGGGCCTGCCCCGGGAGGAGTACCGGGAGAAATTCGGCTTCTTCCTGGAGGCCCTCTCCTACGGCGCGCCCCCCCACGGGGGCTGCGCCTTCGGTCTGGACCGCCTGGCGGCCCTTTTAAGCGGCTCCGGATCCATCAGGGAGGTCATAGCCTTCCCCAAGACCCAAAAGGGCGTCTGCCCCCTCACCGAGGCCCCGGGCCCCGCCCGGGCGGCGCAGCTCTCCGAGCTGGGGCTCAAGCTCCCCTAGAACGGTCCGCGAGCCCCCGAGCCGGGCCTTAAGCCCCCCTAGAACGGGAGGGGGGCCGGAGGGATCCCCTCCGGCCCCCCTCCGCCCCCGGGGAGATCCAACCCCGGGGAAGTCAGCCCCCGGGGAGATCCGCCCCCGGGGAAATCCACCCTTAGATGAAAGAAAGAAAACTTTTCCCCGCCCCGCCGTCCCCCCGGCGCTTCCAGCTTCAGGCTCCCTCCGAAGACGAGCCCCGGCTTTACCGGGAGCTCTTCCCCTACACGGAGGTGCCCCGGGTGGCCTTCGACGGGATCCTGGCCACCCCGGACCCGGCGCCGGAGCCTTTGGTCACCGACACCACCTTCCGGGACGGCCAGCAGGCGCGGCCCCCCTACACCCCCGAGCAGATCGCCTCCATCTTCGAGCGCTTGAGCCTTCTGGGCGGAAAAAACGGCCTCATCCGCAAAAGCGAGTTCTTCCTCTTCAACGACAGGGACCGCCGGGCCCTGGAGGCCTGCCGGGAACTGGGCCGCGAGTATCCGATCATCACGGGCTGGATAAGGGCGCTCCCCGAAGATTTGAAACTCGTGCGGCGGGCGGGGATAAGGGAGACCGGGATCCTCACCTCCATTTCCGACTACCACATCCACCTCAAACTGGGGCTCACCCGCAAAAGGGCCCTGGACAAGTACCTGGGGCTCGTGAAAGACGCCCTCGCGGCCGGCATCTCCCCCCGGTGCCACTTGGAGGACGTCACCCGGGCCGACGTCTACGGCTGCGTCCTCCCCTTCGCGCAGGCCCTCCAGAGGCTCTCCGAGGAGGCGGACATACCGGTCCTCCTACGCCTCTGCGACACCTTGGGCCTGGGGGTGAGCTACCCCGGGGCGGCCCTGCCCCGCTCGGTTCCCCGGCTCGTGCGGGCCGTGATCGAGGAGGCGGGGATCGACGGGCGCCTGCTCGAGTGGCACGGCCACAACGACTTCCACCGGGCCTTCGCCAACGCCGTCACGGCCTGGCACCACGGTTTGGGATCGGTCAACGGCTCCCTTTTCGGCTTCGGGGAGCGCACGGGAAACACGCCGGTGGAGGCCCTTTTAATCGAGCGCGCGGCCCTGCTCGGAGACGCGGACGGGGCGGACTTCAGCCAGATAACGGAGCTCGCCGGGTACTTCGAGCGCGAGCTGGGGGTCCAGATCCCCCCCAACTACCCTTTGGCCGGCCGCGACTTCAACGCCACCTCGGCCGGAATCCACGCGGACGGGCTTTTAAAAAACGAGGAGATCTACAACATCTTCGACACCCGCCGGATTTTAAAGCGCCCGCCCTCGGTCGTCATCAACGACAAGTCCGGCTCCGCCGGACTCGCCCACTGGCTGAACCAAAGGCTGCACCTGACCGGGGGCCGGGAGGTGGACAAAAGGAACCCGGCCGTGCAGAAGATGCACCGGCAGATCCAAAAGGAGTACGAAAACGGCCGCCTCACCTCCATGTCCAACAGGGAGCTGGAGAAGCTCGCCCGCTTCTTCATGCCCAAATCCTTCGTCTCCAAGTTCGACCGCTTGAAAGAGCAGGCCAGAGAGATCGCCTCCGAATTGGTGGAGGGCATGATAAGGCATCCGGTCATAAGATCCATGGACCCGGAAAAACAGGAGCCCCTGATGGAGAAGTGGGTGACCGAGATCCCCTTCGTGCAGTTCATCTACGTGACCGATCACCGGGGATTCAAGACCACGAAAAACGTCTCGTCGCGCGGGGAAAAGAAGCTCTACGCCGGCAAGCAGGACGTGGGCTTCAACCTTTCCGACCGCACCTGGTTCGTCAAACCCAAAGAGGACGGTTTGGTGCACCTGACCGACTTCTACACCTCCCGCTTCACCCAGGCCCTCTGCCTCACGGTCTCCGGTCCAGTTTTGAACATGGAGGGCGACTTCGCCGGCGTTCTGGGTCTGGACATAAACTTCGAGTACCTCTCCAAAATGGAGCCGGAGCCCGAGGACTTCGAGGAGATGGAATCGCTGCTGCCCGCCGGATCCGCCCCCGAAACCGCCTCGGGCTCCTCTTCCGAAGACGCCCCCTGACGGGTCCCCGCCCCGGGCGCCTCTTTCAAGGCCCCCTTGAATCCGAAAGCGAGATTCCCCGATGCTCAGGCTCCTTTTCGGACTGCTCGAAGGAATAAGCGAAAAGGGCTCCATCGCCTCGCTTAAGTTCTTCCTCCCCCTGACTTTGGCCCTCGCGGCCCTAGCCTGCCTTTTAAGCTACCCCGGAACCTCGCTTTCCCTCTCCGCCGCCGTCTACGACCATCTTTTACGAAACCGCGGGAAAACCCTGGGCGGCGGCCTGGAACCCCGGATCGTCCTGGTGGCCATAGACGACTCCACGCACTCGTCCCCCGAGGGCTCCATGGCGGAGATCTTCTCCCCCGGGGTCTACGCCTTGATCCTGGAAACCCTGACCTCCGCCGGCGCCCGGGCCGTGGCTTTGCACCGGGCGCTCCCGCCCTCCTCCGGACGCCTTTACACGGCCCGCGAGGAGGAGGAGTGGTGGCGGGCCTACCGGGGCGCCCGCAAGGCCGGAGTGGAGGTGGTCTACGGCTTCCGCTACCTGGGCGGAAACCCGGTCCTCCCGTCGCCCAAGTACATCGAGGTCATGGGGGAGGAGAATTTGGGCTTCATAAACCTTCCGCGGGATCGGGACTTCAAGGTGCGCCAGGCGCGGACCCTCTGGCCCGACGCCTTCGAGTCCGGACACCCCTCCTTCGCTTTTCTGGCCGCCCGAACCCTCCGGCCCTCTTTGACGCCGCCGGCGGACGAGGTCTTCTTCATCGACTACCGGGACTCGTTTCTACGCTTCAGCTTCAACTACGTCTACCGCCAGGCCCTGGACGGGGATCTGAACTTTTTTAAAAAGTACTTCTCCGGCGCCCTGGTCCTCATCGGCGACACCTCGTCTTTGAACCTGGACGTCTACCCCACCCCCCTTTCGGCCTACGGCCGGGGGGACTGGCCGCAGACGCCGGCGGTGGAGATCCAGGCCCACGCCGTGAACACCCTGTTAAAGGGCCGCCTCGCGGCCGTCCCGGGGACGGCCGCGCTCTTCCCCTTCTTTTCCGGCTTGGTCTTTCTAGTCTTCCTGCCCCTCGTTTTCACCGGACCCCGCTTCAAACCCTGGCTCCACCTCCACCCCGCCTTGGTCTTGGTCCTCTACTGCGTCTGCGCGGTCTTGGCCTTCAACCGCTACGTCCTGCTTCCGGCCGCGCCGGGGGTTTTGGTCATCCTCCTCGCGCATCTGACCTACCTCCTTTTAAGAGGCTGGGACCAAAGAAAGGAGTCCCGGGCCAAGAGCCGGGCCCTGGACCTCTACCTCGATCCGGCTTTGACCGGCCGCATCGTCCAAGACCCCGGGCTCCTCTTAAGCCGGGGGGAGAAGAGGGTCTGCAGCGTCTTCTTCGCCGATCTGGTGGGCTTCACGGCCCTCTCCGAGCGCCTTCCCACCGAGGACGTGGTGGATTTGGTGAACCTCTACTACGACGCCATGACCACGGGCATAGAGCGCTACGACGGCTTCGTGGACAAATACGTGGGGGACGCCGTCATGGCCGTGTGGGGCGCCCCCCTCAACCAGCCCGGGCACGCCGTCTCGGCCTGCCTCTCGGCGCTGGCCCAAAGGGAGCTGGTGGAGGATCTGAACCGGGAGCTGGAAAGCCTGGGCCGCGAGCGCCTCAAGGCCTTGATGGGCTTGAACACGGGTCCGGTGGTGGCCGGAAACATCGGCGGCAAAAAACACATGGCCTACACCGTCATGGGGGACGCCGTGAACCTGGCCTCGCGGCTCGTCTCGGCCAACAAGCTCTACGGCACCACGATAATCGCCTCCGGGGAGACGGCCAAGGCCGCCTCCGGGGCGGTTAAGTTTCGGCGCCTGGACAAGGTGCGGGTCCTGGGGCGCAGCCGGAGCATAGAGATCTACGAGGTCATGGGAAAACCCGAGGCCCTCCCGCCGGAGACCCTCCAGATGGCGAACTTTTACGAGCGCGCCCTGAAACACTACTGGGACCGGGACTTCGCCGGAGCCCTGGCCCGCTTTCAGCGGGCGCTGTCGGTCGCTCCCCAGGATCGTCCCTCGCTTATGTTCAGCGAACGCTGCCAGGCCCACATAGCCCGGGACCCGGGTCCCGACTGGGACGGGGTCACGGCGCTGGAGGCGAAGTGATCCTTGAAACTTTCACCTAAAAAAAGGGGGGGGAAGCCTTTGAACGCTGAGAAGAGGCCCAAAAAGGAATCCGTATAAAATGATCGCCTAAAAAGGACGCGTTAAAAACGCTTAAAGGCGCCAGGGGCGGAAAACGGAGGAAAGGCGTTTGAAAAACAATTTGGCGAAAGAAGGGGTTGAAAACTAAAGGGCGAAAAACGAGGCGGAAAACAAAATACCGAAGGAAGGGGCGGAAAAAATAGTCGAAAAAAAAGTATAGAACGCTCGAAAACAACCGTGAAAAAGAGGGGAGGAACGTAAAACCACGGAAATTAAAAAAATCGGAAAACCAAACAAAAAAATCCGTAAAACACGTATCGGAAAAAAAATCGAAAAACTTAACAAAAAAATTCGAAAAAAACTGAATCCAAAAAAAATTTCATCTAAAAAAAATAAAAATTTCGGTATCGAAAAAAAAATCCTCCCCGAAAGAAACAATGTCCGAAGTGGAAAGAAACAATGTCCGAACTGGAAAGAAACTAAACCGGAACCGGAGGGAAATAAAAATAGAAGAATCAAAATAACAAAAGCGTGAAAACCCCATCCCTTGTAAAACGCCCCGGGTATTCCGGACGGCCCGGTCCGGAAAACCGTTTCCTGGGCCGACGTCTTAGACGCGGCGCGCTTTCAAACTAAAATCCCATGAACCCAGCGTCCGGAAAGCCTCCCGTCCTTGAATTCCCCAGTCGTTAAATCTTTAAACGGGTCCGGACGTCATGAAAAAAATCATCGTCATCCTCCTTTCCCCGCTCTTCCTCCTCTTTTTGGCGGAGGCGACGCGCCCCGCCGATCCGCCGGCCGAGCTTCCGGAGAGCGACTCCCACGAAAGCTATTCCCGAAAGAGGGATGAAAGACTGGAGTCCTCCATCGTCTTGGTCGCGGTTCGAAACGGAAAGGAACACCGTCAGGGATCGGGCTTCGTGGCCGCGGACGGCTATCTGGTGACCAAGGGCGAACTCGTGGCGGACGCGGCCCGGTCGAAAAACGCCCGGGTGACGATTATCGGAAAAGCGGTGCCGGAAAGGGAGGCCGAGGTGGAAAGCGTCTCCCGGCCGAAGCTTCGGGGAAAGCCCGGCGGGGCGGATCTGGCCCTCCTTAAATTCGTTCCGCCCGCGGGATCCCGGATCCCCGAGGCGGTTTTCAACCTCGAGGTGAGGAACCTAGACGAGGTATACGCCTGGGGCTACCCCCTAAGCGTCCCGGGCGAGGATGATCCCTACCGCTGCGTGAGGGAGGAAAACTGCTCCCCGCCGCCCCGGCCCCTGCGGACCTCCGGCGCCGTGAATTCCCTATTCACCCTGCGGGGGACGCCTCCTCCGGGCGGAATTAACGCCGTCTCCCACGGCGCCCAAATGGACAAGGGGCTCTACGGCGGCCCCTTGGTGAACTACGCGGGCGAGGTGGTGGGCGTGAACTTCGACGTAATTACGGAGCCTGGCGACGCCGCGGCCTTCAGCCTCGCCTGGCCCTCGCGGCTGGCGGTGGAGTTTTTACGGGAAAACGGGGTGGAGCCCCGTCTGACCCCTCCGGGAAAAACGCTTCCGGAAGACGCCCCCTTTCCGGGAGGCGGACGAAGCCGGAACCAATCCGCGGGAAAACGGGATCGGCTCCCTCCGGAAAAAAGGCTCGAAGGAGAGGGCCCCGCCTTTAGGCCGGAGGCGGACCCCGCTTCCGGGGACCCCTCCAGGATCCGGGATCTGGGGAGCTTTCGGGTGGAGATTCCGGAAGACTGGAGCGTCCTGGCCGAGGCGGAGGACGCCGTCTTCATGGGCAGGGAAGACGGCGCCGCCTACATGGGGATCCTCTCGGCGGAAAATCGGGGGATGGATTTAAGGCGCGTGGCCGAAATCTACCGGGGCGCGGCCAGGGGGGGCGGGATCCGTAAAAGCCCCGAAGCGGAAATCTACCGCTTCGCCTTCAGATCCAACGGAAAGGAGGCCGTGGGCTTCGTCTTTTCGGCGGACGAAGCGGGATCCGACAGGCATTTCGTCATCTACGTGGAGGGAAACCGCACCGATCCGGGCGTGGATTTCGTCCTGGACAGCCTCAAGGACTTAAACGGCTGAAAGATAAGGCGCGATGAATTTAAAATCCCCGGCCCCGGGAAATACGTCTTCCGGCGTCTTGGAAAAAGAGGCCGGACCCAAACCCCCCGCGGGGAGGGCGGGCGGCCTTCTCCTCCTTTCCGCGGGCCTCGCCCTCGTTCTGGCCGCGCTGGTCCCTTCCCCGGCCCGGGCCGCGGACGAGCCCGCGGGCCCGGGGAGCTGGGACATCGCAAGCCGCGCGCGGCTCATGGACGCCCTCTTGGAGAAGGCCACCGTCTTCGTCCTGGTCGTGAAAGCCTCCGGAAGAAGAGCGGGCTTCGGCACGGGCTTCGTGGCGGCGGACGGACGCGTCGTCACCAGCGGCTGCCTCGTCCGGAAGGCCGGAAAATCCGGGCGGATCCTGATACTGAACGAAGCGATCCCCTTAACCGAGGCCCGGACGCTTTCCGCCGCCTGCCGCCCCGGGGAAGCGGCGGATCTGGCCCTTATAAGCTTCGCCCCCCCGAAGGGAGACGCGGTCGAGCCCTTGACCTTCGCCCGGGACGAGGGCGCCTATTACTGGGTGGCCGCCTGGGGCTACCAGGCGGGGGTGCTCGAGCTGGATGAAAGCTACGCCTGCGTGAGGACCGCGGACCTGAGATGCCTCAAAGCCCCGCCCATCGCGGCCACCAGCGGGGAGGTGATTAGGGCGGCCAACGGAGCGATCCACCACAGCGCCCCCCTTGACGAGGGCAACCAAGGCGGCCCCTTAGTGAACGTAAACGGCCTGGTGGTGGGCGTGAACCTCCGGAAAAGTTCGGGAAGGGGCTCGAAAAACTCCCTCCCCCTGGGCGCGGCCCTGCCGTCCGGGAAGGTGGTGGATTTTCTCAAGGAAAACGGGGTGGACCCCAAACTCGACCCGAAAAGCTTCGGGGATCCCCCCCCCGGCGGAAAAGGCCCCCGAACTTGATTCCCGGGGCGGCGCCTCCGGCGCCCGGGACGCCGGGGCGGAGGATTTGGGAAGCTTCTCTTTAAAAATTCCCCCAGGCCGGAGCATCCTGGAATCGGCGGAAAACTCCATCCTCACCGCGACCGAGGACGGCGCCGCCCCATGGCCGCCATCCGCGACCGAAACGAGGGAAGGGACCTGGACGCCGCGGCCCCGACCCGCGCCAAAGCCGCCGGAGGGGGGAAGCCGGAAAAAATCAAGACCGCCCGCGGCCGGAAGACGCGGACAATCCGGACGCCCCGGGGCTTAGCGAAGACCCGCCCTCCTAAATTTCGCCAACCCTCTTCATGCAAGCGAACATGGAAGACAAGCCCGACTTTTCGACCCCGGGAGTTCCCAATCGCTTAAAAACGAGGGGGGATGGTCCTTTGGCGATTGACGATTTTTTCCCCCAGCCGGAGCTCGTTGCAAGGAGGATCCGGCAGGCTTCCCGCGGGAACAAATTCCGGAGGGCGTAAAAGGGCTATTTAAATATAATAAAATATAAAATTTAGATCTTAATAAAAATTAATGAAAGTATATTTTTGAAAATTAAAATACATTTTATCCGAACAAAACAACATGACGAGCGCGATCGTTGGGCGAGGCGCGTTAAAACGAGGGAACGCCTGAAAGCGGGGCCGTTTTCAAGCCCGCGAAAAAGAAGGCCGCCAAAAAGGCGCGCGCTTTAAACGCTCCGGATGGAAGATTCCGCCCCGGGCGACCCGCGGGCGGATTAACCGCGGCGCGGCGGCTTTCCGCCCGGCCTTTCCCCTGGTTTTCGGTCGGGGTCGAAGACGTTGGTCGGAGGGAGGGCGGCGGCTCCGAAACCGAGGGGGCGGCGCCGGAAAGGAATGGGAATTTTAGCGCCTATTTTTTTCTTTTCGTTTTATATGTCATTGTTATTTAATCGATTTATCGTTATTAAAAGTGAATTATCCAGTATGAGTCGCTCAAAAGAAGCTCCCCAAGCCGTCCGCGTCGGCGGGGTCGGAGCGGACTTCCAAAAGAGAAGGAACGTGGCGCGCCTCCCGAGGCCCGCCGGAGAAAACGAGCCCGAAAAGGAAATCCGGGCGTTCGCCCCCCGTCAAGCCGGTCTCGTCGAACTTCGCGGCCGGGTTCTCGAGAAGGGGGCGTCCATGATGGTTATGGATGGCCGCGGAGTTTAACGGACACCGCCCGCGGAGGCGCTTGGCAAACATGGCGTTCCCCGCCGGCTGGCGAACGACCCGCGGGCTGGTCGTGTACGGGCGGAAAAAACGGAGCGTCCAAGCGCGGGCGGCTGGCCGGAACGGGACGCGGCGGCCGGGTGAAGGGCGGTCTCCCTCACGACCCGCGATCCATCATTTTAAACCCACGCCGCGAATTACGGGCCGCGCGCGTCGGAGAGCCCGGAGCGAGGAAAAAACGGTTTAAAAAACATCCTCGCCGCCCTCCCCCGTCGGGAAGCCGTTTGGGACGGGAAGACCCCCAAGGAGGCGGCCCGGCCGGCCGAAGACGGCCTAAAAGCCGGAGCGGACGATATTCAGATGGACGTGGAACGCGGCTCAAGCATGGCGGAAAGCGGCGTCGTCGAGTTAATACGCTCCGGGATCCTTCAGCCGGAGGAAGATGTAAGGAGGGCCGACGAGAATATCTTGAAAGAATCGGATCCGACCGGAAAACGAGCCGGCGCTCCAAAGACGGACAACGGGGCGGACGCCTGGGTCTTAAGGATAAAGACCGGCCTCCCGCGGGGGACCGCGGCGGGTCGCTCCCCGGGCGCGGCCGCGGGCCCAGCCCGGAAGGCGGCGAAGCTGTAAAAACCGCGCGATGATGAGGAAGAAAAAAATTAGAGGGAGATTGAAAGGAGGGGGACGAAGAGGCGGAAACGCGATTTTAAAAAAAACGGCCGCCGCTTCGGGAGACTAAAATTCGCTTGACCGGATCCGGCTCGGCGAAGCCGAACTTCAGGATGGGAGCTTTAGGCTCTCGAAGACCGGAAAACAAACGGCTTCGGTCTGCTTTTCGTGCCAGGTGGCCAATTCCTCCTCCGACAGGCCTCCGTCGGATAACACGCTGCAGTTTAGGGATAGGAAGCGATCTCCGGACAGAAAAATCTTTTTAAGGTAATGTTCGCTCTCCTCCTCGCCGCCTTCGCCCGTCGTGGTTTTACGACCCGATATGAGCATGGACGGCGGGGAACCTTCCAGGTTCCGCTCCACCTTCGTCAAGGTGGCGGTTTCCCCCTCCTCCTTTTCGAAAGTGTCGAAGAAAAGGGATACGTATTTAAGGTTCCATTCGTCCTCCGGACCCTTCAAAACTTCCTCGGCGTCGTCGCCTAAAGCGAACGAAAATACGAAAAGACGCTCCTCGCCCTCCGGGACGCCTTTGACGAAATCCAGGTAAAATTCCATGGTTTCCTCGTCCGAGTTCCTGGAAGCCTCCAAGTAGTCCGATGGACGAGAAAAGGAAAACTCGTAGCCCTGGGCGACGGGATCGCCCACGCTGTCGTAAGACGAAAAACTTTCCGTCCGGGCCTCCGGCGCCCAGAACGAGAGGACGATCAGGAACAAAATCGAGATGGACGCCTTTAAGATCTTCATGGTGTCGAAACCTTTCGAAATGTTTTAAAATTTTAAACGGAGAAGACCTTTAAGCCCCTCCGGCGAGTCGCTTAGGAAACACGAGGCTGTCTATCACCGGGGAGCGGACCGAGGCGAACTGGCCCCGGCGGACTGCGCCAAGTTCGACCTCGAAGGATGATCCGAGATCGGAGCCGACGCCGCGCTTTTCGAGAAGACAAGGTTCATGAGCGGAAACAGCTTGGCGTGTGCGTTTTCATAAGACGTCTTTCCTTGGTATTTTTTTATATGAAAGTTTCCCTACGTAGAATATTTTTATATGCACACAATGCCGATTGTCTACGAATTTTTTACTCCGTTGGAAGGCGTAAACGGTTTTTTCTGAGCTTTATATTTCGAATTTACTGCTTGGACATATATTTGGGTGCCGATTTACCGACTTTAGGTAATAGTAATCCCGAAAACCTCATGAAAAGAGTCTAAATTATATGATATGATAGCTAATTAGGTTCCTTCGGAACTGAAGGCGGAACTCCCTTCTCGCCGGACCCCTTCGGTCTTCCCCGCGGCCTTTTCATCGCCTTCAGTTCGGACGGAACGGCCTCCGCAACCACGGCCGCCTCGGGCTTTCCGGCCACCTTCGAGCCACCCCGCTCGGAAGGAACGGCCTCCGCCCGCACGGCGGACACTTTCTTTTGCCTGTTGAACTTGGGGTCAACCATACCCCCGCTGGAAATCATGCCGATAGTTTTGAGCTGCCTTATCCACCTGGGAGCGTTTCTCTTGACAATCGACTCCTTATAGTTCACCGTTCCGTCTCTGTAAACATCACCTCCGGCGATGAGGCAGTACATGATTCTAACTATCTTGTGGGCCACGGCGCATATCGCTTTCTTGTGACCCTTCCTGTATACGAGGGTATCGTGCTTCGCCTTCATCTGGCGATCGATTTTTATCCTGGCGTTGGCGCGTTCGATTGCGGTGGAACGCGCCCGCTGGTCGCCTTTCGAGCGCTTGCCGCTCTTCCGTTTCCCGGCTGACTCGTTGTTACCCGGACTCACGCCGCGCCAGGAGCTCAGATGGCGGTACGACTTAAAGCGGGTCATGTCCGTGCCAAACTCGGCTAAACACCTTATGGCCGCTATCTCGTCCACCCCGGGTATTGTCGTCAGCCTATCTATATAGTCCCTGAGTGGTTCAGCCTCCACTCGCAGAGTCGCGTTGGCTTCGCATATTTCCTGTTCCAGTTGGATGACTTTACGGTAATATTTCCTGATGAGACGGCGGTCTATCATGTTAAAGTCGCAGTCTAAGGCCTCCTTAATATCATCCTCGGAGGCTCTGACGCGCTTGCCCGCCAGAGCGGCCGCTTCTTCCGAAGTCTTGCCGTCAAGAATGGCGTCTAAAAGAATGCGGGCTATAACGCCGTGGATGTCGCTCGCGATTAAATCCAGTCGGATGCCGTTTGTGACGAGAGTTTTGTTGAGACGGTTTTTCCATCCGCTGTATTCTTTGACAAGCGAGGCCCTGTAATTGGAAAGATCTCTCAATTTAGAGAAAAGACGGTCGGGAATGAAACTGCCCTTAACCAGCCCGCAGCATCCTACTTTGGCAAGCCATTCGCTGTCGGTCGTGTCAGTTTTTCCGCCTGGTAGATTTTTAACGTGACAGGGGTTAACCACCATGCTGGGAATGTTATTGTAACTTAACATCATTTCGAGGGTGTTCCAGTAAACGCCTGTGCTCTCCATAATCGCTTGAGAAGCGCCTTTCTCGATAACCCAGTCGCAGAGTTCGTTAAGACCAGATTTAAAAGTGCCAAATTCCCTTATTTCTTTCTCATATTCATTAGGTCCGAGAGGCCGCAGGTAGCGCGCTACATGCGTTCTCTTATGGACATCCACTCCAACTACGGAGCCATAGATAGCGTTGAAAGCTACAAAAGGATGACTCATATAGTTAACTAACCTCTAAACAGATAAAATAAGATGAAATAATGACAAATAATTTGAAAAGATAAAAAATGGTGCTGGTATTATCTATTTCACTGTTAGCTATAACTAAAATATAACTAACGACATTTTAATGCACGTCCTCTAAAGGGACAGCTCGTGGTTCGGATAGAGAATGCCTGAACAGTTTTATAACCGAATTAAATTCGAAAAAAAAGTCGTCCTATTGCATCATTGTCATTAATTTAGTATAAATGTTGTTACGTTGTCAAGGCCTCTTAAAACGGAAAACTTTCATTTGCTCGTTGGCGGAAGGGGCACAGGCCTTCCATGAGCGTTTTATCAAGAAAAAATTAAATTTATTTTTTTCCCTTAACAAAAGTATACTATATATATATATATATATATATATTATAAATTTGAAAAATATGTTTAGTTTATGACATAAAATGTTTGAAAATTCAAAATTAGTATTAAAATATATTTTTTCAGTATGATAAAAAAATCATGACTTATTGATTTCAATTTTTACAACAAAACTTTTTGAAAATTATAATTTTAATAAATTTTGCAATAAAAATCAAAAAAAAACTTGTATATTTAGCAAAATAACACTTTTAAATACATTATAGTAAGAAAAAATTGAGAAATATAGATAACTAAAGATTAATTTTCGGTGGCCTTTAATTTTTCTTTATCAACTTCAGTCGCTGGGCGCGGAATAGTCCGCTCATATTTTATAAGGTCCTGATACTATAATGATGTATTTTTGAACTTTTTAGTTAGATAAAAGCTTTATTCATTTAAATTTATAATGTTCATATGCTTTTTTAATAAGATCAGATTCATAAAGTATAAAAAGGTGATATATTAAATTTTCTAATTATAAAAATTTTAAAATTATTAGATGAAGTAATAATTATTAAGTTTAATTAAGAAATTAAAGTATTTTTAAATAATTTATTTATAATATTATGAAAATTAAGTGAAATATCTTCATAATGATATTATAGTTTAGCCTATATATAGTATACGGTCAGCAAATAAGTTTAAACCCATGACTTTTTGCAGATGCATCAAGCACTAGGTAGGCAGGAACGCAGTTCAAACCTTAATGCTGAAAATAGAGTACCACAAAAAAATATTTACAATCCCGGAAAGCCGGAAAGGGGGGGAAGGGGAGCCCGCTCCTTGACATCCGGAGTGGAAAACGTTATATTTCTCTAAAAATGGGATTCTCCGGCCCCGTGGGGGGGGGCGTCCCCGCCCTAA
>JAISMF010000061.1 GCA_031276865.1 Deltaproteobacteria bacterium | reverse complement strand
CTCAAGTCCGATGTGCGATAAGTCGTTCCTCCATAACATCTTATCGCTCTCTGAGAGCTCTGTAAAGACCTCTTCCTCATCGAGGTGGATGAGATGGGACCTTAGTCGTTTTTTGCCGTAAAAAGGGTGTCTGAGCCATTCACGGTCCATTAAGCGCATGGCTAAAAGATTGGCTTCAGATTCAGGCGCGGGGGTGTAATAGAGATAAGAACGGGATATGTCAAGTAGTTCGCACTGCTCGGGACCGCTGAAAAGGGGATGGTCACTCTCCACCATGGCTCTGCGCTCTGCGATCCCTAGCAACCCAATTTTTTTTTATAGTACTCGAGTTCGAAAGCCATCTTACCAACCAGCCTTTCCATTTCCTGGAACTCTTTCTCGGTGCGGTTGCTTTTCCCGCTGGTTTTCGGTGAATTTGGCCAATGCGTTTCTAATACATCGGTAGCCTGTTTTTTCCAGTGGCTGAGTTGAGTGGGGTGTACTCCCAATCTGGCTGCGACTTCCTTCAAGGCGCGCTGGGAGCCGCCGGCCTCAAAAACGGCTTTAATTTTGAAGTCGATGGAATGAGAACGGCGCACGGTAGGCATAATATTATCCTAAAAAAATTTGACTACATATATTGTATGGTAGCGCTTATCGAGGATGATATCTACTTCGCTCTAAAAAGCAAGCTCAGCATAGGTTATGGGGGGAGTGATTTTCAGCCTCGCGCCTGAGGGCGGAAAGCTAGGCGGAAAAGGCGGGAGGGAGCACCAGGCTCTCCTGAATGACGTCGGAGCGGAGGATGGTTCGGGCCTTGCCTTTGAAAACCACCTTCGCCGGATCCCCCACCTCGAGGGAGACCAGGCCCCCCCTTTTGGAGAGCTGCCGGGAGACCAGGCTGGTTTTGTTTAAGAGCTTACCCCAGTAATGGGCGAGCGAGCGGTGGATGCCCCCCCCGACGTGCTCCTCCGGGACCCCCACCTTGGGGCGGAAGGATCTGAGGTAGTAGTCGCAGTCGCCCCCCTGTTTTCCCGGCGAGGTGGCGGCCACCCCCTGGACGGCGGCCTTCAGGAGCTCGCTTTGGACGGGAACCAGTTTTTTAAGCGAGGCGTAGTCCGGAACGCGGAGGACCGCGATGTTGCCGCTGGTCAGGACCCCCCAGAGGGCGTCCTTGGGGTCGAGGCCCAGCATGGGGGCGTAGAGCTCCCTTTCGGCCGGGTCCAGTTCCCGAAACTTTTCCGAGACCAGCTCCAGGGAGCAGTAGTTGGGGGGGTGGAAGCGGGATTTGAGCTCGCCCTCCAAGGTGAGGAAGAGGAGGGGGACGGTGGGGGGCCGGACGCCCAGTTCGTAGATGAGGTGGGCGGCCGCCTGGGCGGCGTGCACCCCGGCCTTCAGTTCCATGAGGGGGGTGAAGAAGCGCAAAAGGAAGGCCTCCCCGTGGGGGAGCACGTAGACGGACTCGGGAGAACCCAGCTCTCCGGCCAGCGAGGCCATCTTGAAGCGTTCCAGGGGGGATTCCAGAAAAAAAACCGAGGTGGGCGACCCCGAGAAGGGGCCGTCCACCAGGGCGTCCACTAAAAAAACCTTCTGGATCATGTGGATCCGGGTTCCACCTTCAGCCCCAGGCTGCGTTCCAATACGGCCCAGGCCAGGTTGTAGTTGTAGAGGGCCTGGAAGTGATCGTACTGGGCCTCGCTGTAGCGGGTCTGGGCGTCCAAGACGTCCGTGTTTATGCCCATGCCCTCGGCGAAACGCTCGGTCACGATGCGCAGATCCTCCGCCGCCAGGGTGACGGCCTTGGCGGAGACGTCGATGCTCTTGGCGGCCGAGACGATCTTTTGGTAGTTGGAGGTGATGTCGAGTCTCGCGTTGTCCTCCAGACTGGTTAAAGCGTCCACGGCCTGGTTCAAGGCCACCTTGCTCTTCTCCACCTCGGCTTTGGAGCGGCCCCATTCCCAGAAGTTGAAGGAGGCCACCACCGCGAAGTTCCACGAGGAGCTGTCCGCGGCGTAGCCGCCGTGGGCCCGGGGGGTGTTTCCGGTGGAGGCGTTGGTGTACTGCAGATTGACCTGGGGATAGAGATCCGAGCGGGCGAGGTCCACCTGCTTGGCGCCGGCCTCCACCTGGTTGCGGCCGAGGAGGATCTCCGGGTTGTTCCGGAGGCCGGTTTCCAGGCAGTAGTCCAGGGAGTGGGGGAAGGGGGCGTAGCGCAAATTGTCCTTGACGGCTAGGGGGGCCTCCACCGGGCGCCGTAACAGGATGTTGAGCCTGGCGCGGTTGGTCTCCAGGTTCAGCTCCTGGTCCGTCTCCTCCAGCTGGGCCTTGGCCAGCTCCACCTCGGCCTCCAGGACCTCCTTGGGCGAGACCTTGTCCGCGGCCAGGAAGCTCTGGGTCACGTAGAGGTGGCTGGTCAGGTTCACGACCGAGGCCTGGGCCACCCGCAGGGCCTTTTCGGAGGCCAGGATGCTGAAGTAGGCCTGCTTCACCGCGAGGATCAGATCCTCCGCGGCCTGGGTCACCTGGATTTTCGAGGCCTGGACCCCCAGCTGCGCGAGGTAGTAGTTGGCCAGATTGCGCCCGCCGGTGAAAAGGGGCTGGGTCACGGTGGTCTGCCAGCTGTACTGGCTGCGGCCGGGGGGGAGCGAGGGACCGCGGTCGCGGTCGCGGCGGGTGACCCCGTAGGAGGTGGAGGCCGTGGGCAGGAAGTTCGTCACGGCCTGGTGCCTGGACCACAGCGCCCCCATCTGGTTTTGCTGGGCGCTGTCCAAAGATGGGCTCACCCGCAGGGCCGCCTCGATGCACTCCTCCAACGAGAGGGGGCCGTCGTGGGGCGGGGGCGGGGGGATAATTTGGGAGGTTTTCGCGCCCGTGGCCTCGTCGCCCAGGGTGGCCTCCCCGAAAATGGTGAGGGCCGAGGGGCTGTCCACCAGAAAGGGTTTGGCCACCACGTGCCTATCGGCGTCGGCGCAGCCGGCCGCGAGGAAAAGCGCGGCCAGGATAAGCGGGACTTTAATTTTAAAAATCGCTGGCATCTTCTCTGGGCGCCCGGGTTCGGAAGGACGCGTTCCGGACGCCCGCTAGCGGGCTAAGGTGACGTTGTGCTCGGCGGCCTTGGCTTTGGCTTCCGGAATGAACTTTCCAATGTTTTGAATCCTCGTGGCGTCCGAGGGGTGGGTGCTTAAAAAGGGAGGCGGAGCCTGTCCGTTGGAGTTTTGGCGCATCCTGTCCCAGAATTCCAGGGCCCGGTCGGGGTTGTAGCCGGCCAGGGCCATGAGGCTCAGGCCCAGGCGGTCGGCCTCGGATTCCTGGGTCCTGGAAAAGGGCAGAAGCACCCCCACCTGGGTGCCCACGCCGTAGGCCTGCATGAGAAGTTCCGAAGTGAGGCCGCTGGTCGAGGAGGCGCCCAAGACCGTTCCCAGGATCACGCCCCCCAGCTCCACCGCCATGGCGTCGGACACCCTCTCGGCTCCGTGCCTGGCCAGGGCGTGGGCCACCTCGTGGCCTATGACGGTCGCGAGGCCGGTTTCGTCCTTGGTCACGGGGAGGAGCCCGGTGTAGACCACCACCTTGCCGCCGGGCATGCAGAAGGCGTTCTCCTCCGGCGAGTCCACCAAGTTGAACTCCCACTGGTAGTTGGCGATCTCGGCGCCCCGGCCGTAGTCGTCCATGAGCTGCTGCGCGGCCTTGGCTATCTTTCCGCCCACCCTTTTCACCATGGCCGTCTGGGAGGAGTTGGTGGAGAGCTTGGCCTCGGACATGAACTGCCGGTAGGCCAACAGCGACTGCTGGTTTATCTCCTCGTCGCTCACGAGGTTCAGCTGCGAGCGGCCGGTCCCCACGACCTTGCCGCAGGCGGCGAGGAAGCCCACGATCAAGAGGCAGCACAAAAGAGCCGCCATGTTGCCGTTGCGAATTCTTTTCATAACGATTCACCTGAATGCGCGATAATTTAAATTCAATTTTAAGCGCTGATTTTTAATTTTCATCCAAGCGGTTGAAGACTGTTTTCCGCGTCCGCGCGCGTCCTTTTTGGATAATTCGCCTAAATTAACGATAATTCATATTAAACGCGAAACGCCGGTTTTAAATGGCGGTTCGCCCTGTTTTACCGGGTTCGAAATTTTTCAAGGGGGGCGTTTTTTCCGCGGCCCCCCTTTCCTTAAGCGGACCGTCGCGGCCGGACTTACCGGCTCCGCCTTTCCAAGGGGTTTTTTGGCGTCGGAAACCAAGCGAACGGATCCGGGCGAACGGATCCGGCCTTCCCCGGGCGCCGGCTTTCCGGCCCCCCCGGGTTTGACGGCGGGTTTAAGTCAGGCTCTCCTCGTATTCGTCGAATTCCATTTTGGCGTCCGCGCCCGTGCTGATGTAGGTGAGGACGTGGGCGAAGGTGTCCGCCGGCACGCGGCCCGGGATCACCAGGGCGGGCTCCTGATCCTTGGAGAGGATGTAGATGGTGGGGTATCCCCGAACCTTGAAGATCCGGCCCAGCTTCGCCGGATCGTCGTCGCCGTCGATGGAGACGAAGAGGTAGGACTCCTTTAAGCTCCGCAGGACCCGGGGATCCGGTATCACCTGGGTGTTGAAGATCTCGCAGTTGGGGCACCAGCTGGTCCAAAAGTAGACCAAGACGAACTTTCCGGCGCTCTTGGCCTCCGCCAGGGCCTCGTCTAGGGAGTACAGCTTCAAATCCGCCGGTCTTCCGGGGAAGTCCGCCGGGGGAGAAATCCGTTCCGCTTGGGAGATGCTGGCGGAGGCCGCCGCGATGACGCTGGAGTCTCTGTCGGAGGCGGAGGTTTCGGCGGCGGCCTCGTCCGCGCCGCCTTTGAGGGCGAGGCGGACGGCCAGGGCGAGGATGAGGATCGACAAGACGGCCGCGCCCAGGATGACTAAGGTTTTTTTCATGAGTTTTCCGCGGGGAGGGAGGGTTGGAGTCCGCCCGGAGCCGGTTTAAAAAAAGGCGGATGATTTTTAAGGCCGGTAGTCGGGGGTCGCCAAATCGAGCCGGCCGCATACGAGGAGGACGGCCAGAATCAAAAAGAGGACGCCCAGAATCTTGGAAAAGAGCGGCCACCACTTTCCGGCCTTCTTAAAAAGCGGGAGCGCCCTGTCCACGAACAGGGCCGCCGGAACGAAGGGGAGGGCGAGGCCCAGGGAGAACATCGAAAGGAGCCTGACGCCCCTCCATTCCCCGCTCTGGGCCGCGAGGGCCAAAATGGAGGCCAGGATGGGGCCGCTGCAGGGGGTCCAGGCGGCGGCGAAGGAGATCCCGATGACCAGGGCCCCCAGATAGCCCGCGGGTTCCCGGGCGGGCGCGAACCTCCGCTCCTTTATCAGCTTTTCCGGCTTCAAAATCCCCAAAAGGACGAGGGCGAAGAGCGCCATCACCGTCCCGCCCAGGATCCGCAACAAGACCCGGTGGCGGTAAAGCAGCTCCCCGGCGGCCGAGGCCGCCGCCCCCAACAGGGTGAAGACCAGGGCGAAGCCCAGACAGAAGAACAGGGTGGAGAGGAGGGCCCGGGATTTGGAGCGTCCGGGGGCGCCCCCCTCCTTTCCGGATTCGCCCGGCCCGCGGCCGGTCACGGCCGCGAGCCAGCCGGGGATGAGGGGGAGGGTGCAGGGCGTGAAGAAGAGGGCCAGCCCCGCGAGGAAGGCGGTTAAGAGATCCACCCGCTGGAACATATTGGTGTCGGTGGGGGAGGCGCCCGTAAAGAGCCTCCGGAAGCCCTCTTCGGCAAGGGCGCCGGAAGGCGCCCGGGGCTTTTAAGGGGCCGCCCCGGCTTCGCGCGCGGTCAGCCGCTATTATAAGCCATCGAGGGGATTTTTCAAAACGAGGGAGGGGGTTAGGGGGTTGTACCGGCCTGGAAGGGAGATCGGTCGAGGACGCTCCCCCGGGCCGGGCCGGAGGCCCGGCTACGAGTGCCAGCCGGACTCCCCCAGCTCGCTTAGGCGCTTAAGGCGGGGGGCTAAAAGGGAGTTGTGCCGCAGGGCGCAGAGGACCCCGAAGATGGCCAGGGAAAGCGAGGCCAGATCCGCGTAGAACCAGACCTCCCGGCCCAGCTCCTCGGGGAGGCTGTGGAAGACGTTCAGGCGGGAGACGATGAGGCCCCAGGAGCCCAGCAAGGCCAGGGCGTAGGAGCGGTGGATCTTTTTCAGAAGCTTGGCCAGGTCAGGTCTCCGGGGGGCGGTGTTTTTCGGCATGGCTCGTCTCGGGGCGGAAGGTGGAAAAAAAAGCTAACGGAACCCCCACCCTTTTTACGGGACGTCGAGGCCGCCCCGGGATCCCCGAAGGAGGCCCTCCGGGCGGGCGGAAGCGGAAAGAGGGGGGGGCGGAGCCCCCCTGGGGAAGAAGGGACTCTGGGCGCGGCCCCCGCCGTTTGTCAAGGGCCGGACGGGGCCGGGGGTGTACTCAAAAAATGAATGTATTTTTTGAAAATATGTGTTATCATCATTTTGTTGTCAAGTCCCTTTAATGGGAGTAAGCTTCAAAACGAGGGTAATAATATTGGATACAATATTT
>JAISMF010000095.1 GCA_031276865.1 Deltaproteobacteria bacterium | reverse complement strand
GGCAGTTCAGGACCGAACCAGTGGTGAAACGAGCTGTCCATTTGCACAAGGGAGCCGAAGCTAGGCCTCCGCTCCCTCCAACGCCTGTGAGACACCACGGACTGCCTGGAGCTCCAGAGGCCGGCTCCAATCATCCACCGCCTCAAGGTCTCGGGGCAGACCTCAATGCTGTGATTGTCCCGCAGCTCATCGCAGATCAGCGTCGGGCCGCAGTTAGCGCGCTTGGCCGTGATTATCTCCAGGACGCTCGCGCGGAGTTCGTGAGGCAGCCCGCGGTTGGATGGCTGCCCCCTTCCCTTGTGAACCATATCCTCCGCGGATCCCTCCCGGTAGGTCTTGACCAGATTTCCGACCTGCCGAGGTGAGATGCCTATGGTGTTCGCCGCCTGCTGCCGGGTTATGACCCTGTTGGCCGTCTGCACTATGATGTCGGCCCGGTCGCGGTCCTTCAGCTGGCGGCTCTTGTCGGGGCTGTCGCGCGCGCGACAGCCCCGACCGTCTGCTTTCTTTTTTTAGCCATAATAACCTCCTGATTTTAGGGGATGATTTTGCCCGAATAGGCAGGAGGTATTATAGGAAATTTCTACTGCGTGCTTATGAGAATACGGAAATTTCCACTGTGGTCTTGTGACTAATTAATTATGAAATTTACCTTATTTATCCTTATGTAACCTATCTTTCATATATGGCATAATTATTGCAAAATTATGGATCTTTTAAAAAAAATGGGGGGGGAAATTTCTATTGCGCTCTTGTTGTCGGTAATAGGAAATTTCTATTGTGGTCTTGTGCGGTAACATCCGAAGTTTTTTTTATAGTGCTTTAATGGCATGCGTTTCTCGATGTTCGTTGCTGTTTAGATAAACATTAAATTCTAATTTAATTTTTTTTTAGGAAATTTCTACCGTGGGCTTGCACCCCCCACATAGGAAATTTCTACTGTGGTCATGTCGGAAACAGGAAATTTCTACTGCGGGCTTGTGCCCCCCCATGGGAAATTTCTACTGTGGACAAAAGTAGGAAATTTCTATTGTGGGCTGACACCGCGTTACCGACTTCCCCTCACGAGGAATCAAAACGCCTAAGCCTTCAGGCTTTCACATAATTTGTTTCATGGAGCGCCCTCGTCAAAAATATCCGGCCCGCCGCTCCTCCAACCTCTTCAAGACCGCGGGCGTCCTTTCATCCCTGCCGCAGCTCCTGGTCGGCCACCTTCTGCCAGACGGGATCGGGGAGGCTTTTCATGACCTCGAGGACGGCCCTATAGGATTCCATCTGACCCATCTTCTTGTAGCCGCCGGCTATGGTGTAGAGGGCCTCCCCCGAGGCGTCGGGGGGCTTGTTCCTCAGGGCCAGATCGTAGTTGCGCTCAGCGTCGGCCGCCCTTCCGAGCTCCTGGTAGACCTGGGCCACCTGGGAGTAGCGCCGGAAACGCTCGGCCAAATTGGCGGAGGGGTTGGGGTCCCGGCGCAGGTACTCCTCCGAGGCTCCGGCCCAGTCCTCGATGCGGCCCTCGTCTAAATAGAGCCCCAAAAGAAGATTCTCCACGTCCGGATCGTCGTCTAAGCCGGGGACGTTCACGATGCCGTCCTCCAAAACGTCCACCGCCTCGCCGGTTCTATTGCGGGCTAAAAGCATGCGGGTTTCGTCCAAGAAGGATTGGCTGTATCGGGGGTGGTTCCGGAAATTTTCCCGGAAGATGTCGTAGAGGCTCACGGCCTCGTCTATTCTATTTAAGGCGGAGGCGTAGCCTATTTGATCGAGTATGGCGCCCGGCTCCTCCGGGCGCCCCGGAAACTCGCGGCGGAAGATTTCCAGATCGTTAAAGGCCCTATCGTAGTCCCCCCGGCCGCCCTCGATCGCCGCCACCTCGAGGAGTACCTCCGGACGCGACGGATGCTCCGGATAGCGGTCTAAAAACTCCCGGTAATGCCCCAAAGAGGCCTCCGGCATATCCTCCTTGTATTCCAGCCGGGCCCTTAAGAGCTCCACGTCCGGAGTTCTAGGGTCGTCCGGATAGCTTAAGACGAAGTCCGCCCAGCTGGAAAGGCCGTCTTCCACCCGGTTCACGGCGAACTGATCCTTGGCCTTCTCCAAGAGGAGGTCCCGGTTTCTGGGGTCTTCCGGATAAAGACGCCTAAACTCCTCCTGAGCCCTGAAGGCGTCGTCCGGGTAGCCGGCGGCCACCGCGTCACGGTACTCCTCCAAATACGAGTCCTTGGTTAAAGGATCCTGAGGGAACTTCCCTCTTAAATCGGCTAGAGCCTGAAAGGATTCGGGCATCCTCCCCAGCTCTTTGAGCTTGCGGTACTCGTCTAAATAGGCCGAGGCCGCCCAGGGGTCGCCGGGGTACTCCTGTTGAAAGAGGTTCAGGGTTTCCAGGGACTTTTCCGGCATTCCCAAGCGCCACTGCTCGGCGGCCCGGTCGATCATCATCCTCCTTCCCTTGGGCTCGTCCGGGTAGAGGAAGCGGTAGAGCTCCTCGTAGCGCCAAGCGTCGGGGTAGCGCTCCATTTTCCTGGCCTGATCGATCGTGTCCGTCAAGGTCCTGGGGACGCGCTCGTCTTCCGGGTAGCTCACCCGGAACTCGGAGAGGCGGTTCCAGGCGTCCTCCGGGCGGTTTAAGCGTTTTTCCATCTTGGCCGCGGTTAAGAGATACTCGGGGGTGAGCTCGTCGTCGGGGTAGATTTCCCGGTAGCGATCCATCAAATCCAGGGCCCTTTGGTATTCGCGGTTCTCGGTCAATACCGCTATGGCCTCGGAGAGGGCCAGTTTGGAGAGCTCCGTGAGGTTCTGGATCACCGGATCCGCCAAGATGCTTAAAAGATTTTCCGCGGCCTCCAAGTCTCCAGGCTCGCCGGTCGCCAAGATGGTTTCAAAAAGCTTGTTGTAGAGCCAGTCGTTCTCCTCGGGAAACTCCCGGGCGCTCTCCTTTATCTGATTGAAGGCCTCCAGGGGTTTTTTCGCCGTGAGCGCGGCGTTGATTAGATCCTTTTGATCGTTCAAACGCCTCTCCGGCGACTCCTTTTCCACCATGCGCCAGACGTCCAAAGCCTCCGTGAAGCGGCCCAGCCGCTCCAGGGCCTGGCCCAGGATTCGGAAAAAACGCAGCCTGTCGGCGCCTTCGATGAAGGCGGCGTTGTCGAGGTTGAGCTCCTCCACCTTCTCGTATTCCCCCAAGCCGTACTGCTTTTCGGCCTCGTTTACCACCGCGCGGCTTAAAATGGGTTTGGCCTCCTCCACCAAAACCCCCTTGGGGAACTTGGTCACGAGATCCCTTAAGAGGCTTATGGCCTGGGCGTTCTCCCCGTCCGCGGCCTGGGCCTGGCCGGCCTTGAGGTAGGCCAGCTGCAATAAGGGCGACTCCGAGCTTTGGGAGATTATCTGGTCGTACATCTTGACGGTGGCCTGCCTGGAGCCCCGCTCCAGGGCGTCGAAGACCCTATCGCCCTCGAAGAAGGCCGAAAGAGCCCCCATGTCGGCGAGCCTGATTTGACTAACCAGACCTCCATCGCGGTCGGGGTAGAGGTCCTTCGCGATGTTGAAGTAGGAGATGGCCTGGTCCGGTTCTTCCATCTGCTGTAAAGCGTTTCCGATGCGGGCCAGCATCACGTCGGCCTTGGGGTGATCCGGCTGGAGGTTCAAGGCGTGCTCCAGAAACAGGACCGTCAAGTCGGGGCGGTTTAAATACGAGTAGCTGTCGCCCAGTTCGTAGAGCATTTCCGGATAGAGCTCGTAGATGGAGGGATCCCGATCCAAAGCGTCTCTGAACTTCTCCGTCGCCTGGGAGTAGAGGGTGTCCTGATAGTCGGCCGTCGCCTGCCGCAGAAGCCCCAACAGGGAGTAGCCGTCCTGAGGGGTTTTTTCGACCAGAGGCTCCGCCGCCTTTCTGGCCTCGTCGTTTAAGCCCATGGCCAACAGGGCGTCGGCCGCCCCCAGGACGGCCGCCGGACGCCAGGGCGAGTCGGGATAGCTGTCCGCGGCCAGCTTGAAGAAGGCCGCGGCCTCGTTTTGGTAGCCCATCCGGCGATTGATCTCGCCCAGCATGTAGGCCCCGTAGGGGGCGGTAAAGCTCTCGGGATACTCCGCCACCCCCTTCTGAAAGGCCTCCGCCGCCTTCTGGAAGTTGTCCGGAAGCCCCATGTCGTAGTAGAGCTGACCTAAAAGGAAGAGGGCCTGATCCCTTCCGGGGTAGAGGGGAAAGGAGGAGACCACGCCCTCCAAAAGGCCCGCGGCCTCCTCTTTACGGCCGCCCACGATGAGATCCGCGGCGTCCTGGAGCATGCGCTCGGGGGATCCCGGCGCTGGCGTTCCGGAGATAAACGAGGCCGCGGTCTTGGCCGCGTAGTCGAGGCTCACCGGTTCGAGGTTCAGATCGCCCTGGGAGGCCGGATACTCCCGCCCGCCTTCGGCGGGCGGGAGGCTTTCGGCGTCTTTTTTGAAATCTATGACCAGGGAGAAGTTGTCCCTGGAGAAGAAGTCCCGGGTCTCGAAGTGGTTGGTCGAAAGCCGCACTCCGGCCGTGAGCCTGTCGCCCTCGCTTTCCAAGAGCACCTCCCGCACCAGATCGTCGGACGGAGAGGAAAGCCCCGCCCTGGCCTTGGCCACCCCGAAATCCAGCTTCACCGAGTCCACGTCGTCCCGACGGACCACGACGTCGTAGACGGGCTTCTCGAAGGTGAAGACCAAACGGCTGTAATCGCCGCTTTTGCCCAGGGCCACGGTGTTCAAAGTGTTGGGATCGCCCGCATCCTGGGGAAAGAGGGGCCGGGAATGGAGGAAAAGGAGGGCGAGGACGATGAGGACGATGCGGAGGGGGGAAGGCCGGAAAGAGGACCCGGGGGAGACGGCGGAAGAGATCGAAGGGGAGATCTTGGGGGCGGTCCGGAGAGTCTTTCCCAAAAAGCGGACTTCGGGGCTGAACCCCTTTGGGGGAATTCTAAAGGGGGCCGTAAAGACGGGGCTCCAAGCGTCCCGAAAAGCGAAACCCAAAGCGCGGCCGAAAGCCGGGGCTTTTCCGGCCGCGGGCGCTTTGAGGGCGGAATCCTCCCGCCTTTTCAGAACGGCTTTTGAATTTTTCGCTCCGTCGGGCATTCCGGCCTCCAACACAAAGGTTCTCCCTTTTGTATTATCGGCCGAAAAGGGCCTTACCGCAAATTATTCTCACCCTGTTTGATTTGTCGAGTTACTTCTTTGAAAAAGCTAAAGCTTTTCCAGCTTTTTCAGCTTCTCCTGGAGGGTGGTGCGGTTGATGTTCAAGAGCTTGGCCGCGGCCACCTTGAGGCCTCCGGCGGATTCCAAGGCGGCGGCGATGATCCGCCCCTCGTAGTCCCGCACCAGGGAGTTCAGATCCACCCCCTCGCCGGGGAAGTTCACGAGGGGTTTAACGAGGCTTTCCAGATCGCCTTGGATCTTTAAGAAGGCCTCCCTTTCCAGATCCGCCGCCTCAAGCCCGGCGCCTCCCTCTATTCCGGGCGCGGCCGCCGGCGGAGGACCGCCGGCGGGTGAAAGATCGGGTGAAGGCGGAAGGGGCTCCGCGGAAGGGGTCGCGTCCAAGGCGGCCGCCGCTCCCAGGCTTTCTTCCCCCTCTTCCGCGGATTCTTCCGCGAAAGATTCTTCCGGAAGCTCGTTTGCGGAGGCGGGCACCCCCCGATCCGCCGGGGATGGATCCTTTTCCACGAAGGGGTCCTTCCCCTCCCCGTCCCTGGCCTTTTGAAAGCTTTGAAAGAGGAAGGCCCCGTCCCCCTTCTCCTCGGCGTAGAGGCGGAAGCGGGCGGGGAGATCCCCGGCTTCTATCACCGGGGAGTCGCAGAGGATCACCAAACGCTCCACCAGGTTTTCCAGCTCCCGAATGTTTCCGGGCCAGTCGTGGCTGGCGAGGAGGCGCATGGCCTCGGGCGCCACCCGTAAAATCCGGCCGCCCGGGGCGCCTTTGCGGAGGAGGAAGTGCTCCACCAGCCTGGGGATGTCGTCCCGGCGCTCCCTTAATGGCGGGACGGTCACGGGAATCACGTTCAGGCGGTAGTAGAGGTCTTCGCGGAAACGGCCTTCTTTGACGGCCCTGGCCAGATCCACGTGGGTGGCGGTTATCACCCTTATGTCCACCTCTATGGTCCTATCGCCCCCCACCCGCTCGAACTCCCTCTCCTGGAGGACCCGCAAAAGCTTCACCTGGAGTTTCGGGGACATGTCCCCGATCTCGTCTAAAAAGATGGTGCCGCCGTCGGCCAGTTCGAAACGGCCGGCGCGGTCTTTCATGGCGCTGGTGAAGGCCCCCTTCTCGTGGCCGAAGAGCTCGGTCTCCAGAAGATCCTCCGGGATGGCGCCGCAGTTCACCGGAACCAGGGCCTTGTCCCGCCTTTTGGAGGCGTTGTGGATGGCCCGCGCCACGAGCTCCTTTCCCGTGCCGCTCTCCCCTTGAACCAGGACCGTGGAGTCCGTCCCGGCCACCTTTTCGATCAGGCGGAAGAGTTTTTTCAGCTCCGGACTCTCGCCCACGATGTCGTAGGTCTTTTTTCCCTCCTTCGAGCCCGGCGGGGCCGCGGGGGCCCGCGGCCCCGCCGGCGCTTCCCCGAGGCCCCCCCCCTCCGCCGGAACCGGGTTTTCGGCGGCGGGGGGGCTTAAGAGGTTGTTCAAGGCGCGGTTCAACTCCAAGGGATCCAGAGGCAGATCGAGAAAATCGCTTAAGCCCCGACGGTAGAGGTCGGTTACGAATTTTAGTTCCAGATTGCTACCCAAAGCCAGGATCCTGGTTTTGAAGCGGCTTTTCAGATCGCTTACCAAGGCGGCCAGTTTTTTTTCCGACTTGGTGCCCTGCTCGTCAAGATCGAAGATGAGGGCCCTAAGCTCCTCGGCCGCCGGGAGTTCCCGGGCCTCTTCCAGGGAGCGCAGCCTCCTGGCCTTCACCGCCCTGTCGTTCACGGCGGAGAGCACTTGATCGGCCAGTTTATTGTTCCTTATAGCCACCAGGACCATCGAGGGCCTCGGGGACGGATGAAGCCCTCCGGACCGGAGGGCGTCCCGTCCTAGCGGGATTTATGAAATATTAGGGTGGGGGGTTGATCAAAAACCTTTTGTTAAATATAAACCCGGCGGTACCCAAAATCAATCTTAAGAGGCGCTTTAAGGCCCCGTAAGCTTTCCCGGGGCTCCCCGCAAGCGCGGCCCCCGGGGGGGCCTTCGTAAAAAGGGCTTCGCTTTAAGGCGTGTTTCAACGAAGAGATTGGGGGAGGCTCTTTTTTCGTCCCGCCCGATTCGGAAAAGCGTCCGGACGGAAAGGGGCCAAATAATCCGGCTTTTTTCCCGCGAGGAGGTTCCGGCCGCCTTGACGGCGTCCTTTCGCGGGCGGGGCTTTCCCCGGGGCGCCTTTTACATTTTTAGGTTCAGGCGGGAACCTTTCAGCGTTTTTAACGACGCTCGCGCGTCCTTTTCCGGATTATTTTGGCGGGCGCCGCGAAGTCTGTTATAATCGCGTGAAAATAGATTTGAAGAGCGGAAAATCCAGGCCCCGGCGCCGCGACCGTCCGTATTCGCGATTTACGGCGAGATTTTCGGCCTTTTTCCCCTTCTTTTCCTCCCTCGTCCTTAGCATCGACCGCGAATCTTTTCGCCCCGCCATCTTTGGAGTCTACTTCCGTGAACACCCTGGCCAGACCCGTGGCCGCCCTGGGGCGGGCCATTCTGGATACCGTTTTTCATCTGGGCCGCTACGCCATCCTCTCGGCCAAGGCCTTCTTTTTCAGCATCCTCCCCCCCTGGAGGCCTCGGGCCATCCTCAAGCAGATGGAGTTCGTGGGGGTGGATTCCCTATTGGTGGTGATACTCACCGGCATATTCACCGGAGGGGTCTTCACCCTCCAGATAATCTACGGCTTCCGGCGCTTCTCCGCGGACAGCATGGTGGGTCCCACGGTGGCCACGGCCATGACCCGGGAGCTGGGTCCGGTCTTGACCGCCCTCATGGTGACCGGAAGGGTGGGCAGCTCCATGGCGGCCGAAATGGCCGCCATGAAGGTGACCGAGCAGATAGACGCTTTGACGGTGATGGCGGCGGAGCCGGTGAAATACCTTATAAGCCCCAGGATCATCGCCGGAATCTTCATGCTCCCCCTCTTAACGGCCGTGGCCGACGCCGTGGGAGTCGTCGGCGGCTATTTCGTGGCCATGTCCAAGGGCCTGGACTCGGGGCAGTTCGTGGGGCGCATTCAGGATATCGTCATCATGGACGACGTCTTCGACGGCTTGGTGAAGGCCGCGGTCTTCGGCTTCATCCTCACCAGCGTGGGCTGCTACTCGGGCTACTACTGCAAAGGCGGCGCCGAGGGGGTGGGAAAGGCCACCACCATCGCGGTGGTGGTGAGCTACGTCACCATCCTGGTGGGCGACTTCATCATGACCGCCCTCATGTACTAGAGTCCGTGGAAAAGCCGATGAAAGCCCCGGAGATCCGGGTCAAGGGCCTCTGTAAAAGCTTCGGGGATAACAAGGTCCTCAAGGATCTTGAAATCACCTTGGAAGCCGGGAAGGTGAACTTCATCATCGGCCGCAGCGGCGGCGGAAAGTCCGTCCTTTTGAAGCACCTGACCGGTCTTTTGACTCCGGATTCCGGCGAGGTCTGGTACGGGGACCGGGAGTTTTTTCGGGCCGGAAAGAGGGAAAAGGAGAACTTGAGAAAGAGCGTGGGGCTGCTTTTCCAGGACGGCGCCCTCTTCGACTCCCTTTCCGCCGGCGAGAACGTGATCTTCCCCCTCTGGTACCACCGGGCCATGCCGGAGGATAAGGCTAAGGAAAGGGCACTTTCCCTTTTAAAGGACCTAGGGATGGAGGGGGCCTACGACCACCGGGTGGAGGATCTCTCCGGTGGCGAGAAGAAGAGGGTGGCCATAGCCAGGGCCCTGGTGATGGAGCCGGGCGTCCTCTTTTTCGACGAGCCCACCACCGGCCTCGATCCCATTTTAAGCACCCAGGTGGACGCCCTAATTTTGGAGGCCAGGGAGAGGACCGGAGCCACCGTCGCGGTGGTGAGCCACGACATAGCCGCGGCCCTTTCCATTTCCGATCGGATACACCTCCTCCACGAGGGGAGGGTCCTCTTGTCGGGAACGGCCTTCGATTTCAAAAAAAGCGACCTTCCGGAGGTCAAGGCCTTCCTCACCGGTGACGAGCCCGAAGGCCCTTGAACCCTCACGGATGGTTTTTTTCGTCTCTTTCAAGCTTTCACCCGCTCCATTGGCCTTCTTTTCTCCGTCTTCGGCCGGAGCTTTTCCCCCGCGGCGGGTCCGCCCGCCGCGGACGGATTTTTTTTGCAAATGTATAAAACCTCTACGGAAATAAAAGTCGGTTTATTCGTCCTGGCCGCCATCCTGGTGGTGGGCTGGATGGCCATGCGATTGGGCACCCTCAAATCTTACCGCGAGTCCTACTACCAGATAGACGCGGTCTTCGACCAGGTGACGGGCCTAAAAGAGGGGGTGGCGGTGGAAATAGCCGGCATCAGCGTCGGCCACGTGGGCCGCATCGCCCTGTTCCAGGATAAGGCCAAAGTCACCATGCTCATCTTAAACGGCGTGACCCTTCCCGTGGACACCCACGCCTACATAAAATCCCAGGGCATTCTAGGGGACAAGTACGTGGATCTGGTCCCGGGCATGAGGGCCGCCGAAACCATCCCCCCCGGCGGCGAGCTTAAAAACGCCACCTCGGCCGAAGATCTGACGGTTTTAGTGGAGAAGCTGGGCGCGGTCGCGGACGATTTGAAAAAACTCACCACAGCCTTGACAGCGGACGGCGGAGACGAGGATATAAGGACCATCCTAAGAAACGTGCGGGAAGTGAGCGAAAGCCTAAACGAACTCGCCAAGGCCAACGGCCCCAACCTCACGAGCTCGCTTTCCAATTTAGAAAAGGCCTCCCGGAATTTGGAGCAGATAACCGATAAGATAAGCCGGGGCGAGGGATCGCTGGGGCAGCTCATAAACAGCGACGCCCTCATAGGGGACGTGCGCTCGGCCCTTTCCACCATAGGCGACATAGCCGAGAAGATAAACAGCGGTCAGGGGACCATCGGGCGGCTGGTGAACGACGACACCACCATCAATAAAATAGACGAGGTCTTAACCGGGGTAAACGAGTACATCTCCGAAGGAAACGCCGTTTCAGTCGCCTTGGACTTCCGGGTGGACTTCATGACCCGCTACAGCTTCGTTAAAGGGAGCGCCGGGGTGAAGATCTTCACCTCTCCGGACCGTTACTACCTCCTGGGAGTGACGGCCGACTATTTCGGGAGCTACGAGCGCAAGGATTTCTCCTCGGATTCCGGCAACTGGGTGTTGGAGTCCAGAAACCGCTCGCGGCTGAAAATCAACGCGCAGATCGCCCAGCGCTTCTACAATTTCGTAATCCGCGGCGGCGTCATCGAATCGGGCGGAGGCGTAGGCGTCGACTACTACCTCTTCGACGACGATTTAACGCTCACCTTCGAAGCCTTCAGCGGCGACTTCGATCACAACCCGCATTTAAGGGCCATGGCCACCTACAGGCTCTGGAAGTTCATGTACATATCCGCGGGTTACGACGACTTCATCTCCGATCTGCACCGCGCCTCGCCCTTCTTCGGCATCGGCTTCTTCTTCACGGACGACGATTTGAAACTCTTGTTCGGTTCCGCCGGAAGTCTCCTGGGAAGCTGAGGTAAGACTCTCCCCGTCTTTCCCGCGGGCATAAAAAACGGCTCCCGACCAAGGCCAGCGCCTTGACCGGGAGCCGTTTTTCTTTTTTCGCCCATGTCCCTTCACCTTTCAAGACGCCCGAGGGGGCCGTCTCGCTAAAGGGAGGAACAATCGGCGAAAGGGGTGAAAAAACAGCGGATAAAATGGAATGAAAGCGGATTAAACGGGTTTAAAAGAAGCGGACGATGATAGATCCGGCGAAAAAAAACCGCGACTATTTTACTTACCTATTTTCGCTGTTTTCGCTGTTTTTCAATTTATCCGCCTTGACTTTATATAATCCGGATACTTCCGGCTAGTTTTTAAAACGCTTTTTTTACCTGAAACTGTCATCCGTCGCGGGTTTTTTCAGCCGTTATATGACGCCTTTTTAGAAATATTTCTCATTATTTTTCATCCACGGCTTCTTCCAATCTTTCAAGAACGTTGAAATCCACATCCTGGAATGGTCTGCGCCGCATCCTATGGGGCAGCGCCAGCTCGGCCGCCCTCATGACGAGATCTTTGTCCAGGGGCTTATCCTCCCAGGCGGCCAGGGTGAGGGCCGTCTTCACCACCGTGAGATCGCCCCGGTGGCCGTCCACGCCCAGTTTTAAAGCTATATCCACGGCTTCCATAAGAGCCTCGTCGGTTAAAACGGTCAGAGGCAGCCTAGCGGCCGCGGCCTCGATCTTCACTCCCAGCTCCTTTTCCCCCGGCTCCCAGCGTTTAACGTAAGCTTCGGGATTCTCCTCGAATTCAAGCCTCTCCTTTATCACGTTCTGCCTCAAAAGTGGATCCTGGAGGCCTTTTACTTCCACGCACAGACCGAAGCGGTCGAGAAGCTGCGGCCTTAATTCACCCTCCTCGGGATTCATGGTGCCTATCAGGGTGAACAGGGCCGGATGCGTTACGGATATGCCCTCCCTTTCCACGAAATTGCGTCCCATGGCGGCGGCGTCAAGTAAAACGTCCACTAGAAAGTCGTCTAGGAGATTCACTTCGTCCACGTAGAGAATCCCCCTGTTGGCCTGAGCCAGGATACCCGGCTCGAAGACGCTCTCGCCTTCGGTCATGGCTTTTTCCAAGTTCAGGCTCCCAAGAAGCCTATCCTCGGTCGCCCCTATGGGTAGCTCGGCTAAAGGCCGCCTTCTTTTTTTCACGGGTATGTCTTTCAAAGATGACCCGCCGAAGCGGACGACGCAGTCGCCGCACCACCTTTCCGGATTTTCCGGACCGCAGCCGTAGCGGCAGCCTTCGATAACCTCCTGCTCTGGCAATAGCTCGGCCATGGCCCTTACGGCGGTGGATTTGGCCGTGCCCTTTTCCCCGCGGATAAGAACTCCCCCAAGGGCGGGATTGATTACGGCCAGGATCAGGGCGGTTTTCATTTTCTCCTGACCCACCAGAGCCGTGAAAGGAAAATTATGTCTCATTCAATACCTGTAAGATTAAATTTTATTTTAATACTATTAATTTTATATTATTTAATAAAATAAATATTTAAATAACAATTCCTCTTCTAACGATCGCATGTATAAGGCGGAGCTTTTTTAACGCGTTTAGACATTTCAGACAATAAGCGCCGGTACAAGCGGGATTTCTTGTTTAAAAAATTGTCTAAAAACCGAGTTTTTAAACAATTATTTCCGGGATGGGATAAAAATTGTTCAAAATGTTTAAAAAACGTCAAACCAATGTTCAATATAACTTCTTGATAATACCGCTTTTTTTTGACTTTTAGACAGTTGACGGGCCCTTATTATTACTATTACTTTATTAAAAAGGAAGTTTTAAAACCACCTCTTTTAAAAAACGAAAAGCTTCAGACCTGGAGCCGTTGTTTATTATGCCTTTCATTTTTTTATATTTTTTTAATAATTATATATTATTTATTAATTAAATTAAATATTATGTAATATTATTAATTTTTAGAACCTTATTTTTTAAATATGTTATTATAAAATTCGAACTTTCAACCGGAGAACCGGGATTGAAGAGAATTATGCAAAAAAACACGGGTAGAACCGCCAACACGGTTACCGGTAAAGCCAAGTCTATATTTTTGACCGCGTATCTGGCCATGGGATTGAGCCATAATAATGTTACGAGAATAATAAAGGCGCTGACCCTCCAATGGCCGAAAAGAGCCGCAGCCTTATGAAAGGCGTGTTCTTTGTGGCCTGAGAATATTCTAGCTTTATTTAAAAATCTTCTAGTTATGGTGATGGTGGCGTCAATCCAAAAAAACGACATAATTATAATAAAGGAATAGATTATGTAGTTACCGTAAATTAAGGCTCTGGCCCCCAGCGAAAAAAAAGTGAAACCTAGAAAAGTACTGCCGGTGTCTCCCATGAATATTTTAGCTGGACTCCAGTTAAATATCAAAAATGCCAGAGTCACGTATATAATCTGGTTGTAAACGCTTAAATTCCAGGGTTCCACTTTAATTAAATTACTGATGCAAAATAAAAATCCTACGGAGGCGGCGTTTGCGTAGCCTCCGGCCAAGCCGTCAATTCCATCCATAAAATTATAAACGTTTATGAACCATACTCCCGCCACGAATAATATAATCTTCACTAAAAACGCCGGGACGCCTTTTATGGGCGCCACCACGGGTAGGAATACAACAATTGCTCCCACGACCAGACATTGTCCTATGATTCTCGGAAGCACGGGCAGCGGTTTTCTATCGTCTATTAATCCCAGTATGGAGATGAGCGCCGATCCGGCGAAAAATTCAGGGCATGATCGGAAAAATTGTATATTTGAAAGGATAATTATGAGAACTATAGCTATTCCACCGCCGACAGGAGTGGGAATGAGATGAAAACTTCTGTTATTTGGAATATCTACCAGACCTAACAACGGAGCGTATTTACATAGACTAAAAAGAAAAACTACGCAGATAAAAAAATATCCAAAATATTTTACGAAATTTATAATATAAATTTCTGTTAAAAAATTAAAATATTCTATCATTTTTTTATCAGTATTTATATAAATTAATATATAAATAGATATATATAATATTTAAAAATACTACGCAACCACAACTCCAAGTCTTTTCATAACCATTTCTATTTCCTTATTATCCGTGTAATGAATTTCTATTTTTTTATCCTTACCTTTATATTTAATTTTAACCTTGAGACCGCCGATAGCCTCGGTGAATGAATTTTCGAGAGACTCGTAGTAAGCGGAATCTCCCTCTGACGAATCCTCATTATCTTTTTCCCTGGTTTTAGCCGGTTTATTTAATTTTTTCGCCAGCGCTTCAGCCTCCCTCACGGTTAGAGAACCGCTAATAATTAGGCTTCTAGCTTCCTCCCACTTTTCTTTGTCATCGATTGATAAAATAGCTTTACCGTGGCCGGCGGACATTCTTCCATATCTGATGTCGTCTTTGATTTTTTCGGGAAGACCGAGTAAGCGGAGTATTCCTGATACGGTTGTTCTATCTTTTCCGATCAGTTTGGAAATATTTGGTAGAGTTTCGTTAAGCTCGTCTTTGAGACGCAGAACCGCTTCAGCCTCTTCTATGGGATTAAGATTGTCGCGGAAAATATTTTCAATCAAGGCCAGCTCCAACCTTTCTTTGGAGCTGTCCGGAACCTCCCTGATAATTACCGGAACTTCGTTAAGCTGGGCGTTTTTTGCGGCTATAAGCCTTCTATGTCCGGCTATCAGCTGGTAGCCTGTTTCCGCGGTTCTCACTATTAAAGGCTCTATTATGCCTTTAAGTTTTATAGATTCAGTTAAATTTTCCATTTCAACTGAGTTAAAATATTTTCTCGGTTGATCTGGATTAAGAGATATGGATTCAATACTAATATAAAGCGGCAGACCGCTTTGCGGGACATTTTTTCCGATCAAATCGTTTAGACCCATACCCATGCTTTGTTTTCTTTTATCGCTCATTTTAACTATCTCTTTTCGCTATTTTCATTCTTTTCAAAAATTCCGCCGTTAAAAGTCTGTAATTTTCAGAGCCGCTGGATTTGAAATTATAATAAATAACCGGCTTTCCAAAGCTCGGAGCTTCAGCTAAAGTCACATTTTGGTTGATTTTAGTGTCAAAGACAATGTCCCCTAAAACTTCTTTAACACTTTGTTCAACTTCTTTACATAAATTAGTACTTTGATTAAACATTGTTAAAACTACGCCTTTAAGATTAATTTTAGCGTTTAAGTTTATTTTTATCCTATCAAGAGTTTTCATCAGGATAGCTATTCCCTGCAAAGCGAGAAAATCGGCTTTTAAAGGCACAAGAAGGGTATCCGATGCTTTCATAATATTCAGAGTCAGAGGTCCAAGGTGCGGTGGCGAGTCGAAAACTATAAAATCATATTCCGATATCTGATTACCCATTTTTGATGCCAAAGTGTTATAGTTGTCATCCCCTATTTTAGATAAATCAATGTCAGCGGCGTATAGATCGTCATTTGTTGGAAGTAAATAAAGGCCTGTGAATTTTGTTTTTATAACGACGTCAGATAAGTTATAATTTCCAAGTAAATAATTGTAAAATGTATAATTATAGTCTTCCGGTTGAACTCCTACTCCTATTGTGCTGTTTGATTGAGGATCAGCGTCTATTAAAAGCGTTTTGAAACCAAAATAACCGAGACAAGCGCTCAGGTTTATAGCGGTTGTAGTTTTACCTACCCCTCCTTTTTGATTTATTATAGCTATAACGCAGTAGGGAGCCATTTTTTTCCTTTAAATTTATTAATCAAAATTTCGCTTTTTATAATTATGACTATAGATGATAAAACATTTTTTTTAAACAGTTTAAATCAAATAAATATCAAACTTGATTATGATATTTTAGAAAAAATATTATTGTATTATGAATATTTATTAATAAAAAATAAATCAGTAAATCTTATCAGCCGCCAGAATAACTTTCAGGATGGAATTATCACACACTTGGTTGATAGTTTATCTCCTTTACAGGTTGATTTTCCAAATGATTTGAAACTTTTGGATTTAGGATCGGGAGGAGGACTGCCTGGTATACCTCTAAAAATCGCTAATCCCGGCTGGTGTGTGACTTTAATAGAATCTAAGGCTAAAAAATGTGTTTTTTTAAATGAAATGGCGGAAAAATTCGGAGAAGGACGTATTAAAGTTTTAAATAAATTTGTCGATAAAAACTGTGTTTCCTTGTCGGATGAAATTGGACTTTTCGATGTTATTACGGTGCGGGCCGTGGCTAAGTTGTCTTCCCTTATTATAACAGTTTCCCATTTAATTAAAAGTTCCGGTTATCTTGTTGCTTATAAAGGACCAAATTATTTAGAAGAATTTATTGAAGTGGAAAAGTATTTAAAAAAATATCGTATGAAATTTGATAAAAAAATAGAGTACATTTTACCAATAAATAACGCTAAAAGAATTCTTCTTTTTTTTCAAAAATACTAAATTATCATCAGCAGAAGGGGCTGCATATATTCATAGGTTTTACCGCTAAAAATTGATCTCCTTGGGTTTTTATAACTAAAATATTTCTAACTGTTTTAGCCCACGGGCTGCCTTCGGCGGTTGACCAAGTGACTTTATATCTCGCATCATATTGTAAGCAGACGCAATAAACCTCTTTAGCATCCTGAAGTTCAAGGAGTTCTCCAGTTGGAGCTATAGGTGTGACACCGAGAGTCTCAACGTTTTGAATCTGCCACATGGTGCTTTCCTTATAACTAGTTATAAGTCCGCTTACAGCAGCTCTTTGTATAGGATCATCAGGGATTTCAACTTGTTGCGGCTCATCATCATCTCCACCACCTCCAATAGCGCCGCAAGATATAAAAAATATTGGTGTTAGACATATTATAATAATTAAAAATATTTTATTTAAAATATTTTTTTTAATATTTTTAATTCCTTTAATTATATTATGAGAATATTTTAATGTAATTTTAAGCATCAAAATTTTAAAGCTCCCTATATTATTTTACTTACAGGTAGTCAGATTTAAATCATCAGCCATTTTATCAATTAATTGATAAATATGTATTAGTTGATTTATAGTAACTATACCTCCACCTTCGTTATGAATCATATCGGCTCTAACCACTAGTTCAAATTTTATATAATTTCTAGCTATTTCAATAGATATTTTATAAGGGCCTTTTTCGCTGTTAAGTTGTTTTTGTTTTTCAGAAAGAATTTCATATGGTAAATAATACCAGTATAAATCTTCTAAAGAACTGGAAACTGCGATTTTTTCAATATAATCTCTTAATTTATTAATTTCATCAGGAGTAAGCTCGTCTAGTGTTATAACTCTCATTTCAGAGCCTGAAGTTATTTTTTTTATACTTAAGCTTTAAAATATAATCAAAATTTAATAACTTTTGTAGGATTTTACAATTTTTTCCTAAAAAAGTCTACTATTTTTATTTCACCAAAAAATATTTGCGCAATATGGTACATTTAAGCTTTTAGAAGATCAGGGTCAGCTTCAGTATTCAGAATAAGCTATAAATTTATTATAAGTATAAATTAGATTTAAATATTGAGGATGTACCTCGTGGCACGTTCACATTTTTGAAGGATAAGGCTAAGGCTTAACCTTTAAAAAATGCCATAGATTTATTATTACTAAGTGACTTTGATTTGAGATTAAGGATTTACCGTATAGCATATTTAATATTTTGAAAGCAGAGGTTAAGGCTTTACCTTTATATAAAACACTTATGGAAGGTATGAGCCCTTTCTGTCAACGAGCTTATGAAATTTTTCCTGTATTTTTGGAATTTTGAGCCATAGAAAACGTCTTAAAAATCACGTCTTTAAAAAAAACATTTTACATTAAATGTTCATGGAAGGCCTAAGCCTATTACGCCAACGATTTTATGATATTTTTTTTCAGGGGCTTTTAGTCCTCAAAAATTACCCCTCAAACAAATATCATATAAAATTAAGTTACCTTGATTTGAATATTGAGGATGTGCCACGTGGCACATTAAAGCTTTTGGAATCTAAGGATAAGTCTTAGTTTTTAAAAAGCCTGAAATTTATTATAGCTAAGTTACCTTGATTTGAATATTGAAGATGTGCCACGTGGCACATTAAAGCTTTTGGAAGCTAAGGATAAGGCTTAGCTTTTAAAAGCCTGAAATTTATTATAACTAAGTTACATTGATTTGAAGATTAAAGATGTGCCACGTGGCACATTTAAGCTTTTGGAAGTTAGTGATAAGGCTTAGCCTTTAAATAACCAGAAATTTATTATAACTAAGTTACCTTGATTTGAAGATTAAAGATGTGCCACGTGGCACATTTAAGCTTTTGGAAGCTGAGGATAAGGTTTAATCTTCAAAATGCCTGAAATTTAGTATAACTAAGTTACCTTGATTTGAAGATTAAAGATGTGCCACGTGGCACATTTAAGATTTTGAAAGTTAGTGATAAGGCTTAGCCTTTAAATAACCTGAAATTAATTATAGCTAAGTTACCTTGATTTGAAGATTAAAGATGTGCCACGTGGCACATTTAAGCTTTTTGAAGCTGCGGATAAGGTTTAACCTTCAAAAAGCCAGAAATTTATTATAACTAAGTTATCTTGATTTGAAGATTGAGGATGTGCCATGTGGCACATTCAAGCTTTTGTAAGCTGAGGATAAGGCTTAAGCTTCAAAAAACTAGAGATTTATTATAACTAAGTTATCTTGATTTGAAGATTGAGGATGTGCCACGTGGCACATTCAAGCTTTAGGAGGCTAAAGCTATCCTTCGAAAAATACCTTATATTTTAACTAAGTGATCTTTTTTTGAAGATTGACGATTTACCACGATGCACTTTATAGTTTTTGGAAGCTGAGTCTGAGTCTGAGGTTAATGATTAACCATCAAAAAACCATAATTGTATTATCACTAAGTGAGCTTGTTTTGCAAATTGACGATGTGCCACGTGGCACATTCAAGTTTTTGAAAGTTGAGGCTGAGGTTAATGCTTAACCTTCAAAAGCCGTAAATTTGTTATTGCTAAGTGACTATGTATGGAAGATTGAGGATGTGCCACGTGGCACATTGAAGCTTTTGTAAGCTGAGTATGAGGTTAATGTTTAACCTTTAAAAGGCCATAGATTTAATTTAACTAAGTGACTGTGTTTTGAATAATGAGGATGTGCCACGTGGCACATTGAAGCTTTTGGAAGCTGAGTATGAGGTTAATGCTTAACCTTCAAAAGGCCATAGATTAATTTTAACTAAGTTACTTTGTTTTGAATAATGAGGATGTGCCACGTGGCACATTAAATCTTTTAAAAGCTTAGGTTAAGGCTTAATCTTCAAAAGGCCATAGATTGAATTTAACTAAGTGACTTTGTTTTGAAGATTGATGATGTGCCACGTGGCACATTGAAGCTTTTAAAAGCTTAGGTTAAGGCTTAATCTTCAAAAGGCCATAGATTTAATTTAATTAAGTGACTTTGTTTTGAAGAATGATTATGTGCCACGTGGCACATTGAAGCTTTTGTGGGCTAAAGCTATCCTAAAAAAAATGCCTTATATTTTAACTAAGTTACCTTATTTAGAAGATTGAGGATGTGCCACGTGGCATATTGCAGCTTTTGGAGGCTAAAGCTATCCTTAAAAAATGCCTTATTTTTTTACTAATTGACCTTGTTTTGATGAATAATGATGTGCCACGTGGCACATTAAAGCTTTTGGAGGCTAAAGCTATCCTAAAAAAATTGCTTATTTTTAACCTAAATGCCTTGTTTTGAAGATTGAGGATGTGCCCCGTGGCACATTATAGCTTTTTGAAAACGAGTGAGGTACATGTTTAATCTTAAAATAACCATACATTTAACTAAGTGACCTTGTTTTAGAAGATTGGGGATGTGCCACGTGGCACATTAAAGATTTTGGAAGACGAGGTTGATATTCATGCTTTATCTTCAATCAGCTATAAATTTAATTTAACTAAGTGAATTTGTTTTGAAGATTGAGGATGTGCCACGTGGCATATTGATGCTTTTGTTGGAAGCTGAGACTAAGGTTGAGGTTAAGGCTTAACCTTCAAAAGGCCATAGATTTATTATAACTAAGTGACCTTGTTTTAGAACATTGGGGATGTGCCACGTGGCACATTAAAGATTTTGGAAGACGAAGTTGAGATTTATGCTTAATCTTCAAAACCTATAAATTGATTTAACTAAGTGAATTTGTTTTGAATATTGAGGGTGTGCCACGTGGCATATTGAAGCTTTTGTTGGAAGCTGAGACTGAGGCTGAGGTTAAGGCTTCACCTTCAAAAGGCCATAGATTTATTATAACTAAGTGACTTTGTTTTGATGAATGAGGTTGTGCCATGTGGCGCATTATTGCTTTTCGAAACTGAAGTCGAGGTTAAGGCTTAACCATTTTAAAACCATAGATTTATTATAACTAAGTGACTATGTTTTGAAGATTGAGGATGTGCCACGTGGCATAATCAGCTTGTGGATGCTGAGGTTACTTCTATACGTTAAAATATACGGGGTCTTTTTGCGTACGCCCTATAAATGAATTGATAGTTAAAGCTATAAAAGGATGTTGTTAAGAAAAAATTAAAGTATAGATTAATTTTATTGATAAGAAGAGTGAATTTTAAATTGAAGAATAAAATAAATATTTATTAAGTAAATAAAAATTAAATTAAGTATCAAGGAGGAAGTAATTTACGAAATTTAAAAATAAAATAATGACAGGTAAGATAAAAGTAAGAAAGGCATGAAATTTAACGTAGATAAAATTTTAAAATTGTCTACGAAAAAAAATAGATATAGTATATGCTTTTGTAATAACATTTTTTTGACTAAAATAAATTATCGATATGTTCGAAGATATATTTTTAAAAATTTAAGTAAGTATAAAAAAAGGATTTTTGATTTTTATTCATCGACAAATGAAGGAAATAATAATTAGCAAGCAGTTTCGGTAAAAAATTTGACTTTAAATAAACGTCAAGAAATGATATAATAAAACACATTTTTTGAGTTGACTCAAACTACAGTTTTCTTGAAGTTAAAACTTGATGCAAGCGCGATAAATCTGGGTATGAAAATTTATTAGAGACAACATACAAAATACGGGTTAAATATCAATACTATATGGATATAAAGTATATAATTTTTAAATTTAAAAACAGCTTGGACTTTTAGCATTCGTATTAAAGTTGCTTAATAGTTGAATGAAAAATATCTAGCTATAACAATATTCTATTTTTGCGTTATCTTCCTATTGAGGTCATATTGTGATAATAAGCAATAAAATCAAAACAGCTATCCAAAATGGTTCTTTGGTTAGAATGATGTTTGAGGAGGGTATAAAATTAAAGATAAAATATGGGAAAGATGCAGTTTTTGATTACTCGTTAGGTAACCCTGATCTCCAGCCGTCTACGTCATTTAAGGAAGCCTTAATGGATGTGGCTAGAGATGACAAACCTGGAGTGCATGGCTATATGCCCAATGCTGGTATTCTGGAAGTCAGGGATGAAGTAGCTAAATATTTGACTGAAATAAATTGGGATGAGTTAAATAGCTTTTTTTACAATAATCACGTTATTATGACCGTAGGAGCCGCGGGAGGTCTAAATTGCGTGCTGAAATCCATCTTAGATCCTAGTGATGAGGTTTTAGTTATCGCCCCCTACTTTATGGAATACTCTTACTATGTTGATAACCATTCTGGTGTAGTAAGGGTAGTTGAGGCAGATGAAGATTTTCGACCACGTGCCGAAAGTATTAATGTTGCAATAAATAAGAAAACAAAAGCACTATTGATAAATTCACCAAATAATCCGACAGGCGTTGTGTATAGCAAAGAAGAACTTAATACGATTGGTGATGTTTTATCACAGGCTTCCCTTAAATATAAAAGAGATATAGTATTAATTTCTGATGAACCATACAAAAAAATCGTCTTCAAAGGAAAAAAAGCCCCATCGGTTTTCGCCAGCTATCCAAATACAATAGTCGTTACATCGTTTTCCAAAGATCTTTCCATTCCTGGGGAGCGGCTGGGATATGTTGCCATTAACCCCAAAATGGTAGAGGCGGAAGATTTATCCACCGCTGTTACTTTGTCAAACAGGATTTTAGGTAGTGTTAACGCTCCGGCGCTAATCCAGAGGGTGGTGCAAAGATTGCTCCATGATCAAGCTGATCTTAATATTTATGAAGAGAGGTCGATTTTTCTTGCTGATGCTTTAATTAAACGAGGTTACGAGCTGAAAGAACCGGAAGGGTCATTTTATTTGTTTCCCAAAAGTCCAATTCCGGACGATCTTGTTTTTACATCTCTTCTTCGTGAAGAAAACATATTGGCTGTTCCTGGTGAAGGTTTTGGAAGAAAAGGTTATTTCCGTTTATCCTTATGTTTGGATAAAAAGATGATTGAAAAATCTTTAGATGGTTTTTCCAGAGCTTTGGAAAAAAGTAGACATTTATTTTCAGAGGAGACTCAATGAGAAGCGATCAAATGAAATCGGGCGTGACTAGGCTGCCTCACCGCACGCTTTTTAAAGCCGCAGGTTTAACTAACGAGGAATTGGCGAGACCAATCGTGGGAATCGTCAATTCGCAAAATGATATCATACCAGGACATATTCATCTTGACACAATCGCCGAAGCCGTAAAACACGGTGTGCTGTCTCACGGAGGAACTCCCCTCGTCTTTCCAGCTATCGGCGTTTGCGATGGCATCGCAATGGGCCATGACGGAATGCGTTATTCTTTAGCCAGTAGGGAGCACATTGCCGACTCAGTGGAGATTATGGCCATGGCTCATCCTTTTGACGCATTAGTTTTTATTCCGAATTGCGATAAAATAGTACCTGGTATGATAATGGCCGCTTTGAGGCTTAACATTCCTTCTGTTTTTGTCAGCGGCGGACCTATGCTGCCCAATTTTGTACGCCAGAAAAAGTTGACTCTTTCAAGCGTATTTGAAGCGGTAGGAGCTCTTGCGGCGGGAAAAATTGATGAAAAAGAACTTCTTGAGGTGGAAGACAAGGCTTGTCCCAGTTGCGGGTCATGCGCAGGGATGTTTACAGCTAATTCCATGAACTGTATGACTGAAGTTGTAGGCCTAGGTTTACCAGGAAACGGCACTATACCGGCGGTGCACAGTGCTAGAATAAGACTGGCTAAAGAAGCCGGCAGATGTGTAATGCTTCTTTTAGAAAAAAATATTAGGCCGAAAGACATCGTCACATCCGATTCGTTACATAACTCGCTTTCAGCAGATATGGCTCTTGGATGTTCTTCCAACACTGTGCTTCATCTGCTAGCTATCGCTCATGAAGCCGGCATTCAATTAGATTTGAATTTAATAAATGAAATAAGCAATAACACCCCGCATTTAGTGAAACTAAGTCCGGCAGGCGACTCGGCTTTGACGGATCTGGATATGGCCGGGGGAGTTTCCGCCGTTTTAAAGGAGCTCCAGAAATTAAATCTATTGAAGACAAGCTGTATAACAGCTACTGGAAAAAATCTCGAAGAAAATTTGAAGGATGTCAAAAATTTGGATCCTGAGACAATTAGAGACAAAGAGCATGCCTATTCTCCAGATGGAGGTTTGGCCATACTTTGGGGAAATTTGGCAAAGGACGGAGCTGTTGTGAAAAGGGGAGCGGTATTGCCTGAAATGATGGTCCATTCGGGTCCCGCCAGAGTTTTTAACAGAGAAGAGGATTGCACGCAGGCTCTATTAGATAAAATGATTAAGCCAGGAGACGTGCTAGTGATACGCTACGAGGGACCCAAAGGAGGGCCAGGCATGCGGGAAATGTTAACTCCCACCGCCACTCTGGCCGGGCTGGGACTGGATAGTTCTGTCGCTCTAATTACAGACGGCAGGTTTTCAGGCGCTTCCAGGGGAGCGTCCATAGGTCATATTTCTCCAGAGGCGGCAAGCGGAGGATTAATAGGATTAGTGCAGGATGGGGACATAATATCCATAGATATTCCCAACCATAAGCTGGAATTGAAAGTAGAAGAGAGTGTTTTAGAAAAGAGACGCGCTTCATTTAAACCTGTTGAAAAACCAGTGCCGGAAGGAAGCTACTTAGCCCGTTATCGTAAACTGGTAAGTTCCGCAAATACGGGCGCTATTTTTAGCTGAATTTCATACGAGTTTTCCGTTCCAAAATTTAATTTTTAAAAGTGGATAGGAGCGTTTGTGAAGTTGTCACGCTTGTTCCATTTCGAGGATTATTTTTAAGTTTTTAAGTCTTTTTGTCAATCCTCGCAAAAATTATGTTCGGCGGCTTAAGCTGTGTCCGCCAGTTTCATGGTGACGTCGGAATCGCTAAATGCATAATCTTAGGTTATCACCCCCGCGCGTAAAAGTTAAAGCGTTAAAAGGAAGCGGTTCCCCATAATATATGGCTTTATTCTAATATTTAATCGCCGGAGTAATATGGCAAGCTTATTCAAATTTTATCATAAGACCAACACAGTCACGGTAGCTGTTACGGCATTTGATTTGTGAAATAATTTATTTAACGCGCGCGCTAAAAAACCGTTATGAAAATTATTTAAGTAACAAAAGATAAAACGCAAGATACATAATAAAGCTATGCGTCTCATAAAGTATATTGTTTTAAATTTTTAAAACAAAAAATATTATTAACATATTCATGTTATTTAATGTTTATAAATTTAAAGTCGTTAATATTTTCACAAAGTAATAATGACAAAGCGAATATCGTCTTAATCCGATTGGTGAGTCCTTTCAACTTTAACTAGTTAACGCATGAATATTTTACCATTACCCCGGCGGATAAAAGTAAGAATAACGCCGATCAGTGTTACTATTTATATAAGGGAATCTTTCTATAATTTAACCGCCGGAGTAATAGGATATTAAGAAACTGGAAAGCCTGTGAAAATAAAAATACATGCTTTTCATTTAATATCAACGCGCGGTGAAGGATCGTAAAAATTTTGCTGTGGATGTCATGTGTTATTTCCTATGAAAAGCCATCCGGGGGCTTTCGCATGGCGAGGTGAACGCCATCGTAGCTTTTCATGAGAGTTTTTAAATAATCAATTTAAATTTTTTTAAATCTCGATACAACTAAACTTTATCCTTGATTACACAGTAGCTACCTTAAAAAGTTGATACCAGATGATTAAGCGCCCGTTCACCTCAGTGGACCGTCCCGGGTGGAATCCGTGGTCGCCCCCCTGGCGGATCTTCCCGCGCGGTTCGCGGGCGAGCGGGAGGGCCGGACCTTTCGCCTCCGGCCACCCGCCTTTCTCATCGCCCCCAGATCTGGCGTCAGACGCCAAAATCCCCGTGAACGGCGGCTGCGCGCGCTGGCTAAACCTAATTATAATGGTTTAACGAGTAATTAATCCTAAAATAATATTTTATTAATATTATATAAAATATATATAAATATATTTATATATAAATATATTGTATTGCATAGGTATTGATAATGCGTGTTGTTACAAAAAGTTCAAAGGCGAGCAACTACAAGTGATGGATTTAGGAAGAGAGCTACCTACTATGGCGGGAAGAATGTCGCGAAAAATTGATTTATAAGCGACTTCCCGCCAATAGATCGCCGAGCTGAATGAAGCCGCGTAAGCTTTCGGCTCCGCGATCCTAACGCTGGAGCCGAGGCTGAAGGAAGCCTTAAGGCGGGTTTACACACCGTCATCCTTTCCGCCGCCCGTCCCTCCGTCCCGTTCGGCGGGGGGAATGGTTATGTAAGATTTTACGGCTTCATGAATACTAAATGAAGTGGTTCGTTATATGCTTATCGCGCGATGCGGGATAATTTTTTCAAATTACGAGCGGGATTGAACTCAGACTTTTCAGTTGCGAATTATATATGGATTGCGGCTTAAATATAACACTAAATATTGAGCGCTACTGAGGAACAATCCGTAACGGCTTTCATGATTACGCAATCTAAAACTAAAAAATTTTTTTAGATTCTTGCAACTTTAGCGTATTTTTGATAAATTAAGAGCGTTTTTGCCGCTTTTGTTTAAAGCGTTTATTCTTATTGTATTAATCCTCTCAAAGGTGAAAAATGCGTTTAAGACTCCTAGAGAGATTAAAAGCGGCGGAGAGGGGCGAAAGCTTGAAGGCGGCGAGCGCGGAGGAACTCACCCTTTCCCTGGAAAAACACTTAAGCCTCATCCTGAACACCCATCAGGGCACATCCCGCAGCGCTCCCGACTTCGGCATGCCTGATTTTGCGAGCGTCATGGGAAGCAGCGATCTCGACAATATAAGGGAACTCGCCGGCGTGATCGCCCAGGTGATCGCCAAATACGAGCCCAGGATCTCCAACGTGGAGGTGACTTACAACCAGGGAAACAAAGAAAGCGGCATCCTGGACTTTTCCCTGAGCTGTTCCATGATGATAAACGACATAAAAAGGGAACTTCTTTTCAACACGATCATAGCCCCGGACGGGAGCGTGCGGATAAGGAGATGAAATTTACCGGATTTTTTCGGGATTCTTCTTTCTCCGGCCGTCAGTTTTCAACCCTCCGGTCGACGCTTTTTCTTGGTTCCGCGTTCCGTAAAAGGCTTTCAAGCTCGCCTAACCGAGGTTTAGACCAATCATCTCAGCCCGCCTCTCTCACGTTTCGGGGCGGTTTTTCCCTCCCCATTCGGGGTCTCTTCCCGCCACCGCATTGAGGCGTTTCTCCCTAGGGAAAGCGGCGGCACCCGGAAAAATTTTGGACGGGTTGTATTTTGATAAAGAACTACTACCAGGAAGAACTGAACAACATCCGCGAGCTGGCCCGGGAGTTTTCCCGGGTCAATCCGGCCATCGCCCCCCTTCTGGGTTCCAAAGGGGACGATCCGGACGTGGAGAGGCTCCTGGAGGGCGTCGCCTTCATGTCGGGCATGGTGCGCCGCACCATGGACGAGGGTTTCCCCCGGCTCATCCAGTCGCTCATGCTTCTTCTTTACCCCCAGGCGCTGCTTCCGGCTCCCAGCTGCACCATGATGCGCTTCCAGCCGGTCAAGGGTTTCACGCAGACAATCAAGCTCAAGGCCGGTTCCGAGGTGGCCTCCATTCCCGTGGACGGGGCGACGGCCCGTTTCAGCGTGACCCGGGATCTTTTAATCCTTCCGGCGGGGGTGACGGAGGTGAAAAGCGAAAGGCTGGACAGCGGGGTTTTGAAGATAGCTCTAACGATCCAGTCGTCGGCCCCCCTTTCGGCGTGGCTCCCGGGGACCCTTTCCTTGTACTTCGACGGCGAGTACGCCGTCGCGAGCGAGAGGCGCAGGATCATCCTCCAGTACGCGAAAAGAGTCGAGGCGGGAACTATTTCGGGCGGCGTGGCGCTTCCCGAAGGCTCCCTGGAGGCCGGGGGGCTGGAAAACGCCGGAACGCCCCAGGAAAGGCTCCAGGAGGCCTTCTCCCTCATGCGGGACTACTTCGCCTTCCCCCATAAGTTTCTTTTCCTGGAGATCTCCGGAATAAGGGAGCGGGTCGATCTGAGCGGGAACAGGCTGAATTTAATTTTTTTCCTGGAGGGTTTCAAAGGCTCTCTTCCCTCCATGCGTCCCGAGGATTTTCTATTAAACGTCGTCCCGGCGATAAACGTCTTCAAGCATCCGGCCGTTCCCGTGCAGGTGGACCACCGCCGCAACGATTACCTGCTCCGGCCCCAGGATAGCGAAAGCGGCCGGATAAGCGTCTACCGGGTCCTCGAGGTGGCGGCCAGGGGCCGGGACGGGAAGGCCAGGACCTACGTCCCCTTCGAGCGCTACGCCGAGAGGGAGAAGGGCGGAGGTTGCTACAGCGTGTCTTTGAAAAAGACCATCCAGAGCCGCCGGGCGGAGCACTACATCACCGTCCATTATCTGCCCGACGCCGAGCCGGTAAACGAGACCCTTTCGGTGAGTTTGGAGTGCAACAACTACGGCGTGACCGAGCAGCTGCATACGGGGGAGATTAGGGTTCCCGCCGAGGGATCCCCGGTCATGGCGACTTTTTCCAACATCATCCCCCCCACCCGCTACGTGGACGACGCCGACGAGGGAGGTAGGAACTGGAGCATACTCTCGCACCTCTTCGTGAACCTCGCGCCCCTTTTAACGGTGGACACCTTAAGGGAGCTTTTGGATCAGTACGCCCTCCCCGGGGATACGGACGTATCCCGGCGGCTGGGAAACCGCAAGAGGCTGGAGGCCGTGGCCGCCCTGGAAAGCTCGGGGGAGGATTATTTTTTACGGGGCCGCCCCGTCCACGGAAACAGGCTGGATCTCACCCTCGATCTGGCGGGCTTCGCTTCCATGGGCGACATGCGCCTCTTCGGCGACGCTCTGGACCGTTTCTTAGGTCTTTTTCACCATATAAACACCTATTCCAGACTGAGGGTGGTAGAGAAGAATTCGCATGAGGAGCTAAATTGGAATCCGCGGCTGGGCACGAAAAGACTGGTCTGAGCTCCTCCGGGCGCCTCTCGCCTTTAACGGACGAGCTCTTGAAAAAGCCCGAGGAGTTCTCCTATTTCCAGGCCCTGCGGCTCCTTTACCGCGTCTCCGGGGGCTCCTGGGGAAGTTTCGGGGAGTTTCTCCGCTACGGCGCCAGGATCCGCGCCGGAACGGATCTCTCCTTTCCGGCCTCGGATTTGATCGGCGCGGAAAAAATCGAGGGCCCCGGGGAAGGCGACGAGGGCGCCTTTTACCGCCTCACCGTGACCTTCATGGGGCTCTACGGCGCGGCCTCGCCCCTTCCCCCCTTCTACGCCCGGGAAATTTTAGAGGAGGTTTTAGACGACCGGGAGGGTTTAAGGGAGTTTTTCGACCTCTTAAGCTACTTCAGTTACCGGGAGCACGCCCGGAGCTATTTCCTCTCGAGCTTTCCTTTGCGGATTTTGGAAGCCGGAGACGAATTCGCCCTCGCCATCATAAGAGCCCTTCTGGGGCTCCCGCACAAGAGCATGATCGATCTGGCCGGGAGGAGATTCGGGGATCTTCCCTACCTGCGTCTTTTCGCCGCGAAGGTCCGCCACGCCCCGGGTCTCGCGGCCTACCTTTCCGGCCGGCTCAAGGGCGCCGATACGGAAATAGAGGAGTGCGTCTTAAGGACCCTGGAGATACCCCCCTCCCAGAGGGCGGCCTTGGGCGGGCGGTCCGCGGGCCTCGGCGTCTCCGCCATGCTGGGAAGGACCGCTCCGGATCTAAGCGGGAAATTTAGGTTGATTTTCCAGATAAACGACATGGACGAGCTCCAGGCCTTTTCACCCGGGGGAGCTTCCCGGGCCCTGGTGGAGGACGCTGTGGAGCGCTACGTGGATTCACCCCTGGTCTACGACATCCTTTTAAACGCGCGGCCCGGAGGCCTGAGAGGATTCTCTCTGGGGGAAAAGAAGAGGGCTCTCGGGATCTCGGCCTTCCTCGCGCCGGGAAAAGACTTGGGGGCGCGCATCGTAAGCCCGGTTCGCCGGGGCTCCGGCCGCGGCCGGACGGAGGGCTCCATGAAAGCGGAGGGGAAATGAGTTCCGATTTTCCGGCTTCGGCGCTTCCCGGAGCGGAGCGGCCGGGGAGGTCCCTTTCATCCGGCCGCGGCCATCTTCCGGCCCTCCTCCTTTTATCCGGAGCGCTTTTTTTATCCGGCCTCCTCCTTTTGGCCTGCGGCCCCAAAGCCCCGCCGGCGACCCCGCCTCCGGGGCCGCCGGCCAAAAATCCGGGGGATCTCAACTACAGCTACGCTCCCGGGGCCATTACCATAGGCGTCATGGCGGACTCCGATCTGAACCTCACCATGGATGTTCCCAACGCCTTGAGCCTGTGCGTCTATCAGCTGAGCGACTCCGCCTGGTTTCAAGGGAAGATGGCGAGCTCCGGGGGTCTTTCCGAGCTCGCCGAGTGTCCGCCGAAGGCCTCCCAGACCCCGGGAGCCCAGCAGGCCTCGTCTCCCACGGGGATAGTGAACGCGGAGAGGTATTTTTTCCAGCCGGGGGAGATGAAGGATCTGCGGATGGACCGCCTGGGGGGGACTAAATTTCTGGGGGTGGCGGGAGGCTACAGCTCGCTCACCGCCCCGGGCGGCGCGGCCTTCATAGCCGTGCCCTACATCATGCACCACCGGCTTATTTTCGCGAACACCTTCGAGCTGGTGGAGATGCGGGCTTGGCTTCTTTTAAAGAGCCAGTCCCTGGTTTTCTTCCTCAAAGACAAGAAGACCTACGATTTGCAGACCTCGGATTATAAGCCTCCCGAGGCTCCCAAGCCTCCGGACACGTGCCCGGTGTGCTACCAGGGGGAGGCGCCGCCGAAGGCGGCGCCCGGGGTCCAGAGCCCTCCGCCGCAAGGCGGCCCGGCGGCGCCCGGAACTCAGAGCCCTCCGCCGCAAGGCGGCCCGGCGGCGCCCGGGGCCCAGAGCCCTCCGCCGCAAGGCGGACCGGCGGCGCCCGGGGCCCAGAGTCCCCCGCCGCCAGGCGGTCCGGCGGCGTCCGGGGCCCAAAGTCCTCCGCCGCCAGGCGGTCCGGCGGCCCCGACTCCCAAGCCGGCGCCCGGAGTTCAGAGTCCTCCTCCTCCTCCTCTTCCTCCTCCTCAAGGCGGAGCGCCGGCGCCGGCCGGGCCTCAGAGTCCTCCGCCGCAAGGAGGACCGGCCGCCCCGGCTCCCAAGCCGGCGCCGCCCCGGAATCAGGCTTCCCCCGCTCAGGTTAAGGAGGATCCTCCGCCTTATTTAAAGCCGGATCCCGAATCGCTGGTAAAGCCCGACACCAGATCCACCTCGTCCACCAGAGCGCGGCCGGGCGCGCCCGGCCAGGCGCCTCAGCCCTAGATAGGCTTACGATCCGGCCGGCTTCGGGGCGCCGGATGGGATCCGGGCGAGGGTGGGGTTTAAAAAAAAACCGAAGCCGAGGGAAAGCGGAAAGATCTCCGGCGCGTGAGAAGACCGGCGGCGCGCGAAAACCGGGACCGGCCCGAAGCGAAAGACCGGATTCGGCCGGAAACCTATGTCGGAAGTCGGAACGGAGAAAGAGAAGGAACCGAAAAAAAGGGACGGAGAGCGAGATGAGTTTCCATCAACCCATATTCTGGCGTCAAGGCACCTTTCTGGAGCCGCAGCATTTCCAGATTCTGGAGCTGCAGCGGCGGGGGCATTTGAATCTGCTTTTAAACTCCCTCATACCCTGGCCCTGGGGTATGGTGAATTTCCGGATTAACGCCGACGCCCTTTTGAACTACGACTTCAGCATCCAGGAAATGGATCTCTACCTGCCCAACGGGTTTAGGCTCCTCTATCCCCAAAACGTGGACGTCAAGGGCCGCTCCTTTCGGAAGGTCTGGACCAATCCGGACGATTTTTTAGACGTCTTCCTCTCGGTTCCCTACTTTAACGAAAGCGTCCCCAACGCCTTTTCCGGCGAAAAGGAGGGAACCGGGGCGGGGGGGAGGCTCTTTTCCGTGAAAATCGGGGAAACCGAGATCCCCGACCTTCTGGGAGACGGCCCGGGAACCAAGATGGAGACTATGGTCTTCAACGCCTCGTTGGTCTTCGGCCCCGAGCTCAAAGCCGCCGAGGAGGGGCACTACCTCATCCCCCTGGCCAAGCTCTACCGGGAGGGGGAGAAGGCGCGGACCGCGATCTACGCCCCGCCCACCTTGGCCGTTTATCCCGAGAGCTGCCTAAGAGACGTTTTAACGGACGTTTTAGAGCTCTTAAGGGCCAAGGGGCGGCAGCTGGAGGAGTACAAGACCGGTCCCGCCCGCGGCGGCAAGCGGGAAGATGGCGACGCGGGGGTGAATCTCGTTTTAACCCTCCTCATCGTCTCCCGGCATACGGCCAGGCTGCACGGGCTTTTAAACGGCACGGCGCTGCACCCCTACACCGCCTTTTCGGCCTTGCGGGAGATGGCGGCGGAGCTCACGATCTTCGCTCCGGGGGTTTCCGCCCTGGGGGAGTCCTTAAGCGGCAACGGCAAGGCCCTCCCCCCCTACGATCACCTGGATCCCTATCCGGGCTTCCTTGAAACCCGCAACCTGGCGGCGCGGATCCTGGACTCCATCAATCCCGGACCGGATCTGATGATAGCCTTCCGCCGGGACGGGGAATACTTCAACTTGGAATTTCCCGACTGGATGGATCTGAATTTCACCGCCTGGATATCCTTGAGCACGGAGGGAAACCTCCTCCAGGCCCGGGAATCCCTCGTGAACTACGCCAAACTCTCCTCCCAGAGTAGGCTGCAGAGCATCATCAGCTACAACCTCCCCGGGATCGCCTTGAACTCCTTAAGGGACGCCCCGGTGGGGCTCCCCCGCCGCGGCGGCACGGCCTATTTCGCGGTGCGCCGTGAGGACCCCCTCTGGGAGGAGGCCGTGAAAAGCGGCCGTCTCGCCTTATTCTGGGACAACGCTCCGGAGAAGTGCTCCCTTACTCTGGTGGGAAACCGCCTCTAGGAAAACCTTAAAGAAAGCCGTCCTCAAAAGGGCCTTTAAAAGCCCGCGCAAAAACCATCTCCAACAAAGCCAACCGACCCGGGTGCCCCATGCGTTTCGCGCAGCGTTATTTCGAGTTTTTCCACTACGCCCTCCAGGCCTCGCCGGAGGGGGGATCCGCCGGCGGGGAGGGCGATCTGAAAACCGTCCGGGAGGGCCTGGAAAAACTCTTAAAGGAGGAGGAGAAGGCTCCCTTGCCTCCGGGTTACGGCGACAAAGAAAGAAGGGAGGCCCTCCTCGCCGTGATGGTCTGGGTGGACGAAAGGCTTTTAACCTATTCCGCCTACGGCCAGGACTGGTACCCCTATTCCCTTCAGCGGGCCTATCTGGACACCAACCAGGGGGGAAGCCTCTTTTTTCGGCGTCTGGAAGATCTCTTAAAAAGGCGCCGGGAGTTAATGGAGGAGGGACCGGGGGGGCTTACCCCGGGCGCCGCCCCGGTGGAAACCATCCCGGCCGGGGACCCTTCCCTCTCCGTTCCCCCCGTCTTTCCGGCGGCCTCCCCGAGCGTCCCGCCTTCGGATCGGCCCGGGGGCCGATCCGAGCCTCCTGGCGGCCCGGAGGAGAGCGCGGTTTTCGCCTGGAAAAATCCGGGCCATGGCCCCGAACCTTTGGAGGGGGTCCTGGACGTCTTCGCCCTCTGCCTCGTCATGGGCTTCCAGGGGCGCTACAGCCAGAGCCGTGGCCCCGGGAAAAAGGAGGCGGGGGAAGAAGATACCGGCTTTTTCAGCGGCGAGAAGGGCGGGGAAATCCCTTTAACCGCCGCGGAGACGGAGGGACGCCTCCCCTTTAGCTTTTTGGACAAAGACGAGGGCGAGCGCTTTTCCGACCGAAAGAAGGAAGGCGAGATCCCTTCATCCAGCCCGCGGGGGGATCTCTTTTCCGGCTCCGGAGGAGAGCGGGAGGACTTTTCCGGCGGAGGGACGGAAAACGTCCTTAGCGAGCTTTTCAAGCTCGCGAAAGGGCAACTCGCGGCCTGGCGGGAGAATGTCGCCCCGGACGCGGCCAGCTCTCCGCGGACGGGAATTTTCAAAAGGATCCTCGCCTACATCCAAGAGCGCGGCTGGATCCTCCTCTACATCTTGATCCCTTTATCCGTTCTGGGGCTGCTTTATCTGCGATCGCTTCAGATCGTGGAAAAGCTCCCCTTCTAAACGATTATTTAAGTCCGCCGTCTTCCGGCCGCGCCTCCCTTCGCGGCTCGACCTGTCAAGGTTTAGGGAGGGCGGTTTTTCCTTCAAGCTTGTAACCCCCCCCGCGCGTCCGAAATCCGCTCCCTCGGCCGTTTCGCGACCCTGAAAAATATTTTCCGGTCCGCCCTTGAAAAAGTTTTTCTTCATAATCCTTCTCTTTATCATGGCCTTCGTTTCGGGGATCGCCCTCCTCGCCGTGGCCTGGTATTTCCAGTGGTCTCCCGCGGTCGCGCTTTTGGGGCCTTTGGTCTTTCTGGTCTTTCCCCTTCTCTGGTGGATAGCCACCTCCCTTTACGCCTCCTTCACCCGCCGCGCCCTGGCCCGGAGGGTGGCGGTGACCGAAAGGGAAAGCGAGAGGGAGGATGTCCTGGTGAGCCTTTTGGAGCGAGACTGGCGCCGGGGTCTTAGCGCCCTCGAGAACGCCGCCGGCCCTAAGGAGAGCGATCTGGCGGCGGACGGCCACTGGTTTTTGTTTCTGGAGCCCAACGCCGATTCCTCCGGGACTTTTCTGGGGAAAAGCGGGGCGGTGACGGATTTTTTAAACGCGGGGGACGGCGAGGAGGGGTCCCGCGTTGGTCCCGGCTTCAACTGGTACGTTTCCGGCGGAAACGTCTTTCTCGAGCCCTACGGTTTTCTCAAAAGCGCCGCCTCCGCCCCGCCCCGAACCTTTTCTTCCGCCCCCGTGGGGGCGGCCGTTCCGGCCTTAGGCCAAGAGGAAGGGGAAGGCGCCGGGATGAGCCTTAGACCCCTCGCGGGCTTCCGCCCGGGGGGCGGAAGCCCGTCCGCCAAAGGAGGGTCGTCCGGGGTCGGCGGCGCCTCTTCCGGCGCTGGAACGGAATACCGGGAGATGGCCGATTGGGAGCTTTTCGCCGGGCTCCTCGTGAAGACCGGACGGAAAATACCTTTAAACGGGATAGTTCTTTTGACGCCCGGTGAACTTTTGCGTCGGGAAAGGGAGGGGGATCTTTTAAATTTAAGCGTCCGGGAGAGGAAGTGCCTGGATATCCTCATGCGGATAACGGACGCCTCGGCGCCGGTGTATCTGCTGGTGACCGAACTGGAAGGCTTCGCCGGCTTGCGGGACGCCGTGCGCGGGATCGAGGCGGATTCCCCGGCGGGAGTTCTAATCGATCCCCAGGAGTTGGGCGGCGCTCCGCTTAAGACCACGGAAGTTTTGGGTAGGAGGATGCGAAACCTCCTGGTTGACGATCTGGACTCTCCGCCGGAAAAGCTCGCTCGCCTTCTCTTGGCCCCCGCGTCCCTCCACCGGCTGGAAAGACCCCTCTCGGTGTATCTCTCCGGGCTCTCGCGGCAGTCGCCCTACGCCCCCCCTCCGCAGACGCGGGGGATCTTCCTCACCGCCGCCGCCTCCGGCCCCGAGCTAGGCGCGCCGGAGCCGGGCTTTACCCGTTTTTTAAACGAGACCCTCGGGGAGAACGCTTCCCTCGCTAAACGCCTCAATCTTCCGGGAGGTAGGGGCCGCAAACGCCTCGCCTTATTTTGCCTGGTTTTCTACCTGATCTTAGGCGTTTTGGGCTTCCTCTTTTATAAAAACGTGAGCTTTCACCGGGACGTGTCCGCCGTGAGCGTCTCCGTGCGGGGTTCCGCCGGGACCCTCTCCGGATCCGGAGCGGGGCCGCGAAACGCCCTTTTTCAGGCCAACGCCTTGAACTTTTTCTTAGGCGAGCTGGACAAGGCGCGGGCCAGGCACAAAGTGAGGGGCCTAGGTTCCGATCGGGCGGACCGCTTCATTAGCGAGGTGGAGGGGGATTTCATCACGAGCGCCGACGTGTTGGTGGACGAGCTCATCGGAAGCCTCGATCTCCAGCTCCGTTCCATTCCCAACGGGGATTCCCTGGAGTATTCCATGACCTTGCGGCAGATCCTCTGGCTGCTTTCGGTCTTCAACGCCCGGGAAAGGGGCGAGGACTACCTCTCCTTGGCCGGCGGCTTTCCCCTTTTGCCGGAAGACTTCCAAGGCCCCTCGACCTCCTATTGGGATTTGGGCTTCTGTCGGGTCTTGATGGAGTATTTGCGGCGCGACGATAGGCTGGTAAGGCCCTATCATCCGCTTTCGCGGCTGAGGGAATCCCTTTCCCTGGCCGCTGGCGTGAACAGCGGCAGCTCCATGGACTGGATCACCCGCTGGGCCCGGAATCTTCCGGAACTTCAAAGCGTGCCTTTAAACGAGTTCTGGCCCCGAATGGACAATCTGGCCCGCATGGCCCCCTACATACCCGAAGGGGCGTCGACCGAGGTCCCCGGAGTCTACACCCTCAAAGGCCGAAATGCCGTCATGAGCGCCTTAGACGAGCTAAGGGAGGTCTACGGCGCCGAAAAAAGCGGTCTGGATTCGAGCTTTTCCGCCTACCAGGAATCCTACGAGCGGGAATACGTGAAAAACTGGACGTCCTTCTACGAATCCTTTAAAAGCGTGGCCGCGAACGTGCGCTCCGCCCAGAGCGCGGCCGATCTCGCGGCCGAACGCGAGGCGGGTGGTTTTCAGCCCTACGAGCGTTTTTTACAGGTTTTTACGGACAACCTCGCTCCCTACTTAAACGAGGACCAAGAGGACCTCTTTTTCAAAAACGCCGAATTGGATTTGGGCGTGGGCATCTGGGCTAGGTCCCGGGCGGAACTTTCCAAGGCCTCCAGGCTTCCCGCGTTCAAACGCCTGGGCTCCTACGGGGAGGTGATGGAGAGCCTTCGGGGGAGCTTTAAGGACGTCTACTACCGCACGGATTTCGTGGGCCGGGTCTACCAGGCGGAGACCTACTATTCGGCCTTCATCAAGGCCCAAAACGAGATCGTGGACCTTTTGAACGGCCCGGCCGAAAAGAGACTGGGTTTGGCCGGACTCTTCTACGGGGGCGGCCAAGCCGCCCCGGCCGGGGCCCCGGACTCGTCCGGCGGAAAGGCGGCGGGGAGCGCCGCCCCCGGGGCCGCCCCGGCCCCGGGGCCCGGAACTCCTTCAACCGGAGCGGGCTCGGCCGGAACGGCCTTCGCGGCCGCCCGGGCCGCCCTGGAGGGCTATGAAAGCTCGGTGTACAAGCACCCCGATGGCTCCTCGGCCGAGGACGTCTTTCTGACTACGGGCCGGATCGCTTTAAAGAGGATGGAGACTCTTTTAATCGAAAGCGCCGCCGCTTCGCTTAACACCTTTTGGGAGTCGGAAGTCTACATGCCGGTCATGTATCACGGCCAAGACGAGGCCGAGGCTCTCCTCTACGGCCCCGCGGGGCTGGTGATGAAGTTCGTGAACGGACCGGCCGCGCCGTTTTTGGAGCGGAAGGGCCTCGCGGGCTTCGTCCCCCGTTCCTGGAACGGGACGCCGTTCCCCTTCAGCTCGGACTTTTTAAGCATAGCCGCCCTGGGGGCTTCCGAGAACGCCGTGCAGCCTTTTAAGGAGAGCTACGAGGTGAAGCTCACGGTGACGGGCGCCGTGGTGGATCCGGGCGCCAAAGAGAAGCCGGAGAAGACCACCGTCTACCTTAAGAGCGGAAACGAGGCGCAGGCCCTGGAGAACTACAACTTCCCGGTCTCGAAAACCTTCGTCTGGAAACCCGCGGGCGGCGGGGAGACGGGAGTGGAAATCGACTTTCCCAGCCTCTCTTTATCCATCCGCTACGACACGGAAAACGGCTTTCCCACTTTTTTAAACGAGATAGCCGGAGACGGTTTCGTCTTCACGCCGGCCGATTTTCCCGATCACCGGGATCAGCTGGAGGCCATGGGCGTCACCCGCGTCACCCTCGCGGCCGAGGCCGAGGGCGCCTATCCGGTGATTAATTTCCTGAGTTTGAGCCGGACGGCTCTGCCCAGGAGCATCGTCAAGGCGCCATGACGCGCCGGGGGACCAGATATATTCCGTTTCTTTTTCTCGCCCTCTTTCTGGCGGTCTCCTGGAGGATCTACGTGTTGATGGGGGACGTCCCGGAAATAGGGGCGGAGGAAAATCTCTTTTTACAGCCCCCCACCCCCCCCGCCGCCCTGATTCGTCCGGAAGCGGAAACGGGCGCGGCCGCGGCCTCGGCCGGGGAAGTGATTGGGAGCGGAGACGAAAAGAAAGACGAGTTCGCCGCCTACGGCCCTTGTCCGCCCGCGGACTCGGGGCCGGGAAAGGGATCCTTCGGGGCTCTCTCGGCCCGCTACGACGAGCGGGGCCGCCTTCTCTTTTTTATCGACTTCGAAGGCTCCCTGGGAGGGGTCGCCGTAAACGAGGAAATCCGCCGCCATTCCCGAAACGTCACCTATCTGGACTTCAAGGGGGCGTACAAAATCAAGGATTTCCACCTGAGCCCGGAAGAGTCGGGACGGGTGAGTTTCGTTCGCCTAGGCGTCCATCCAGGTTTTCGCCGGGTGAGCTTCAACTATCACCAGAACCAGGTCCCGGAAAGGGTCTTGGTGGAGCTTAGGTGCGGGAACGGTAAAATCGCCATCCGCCTCTCTTTTAACGAGCCGGAAAAGGCGGGCGAAGGAGCCGCCTCCTCTCCGGAAGCCTTCCCGGCCGGAGGGGCGAAAAATCTCACCCCCCTCTTGCCGCCCGATCTGGAAAGCTATCCCAGCGCTTCCCGTAATTTAGCGGGCCCTCTGGGCCCCCCGGCGGAAACTCCGACCGGAAGCGCCTCCGATCCCCCCCCTTCCCACAGCTCCCAACCGGCCAAGCCCCCTCGCTTAGATTCGACTCAAAAGAGTCCTCCGGATCCGGAGGGGAGGCCCGAAAAGACTACCTCTCCGGACGCTTCCGGCGAAGCGATAGCCGCGGACGTTTTCCCGGCGGGCGCCCCGGGTTCCGATCCGGCGGAGGATCCCTTTGAACTTAAAGGCTACAGCCCCTGCCAAGGCGAGGGAAGGGGCTCCGGAAAATTTTCCGGCATCGCCCTCGGGAGGGATTCCGAAGGCCGCTACGTCTTTTTAACGGAGCTGGAAGGAGAATTGGGGGCCTTCAAAAGCGACAACATTTTGAGTTCCCGCGACGGAGCCGTGAGTTTCGTGGACTTTCAGGGGCGCCTTTCGGCCGGAAAAACGGAGGAGAATTTCCCAAATTCGGGCGTGAGGCATGTCCGTTTCGGCTTTCATAAGGATTTCACCCGACTGAGCTTCACCTACCGCCGGGGGAAACCCCCGGAGGCGGTGAAGATCGAGGTTTTGTGCCGGGATAAATCTCTCGCCGCGCGCCTCACCCCCGGAGGCGAAGGTTTTGAAACGCCGGACGAGGAGGCGGGATCCGGCGACTTACCCGTCGTGGAGGGAAGCGACCCGGAAATTATCGAAAGCGCGCCCGCGCCTCCGGAGCCTTCAGCTCCTCCAGATTCTTCCGTTCCGCCGGAGTCTTCCGCTCCTCCCGAGTCTTCCGCTCCGCCGGAGTCATCCGCTCCGCCGGAGTCTTCCGCTCCGCCGGAGTCTTCCGCGGTTTTAGCCGCGCCGGCCCCGTCAGAGGCGTCGCCGGCCCCGTCAGAGGCGTCGCCGACCCCGTCAGAGGCGTCGGCGACCCCGTCAGAGGCGTCGGCGCCTCCGCCGGCGGCTGAAAATTTGGAAAACGCTCGTGAAAGCGCTTCGTCCGGAGTTTTGGCGCAGGCGGAGGCGCGCCAAGACGAAGAAGCCGCTCCAAAGGAGAGCCCGGAAAAAGAAAAGCCCGAAGAGACTGAGACCCCGGCGGACGCCGATCCCCTGCTTCCGGGATACTCTCCCTGCGATTTAAAGGCCACGGGCCCCGGATCCGGGTCCTTTGGAAAATTCACCAGCCGCTACGAGGGGCCCAACATCTATATCATGGAGGCCCCCTTCAGAGGGGTTCTGGGAAAGACGCGTTTTAGAAACTTAAGGAGGAAAAGAGCTCACCGGAATGTCGCCTACGTGAATTTTTCCGGTTCCTATTCCGCCCGCGGGAGCGACTACCGGGACGGTCTCGGTCCGGTCTCCAACGTTAAATACGGCCGCCATGCGGATATCACCCGTCTGAGCTTCAATTTCCACGATGAATTGGCTCCCAGGAGCGCCGCTTTGGAGCTTTACTGCAAAAGCGGCTATCTGGCCGTGAAAGTGACAATGGATATCGACGACTGGCGAAAAGAGGAGCCGGAAAAAGACGCCGCGGCGGCCCCGGAGGCTCCGGAAAGCGATTCGGCCGAGGTAAAGGAGAGCGGGACGGAGGATGGGGGTTTCGCCCCCAACAACACGCCGCCGGAAAGCGTTGAGGCCGGGGAAAGCCCCGGGGGATTCCCTCCGGGGTCGTCCCCGCCGGAGGAGAGGGGGGGGGAAACTCCCGAAGATCCGAAGCGAAGGGAAATGAAAACGTCCGAGCTTCGGAAGAGCGGATAAACGGCCCCGTCCCTGTATCAGCAGAAAGGGGTGATAAACGGCCAACGGTCGAAGTTGTTCTGGAAAACCAGGCGGAGTCGCTTTCAGGGGAGCCGGAAAAGGATCCGGCGGGAGACGTCACCTGGCTCTTAAGCGAAGGGGAGATGACGGAACGCGAATCGGCCAGAGTGGCGGAAAAATATGATTTCAATCCCGAAAATTACGGATCTTGCGACCGAAAAGGGCTGGGCTTGGGAACAATCGGCGACTTTTTCGCGCGCTATGACGAGTCAGGGCGCTTCGAAGCGGTTCTTCCCGTAGAGGGCGCCTTCGGAGACGCGTCTTTGATAAACGAATTGAATTCCAACGCGCCTAAAAGCAGAGTGGTTTTTTTCGGATATTTCAATCCTAAAGAAGAGGTGTTGGCCGCAAGCGGAGGTCCGGTGGAGCGCGCGGAGCTTTTGGGCGGTATGGAAAGTTCGGAGCTGGTTGTCTATTATAGGCCGGAAATGATGGTGAAAGACGCGTCATCGGAGATTTTTTGCCGGGAGGGAGCCGCTTTAATCCGGATGACGATTACGGACGGAGGCGCCCACGCGCCGGGCGGGTGATTTTTTTTTCCTGAAATCGGCCTAAAGCGTTTTTCACTCGCCTATGGAAAGACGACCGGCGGAAATCGTTGGCGGTTCTCTTACAAAATTTGAAAGAAATTCTAAACAGCGTATAGTCCATTAGCTGAATAATTTGTAAAAATACAACTATCGAAGTTTTTCCTTGACGAGCGTCAATCACGAAGATGAAAATTAGTTCGGTTAAAAGTTAAAAGATATTATTTCAAAATATCATCACGGAGGGTAAATATTGAAAAAAGTAATGAAATGAGGGCGATAATTTCATTTTATTTTTCTAACTTTTTACCACTGGAGTAATATTAAGAGTTCTGGCAAACGTCCCGATATCGCTTTATTTAGTCGTATCCGTACCGCGGAAGTCATGGAACGTGTGAATAAATTAGATATATAAAAGATCATCTAAATTTTTTGGATAATAACTAAGGTCTAGGCCTATTTTTTGGTGAATGTAATAGTTCACGTAAGGGATTCAGAAATAGTTCACAATTAGTATTTATTATACGGCATATATTTTTCTGAAATTGACATATTTCATCATGGTAACTGTATATCTTCATAATTTTTCGGACTGACTTTTGAATATTTTGAATATTTTGAATAAATGAAAACGCCATTTCTCCAAAGTCTTTTTTTTCAAATTGGAGATCTTCTATTAATAAATTAAGCGATTCTTTGCAAAGTAATCCATGGTCCTTTGTTTTAGCGATAAACATGGCGAGATCGCAAGATAAGTTTTTATAGATTTTTGTGGAAACCAGGTCGTAAAAAGGAGCCAAACTATGTTTGATAATATTTTTACCGTCAAAATCATATAATATTGAAATATTTTTAGCATGCGCGTCGCAATTGCCAATTATAAAATTAAAAATTAAGAGTTGGGAAAAATGTAATTTAGCCGTTGTTTGATCGCTGATATCATTATTTATGATAAAATTTAAACATTGTTTTACGCCGGGACCACCGCTGGATTCGTATTTTCTGGCGTTAGGATAACCTAACGCCTGGCAAAAATCTTCTTGATGTAATTTTTGAATAGTGCCGTCATACAAAACCTTTATATCATATCATTCAGTAATGTAAACATCCACTTTATTGAAAGTTAATATATCCGATTTGGCCACGGGAAGGCCCAATTCCTCGGCGAGTTTCATTCAAAAAGTTTCATTAATGTGTAATTTTTTAAATCTGGTGGAAACGGGTTTAATGATATGAGTCGTAGCGGCGATGGAATCTTTTGCCGGTATGTAAAATTTGTCTTGTGCGCCGTGTAAAGGCGCGCGTACCTAGCGGGCTGAGATGCCCGCCCTGCAACTGGGCTGGTCCGGCCGGTAGTAACCTTGAAAGCCATGGAGGTGACGAAATGACTTAGGCTCAAGGTGTAAAGTCTCCTTTAGGGGGGCCGCAAGTAAGCAGGTTGCAACGTGAGTGAACATCGAGAAGGCCTCGAAAGAAAGTTACGGAAGGCGACCCACCAAGATATTGGGGAAGCCCGAAGTCTGGGAAGGAAAGCTAGAGGTAACGGCTACCTAAGCGGTAAAATCATCAACTACGCTGACGATTTGGTTATATGCAATTGGCGGGACTTGGATGCCTACTTGCAAACGATGATCAACATCATGGAAAAGGAACTCGGGTTGGTAGTAAACAAAGAAAAGACTCGGGCAGCGACCCTGCCGGGTGATAGCTTTGTCTTCCTGGGTTACGAATTCAAGGTGTTGTATTCGTGGAAGAAGAAGAAAAGGCGCCTCGGCGCCAAACCAGCGCGGAAGAAGATTGACAGTCTAAAAGAAAAAGTACATGACCTGACTGCCGCTAACATGGGCAGTTTGGATGCCAGTTACATCGTGAAGAAAGTCAATGAAGTTGTGAGGGGATGGGCCAACTACTTCAGCGTAGGGTTCGTATCCTCGGCATATTCAGGGATAAGTAAACATGTTGTGAGCCGGTTTCGCCATTGGTTGGGAAGGAAACATAAGTGGAAAACCAAGAAATACAAGCACTACACGGACAAAGACTTGTACGAGATGTATGGACTGGTGGACATTTTGAATCTTAAACCCAAGTACTCGTGAACGAAGTCGTGAA
>JAISMF010000071.1 GCA_031276865.1 Deltaproteobacteria bacterium | reverse complement strand
CTAAAGTATGAGCGAAGCTGTTAGTGCTATCAGAGTCATCCTGAAAGAAAAGGATGACAGGGCAATCGTAGAGCTTGCTGAACTGCTCCAAGCGCTCCAAGGTTGGCGAGATGAACCCGCTTTCCATGCGAGATACGGTTTCAGTCTCAATCCCCAGCTTTTCGCCTACCTGGGTCTGAGTTAATTTGGCTATTACTCCGGCGGTTAAATATTAGAAAGAAGCCAGAAAGCGGGGGGAACCTCTTCATCCTAACATTCTAACTTTTGTCCGCCGGGGTGATAATAAGAGCATGCAATTCAGCAGTTTTCCGGTACTTTACCAGATGTTATTGTACGAAAATCTCTATAAGTAAAATAACATCAACTCTTATTTTACTTTGCCATTACCCCCAGAAATTTTTTGATTAAGAGGCCATATTTTTAACGATCAAATATATTTTATGGCTGTGCTGTTAGTGCTACTGGTTTTTGTCCAGAAATTGACAACGAAACTTGTTTATTTTCTGCTCGAAATTATGTCCAATTTGCGAAAAAGGAGTAATGGTAAATGTACAACTATAGAGGAAAATAACATAATATATAAGATCTAGAATATTTAAATATTATCTAATTATAAAATTAAGACTTACTAAATAATATAGATATTATTAATTAGTTAAATAACATAATAATATTAATTTAAGTTTGAACAGGTTTTATAAAACTAATGTGAGAAGGTCTTTTGTCAAAATCAAGCCAAATTTGATTGTCATAAAGATAACTGAAAAATATTTTTCCACTAGGTTCTAAATATAAATTCGTCTTTTTAATATCTAATATATATATATGCATAAAACAGATAATTAGTATGAAATGTATTGCATTATTTCTCAAATCTCAGATATAGTCTTCCTAAGCAGTTTGGGCGCAAGAACTCCGAAATCTTGAATATATGCGGTTTTCAGCAAATTTATTGAAAATTGATCCAGTATTTATCATCCGAGATGTATTTTTAGTTACTTTTCAACATAATTTTCTACTAAAAACTTTTTGTTTGCTATCTTAACATATAAATATCTATATTATTATACTATTTATGCTGTAAAATATATTAATACAATGTATTATATTCTATAATTTATGTTTGCATTGTTGTTTCAGATTTTTTATTTTATAATATGTTGTCAAAGGAAAATATAGCTCAAAGAAATTTTAAATTGAAGAAAGGCAAAACTTTGAACCGAGAAAACCAGGGTCATTATGTGACCATAACAACACTGGGTCAGAAGAAGATAAGGTCTTTTATCCCCGCCCATCTGCCGCCCATGCCGCCTATTGAATGGGCCCCTGAATTACATGACAAGTTTGATAAGGCTCTTCTTGCTTTGGGACGGCTGGATAGTTTGTCATCGATGTTGCAGGATATTTCCTTTTTTCTTTACATGCATGTCAGGCAAGAAGCGATTATTTCATCATCCATAGAGGGAACTCAATCATCTCTAGTAGATCTTCTTCTTTTCGAGGTTGACCAGATCCCAAGAGTTCCCCTAGATGATGTGAAAGAAGTCAGCCGCTATATTGCTGCTCTTGAGCATGGACTTCGCCTTTTGGAAGGAGGATTACCCCTTTCTCTCCGGCTTATCCGTGAGGTCCATCGTGTATTGTTAAGCGATGGTCGAGGATGCAACATGAGTCCAGGTGAGTTCCGCCGTATTCAAAATTGGATAGGTGGAAAACAACCTGAGAACGCAGTGTTCGTACCACCACCTCCCAATGAAGTTCTGTCATGTATGGCCAATCTTGAAATGTTTCTGAACAACCAACCGTCAGTGACTCCATCACTTGTTAAAGCCGCCCTGGCACATGTACAGTTTGAGAGCATACATCCGTTTTTGGATGGAAATGGCCGACTAGGTCGTCTTTTAATCACGCTTTTGTTGTGCGTGGAAAAAGTCCTAAATAAACCTTTACTTTATTTAAGTCTTTATTTTAAGAATCACCGGGATCGCTATTATACCCTTATTAATAATGTAAGGTTGAAAGGTGACTGGGAGGCTTGGCTCGATTTTTTTGCGGACGGTGTTATTTACACCGCTAATAAAGCTCATGAAACTATTTTGGCTCTTGTTGAGCTCACAAATCATGACCTAGATAGAATAAGCGCTCTCGGTCGGGCGACAGCGTCAACTTTATCGATTTATCGAGCAATGTTGGAACAACCCATCGCAACTTACGCTACTTTAGTTAAAAAAACCGGTATTAGTTCAAAAACAATTTTTAAATCGTTAAATCTATTAATGAAACTTGGTATCGCAGAAGAACTAACAAAAGGTAAGCGCAATCGCCTATTTAGTTATTCACGCTATATTGAGATTATACATAAGGGAGCCGATCATCAAAATTAACGGCTCTTCGGACTTTCCATTTTCAGGGGAAACAAATCAGTAGCATTAATTGCATCATTATTTAATGTACAGCTTCACTCAATTGATTGTATATATTATGCGTACTTAATAAACACAATCAATTTAGTAACGCCAAATCGTACTTGATATAAATGAAAGTATTACATGACATCTAAAAGAACTTACATTATTCTTTCCCATATCAAAAACTAGCTAAGTCGTAATCATAGAAGTTCCTTCTTTCCTACGTTACCTTGGTTTATCCCGTCGCATCCGTATGAAAAAAGTCAGTCATTGACATGCTGATAGAGGCGATATACAAAATATGGGATAAATCTAATAAATATTTAGTACATAAAGAAGTAGATTTCACATATTCGAATACCTCAGGGGTTTTTGCAGTCACTTCAAAAGTATGAAATTTTTATCGTGAGCTGACAACAACCACCAGCGACGTCTTAATCGCTCTGTCGCGCATCCAGGTTCAATATGAAATCGGATCTTCGGCCTTTGTTTTCATCCAGAATTGTCCATTATAATCCTGATTAACGGCGCATACACAGCCGGTTTCTTTAAAACGGACCGGATACTATCCTTCGACGGGACAATTTACCAACGGACGAATATATCATATGAAATAAACAGGTGTCAGGATCCTAGATTCAACCTTCTCAATTGCCACCGCAACCGTTGAGAAAGGGATGGGTGAATATCAAGGAGATCTGAAAATTACTATATCCTAGATAGAAGACGAGCGCGCCGTGGGAGCCGCGGAAATAGAGGTTTGAAAATCCCGCGCCTAGTGTTTTCGCCTTGAGAAATAATTTTGAAATATTTCTATTTAATATGTTCTCGATCTTTTCCATGATTTCGTTTTCGGAACTCATTCGTCTCCTCCGGAGATGTGATTCTTAATGATATATCCGGATACTTAGCATTATCCGCGTTTCTTCTTTGGCAATTATCCTTACTTAAAGAGGTCGTTTATTATGGCGCGACACCAAATAGAGTGGTTATAAAGATGCCAAAATCCACTTCAACCCTCGCCACCACCCGTAAACAAAAGTTCGAAATGACGTCGATAGTTAAGCCATATATCGTCCGAAGTAGTTGGCGTATTTTTCAAAAACACGTAAAACAGCTCCAACTTTTTCCGCTCTTTCGTTCAGGCTTCCCATAAGAGGGATAAAGGGTATTCTACGTTCCAGAAGATCAGCCACCGTTTGTTTTTGAAAGTCGCTTCTTTTCTGCGGCCCGCTTCTATCCCAGGTGTCATCGTATGGTATGTCGTCTCCGCAGAGGAAGAAGAGATCGTAACGCCTGTGATCCTTATTCGCCGCGTCCCTCACAAACTCAGTCGCCGTTTTATGGTAATCGAGGGAAAAAAGATATGTCGTTATGGCGCATGTGTCCACAAAAAGATACCTGTTGGCGGAGGCCGCCAACTCATCCTCCCTTTCCTGGTGAACGCGGACTATCCGTTCAAGGTCGTCGAGGCTCAAACGTCTGTCCACCTGGCGGCTCTCCCAGTACTCCCGTCCGTACTCGGGCATCCATGAAGTTTCGTACGCCAGAGCCAGCTTTTCGGCCAGAGAGCTTTTCCCCGTGCTCATGGCTCCCACCAAAACCACCCGCGTGATGTGATCCCTGTACACCAGAGGATTCATCAGATGTCGAAAGGAGTGGGGATTCCTCCGGATAAGCGTTCCCGAGACGGGTACCGCGCGTCTTTCCTCATCTACCCGTCTGTCTTTCGCCTTAAGCGCCAAGCTCATATGTTTCCCGTAAAATTCGCTGGAATAAAAGGCGTCGATTTTTCTCCCGTTCAGCGCTTTGAGGACGTAATCCTCCTGCTTTTTTTCCACCTCCCTTCCGCGACCGCTCTCCTCCGGCCCTCCCCAGCCCTCCAAAACTTCGACCCGGGGGTACAGGCGGCGGATCCATTCGGCTCTAACCGAGAGGGGAATCCTGGTAAGAGAGCTGTCGTAGATGAGGACTATGAGTTTCTCCACTTCCCTCAAGGCGGTTTCTATAAGGTATTCATGCCCGCGGTGAAAAGGGGCGAATTTTCCCAAAGTTAGCCCTGTTTTAAAAATCATCATCTCCTCCCTTTTTAATAACAGTGGTATTCTAAATTCAACAAGCCCTCATCCGAAAAATACATCTAAACGCGAATAAACCTTACGCTGTAAGTTATTTGTTAGACAGTACCTGTAAACGCTCCAACGTATCCTAAAAATAGCTTTTTTTGATATCGCTTCGGCGGTTGGATGTTGGAACATACACGTATGAGGACGGGGTTTCCGACCGACATTATTCTAACTTTCATCCGCCGGGGTAATATCGACCCGGCGGATGATCGTTTGAAGAATTAAAAGAAAACGCCCTCTTCCATTCACGCCTTTTTCGCATATTTAAGTCCTGGTGTATATGAAAACGGTGTCTTATCGTTAGCTTGAAGTTTCCATATCTTCAGCGTCCTCCCTGGCGCCTACGCTCCAGACACGGTAGCCGTACGCCGCGTTTATCAGGTAAGCCGTCCACATCGAGACCATGAGAATTCCCTCGGGGCTGCCGGCCAGGGCTCTATAAAACCACATGGCTATGGTCAGGACGTCCAAGGCGATGTACGCGAACCACTGTTCCTTATACCTCCAAGTCATGAGAAATGTCGCGCTTATGGATAGCGCGTTGGTGGCCGAATCCAGATATGGCGTGTTTTGGCCCTCTATCAAGGAGAGACACCAGCCTCCCGCCAGAACCGCGAGAGCGATGAGAAAGACGAGTTCGGCGAGATGGCGCGGGCTTAGAGCGCGCATGCGAACCCTCTCCTTTTTAAGACTTCTCTTCCAAACCATCATACCCACAATCGCCATGGGGACGAAAAAGAAGAAATTGAGGCACATCTCCCCGTACAATCCGTTGGCGTAGGAAAGATATCCGTATCCAAAGCAGTTGTACAGGCCTATAACGTAGTTTAGGATGTGTCCCTTGGCCGCCAACACCACGCAAATTATTCCAGCCAGGTATACGGTGAAGGCGAAAAATCCGCTGTCGTAAAATACGGTTAGGGCCACGGCGACGGTGCCGAAGAGAATGAGCCAAATTATCTCAAAAGGCTTCCAGTTAAAGATAAGATAAGGGGCCGCGGCCCTAAAAATCTTTATGTGGAAAGACGCTTCTTTTTGAAGCGCGGCATTATCAGCGGTCATAAATTTCCTCCATTAAGAGACTCTCCGTCCGCTCCTTTGTAACGGAACAATCTTCCAGGTCGAAATTTTTTATGGCGCACAAAGTCCTCCGTCGGGACGACTTTGTCCATGATTTTTCGACGAAAAGCGGCGGGGAGCAGTTTTTCTCCCAAAATTATCTCGTAGACGGTCATAAGGTGGCTTAAAGTGAATGTTTCCGGCATGAGCGAGAAGACTAAATCCGTGTAGTCGGCCTTGCCCCTGATCCTGGAGAGGGCCGAAAGGATTATCGCCGCGTGATCGAAAGCCAGGGGGGATGGCCCATCGACCAGCCATCGCATCTCCATGACCCGTCCCAAAAGTCTCCTTTCCTCTCTCAAGGGGAGGGCGAGCTCCTCTTTTCCGGACGACAAAGTCAAAAGGGAGCTTTTTTGGTCGAAAACGATGGAAAACCAGTCTTTATCGCCGTTCACGGGGGCGTCCGGCGAACAGACGGTTTTATCCACCAAGGCGAGATAGGCGCAGCTCACGACCCTGGTTCTGGGATCGCGTTTTGGTTCTCCAAAGGTGTAGAGTTGCTCCAAATAGAGACCGCTTAGCCCCGTCTTGACTCCAAGGACGCGGAACGCGGCGTCCTCCAGCGTCTCGTTTAGGCCGACGAAGCCTCCCGGAAGTGACCAGAGTCCGCGAAAGGGATGCTCCCTCCTCTTTACCAGAAGGATTTTCAATCGCGGCCTGTCGGGCTTCTTCACGGATTCCTCTGCGAGGTCCGTTTCCACCCCGAAGATTACGGCGTCCACCGCCAGACTCAGGCGGTCGAAGTCCTCCGCCCGGTACCGGGCCAGAAATTCTTTTTCGTTCATCTCCGTCTCCCCGCGGCGCGGGCTCGAGTAACGTCCGGGCGCTTATTAATATTTAGATAATAACAATTTGTTATTATCTATTTGTACTTTACTAGCCAAACCGCCCTTTGTCAAGTTTTTTTCACTTCCGCGCGAAAAATTTTGAAAGTCGGCCGCGGCGGCCGTCCGCGGCCGTCTTTTCGACCCGGGGGCCCTTTCGGGAAGTCCCGGGAAAGGCGCGTCTCCGACCAGCCGGGAAGGCCCGATCACGCTCCCCGGCGGCCCGAGGCGAATTTTCTCAGGGCGTCCGACTTAACAAGGGCGGCCGCCGCTCCCGCTCCTTAATCGGGCGCGTTCCGCCTCCAAGCGCGGAAACGACGACTCCCGGCCGAATTCACCTTCCCCGGGCGCCTTCCCATCCGCCGCTCGGCCCCCGCCCGCGGCGGACGCGGCCCCGCGTTCGGGTTCGGAACGGATCTTGAAAAAAGACGCGATCCGTGCTATATTCCGGCGCGTGCCCCCCTTCCGGGGGGAACCCGGCCCCGCCGTCGGTTCCGCCGCGGCGGCGCGGCCGACTCCGGCCCCCGCTTTCCGCCGTCCCCGCCCGCGCCCCCGCGGGACGTCCCGCGGACGCCGGATCTGATAAACGACGCGGCCCCCGCCCTCCGGCCGGGGGCGCCGCGGCCCCCGCATGCGCCCGGACGCGGGCGTTTTCCTTTTTCGGCCCCCCTCCCCCACGCCATGAACGTATCCGACATCCTCCAGGTCCTGGATAAAATCGCCCCCTTCGCCCTCGCTTTGGACTGGGACAATTCCGGTTTGCAGACGGGGGATCCGGACGCCCCGGTGAAATGGGCCGCGGTCTCCCTCGACCCCTCCCTCGAAAGCGTTAAAGCGGCCCTGGACGGCGGGGCGCAGCTCTTAATCACCCACCATCCCTTGATCTTCTCCCCCCTGAAAAGCCTGAACACCGGAGACCCCCGCGCCGCCGCTCTGCTCGCAGCCATCAAAGGCGGCCTCGCGGTCGTCGCCTTCCACACCAACTACGACGCCGCCGTCATGAGCCTGGCCCTGGCGGAAAGACTGGAACTGAGGCCGGAGGGATTTCTCGAGGCGGCCCCCCTGAATCTTTTAAAGCTCGTCGTCCTCGTTCCGGAGGATGTCTCCCAGAAGGTGATGGACGCGGTGTTCGCGGCCGGGGCGGGCGACTTAGGCGACTACTCCCAGTGCTCCTTTTCCTCCCCCGGCGTGGGGAGCTTTCTTCCCGGCGATGACGCCCTGCCCTACGCCGGCGAGCCCGGGATTTTCACCAGGTGCCGGGAGCTGAGAATCGAGGCGCTGCTTCCGCCGAGTAGGCGGGAGGCCGTGACCAAGGCGCTGCGGCGCGCCCACCCCTACGAGGAGCCGGCCTTCGAGTTTTATCCGGCGACCCTTTCCGGCCGCTACGGCTTCGGGCTCGTCGGCTCCTGGAACGAGCCCAGGGATCCGGCGGCGTTCGTCCGCGAGCGGCTGGGGCTGGAACACCTCCCCCTGGCCTGGAACGCGCCCGGCGAAGTCACCCGGGCGGCCCTCCTCCCCGGATCCGGCGGCGCCTATCTCGAGGCCGCCAAAAAGGCCGGAGCCGAGATCCTGGTGACCGGAGAACTGGGCCACCACCGGGCCCTGGAGGCCCTGGATCTGGGGTTGGGGGTCCTTTCCGCGGGGCACTTCGAAACCGAGAACCCCGGCATGGAGAGTCTGGCTTTGAGACTTGAAAGACTTTTGGCGCCGGAGGTCCGGGTCTTTTTCATCGCCGGACGAAGCCCCTTCGCCCGCCGGACGCCGCGGGGCTGAAAGCCCCAAGCGTCCGGCGTATTTTTTTTCTTAGGAGTAAAGGATGGAGGATACGATCGTCAAATTTCTGGCCGCGCAGGAAATCGAGGCCGAGGCCGCGAAGCTCAAAGAGACCCTGCGCTCCGCCCCGCCGAAGATCGCCGCCCTGGACGCGGAGCTCGAAAAACTCAAAGAAGAGCTCGAAGACCGCAAAAGGGAGATAGCCCTGGCCGAGGAGCGCGCCCGGGTCTTGGATCTGGATCTCAAGAAACTCAAGGCCTTAAACGAGAGCAACATCGTGAGGGGGAAGAAGTCTCGGAACCAAAGGGAGTACAAGGCCTTCGAAAAGGACCAGAAGACGATAGAAACCAGGACCCGGGAAACCGAGGAGAAGTATTTAAGCGAGATGGCGGGAATCGAGGAGATGAACGGCGTTTTAAAGGCCCTGGAGGAGGCCTTTCCGGAAAAGGAGGGGGCCGTTTCCAGCTCCCGGACGGAACTGGAAAGGGAGCTAAGGGAGGCCGAACGCCGCGTGGAGGAAAGCGATTTGGCCGTGGAGGCCATCCTCAAAGACATCCCCGGGGAAAGCGCCCGGATCTACCGCAAGGCCGCCGAGGGGCGCCCGGGCCGCGCCCTGGCCGCGGTGGAGAACAGCACCTGCCTGGCCTGCCACATGAACATCCCCCCGCAGCTCTACAACGAGCTTTATAAAAACGACCGCATCCGGCTCTGCCCCCACTGCCACCGCGTCATGTACATAAGGAAGAACCCGGCCTTCGGCTACGTCCCGGAAGAGGCTCCGGAGGAGCCGGAAAAGAAGGGCAAGAAGGGGAAGGGACGGGGCGGGAGCCCCAAGAGCGGACGGGCCGCCCTGGGCGACCGGAGCTAGGCCCCCTCTTTTTAAAATTCCGGCGGGAAAGCCCGCCCGGTTGAAAAATGACCAGCCCGTCCAGGCCCCGGAATGGGGGCAGACTCATCCTCAGGGTCCTTTTTCCGCTCCTTTTCGGCCTCCTTTCCGCGGGCCGGATCTGGGGCCAGGATCCGTCTCCGGACCCGCTTCGAACGCCTCCAACGGATCCGGCGCGAATTTCGCCGCCCGCTCCGCCTCCCCCGCGGGGGGAACATCCCTCCCAGCCCCGCCGGGAGAGCGTTCCCCTGCCCCGGGGCCTGAAAAAGCCCCTTTCCGGAGACCCGGAGGGGCTCCTGAAGGTCTTCCTGGGGGTCCCCTACCGGACGGACGGAACGGTCTCCGCCTTGGGGGGGTGGACCCTCTGGGCGGACGAGTCCCGCGTCTTCCAGACTCCCGGCCTCAACTGCTCGGGCTTCCTTTTAGCCGCCGCCCGCCTCCTCTTGGGCGAAAACTTCACCTTGGAGGAGGCCAGAAGGGACTATTTCCAGGACTCCGGAAAGGGCTCGCCGTGGGGGGAGGACTGGGATTTCGGTCTGGACGCGGTTTTAAACCTCGCCGGCCTCGACCCCCCGGAGCTTCTGCCGGAAGCGGGCCCCACCCTCTTTTTAAACGACCATGGCCGCCCGACGGGTTTGGGGGCGGACATCCACTCCCCCGCCTTTCCCGAGCTTCTAGCCTCCCTCGAGGAGGGTTCCACGCACTTCTTCGCCGTGTCCAAGCCGGATCGGCGCTTCCCCGCCGGCCTCTCCTACTACCACAACGGGGTCATCCTGGTTTCCGGCGGAAAGGCCCTCCTCTACCACGCGACCCGGGGCCGGGGGACGCATAGCCTGAACCTCTCCGATCCGAGGGTCCTCGGAAACTTCCGGAAGGCCTTCCCGCCGGTGAAAAACGGGGGCGAGCGGAGGATGCTCCTCGCCCGGGTCCGGCCCCGGGTCCGCCTCCCCTTTCAGGAGGGCGATTCCGCGAGGCCCCGTTTCGGGCGGGCTCTGGTCTTTTAGGGCCGCCTGGGCTATAATCCGGAGGCGGAACGGCCCCCGCCCCCCTCTTTCGGGGGCGGGGGCCCCTTCCCCCTCCCCCATCGACAACCAAAGCCCCCCCCGAAAGCCAATCCCCGGGCGGGGGCGGATAAAAAAAGGCGCTTCAACCGGCCCATGAGTTCCAAGCCCCCCCTCTCCTTTCAGGATCTGATCCAGACCCTCTCCGCCTTCTGGGCGGACCGCGGCTGCCTTTTGCGCCAGCCCTACGACAGCGAGGCCGGGGCCGGGACCTTCCACCCGGCCACGACCCTGCGGAGCCTAGGCCCGGAGCCCTGGCGCGTCGCCTACGTCCAGCCCTCCCGGCGCCCCGCGGACGGGCGCTACGGCGAGAATCCCAACCGCCTCCAGCACTACTACCAGTTCCAGGTGCTCTTGAAGCCCTCGCCCATCGAATCCCAGGAGCTCTATCTCATGAGCCTCAAGGCTTTGGGGATCGATCCCTTGGACCACGACATAAGGTTCGTGGAGGACGACTGGGAGTCCCCCACCCTGGGGGCCTGGGGCGTGGGCTGGGAGGTCTGGCTGGACGGCATGGAGGTGACCCAGTTCACCTACTTCCAGCAGGTGGGGGGCTTCGATTTGAAGCCCGTGCCGGTGGAGTTCACCTACGGACTCGAGCGCCTCGCCATGTACCTCCAGGGGGTGGACAACGTCTACGATTTGGACTGGAACGGCACGGCCCGCTACGGGGACGTGCACCATCAAGGCGAGGTGGAGTACTCCCGCTACAACTTCGAGACCGCCTCGGTTCCCATGCTTTTCCGGCTCTTCGACATGTACGAAGAGGAGTCCCTAAGCCAGCTGGACAAGGGCCTGGTGCTTCCCGGCTACGACTACTGCCTCAAATGCTCCCACGCCTTCAACCTCCTGGACGCCCGGGGCGCCATCTCGGTGCCCGAGCGCACCCGCTTCATCGGGAGGGTGAGGCGGCTGGCCCGGGAGGCCTGCCGCCTCTTTTTAGCCCAGCGGGAGGCGATGGGGCACCCCCTTTTGGGCCGCTTCGAGGTCAACCGTGACTGAGTCGGAATTCATCCTGGAACTAGGAACCGAGGAGATACCGGCCTCCTCCCTGGGGCTGGCCGCGGGCTTCATGAAGGAGAGGCTGGAAAGGGATCTGAAAAACGCCCGCCTTTCCTTCAAAAAGGTGGAGGTCTGGGCGGGTCCCAGGCGCCTGGCCCTGGGCGTTTGGGGTCTCAGCTCCAAACAGCCGGACGTCGAGGAGGAGGTGACGGGCCCCCCCCTGAGCTCGGCCTTCGACTCCGTCGGCAACCCCACCCGGGCGGCCACGGGCTTCGCCCGGGGCCAGGGCGTCCCCATATCCGAGATCTTCACCCTCAACACCCCCAAGGGCCCCTACCTGGCCGTGCGGCGCTCCCTCGCGGGCAAACCCGCGGGGGAGATCCTGACGGAGATCGTTCCGCCCCTCCTCTCCTCCATCCCCTTCCCCCGCTCCATGCGCTGGGGGGCGGGGGACTACTCCTTCGTGCGGCCGGCGCACTGGCTTTTGGCCGTCCTGGACGGCGAGGCGCTGCCCCTCTCCTTCGCCGGGGTCAAAGCCGGCAAGGTGAGCCGCGGGCACCGCTTCCTCTTTCCCGGGGAGGTTTTGGTCACCTCCCCCGGGGAGTACCGCCAGCGCCTGAAGGAAAGCCGCGTCTTAGTCGACTTCGAATCCCGCCGGGAGGCGGTGGAAAGGGAGATAGAGGCGGTTCTGAAGAGCTCCGGAGCCGATCTCCTAGCCGTCTCCGATCCCGAGCTCCTAGACGAGGTGGCCAATCTGGTGGAGGAGCCCGCGGCGGTTCTGGGGAAGTTCGACGCGGCCTTCCTGGATCTGCCCCTGGCCGTCTCCTCCACCGCCATGCGGGAGCACCAGCGCTACTTTCCGGTGACCGACGGCCGGGGCCGCCAGGCCCCCTACTTCGTGGCCGTGAACAACACCCGGGCCCGGGACATGGACGTGGTGCGCCGGGGCCACGAGCGGGTCTTGCGGGCCCGCCTGGAGGACGCCCGCTTCTACCACGAGGAGGACAAGAAGATCCCCCTTTCCGCCAGGCTGGACGATTTAAAGGACGTGGTCTTCCACCACAGCCTGGGGTCCTACCGCGACAAGGTGGAAAGGGTCCGGGCCCTGGCCTCGGCGCTCGCCTCCGAGGCGGCTCCGGACCGAAAGGCGGCGGCGGAGAGGGCGGCCGGGCTTTTAAAATGCGACCTCGTGACCGGGGTGGTCAAAGAGTTTCCCTCGCTGCAGGGGGTCATGGGAAAAGAGTACGCCCTAGCCGAGGGCGAGGAGCCCGAAACGGCCGAGGCCATCCGGGAGCACTATCTGCCGCTGCGCTCCGGAGGCGAGCTCCCGCGCACGGTCGCCGGGGCGCTGCTCTCGGTTTCCGACAAGCTGGACACCATCTGCGGGCTCGCCTCCCAAGGGCTCCTCCCCACGGGATCCGCCGACCCTTTGGCCTTGCGGCGCCAGGCCCTGGGGGTGATTTTAATAATCCTCGACCAGAGCTGGAAGATCTCCCTCGCGGACTACGCCGCGAAGGCCCTTTCCTTCCTGGGCTCCTTGGTCAAGCGCCCGGAGAGGGAGGCCCTCCAGGAGACCTTGAAGTTTTTCGAGGCCAGGCTCAAATTCCACCTGGTGGGCCGGGGCGTCTCCCCGGACGCGGCCGAGGCGGTTTTGGCCCTGTTTTCCGCCGAGCCCTTGGGCGCCACGCAGCGCTCCCTGGCCCTGGAGGCCTTGAAAAAGCGGGAGGGGTTCAGGGATCTGGCCCAGACCTTTAAAAGGGTGGTGAACATCATCAGGAAGTTCGGGGAGAAGGACTTCCCCCGGGACGACGCCGTGTTCGCCCTGGAGGCCGAAAAGAACCTGCTAAAAAGCGTGGCCGCTTTAGAGGAGGTCTCCGGGGAATTGGCCCGGGAGGGGAAATTCAAGGAGCTCCTGGACAAGATCGTCCTCCTGCGCGCCCCGGTGGACGCCTTCTTCGACGAGGTGCTGGTGGACGACCCCGATCCGGAGCTGAAGAACGCGCGGATCGCCCTCCTCAACCGCGCGGCCAACCTCTTCGAGCTCATCGCCGACTTCTCCAAAGTGAGCACGGCGGAGGCGCAACCTAAGAATCAACCGGCGTAAGGCCGTGAAAACCCGATGCGCCCCTGACTCCGGCCTTCCCCGCGAAAAGAGTCCTCGGGGAAAGGAAAACCTGGAGATAAAAACGCCGGAAAAATAGCGGATGGGCGCGGAACACCCGCCCGGGGAGCTTGATTCGCGGCCGCGCCCCCAATTTCGTCATCCTTAATCGCCGATCTCCGCTAAAATTTTTAAAAATAATTATCCACACTGATGAATAGGCATTTCGTATACAACCAAATCATTTCGCATTAATTTAGATATATTTATATCATGGCGTTTGCATATACTCTCCACTGAATGGTTTTTTTGGACAAAAATTGTTGTGGGGGTATTCGCATGACTGATTTAACGAATCAATCAAAGTGCCGAAGCCTGAGGGGCTATCTAGAAAAGAAAGGAAGCGCTGATAAGGGCGCGCGTATCATAGTTATAATTTAATATTTAACAATAAATTAAAACTGCGACAACCCCACACCTTACCAGTCGTCTTTTTTTTTCCTCTTGATTTAGGCGGAGCGCTCGACTCTGATTCATACGATAAAACCTGGGCGGCGTAAGTCATGGGGTGAATGGAACCTGAAGTAAAATCGTTTTAAAGCCGGGGGGCCGGATTGGAAAATTTTCTATGACAAACTGAAACAATTCTCGTCTCATAATTTGGATTATATTTACTACATAAATATTTAAGCTTATATCAAGAGCCGTGGCGCTCTGTACGCCATCATCGCTCATAGTGAATTATTACTCCGGCCGTTAAATATCAGAAACCATGCATCGGAGGGAAATACTTTATTTTAACGTTCTAACATTTAGCCGCCGGGGGAATAGAAAACGCTAATTGCGAACCATATACTTGCAAATTTGCGCTAGCATAAAGGAATTGACAACGTCTTACACCTATAATTGAACAGGTAACGATTTTTTAAAAAAAACTCGTCAATGGGGGCGTGAATATTCACCACGTTGTATGAAATAATACGGTGGACTTTTAAAAAATAATGGCGGAAATTCTTACCAAATTTTTCTAATATTTATCCGTCGGGGTAATACTAAAAATAGATTTTTCAAAACAATCAAAACTTTTTCAGGGATGAATAGTTAGCATCCAACAATATGAATTATTTCTCCCTTGGGTGTATTCACGGTTTTCCATATTTTCTTCTCCGTCCAGCTCTTATCTGATTTTCTGTCAAAAATCACAAGCCATCCTTCTTTTACCGAAAGTCCCCTCATATAACGAAGGATCTGCTCTTGGCTACGGGCTTGACTCCTCTGGTTTTCTTTAATTTTCAATTCAATTACATAATTTTGTCCGGTATATTTGACATCGATATCAATATAACCAAGACCATCAGCGTATTCCTCTAAAATAATAGCTCCTCCGTTTACCACTCTCCGCAAAAACGCTGACAACAGGATGAGCGGACCTGCTTCAAGACAGTTAAAACCTTTAAGATATTTTTCAGACTTTGACGCCCAGAAAGTTTGAAATTCTTTAAGCAAACCAGTCATATCAATACTTTCGGCATCCATCCATTTTCGTATCGCGCTCTCAGATATTTCCCTTATAAGCTGAATTTGATAATTACTGCTAAGATATCTAATTATCACACTGGCGTAAATTGGATTTGCAGGGCGCAATATATTGTCGCTTTTGATAAGTCCTAAATCTAAACAATACTGAAGATCATTGCTTAATAATTCAGATGAGTCTTTAAACTTATGCTTAATGGTGTTAGATTTAGAAAGCGACAGCATTGGCTCGATAAATCTCTTCACCCGAGGTTCATGGAGACGGGCCATAAGCGAATCGATATGAGTGTCACGTATTTTCATTAAATTATTGGCCGCCTGATCTATATGTTCCGAAGTTATAGACGCCGCGTAATCACACTTCAGAATGTCAACAACCGCTTGGTTGGCTAAAGCGTTTACCAACCACGGCTGCCCTTCAGACCAGTACCACGCTCTCTCCACGGCGCTATCTTCAAAAATTTGTCCTGTCTCTACGGTATGTTGGCGGTAAAGGTTTTTAATATCGTTTCTGGAGAAATCAGCTAGGGTGAGAGCCTTAGCCACGATGTTGAAAGGACTAGTTGAATCTAAAGTAGCGGATTCAGGCCTTATTTTAGCTTTGTAGTCCCTGATGTTGAGCATGCTGATCAAAGCTATGGAACGCGGAAAGGGGTTACGCATGCTTCTTGCTATATAGCCATCTCTCAACTGAGTTAAAAAAGAGAGTAAAATACGTTCCTTAAGACTATCAGCTTCATCAAAAAAAACGACCAGATCTTTATCAAGTCTCGCGCTTAAAATGTTAAGCCAAACCTGGATGGGGGAAGCCTGAAAATTTGGCTTTTCAGTCACAGTAGCCACGAAATTGTCATCATAGATGTTTTTTAAGGTATCTACATTAGAATCGACTAAAACCCCGTTCAGAATGCTGATAAGCTTCCGCATCGCCTTTTTTTCATCGGACATATTTCTGAGTTGAGCCAGAGAGCAAAATAACGCGTAGTATGAATCATCCTGATTTAATTTCTGTATAGCGGAGATGACAACAGTCGTCTTTCCTGATTGACGGGGGGCATGAAGGACGAAATATTGTCTCCTGTCTATCAAGCCTCGAATATCCGGCAATCGCTCAAGGGGGGGGCAGCATGTAATGTTCCCATGGATTACAAGGCCCAGTAGTGTTGAATATTTTATGTTCAATTCCCGTCATCAGGTTATCCATATTTTTTAAACATTGATTATCGGTCAAAAACAAAACTTGAATATCTCTTATGAACTGCGGTACATATTCCTCAATCTTTGTCCGCAGGGACTATAATACAAAACTGGCCATAGCTTTTCGATCTCATAGCTTCTTTGATCATCAATTAAAATCTCTTAGGCATCCATAAGACAGTCAGCGCCACAGACATGATATTTAAAATGACCTTTTTGGGAGATATAAGAAAATATCTTAATTCCGGATGATTCTTTCCACCGGAATAATCTATTTTACATCATTCCGCAGGTGCGAATCAATAGTCGTTACGCCAAGTGGTTGCGCGGAAATTATGATCTATTGTATGGGTGTAGATTTTTTTAGTCACATATTCCAAAAATTCCTTCATAATCTCTTCATAGATCAGGCTTTGGCCGCAAGAAAATTTTAAAATGGCTTAACTGCCTAATCATGACCTTATTATCCCTTTTAGCGAGGATCAACTGTTCTTTATCTTTGATTGAGAAGATGATATCTACTATATGTTTAACAAAAATGAAATATGGTCTATATATTGTGTCATATCGTAATCTTTGCTAATTCTGGGCCATTTACGACAGGGTAACCAAAAATTCTTAATTTTCTTCGAAGCTTATGCGAAAACCTTTATTCTTATAAATTTATGAAACATTATACTTTATTAGCAATATAAAATTATAATTTATCCAATATTTTGTATCATGCCGCTAAATAATTTTTCAAACTTAGACTATTTGCGCATGCGTCTTCTTTAACTATAACCGCGATTGAACCTTTACATAATAAATGTTTCTGACAAAGAAAGTTGTTTAATTTCTGCTACCAGAGTTTGCGCGTTTTTTGCTATAAACCCTGTCCGAAATTAAAATAAACGTAATTATATTATTTACTTTATTAATGTTACCTATCTTAATTAATAAGCCTTAATTTGCTAATTGCTTAATATTTAAATATTGTAAAGCTTCAGTCTTACTTTTTTTCCCCTACAAGTTGTACACTTGCCATTACTATTATGTCGCCAATTGGACATGCTTTCGAGCGGAAAATAGACAAGTCTCGTTGTCAATTTCTGGACGAACATTGTTGTCAGCGACAGAAATAAGCTACTCCATGTTTTGAATAATTAGCACTAATATTCCATATATTGTATGATTTCTCCATCCTTCGATTAATGACGGACTTTTCGCGCGTAGGTCGAAAACACGCTGGCGCCAAGGTCTTTCGCCCCGGCGCTTTAAACTCCTCCGGAAACGTTTCAAAGGAAGATCCTTCCGGGCGGCCGATTCTATCCTCCCCGGCCAGGCTATTTGACCGCGAACCCGAGGCTCCCCCGCTCAAACTCGGCGGTTTCCCCGTAGTACCAGGGAAGATTATCCGACCCGTGACCGAAAGGGGCGTTTAGCATAACCGGAACCGCGAGAGTCCCGGCGAAATCCGAAAGCATTTCGGCGACTAGAGCCGGATCGTCGGATTTTTCAAAGGATCCGAAGACCAGGGCTTGAATCCCCAAAAAAGCCCCCTTCAAAGACAAAAGGGTAAGCATGCGGTCGATGGAGTAAGCCTTTTCGTCCACGTCCTCTAAAAGGAGGATATGTCCCTGGGCGTCGGGACAGTATCCGCTTCCATAGAGCTGGGAGAAGAGCGTCAAATTCCCGCCCAAAAGCGGCCCCCGGGCTTTTCCGGAGTTGAAGACGGAGGAGGGAGGAAAAATCCACGGCTCCCGTCTCTCCCCTTTGAGGGCGGAAAGGACCTCCCTGGTCTTTCGGACGCCCAGGCGCCCGAGGGTCGTGAGATTGGGGGAGTGCCAGCCGCCGCAGCCGCACGCCTTCATCCGGGCGAGGTGCAGGGCGGTCACGTCGGAAAAGCCGATGAGGGGTTTAGGGGGGAAGTTTTTCCAGAGGCCGCTTAAAGACGTTAAAAGACGGGTGGCCCCGTAACCGCCCCTCACGGCCAGTAGCCCCGAACTTTCGGGAGACTCCATGCCCCGCTGGACGGATTCCAGCCTGAGGGAATCCGGGCCGGAGAGATACGGACGCCCCTTCTCCTCTTCGGGCATGGATTCCAGTTTCACTCCCAGGCCTCTTAGGCTCTTCCGCCCGCGGGCGGCCTCTTTGGGGACGGCCGGTCCCGAGGGCGAGAATAAACTTAGAACAGGATTTTCGGGAAGGAAGAGGGGGGCGCCGGGCTTCCCCCTACCACTTTTTCTGGTCGTAGACAATTTTCAAACCCTCCAGGGTAAGGTTGGGCAGCACCTCGTCTATGACGTCGGTATGGTTGGCGAACAGGGCGGCCAGACCTCCGGTGGCCACCACTTTCGGATCGTCCCCCATTTCGTTTTTGATCCTGCTCACCATGCCCTCCACCAGTCCGGTGTAGCCGAGAACCAAACCGCTGTTCAAGCCGTTCACGGTGTCTTTGCAGATGGCGTTCAAGGCCTTGTAGAAATTCTCCATCTTGGGAAGGAGGGCGGCCCGGGAAAAGAGGGCCTCGGCGGAAAGCCTGAAACCTGGCGCTATCGACCCGCCCAGATAGACGCCGTCTTTGGAAACGCAGTCGAAGGTGGTGGCCGTTCCGAAATCGATGACGATCAGGCTTTCATGGAAACGATGCCAGGCCGCGATGGAGACCACAACCCTATCGGCGCCCACCTGCCTGGGATCGCTGTAATCGATCTTTATCATCTTCTGGCTGTGCCCCTCCACGAATATGGGTGGTTTTTTGAGATACTTGTTGGAAAATCGTTCCAAGGCCGGACGCATGGTGGGGACAACGGATGCCACCACCATATCTTCCAGCTGAGAAATGGAATAATTTCCTATGCGCAGGAAACCGTCCACCATGAAACCGAGCTCGTCTCCGGAAAGATCCCGTTTGGTGTTCACCCTCCAGTCCCCCAGAAGATTTTCCTTGTCCCAGAGGCCGAACTTGATATTGGTGTTGCCAACGTCGAAAGTGAGAATCATAATGTCTCCTAAAATTGTTTCACAAAAAGAATAATTTTTTGTATAAAAATTCACAGCGCTGACGCGAAAAATAGACTGATGTCTATTTTAAATAGAATAACGGAAAAAATCCATATTTATTTTTCACCTTAACAAGGGGATGGTAAAGGTGAAGGAACGGATAATAAACATATTTTTTTAGAAAAATTATTTTTTATCTGGTAAAACACGGAAAATATTTTGAGAGAAAAACGATAATCGCTCTGAAATAGGATGCTTCGATAATTATATAATTACAACGCATGATCATTACATTCCAATAATCGTAAGAGAATTCGCATTCGTCATTAATTTAATTATCGCTTCATTCAGAAACGATCATTTTTGGAAGCGTTCGCTAATCTTTCCAGTGAAATGGCTCTTTTCTCAAAAGCTTCACAGATGGAATATTTTCTTTGTTCGCTTATGTAGCAATGCTTGGTAATTATATCATGAATATCATATTTTAATTCTTTTAATATTTCAAAATCGAGCCAATCGAAATTTTTAACCAGTTTAATCTGTTCTTCGTGTTTTTTCCTAAATGGTTTACTTTCCGGTATAAAGCCACCTGTGATATCTGTTTCCATCCGGTTGAACCATAAAGAATTCCCATTGTCAAAAACAGGAGCCATACCTAAATATTCAAGAGTATCGGCGTTTCTCAAAGCGCCGAAATTATTAAAATGCCTATCCTCGTTTGCAATTAAATAATCAAAAGAAATCAATTTATCTAAAAACAGCCTGGCGTCCTTAATATTCAAAATATCACAGTGTTCCAAAAAATTATCATAGATCGATTTCGAGCCGTAAAATTTTCCTTCCAATAAAATTTGATACGCGCTTATCAGTTCCGTTTCTTTATTCACCATAGTTTCACAGATGGATAAAGGTTTATTTTGAAAATATTCAAGAGAATAATCAACATGATCTATGTTGAGTTTTTTTAATATATGAGCCGCTAAAATCTCATTTAAAGGCTCCTGCCTAAAAGGGTTAGTCGATCCTTTGAATAAAACTCGTTTATTATCGATAATTTTCCATTTTTTCGGAAGATTTCCGGAAGTGCTGGCGTCCGGAGAAAAAATACGCTTAACTTTCTTATTCAAAATATCTCGTGATAAAATAATATCATTGTCATAATTTTCAGTTTCAGATAATTCTTCAAAAATTATATTACCCAAATCCTCCGAAAAAACGTTGTCAAAAAAATTTACATCCAGCCAAGTTAGTTCGCTCTCTTCCGGTTTTATCCAGTAATGATCGGAGAGAGAAAGACAAAGACTATTAACCATCATCCATTGCGCTAAAGAAGATGTCAAATTCAGAGAAAACGGTTTAACTCCGTAACGACTTATAGGAATCGCTCTATCCAACCACCATTCATTGAAAGCCACTATGTCGGGACTACCGTTTATTAACACCACACCAGGAGGCGTATGGGATAAATCATACTTTTTACCAATGTTTATAACGGCTCCGGTGTCGGGATGAATTTCCAAATCTATTACAGATATATTTTTATGCATCAAAGTGTAAAGCATAAATTATCGTCTCCATCGGTAAATTTGATCCAAACCCGTTTATCAGCGCGTCATAGAGATAAAAACAACAAGAAAGAGATCGAGTAGCTATACAACGTATATTATTTTTTTATATTTGTCAACTAGTATTATTTCTAAGACGCCTAGCCGAAGGAAGCCGGCTTCCGTACCACTTCACGCCTTGTATCCGACGGTCGGAAAGTCGGATTTTTTCGACATTCCCGTTTTTAGGAAATTCCCGCTCTTCAAAGGTTATGTATAAAAAATTTTTAAAAAACCCAGAGGCTTAAATTTTCAGTTGGAAGCGTCACCGTTTCTCTGTCGACGGAACAATCCTCCCCGTGAACGTTTCTTGTCCGAGAATTTTCTCGTTGGATTGAAAATCCTCACGTTCATGGGACTCGACCCCCGCGGCCGGAGACGGGGGCGAAGGCGTGACGAGTCCTTAGAGAAGGCGACCGGTTCGGCCAGGAAAAAAACTCTCCGAAGCCGCTCCCGGAAAGAGCCGACCCGACCATCAACCGTGCTATAATGAAAGGCGCCATCGTCTCCGGGATAAGAGGGACCGCGCGTCCTATGAAGGATAAAAGTATGTTGATTATTTAAAAAAAACTACTAAAATCAAAATATTACTCTAAATATATATTTTATATATATTTAATGCTCAATGATTTATAATAACCCTCAATTCCAGCGAAACCTAGTCCCCCGAGGGTTCTATTCAACCCGAGAAGCGGCGCGCCACGAACCTGGATGGTTTTTTTCCGAAAAAAGCCTCCTCCGCTCCGCGCCAAGGATTGTTTTCATCCCGCTCCGGTTTTCCGGAACTCCGGCGCCGCCGCGCGCTTCCTTTTCCTATTTGATAACCATTGCTGTGTGATATTTTTATATATTAACTTGCTAAATATCCTAAATATATTTATATAACATATATAAATACATTTAAAATATAGATTTTCTCACAAGCGTCCTAAATAAATTTCTGGTGTCCATCCTATAGCAAAATATAGTTAAAAATTGTTATCATTATCACTGAATAGTAGCTGGTTAGATAAATTTCCGTAGATTTTTAAAAAAGGGTGTTTCAAAGCATTTTTGGGACTGGATGTCTGAAAGCTCGGATATATAGGGTTTAAACTGAAGCCCTGACAAGTTATTCACGTATTTAGGACGCTAGTGAGATTTTCTTTATATTTAGACCATGACCTTGCGCCACCGGGCTCGAAGGATAGGACGCCGGTCAGCTTTTTCATTTTCGCCCGGGACGAAAAACCGGCGCCTTAATTTAGATCACGGATTTAACAACTGGGAGCGTCGCGGACTGGAGAGCCCGCTCCTCCCCGTTTCCGACAATCACCGGAGAATATATGCTGAAACACGCGACCGCCGCCGTAACCGCCTTACTAGTCTGTATTGTTTTATCCGGATTTCCTGAAAACGCCCACGGAACCGACGACGACGCCTCGCCGACGGGCGTCGCTTCCAAGACCAAGACCGACTCCGTCAAGCACAGCCTCTGTCCGGATAAAATGGCTTTAGACATTAAAATCCTTTATCCACAAAATACCGGAAACGCGGAAGTTGACGCGTTTTTCGAAAAAAACGCCCTTAATTATATTAAAGAGGTGAGCGAAGACACCCGTAACGAAGCCCTGGCCAAGGATTATTCCTGCGCTTTCTCCGAACACCTTTACGCGAACGGCGAATTCGAAGCCTCGAAGCCCAATCCTTGGGTGCTGGGGGTTTTGATCGCCACCTTCGACTTCCGCGGCGGGGCCAACGAACACACGGTTTACACCGCCTACAACTATGATTTGGGGACGGGAAAGGAAATCGGCATAGCCGATCTCTTCCCCAACGGCAAAGAAGGAATTTCCAAGTATTACGACCACCTCTACCTGAATCTCTGCGTCAAAGCGCCGAAGGAAGAGGAAATCGAAGGTTTCCTGGGGGGACGGTGCGGAAAAGACGAGAAAGCCCCGAAAGCGTTCTTAAATCTAACCGGCTCCCTCGACAAACTGGGCCATCTGGTCCTGACTGAAACGGGCGCCACGGCGAATTTCGCTCCCTACCAGATCAGGGTCGGCTACCTCGGCCCCTACACCTTAAAGATACCCAAAGAGGATCTCCTGGCGATGGGGGCCAACGATTTCTGGAGCCTGCCCACGCAGTCGATAGCGGGCGAATAACCCAAAACGCCCCTCGGTCAGGGAGGAGAACCCGGGTGTTTTCCCGCCCGGGCCCCGCCTTTAAGGGGCGCGTTGAAAAAAAACATCCGCCCGCGGAAAACCTTCGCGGAGGCCTTCAGCTCGCCAGGCCACCCAGAGGCCCTCATCCCTTCGGGCGCTCTTTCACCCGCTTCCGGAAACGCGCCCGGCGGGCGTTATTTCGGGAGACGCCGCCTTCTCCCGTTCGGACCGCGATATCGGCTATTATTTGAATATAATTATATCTGAAATAAGCTAAATTACCTCTCACAACGCATATATGCTCATGATTATTTCTTAAACCCAACCATTTCATTATACTCCGACCGCGGCGACGCGCCGCCGTAAGCGATGAAGAAGACGCCGGTCGATTTTTTCATCTTCGCGCGGGACGAAAACTTGCGCCTTAATTCCGCGCCCGAACTTATTCCACAGAGAGCGACATGAAACGGGGAGAGCGCGCCAACCTGTTTCCGACAATCACGGGAGAAATTATGCTGAAACACGCGACCGCCGCCCTAATGGCCGTATTCGTCTGTCTTGTTTTATCCGGCTGCCCCAAAAACGCCCATGTAACCGGAGACGCCAGGGCGCTTACGGGCGTCGCGACGGCGACCAAGACCGAATCCGTCAAACACAAAATCTGTCCGGATAAAATGGCTTTAGACATTAAAGTCAATTATCCCCGGAAGACCGGAAACTCGGAAGTGGACGCGTTTTTTGAAAAAAACGCCCAAGACTACATTAAAAACCTGATCGAAACGAACCAGGACGACGTCCTGGCCAAGGATTTTTCCTGCAATTTCCCCGAACACCTCTTCGCGAACAACGAATTCGAAGCCTCGAAGCCCAATCCCGGGGTGCTGGGCGTTTTGATCACCTCCACCGCGTTCCTCGGCGGAGCCCACGGTTCTGAGGATTTCAAGGCCTACAACTTTGATCTAGCGACGGGAAAGGAAATCACCATAGCCGAGCTCTTCCCCAACGGCAAAGAAGGAATCTCCAGGTATTACGACTTCCTCTACCTGGATCTCTGCTCCAAAACTCCCGATCATGATCCGGCCAACTACGTTCTGGATGGAAAATGCGGGGAAGACAAGAAAGCCCCGAAAACGATCTTGAACCTAACCGGCTCCCTCGACAAACTGGGGCACCTGATCCTGACCGAGACGGGCGCCACGGCGAACTTCGTATCCTACGAGATTTGGGCCGGCTTCAGAGGTCCGTACCATTTGAAGATACCCAAAGAGGCGCTCCTGGCCATGGGGGCCCGCGACTTCTGGAACGCGCCCGCGCGGTCGACTGGCGGCGAATAACCGGAAAACCCTCTAAAGCCCTTCGGGGGCCCGGGCGTTTTTCACGCCCGGGCCCCCGGCTTTTCAGGGGGACTTTGACAACAAAAAAGGAACACGCATGCGGAAGACCTTTTTGAAAGCCCTCTTTTTGCTTTTTTTATCCCTTTTCCTCTCTCAGAGCGCCTTTTCCCAATCCAAGCCCGCCGAAGCGGCGGACCCTTCGGAGTTGTTCACGGGCCGGGCGAAAAGGAAAACGATCAAGCATCGAGTCTGTCCGGAGACCAAAGCCATGTCGGTGGCGATGAAGTATCCCGTAAACACGGGAAATCCGGAGGTCGACGGGTTTTTCGAAAAACTCGCCGAAGGCGTGCTGCACGACGCCGAGTCGGAATACGATTGGGTTATAACCGAAGATTACATATGCGAATCCGCGGCCGAACCTTACAGCGCGGCCGAATTCGCGTCCTACAAGGCGGGACCCTACACCCTGGGGGTTTTATACGCCTTCGACGAATACACGAGCGGCCCCCACGGCAACCAGTATTTCAAAAGCTACAATTTCGATCTGCGCTCGGGAAGCGAGATCCAGGTGAAGGATCTCTTCCCCCGGACGCCTTACAGCCTGGCTCGGCTCTTCCTCTACGCCTACAGCGATCTCTGCTTCAAGACCCCGCGGCACGAGCCGGCGGATAACGTTTTCGATAAACCCTGCGGCGAAGGCCCGGCGCCCTCCGGCGACTTCCTGAACACGGGGGGGCCGCTGGACAATCTGGGGCACATGGTCCTCACCTCCCGGGGAGCCACGCTGAACTTCGAAGCCTACCAGATTTGGTCCTACGCGCAGGGACCCTACGAACTCGTCATCCCCCGAAAGCTTCTTTTGAAAATGGGGGCGGCCGACCTCTGGGGAGAAAATCCGCCCGGCCCGGACGGGGGGCGGACCGGCCAGGGAGCCACGGGGACGAGCGGGAGTTCCGGCGGAGCGATCTTCTGATTCCCCGCCCCTCCGGCCGCTAAAGGTCCCGGGAAAGCTCGGCTACGACCCTCGCGGCCTCGTCCGTTGGGTCGGCTTTGGGCCCTTTGTTCATCTCCTGCCTGAAACTGACGAAACGGTAGTCCAGGGTGTTTCCGTCCTCGCCTATTTCCGCCAGTAAAAGCGGGGCCAGCCCCGCTTTTCCGCGCACGTTTATGCCGCTGGCGGTGGCGAAGTTACCCAGCGAGTAGGCGATGAGGCGCCCCCGGTAGAGTTCCGCCCCCCGGGGCACGTGGGGGCCGTGCCCCACGACCATGGCGGCGCCGTGGTCGATCACGGCGCGGGCCAGGCGCCTCAAATCCCCCCTGTTCTCCCCCAGATAGCTTTCCGGACCGTCGGGAAGCTTCATGTGGGCCGCCCCCTCCGCCCCCCCGTGCATGGAGACGATCACCAAAGTCCGGGGGTCCTCCTCCAGCGCCCTGTCCACCAGGGCCGCCGCCCCTTCGACGTCGTTTATGTTCTGGCAGCCCCGGTTGGGAGCGAGGCCGATGAAGGCGAAGCTCCGGTCCCTCACCTTGAGGCGGGCTATCTCGCCCGGGCCGCCGGTGTGGATTATCCCCAGGGAGTCCAGCACCTCCACGGTCTGCTCCCGGCCCTCCTCTCCGTAATCGTAGGCGTGGTTGTTGGCCAGGGAGAGGACGTTGAAGCCGGCGTCTTTGAGGATCCTCCCGTAGGAGGGCGGGGTGCGGAAGCAAAAGGAGCGACCGGTGGAGGTGTCCTTCGTGGGCCTCCCCCTATCCGTCAGGGGGCCTTCCAGATTTCCGAATACCACGTCCCGCCCCTGGAGATAGGGGGCCGCGTCTTGGAAAAACCCCCGGGCTCCGTCCGGAGGAAGGAGGTTTTCCGTGCCCAGCATGATGTCCCCCACGGCGGCTAGGGTGTAGCCCGCCCCCCGCTCCGCCTCCCCGTTTGGGAGGACCGCGGCCCCGCCTTCGGCGGGCCCCGCCCCCCGCAGCTCCCGGCCGCCGGCCGGAACGGCGCAAAGAAGGGCCAGGAGGCACAAGGCCGGAAGAAGGCTGAAAAATCCCAATTTCGGATGTTTAGAAGGCACGTCCACCCCTCCCAGCCAGGGAAAGCAGCCTGACGGTAAGTTCTTGAAGGATTATCTCGTTTGGCAGCGGACTCGTGACGAACCGAAGATGGGCGTCCTCCAAAAGGGACAGGGCCTTCTCGAGATTCTCCAGGGTCCACGGAACGGACTGCCGCTGGAGGGCGGTCACGTAAGTCTCCCTCACCCCCATTCTTTCGGAGAGGATCCTGGCCGGAACGGCGCCGGCCCCGCTTTTCGCCGCCTCCAAGTTGATCTTGACCTCCATGAGCCTGAGGAAGTGGGAGTCCAGCACCCCCAAGAGGTTGAAGGGGGAGTAGGTGTCCAGAAGATCCAAAAGGATCCCCAAGGCCTTTCCCGCGTCGCCGGTGACGACGGGTTCGGAAAGCTCGTAGTAGATTCCGGTGCTGTTGAGGGAGACGAAATCGCGGATCACCTTGGGGGTGATCGCCCGCCCGGGTCCGGGGTGGAGGGCCAATTTATCCGCCTCGGAGACGAGCGTCGGCAGGTTTTCCCCGACCCGCTCCACCAGGACCCTGGAGGCCTCCTCGGTTAGATTGAGCCCCTTGTCCTTGAAAACGCCCCGTATCCAGGCGGGCACGCCGTATTTGTCCGGCGCCCGGCAGTCCACGACCATGCCGGAGTCCCTGGCGATCTTGAAGAGCTTGACGTTTTCCGGGATCGCCTGATAGAGGAGGACGATGGTGGAGCCGGAAGCCGGATTTTTTATCCAGGAGAGGAATGGCGCCGTCTCCTCCGCCGTGTACTTCTCGCTTTCCAAAGTCCGGGCCAGGATGATCTTGGAACTCTGGAAAAAGGAGGAGGAGCAGGCGCAGTCGATCACCGTCTGGACGTCGACCTCCTTCAACTGGAAGCTCTGGAAGTTGAAATCCCTCTCTTCCGGCTCCACGGCCTCCCGGCAGGCCCGAAGGCAGGCTTCGACCGCGATGGGCTCCATGCCCTTGACAAGGTAGAAATGTTTCCTGCCCGGGCTTTTTATCTCTTTTTCAAACTCGGCGGCCAGCAAAAGACGATCCTTTGAAATTAAAATAGAAAAACAATATTAAAGATCATAAAATAAGTTTGGAGACGCCGAACCGGATTTCGATGAGTCATTTTATCACAAGCTCCGCCTTTTCCGGCTCCCCCAAGGACGTTTTTTTTCGCTTTTTAAGCGGCCGGCGGCCGCCTTTTCCCAGAGGCCGGCCTAATTTCCCGCCGGACAAGGCCTTTGGACGGAGCGGACCTTTCAACCCTCCGCCGGGACCGCTTACCCGGCGCTTAGACTCCTAGGCGCTATCCGGACGATGTAGCGGCGAGGCCGAGCCTTAATCTAAAATCCCCCTACCGTTTGACCTTTTGACAAAATCCATTCATAAATGTATGTTATTACGTGGAAGTCGAGTTTATTTTAAGGATCTTTTCACAGTCAAAGATACAGCCTCAACGCGGTTACCGAAAAAATCGTTCGCTGAATTCACGCCGACGGCAAACACCGCTCCATTCGACAGGCGCGCCTCGTAAATCGACGCTGAATCATGATGCGTCTGCAAAAAGTCAGGGGTTTAAAATTATTTGCGACCGTATACTAAATATAGGATAAATTATAATAGTCTATAGTCTATAGTCAATAGTCAATAACGTATATTGTTTCTAATTTTTAAAACACCAGGGACTTTTTGCAATCGCATCAATCTTATTTTTTCTTTTTCCCCGTTACAAATCTCTCCGATTCAGCCGAACCCGTTGACAAAACCTCTCGCTAAACTTTCAGACGGTGAAATCCGTTTTGACATCTTTCCATCCTTAGCGGTAAAAACCAGACGATTGTGAAAAAAAGTTAACTTTACAGACAAATTAGGATAACGTTTTATAGGCGGCATGCGGATGGTATATTACGCTTCATTATTCTTCTTCTTTTCAGCCGCGACAGCCTCTTTTTAAATAGCCGAGGTGACATTTTACAAACGATATGACGCGTTTTCCCAGAGATACATCATCTTTTAAAGACATTATCGAGGATGGATACGTCTATGTGGACAAAACTGATTTTCTCTATAAAATCCTCACCGGTGACGATAAAAATTTCTTTCTCTCGCGCCCAAGACGTTTCGGCAAATCGCTCTTTTTGGACACAATCGATGAGATTTTTCAAGGGGACGAAAACAATTTTAAAGACTTGAAAATAGGGAAGATGGGTTACGACTTTAAGAAACATCCCGTTCTAAAATTTGATATGAATCTGGCCAGCGGCAGCCCTAAAGAATTGAAAACATCCATTTTAGGCATGTTACGCTCAATGGCCGAAGATAAAAAAGTAAAATTGCAATCCACATCATACGACATTACGCTTTCCGATTTAATTAAATATGTTTATAATAAATATGAAGAGAAAGTGGTTATTCTAATAGATGAATACGACGATCCCGTGAGTTCGCACGCCGAAAATTTGACTTTAGCGAAAAAAAACGCTGAAGTACTACGCACTTTCTACTCAAGATTTAAATCATCCAACAATATAATTCGTTTAGCGTTCGTCACCGGCGTCACGCGTTACGCCATGATGGGAATATCGACCGGATTCAATCACCTTGTCGACTTGACGCTTAACAAAGATTATGCGGCTATATGCGGATTCACTCATCATGAAATGGATTTATATTTCGGACATTTATATCCGAAAGTACTTGAAACAGTCGTCAATTCGGTTCAGTACAAACAATCAAGACTTCTTGAAAAAAATAAGAGCGTGGACTTCGGCGGCGTCCCGTTATCAGGCGATCCAACGGTTTCCGCTCTTAATACGGAAGCGGATCTGCGCGATGAAATATTAAGATGGTATGACGGTTACACATGGGACGGCGTCACCAAAGTTTTAAACCCTGTATCGTTACTTTATTTCTTTAAAACACGCAGTTTCGATACTTTTTGGAATTACTCAGGCGACGCTGAAAGCTTTTTAAAAAACATATTTAAATCTTCCCCCTTGTCTTTCACAAAAGACATGCTCGCGCGCGTCCCCAAAAGAGACTTAACGACGGTTAAAGTGGATGAATTAAAACCAATACCCCTTCTTTTTCAGACGGGCTATCTTACCGTTGAAAAAATATTAGGAGGCAAACATGAAGTTCCTTATTCTTTTAAGGTGCCGAACCATGAAATATACGGCGATTACGTGAGACTGCTGGCTAAAGCCGTATCCAACGAGACGATTAACGACATAAACAAAGAAATTCTAATTCTACAAAATTCAATAAGCGACCATGATTCGGAAAGTCTCTCGCAACTTTTTGAGTCTCATTATTCTCAACTATCGGCCGAACAACACGCCAGATACGGTAATGAAACGGATCTTAGGCTAAAGGAAAAGCTTACGGAATTTTTCTATAGCGATATAATATTTTTATACTTAAGAACGCTTATAGGTAAAAAAGTTAAAGCCGATGAACCGGGGATTTATGGAAATCCTGATTTGACATTACAATTATCAGACCATGATTACGCTATTATAGAGATAAAATACGCCGCCGGCACGGGGCGGCCCGACGCCTCGGAGGTTTTAAACAATTTGGCGAAAAAAGCCCTTGACGCCATCAAGAATAAAAAATACGGCGTTCAGTACCGTAAAAAGGGCGACAGAGTCACCTCCATAGGCATGGGAATCTTCGGCCGCGGTAAAGTGAAGATTATTTTTGGAAATGATGAAAACAATTAGGTTCGTTTTCCGCCCCAATCTGATTTATTATTCATCCGACCTTGATAATACCGGCGGTTAATAATCATCACACCGGCGGTTGAATATAAACAATAGCCAAGAATAAGGAGGGGAATACCAAACTGACGTTATTCCATCTTTTATCCGCCGGGGTGGCGGAACAACCGCCGCGAAGTCCGCGTCCGGCTTTACTTGGCCGTTTCCAGTATTTAACCGCCGGAGCGACGATTCGGTTAAAGGGCGGAATTTATGAAAACCACCGAAAATCAAACCCGAAAAGAGGCTCAATCGCCGGCCTTACGCCCTTCCGAAACCTAAAAACGCGCTAACGATTCTATTTTTCGGGAGGGCGGAACTCCCGAAAACGCCCCGAAACAGCCTCGCCTTCAGCCCCGTCGGCCGAAAACGGCTGAAAATGAGGGAAAATAAGAGAAGGCGAGCGTTCCACATATTATCCAAAGAGGTTTTGTGATATAATACGTGGTTTAGAGGCCGGAAGAGCCTTTCCGCTCTTCCCCTCCGGCCGGCGGAAGCGCTTTCGCCGGCGCCCCTTTTCCCTTTTTTCGTTTTTTTATGAAAGAAAGACGACCGACATGTCCGTTTTAAAGATCCTCAAATACCCCGATCCCCTTCTGCGGGAGACGTCCCGGCCGGTCACGGTCTTCGACGCCCGGCTTAGGCGTTTGGCCTCCGATATGACGGACACCATGCTGGACGCCCCCGGGGCCGGTCTGGCCGCCCCCCAGGTGGGGGAGCTCCAGCGCCTCATCGTGATTGACGACCGGGACGACTCCGAGGAAGAGGAGTACGGCTCCAAAAACCTGGCTTTAGTCAACCCGGTCATAGTCAGAGGCGAGGGATCGCGGGAGGAAAAGGAGGGCTGCCTCTCGGTGGAGGATCTAAAGGCCCTGGTGGAGCGCTTCGATTTGGTGGAGGTGGAGTACCAGGATCTCGCGGGCGAGCCCCGCCGGCTCACGGCCGGCGGTCATAAAGCCGTAATCGTCCAGCACGAGATCGACCACCTAAACGGCATCCTCTTTCTGGACCATCTCTCGCCTTTGACCCGCGAGCTCTACCTCAAGAGCCTCAAGAAAAAGAAACGCCGCGGGTCCCTCTAAGTGACCGGCCCCGTTTCCGCGGGCGCTAGGCCGTGGAGAATAGTCTTCTTCGGCTCCGCCCTCTTTTCCCTTCCCTCCCTGGAGGCCCTTTTAGAAGGCCCGGACCAGGTGGCGCTGGTGGTGAGCGCCCCTCCCCGGCCGGCCGGCCGGGGGAGGAGGCTCACCCACGTTCCGGCGACGCGGTACGCCCGGGAAAACGGCCTCGAGCTTTTGGAAAGCGACAAGCCCAACGCCCCCGAGATCCGCGACTACATCGCCTCTTTGGAGCCGGATCTCCTGGTGGTCGCGGCCTACGGCGCCATGTTGGGGAAAAGCCTCCTGGAAACGGGGAGGATCCCTCCCGTGAACGTGCATCCCTCGCTTCTGCCCCGGCACCGGGGCCCGGCGCCCGTGAACTGGGCCCTCATAAACGGGGATCGAGAGACCGGGGTCTCCGTCATGCTCCTGGAGGCGGGCATGGACACCGGAGCGGTCCTGGCCCAGACCAGGAGACCCGTCCTCCCCTACGAGGGCGCCGGGGAACTTGCCGAAAAGCTCGCCCGGGACGGGGCGGACCTTTTAGCCCTGACCATTAAAAAGATCAAGGACGGCTCCCAGCCGCCCCCCCGGCCGCAGGATCCCCTTCTCGCCACCACCAACAGGCTTTTGGAAAAAAAGGACGGCTATGTGGATTTCTCCCGGCCGGCGTCCGAGTGCGCCGGCCGGATCAACGGATGCGACCCCTGGCCCGGGGCCCGGGCCCGCCTGGGGGACGGCGAAGTTTTGTTCTTTTCCGCCGCCCACGGCCCGGGAAGCTTTCCCCCAGGCAAGGTCGAGGGGCTTTCCCCCGAGGGGGCCCTCGCCGTGGGCTGCGGGGAGGGGCTGCTTTACCTCAAGGAGCTCCAGGCGGCGGGGAAAAGGCGCATGCCCGCGTACGAGTTTTTCCAGGGCCGCCGCCCCGAGGCCTTCGCCTCGCTTTGAAATCGATCCGGAGGGGCTTTCCGCCTCGAAACCGAAAAGGGCGCCATGATGGAGAGCTCCGCCGCCAAAATATGCGAAAGCCTGATGCTCGTGGCCTTCGGATTCGCCTGGCCCGCGAACATCTTGAACACCTACCGCCGCAAGAGCGCCCGGGGGAAGAGTTTGAGCTTCCTCCTCATAATCGAGACCGGATACCTCTTCGGCGTCCTGGCCAAGATAGCCTCCGGCGCCATCAACTACGTCTTCTTCTTCTATATTTTGAACATGACGCTGGTGAGCGCCGACGTCTTCCTCTACTTTTGGTACCGCCGCGAAGAGAGGGCCGCGGGGCGGCCGGACGCCTAAAGGGGTTTCGCCCCCCAGGGAAAGCCGCCTCCCCCCCCTTCGGGCGAAAAGCCCCCCTTTAAGCCCGCCCCGCCGATGGACGAACCCCGGGAAAGCCACCCCCCCCTCGAAGGCGAAAAAGCGCTCTGCGCCATGAGCGGCGGAGTGGACAGCTCCTGTGCGGCCTTGCTCCTCAAACGCCTGGGGGCCCGGGTCACCGGCTGCACCATGAAGCTCTTAAACGGGGAGGATGAAACGGAGGCGGGCGAGGGGCGCTGCTGCTCGCTCGCCGACGTCCGGGACGCGGGCTCCGTCTGCGAGGCCCTGGATCTGGACTTCCTGGTGTTCAACTTCACCCGCCTCTTCCAAAGGGAGGTGGTGGAGCGCTTCGTCCGGGCCTATCTCCAAGGGCTCACCCCCAACCCCTGCGTGGACTGCAACCGCCGCCTGAAATTCCACCACCTCTTCGACCGGGCCCGTGCCCTGGGCTGCCGTTACGTCGCGACCGGCCACTACGCGAGAATCGAGAAGGACGAGGAGGGGCGCCTTCTCTTGAAAAAGGCCCTGGACCCGGAAAAGGATCAGAGCTACGTCCTGTACTTCCTGGGGCAGAAGGATCTCGCCCGGGTCCTCTTCCCCCTGGGGGGGCTCGCGAAAAGCGAGGTGAGGAGGATCGCGGCCGCGGCCGGCCTCAAAACCGCCCGGAAAAAGGAGAGCCAGGACATCTGCTTCGTCAGGGACGGAAATTACGGGGACTTTCTGGAAAAAACCCTGGGCGTCCCCCCCAAACCCGGGGACATTTTGGACCCGCGGGGCCGGGTTCTGGGGCGCCACCGGGGGATCCACCACTACACCGTGGGCCAGAGGCGGGGCCTGGGCCTCCCCGGGCCGGATCCCTCCTACGTCCTGGAAATCGACGCCGCCGCCAACACCGTGACCGCGGGCCCCCCGGAGGGGCTGAGGTCCAAGGCCATGCTGGTGGGATCCGTCAACCTGGTCGCCTTGACGGAGCTCCCCGAAACTCTCGAGTGCTCCGTTAAAATCAGATACCGGCAAAAAGAAAAGCCCGCCCTCCTGCGGCCCCTTTCCCGCGCGGAGGTCCTGGTGGAGTTCGCCGAGCCCCAGAACGCGGTGGCCCCCGGCCAGGCGGCGGTCTTCTACCAGGGAGACGTCGTCCTGGGCGGCGGCGTCATCGTGAAGGCCGTGAAGGACTGGGAGCCCCTCCCCCGCCGGCTTCGGCCGGATTGAAAAACGACGCCGGGCCGCGTCCTTAAGGGACGCGGCCCTTTAAACGGAGACGCGATGAACCAACTACGCCGCAAAAAGGAGAGGCTGCGCTCCATCCTCGAATCCCTGGGCTCCGCGGCCGTGGCCTTTTCCGGCGGGGTGGACTCCACCTTCCTCCTGGCCTCCTGCCAGAATTCTTTAAAGGACGGCGCCCTCCTGGCGGTCACCGGCCGCTCTTTAAGCTTTCCCGAAAGGGAGCTTAAAGCCGCCCGGGACTTCACCGGCCAAAGGGGCATCCCGCACCTCCTTTTGGACTCGGAGGAACTGGATCTCCCCGGCTTTTCCGAAAACCCCCCCAACCGCTGCTACCTCTGCAAAAGGGAGCTCTTGCGGAAGATTAAAGACGCCGCCCGGGAAAGGGGGATAACGGAGGTGCTCGAGGCCTCCAACAGGGACGACGAGGGCGACTACCGCCCCGGACTCCAGGCCGTGAGGGAGCTGGGCGTGAAAAGCCCTTTAAGGGAGGCGGAGCTCACCAAGAGCGAGATCCGGGAGCTCTCCCGGGAGATGGATCTCCCCACCTGGAACAAGCCCTCCTTCGCCTGCCTCGCCTCCCGCTTCCCCTACGGGGAGCCCATAACGCCGGAAGGGCTGAAAAAAATCGACCAAGCCGAAGAGCTCCTCCTCTCCTTGGGCTTCCGGCAGGTGAGGGTGCGCCTCCATGAGCGGGGAAGGCTCGCCCGGGTGGAGTGCGACGAGGAGGGCTTCCAACTCGTCATCCGGCCGGAAACAAGGGAGAGGTTGAACCGGGAGTTCAAAACCTTGGGCTTCGACTTCCTGGCGGTGGATCTCCTGGGCTACCGCTCCGGCTCCATGAACCTGACCCTTCCCCGGGGCGGGAGGGACTCCGGCTGAAAGAGGAGGGGAAAAGAAAAAGCCTTCCCGCGGAAGGGAGGCTTCCGCGGGAAGGCTTTTTGGCTTGAAAACGGGAGGAGGAAATCCTTCGAAAACTTAGGAGCCCCCCCCTTCGGAGTCGGGGGCCTTGTCGTCCGGGGCCTGGGGCCGCGCTTCCGGAGCCGCCTCCTCCGGGGCGGCGGATTTGATGGCGAGGGAGATTATCCTCACCTCCTCCAGGGGCCGGTCGGACTGGTTGGTCTTCACCGCCCCGATGGCCTGGACCACGTCCATGCCCTTCACCACCTTCCCGAAGACGGCGTGCTTGCCGTCGAGCCATTTGGTGGGGACCAGGGTGATGAAGAACTGGGATCCGCCGGTGTCGGGTCCGGCGTTGGCCATGGAGAGCGTTCCGGCCGCGTCGTGGGAAAGACCCGCGCCGAACTCGTCTTTAATGACGTAGCCCGGGCCGCCGGTGCCGGTGCCGGTGGGATCGCCTCCCTGGATCATGAAATCGCTTATCACCCGGTGGAAAATCGTCCCGTCGTAGTACTTTTTGTTCGCCAGGCTCACGAAGTTGTCCACGGTTTTCGGAGCGAGATCGCTGAACAGCTCGACTTCGAAGTTTCCCTTGCTCGTCTGGAAAAGGGCCAGGGGCCTCTTTCCGGCCGGAGCGCCCTCCCCGGGGGCTCCGCCCTTTCCCGCCTGATCCCGGGCCTCCTGGGCCGCGAGGGGTCCGGAGGCGGAAAGAAGAATCAGGGGCGCGGCGAAAAGGGCGACAAGGAGCGTGAGTTGAAAAGACATGGTTTTCCTTTGCATATATTCCTCGGCGTTCCGGATCCGGTTTTGATTCGCCGGAAGGTTGATTCGAGACCGCGGCGCGCGACGCCGGATATTTTGGTCGGGGCGAGAGGATTTGAACCTCCGTCCTACTGCTCCCAAAGCAGCCGCGCTAGCCAGACTGCGCCACGCCCCGGAAAATGTCAGACTCTAGCACAGTTTAAGGGCTCTTACAAGCGATTTTTATTAATATTTTACTTCTATATAATAGCAATTAATAATCAGCAAACGCTTATTTAAATAATTTATATGCTTTTAAAGTCATAATAATCACGTTTTCAGACCGGGCCCTCCCTTTTCCCTCCCCCGGCGCGGCCCGGAAAGCCCATCCGCCGTCGTTCCGGAAACTCCGCCCCCCCCGCCGCCCCTTCGGCCTCCGCCGCCAAAATCCCCCGGCGCGGCTCAAGAAGCCTTTCCAGCGTCCGGGAGGAATCCTCCCCCCCGCCTTTCAATCCGTAGGCGGCGTCCACGGCCAAGTCCAGCTTCCGGCGCGCCCGTTTGCGGGCGGACGGCATGGAGGACGGGTCGTAGAGCCCGCCCAAGGGGATCCGGGGAAAGCTTTTCCGGGTTTCAAGAATCCTCCGCCCCCAATCCGCCATCTCCTCTTTTTCCGACCTTTCGGAGTTCAGCGGGGGGAAATTGTCGCAAACCACCTCGCTTGGAGTAGCGGTAGCCGCTTTTCAGCCGTCCGCGAAAGGCCCTCATCCATGTCATATGGAGAAGGGAAGCGAGGACGGCGAAATGAAAGAGCGCGGCGCCGGAAACCACGAGCATGGAGTCGCCGGCCACGACGTTCGCCGCCAAAAAACCCATGGGCGCGCGCTCCCTGGAGGAGCCCGTCACCCGGAGAAGGGCTGGGTAAGGGGATTCCGGCGCGTTCTCCGCGTGGAACTTCAAAGGTTTTTCCGCGAACCTTCCGGTCGCGGGGCGTCGGCTCCCTAAACGGAAAAGCCGCGCGGCCACGACGCGCTTTAAAATCTCCGGAAGCTCGCGCGGCTCGTCGAAGTCCGCGCCTCCCAAAAAGAGACAGCGGCGGGGCCGTCCCGTGAAGAATTCCCGGGCGCCGACGAAGGGCCGGAGGAATTTTTCCGCGCCGGGCTCCCTTAGGAGGAATTCCCGCTCCTCCTCAAACGTGAAAAGATAGTTCCCGCCGTCCGGCGGCTTGTTTCCCACGCCCATCGGGGGAGCCCCCCTCGAGGGGGACGTCCGGCCGGAGACGAAGACGTTGGGGGCGTTCGGGAGGCAGGGGTTTATGTTTCGGGCGGAAACGCCCTCGTCCTCCTCGCAGACGATCTTCGTCGAGGGGCCGCCGGAGGCGGAAAAGCCTATTATCACGCAGCGCGCGTCCGCGGACCTCTTCCCCCGGCTTTCCCGCGCGAGGGGACGCCGGGCGAAGTCGATGGAGATTTCAAAGTCCTCCATCATCGGCCGCCACAAAGAGGCCGCCCGCTCCCCCCGGACGAGGGAGCCGGTCGCGACGAAGGCCGCCTTGACGTTTTCGCCCCGAATGAATTTTCCGGTCTGGTGGAACCAGGCCGCGGCGTAGTCCAGATCGGCGGCGCCGGGCGCGGCGCGGATCGTCGTCCGTGAAGACCCGGCGCGCGTCCCCGCCCTTTCGGGGCGTCCCGCTTCCCCGCGCCCCGAAAGGGCGGGTTTCCCAAAACGTGGGAGGGCTCCCTCGCCGGGACGATTTTCCCCCAGTCCAAAAGATGGGCGTTTCCCAAGACGATCTTGGGAAGAGCGGCCTTTCCGGGCGCGCCCGAGGCTTTTTTCACGCCCCCCCCCCCCGGCGAAACGATCCGCTGAAAAACCCTTCCCGGGCGAGAAGCCCGTCCCGGCGGATTTTCACGGCCTCCTCGTCCAGCTCGATTCCGTAAAACCGGGACGGGGACGCTTTCCGAGGGCTTCGAACCTCCATGAGGGACAGCTCCCGCGCGAGATCGTTTTCCAGCGCCTTAAGCTCCCTAAGGCAAGCGTGAAGAAAATTTCCGTTTCCGCAGGCGGGATCCAGAAATTTCAGGCGGCTTATCTTGTCGTGAAACTCCATGAGCTTTTCCGGAACCCTCGAAAGCTCTTCGAACTCCCTTGTAAGGGCGTCCGGAAAGAGAGGCCTCATGAGTTTTCAAGCGATCGCGAAGGGAGCGTGATGAACGCCGTCGTCTCCGCGCTTTTTCCAACTTGAAGCGCTTCCCGACCCGCCCGTAGGGCCGGGCGTTTCAGGGGAGGGAAAAGAGGCGGCCGGATTTTTTTGGGGAGTATTTTTCAATTCGACCTCCTTTTTCATATCCTCACCCCCGGCGCCGAAAAAATCCGAAACGCGTTTTCAAGCCGGAGCGCGGCCGGAAACGGAAGAAACAGGGCGCGGAATCGAGCGGACGCGGGAAAACGGGATCCCGCGGACGAAAATAAATTAGGATAAACCTTACGAAACGGAAAAAACCCGACCGGAACGGAACCGGACGAGGCGGTTGGGGGACGGAAAAATTTGACGAACGAAAGCCCTGGGAAAAGATCTTCGAAGGGTGGAAAAACCGGCGTCCCGCTCCTTCGCCGGAAGGGGACGCCTTTCTTGGCTTCGTCGGGGGAGGGAAATCCGCGCGCGCCAAACAACCGCGAGGCTTATAAAAATAGAAAGGCGCCGCTTTCAGGGGGAAAAAAATATTTATCCGGCGTCCCTTTTTCCGGAACGGTTGGGAATTCAAGTTCAGGGCTCCAGTCTTCCGAAAACTCATCTAGATGATTATCCCCCCCGAAGGCCTCCCCGCCCCCCCCCCGCCCTCTTATTTTCGCGCGAATAAGGCGCGAATCTTGTTTTTTTTCATCTTCTATGGGATGATCGACCTAAAGCACGGTGAAAAAAATAGCGCCTTCTCGTTTTTTCCTCCGAAACCGCCGCCGCCCTTCCCGCTTTTCCGGAAGGGTCTCTTCCAGGGCCGCGGCGCTTCCGCACGCGGCCCCCCGCCGGAGGCGGAAAAAAGGGCGCCCCCGGCCCTCCCGAAGCCAGCGCCCTCGGGCTCGGCCCGGCCTTCGCGCGGCGGATCTGTGATATAATTTCCGTACGGGGATTTTCCGGAAAACTCCCTCAAACCCCGCCCCCGCCTCCCAGAAAACCACCCCTCTTTAGCGCCTTTGAATTGCCGCTATTTATTGTTAATTCGGCTACATTCGCTCTTCATTTCAGAAATTACGAAAAATTGCTTCTACATATGCACTAAAGTGTAGCCACCGCTCCCCGGGGACTTCTCTCCGCCTCCCCCGGAAGACGGGAGGCCCCTCACACACCTTAAGCGTAAAGCCTGCCACAGGCATCTTCCCCCCGGGGAGGCCGCACGGTTCCTCCCGGACATGTTCAAGGCGGCAATTTTATGAGCCTCGTTTTCAAAACCACCAGGGGATCGCGCCCTCTGGGTTATTTCGAGCCGAGCGATCCCGCCGTCTGGCGGCGCCACCACAAAAACCTGGAAAACGCCTTCCGCAAACTCAACTCCGGCGAGATCACCAACAAGGAGTGCGTCAAGCGCTGCCACGCCATCCTCGAGCGGGAGCCCAGCTTCCTGGGAGCCTTGGCCCTCATGAACGACTGTCTCATGGACGAGAACGTCACCCTCGACAACGGCTTTTTAAAGATGGTGGCGACCTACTTAAACCCGGTCCGCGGGCTCATCCCCGGAAACTTCACCGGAGCCTTGGACGAGGACAAAAACGAGAACGTCTACTTTTTGTCCTGCCATCTCTACCAGCTCCTGGCCTTGGTCTCCCTGGAGCGCTTCCCCGAGGCCTTGAACGTCTGCCGGGAGCACGTGAGGTGGCAGGCGGATCCGGATCCCAAAGCCATCTCCGGAAACATCCACATCCTCCAGCGGGAGCTGGATTTGGCCGAGGACGTCTTCACCGGCTGTCCGCAACCCATGCCCTACGAGAGCGCCTACAGCCTGGGGCTCATCAAATTCATGAAAAAAGAGACGACCGAGGCGGTGGAGATCCTGCGCAAGGCCATCATCCTCCAGCCCTACGTGCCCGAGCTCATCCTCAACCGCTCGGGATGCGTGAACTACAGCTGGAACTATCCGGAAAACGAGGGCCTCTACGCCGGCGCCCTAACTTACACCAACATCTACCTGGGCCGCAAGATCTGGAACCAGGATCCGGAGGCTTTGGCCTTTCTGGACTGGCTCTACAGCGCCCCCGACATGATGGCCGAGAGGGCCAAGGCGCTCTCGCTTTTAAACCGCCTGCTCTTCCTCAAGCCATCCCAGGAGGAGGAGGCCGGCCATCTGCGAAACGAGTTCCTGCGCTTCGCCTCCGTCCCCAACCCCTCCCTCGCCCGAAAGCTTTTACGGAAGATCCCCCGGGACTCCACCTGGATCAACCCCTGGGAGCTCTGCATCTACGCCGATCCGGTGAACAACCTCATGGAGCGCCTCTTCGAGGACTACCAAGGCGGGGAAAGCGCGGGAAGCTCGCTCTTCGAGGACCTGGAAGACGAGGGCGACCTTCCGGAGGACGCCGCGGGGGAGCTCTTCGGGGACCTCCTGGGCGGGCTCTCCGACTGCGGAGACTGCGCCGACTGCGACACCTTCGACGAGTGCTCCAACTCCCCCTCCCAAGACGAGCTGGTCTGCCGCGAATGCGAGGAATGCGAGATCGAGGGCTTCTGCCAGAATCCCGCGAACGGATCCGGCGAGAACGGGGGCAAGAAACCCCCGGTGCGGCACTAAAAGGCCCCGGGGCCCGAACGGAGGAAACCCGGGCCGAACTCGCCGGGCTGAACTCGCCGGTCCGGAGCGGCGAGCGTAAAACGGCCTGGGAGGAAGCCCCCCCACGGGAGGCCGCGCCCCCCCCGTTCCGGCGCCCCCCGAGGGGGGCGCCGGAACGGGGGCATCTCCTTTTATCGAAGAGTCGAACTTGTCACGCGAAAACCCCTACGCCATCCTTCAGAACCGCGGTTTCTTCTACCAGGTGACCGACGAGGAGGCCCTCTCCGGCCTCTTCGCCGAGAGCGAGGTCACGGCCTACATCGGCTTCGACGCCACCGCCGCCTCCCTCCACGTGGGGCATCTCCTCCCCTTGATGGCCCTGGGCTGGCTTTCCCGCTGCGGCCACCGCCCCGTCGCCCTCCTGGGCGGCGGCACCTCCATGGTGGGGGACCCCAGCGGCCGCAGGGAGGCCAGGAAGATCCTGGAGCTTTCCGACATCCGCGCCTTCAAGGAGGGCATAAGGCCCCAGCTCGAGCGCTTCGTCGGAGCGGGAAAGGGGATTTTGCGGGACAATTCCGAGTGGCTTTTGGGCCTCAACTACGTGGAGTTCCTAAGGGACGCGGGCCGCCACTTCTCCGTGAACCGCATGCTCACGGCCGAAAGCTACAAGGCGCGGCTGGAAACCGGACTCTCCTTTCTGGAATTCAACTACATGGTGATGCAGGCCTACGACTTCCTGGTGCTGTTCAAAGAGGAGGGCTGCCTGGCCCAGCTGGGAGGGCAGGATCAGTGGGGGAACATCGTGGCCGGCATTGAGCTCATCCGCCGGGCCGAGGGGGGCTCGGCCTACGGGGCCACCCTGCCGCTGCTCCTGGATCCCCGAACCGGGGAGAAGTTCGGGAAAACCAACGCCGGGGCGGTGTGGCTCTCGGCCGAACTCACTTCGGTCTACGACTTCTACCAGTTCTGGCGCAACGTGGACGACCAGGAGATACGCCGCCTGCTCCTTTTGTTCACCTACCTTCCGGATGACGAGTGCGCCCGCCTCTCCAAGCTGCCCGGAAACCTCGTGAACCGCGCCAAAGAGATTTTAGCCTACGAGGTGACCGCCTTGTGCCACGGAAACCAGGCCGCCGGGGAGGCCTATCTCGCCTCGCTCAAGGCCTTCGGAGCGGCGGATCCGGAAAACGCCGTGGAAACCAGCTCGAAAGTGAGGGAACTGGGGGGAGTCCTAAAGGAGGCGTCGGACATACCCGGTACGGAGCGCTATTTAAGCGAGCTTAAAGAGCTGGACACCGCCTCCCTCTTCGTCTTGGCCGGCCTCTGCCTCTCCAAGGGCGAGGCCAGGCGCCTCATCCGCCAGGGAGGGGCCTATATGGACGAGACCCAGGTGCCGCCAGGAGACGAGGCCGGGAAGGTTTCGGAGCAGCTCTGGCTGAAAAAAGGCATGGTCACCCTCCGGGCGGGAAAGAAACGCCACCGGAGGATAATAATAAAGGATCCGGAAAACTCCGGAGCGGTTTAGCGGCGTGCCGAATTTAAAGAACCGGAAAAACCCGGCGAGCGGAAACCATAAAACAAACGAAAACCCTGAAAGCACCCTTAAAGCCTGGCGCTTCGTGGAAGACAGGGAGCGCTTCAAAACGCCGGTCTTCAAGGTGATGGACCGCAGGACGGTATCGCCCAAGGACGGCCGGGAAAAGGATTTCAGCGTCCTCGCCGCTCCGGACTGGGTGAACGTCCTGGCCCTGACGCCGGAAAACGAGGTGGTGCTCGTGCGGCAGTACCGCCACGGATCGAAAGACTTCTCCCTGGAGCTCCCCGGAGGGGTTTCGGAGGAGGGGGACGGACCGGAAAAGACCGCGCTCCGCGAGCTCATGGAGGAGACGGGCTACGGCGTCCTCAAACTGGAAAGACTCCTGACCTTGAACCCCAACCCGGCCCTCTTCTCCAACAACGTGATAACTTTTCTGGGAACCGGAGCGGAGAAGAAAGGCGCGGTCTCCTTCGATGAAAACGAGGAAACCGAGCTCGTTTTGGTGAGCGTCCCCCGCCTGAGGGAGCTCTACCTCGAGGGCCGCTTCACCCACGCTCTGATGTCCGCGCCCATAGGCTACTTCCTTTTAAAGCGCTCAATCGGTATGGCGAACCCCATCGCGGGCGTCCCCTCCGCTTGAACCCGAAAGACGCGCCTGACGCGTCGGGCTCTTCTTCAGATGTTAGATAAGGCGTTCTTCACGCGCTTATACTTGGTTTTAAACGTTTACCCGCGGTTAGGGCGCGTAAACTTGAAGCAGCCCTATCCAGCGACGCTGGAGATACGGGAGAAACCAAGAAAATAAAAAAAATTCAGGATAATATCCGGCTCCGCTTTTCCCGCTGGAAGCCGCGGAGCCGCCGAATTACGCTAACCGATTCCCGCCCGGAAAAAAGATCCGAACCGCGCGCCGCGGTCCCCGCCCAAACGTTTCTTAGAAAAATCTCCGCCGTCGGCTTATAGCGAAAACTCTTCACGAAATCACAAGCGCACGCGACAATAATCTTTTCCCCTTCGGTCCTACGCCGCCATCAGGAATCCGCTTAAGAATCAACTTTGTGGTCACAACTTTTTTGGGAATTACAGATAATAAATGAGCGATGGTTTAAAATTATCAACAACATAATAGCGGTCAATCATCGTCATCATCATTACTTCTGCAAATATAAGTTAGAAAAATAATTCGAAAATTTTTTCTTCAGATAATCCAGGAGGATCGGATGGACGGCGCGCCAGTCGACGCTCATGGCCATTAGCGACTTTTTCAATGGGCGCGTCCCCAAGCGTCGGGATCGCCTCTTTCTCGAAAGCTTTGGCGAACTTCCTCCTCTCCCGGGCGAACCCCAGTTAAATCGGCCGCGCCGCGCCGCGGGCCGGGCAATGGACTCCGGGCGCGCGCATCGAACAGGATGTTCTTCCCGCGGCCTACGGGGACGCCGCGGATCAGACATCGTAAAAAATCAATGAATTATGTTTGCAACATACAATTGGATTTATCAATACCACTATATATAGTATGCATCATTAAATACGCGAAAGTCCGAAGAGCCGCTTATTTCCTTCCAACTCCTTCAAGTTCCGCCATTCTTCGGTTATAGGCCATCGGGCTTAATCCGGCCGCACCGACACATACCCCCCCCTCTCAATACTTCTGAATGACGCTCAGTCCGGCGAGGCTCACCAGGAGTCCCGCCAGGATCGAAAAGGTTATCTTTTCCCCGAAGACCACGGCCCCGCAGAGCACCCCGAAAAAAGGGACGAGCGCGATGAAGACCCCCGCCTTGTTGGGACCCAGGGCGAGGATGCCGCGGTAGAAGAAGGTGAAGCCCAAAGCCGAGCCTCCGACGCCTAGAAAAACGATGGCCGTCCAGACGGAGGCGGAAAAGGACCGAATCCGCGAGAGATCCTCCCCGGAGAAAAAAAGGAGGGGGAGGAGCAGAGCCACCGCCAGGACGGTGGACCAGGCGTTAGCGGCCAGGGGGGACACCTCACCCACCAGGAGCTTTCCTATAAGGGAGTAGCCCGCCCAGGAGAGAACGCAGAGGAACATGAAAATGTCGCCGGCCCGGGCCCCGCCCTGGACGACGGAGCGGAGATCCCCGCCGGTCACGACCAGGATGGTGCCGCTAATGGCCGTCAGCATCCCCACGCAGCGGATCAGGGTGAAGCGCTCGCCGAAAAAAAACACCGTCCCCAGATAGATGAAGGCGGGATTGAGGGCCACGATCACCGAGCCCCTTCCGGCGTCGGTGGAGGCGAGGCCCCGGATGAAGAAATAGTTGTACAAAACGAGCCCGGTGAGGGCGGAGAAGAAAAGGAGGATCCACGCCCGGAGGCTTCTTTTCCGGGGGAGGAAGCTCCCCTCCAGAATCCGCAGCTGGGGGACGAGGATGAGGGCCGCGGTCGCGAAGCGCAAGAGGGCCGCGGTGAGCGGCCCCGCCTCCCGGGCGGCGGTTTTTCCCGCCGAAAAGGTTCCGCCCCACAAAAGGGCGGTTAAAAGGAGCGATAGATAGACGGGGAGGCGCCCGCTCCTCTTCAAAGAGGACGGCTCCAAGGTTTTTTGGGCCGCGTCCGTTTTTTCCTCCGGCGGAGTTTCCCCCCCTTCCGGAGGCCCGGCCGCTTCCGTTTTTTCCGGCGCCGGGCTTTCATCCTTCGGGTTGGCCGCTTCGCTCGTTTCCCCGGTTTTTCCGGTCACGCCCGAATCTGCCCGGAACCCAGCGCCACGAACTTGCGGCAGGTGAGCTCTTTAAGGCCCATGGGCCCGTAGGCGTGAAGTTTGGTGGTGCTGATGCCGATCTCGCCGCCCAGGCCCAGGCAGCCCCCGTCGTTTAGCCTGGGGGAGGCGTTCACCATGACGCAGCCCGCGTCGACCCGCCGTAAAAACTCCCGGGCGCGGACAAGATCCCTAGTCACGATCACCTCCGTGTGGAAGGAGCCGTAGCGCCGTATATGCGCCAGGGCCTCTTCGAAATCCTCCACCACCTTCGCGGCCATCTTAAGCTCCAGATACTCCCTTCCCCAGTCCTCCTCTCCGGCCCTTTCCAGGAGCCCGTCTCCGAGTCCGGTCAAAAAGGGATGGGCGGAACCGTGCGCCCGGACGCTTATCTTCGCTTTCACCAGCTCGGGAACGAGGACTTCAAAGAGATCCGCCGCCCTCTCCCGATGAACCAAGAGGCATTCCAGGGCGTTGCAGGTTCCGGGGCGGTTGGCCTTGCCGTTCACGATCAATTTCACGGCCGTTTCCAAATCCAGGTCCCGGTCGGCGTAGAGGTGGCAGACCCCTTTGAAGTGCCTTAAGACGGGTATCCTGGAATGCTCGGAGACCTCGCGGATGAGGCCCTCGCCGCCTCTGGGTATCACCAGATCTATGATCTCCGAAAGGGCGAGAAGCTTCTTTAAATCCTCCCTTCCCACATCGTTTAAAACCGTGACGCTCTCTTCCGGAAAGGAGCTCTCCCTTAAGGCCCGGCGGATGAGATCCCCCAAAACGGCCGTCGATTCCGCGGCCTCCTTTCCGGGTTTCACCAAAAGGGCGTTTCCCGCCTTCAAGGTCATGGCCGCGGCCTCGGCCACGGCTCCGGGCCGGGCCTCGCAGATGAAGAGGATGAGCCCCAAAGGGGCGCGCATGCGCCCCACCCCCAAACCCGAGGGAAGAACGCGGTAATCCTCCACCTCGCCTAGGGGATCGGGCAGCGAGGCCACCTCGGCCACGCCGGAGGCCAAGCCTTTGATCCTTTCCGGGGTGAGCTCGAGCCTGTCCAGGAGGGCGGGACTCATGCCGAGCTCCCTTCCGCGCGCCAAGTCCCTCGAGTTGGCTTCCAAAAGGCGGTCCCCCTCAAGCTCCAAAAGGGAGGATATTTTACGAAGAAGGGCGTCCCTTTCGGCGCCCGACGAGAACGACGCGCGGGCCAAGGCCTCTCTGGCCTTAGCCGCCTGGGCTTTTAGATCCATGACTTTTCCTTGAAGCTGAACATCGCGGTTGTTTCGCCGCATGGGCTGAAAAAACGAAGGGAACCGGGGGGAAGGAAAGGAGGGCTTCCGCTCCTTCGTCCGCCTAGGGGGAAAACTTCGGGAGGAAACCCGCCGGAGAAAAAACCAGAGAAGGGCCGCGTTTATTTTTTCCGCCTGAAAGCCCGTCCCGTGAAAACGCGAATGGGGGGGCTTCCGCCCCGAAAGCCATAGGGCGTTTAGAGATCCACGGGAATTATCTGCGAGACGACGACGGGTTTGCGGTCGATGAGGTAGGAGAAGATCCGCCGCACCTCGACGCGGATCCTCTCCGCCAAGAACTTCTCCGCGTCCTCCCTTTCGGCCAGGCGCGGATGCTCTTCGAGCAGGGCGAAAATGAGCTCCTCCACCTTTTCGGCCAAAGGCCCGGCGAAGTCGCTCTCCCGCTCGTAGCGCACGCCCTCGATCACGGCCCGGGGCCGGGAAAGGAGCCGGAAGCTTTCCCTCTCCACCACCGCGGTCACGATGACCAACCCGGCTCCGGACATTTTGCGGCGCTTGCGTATGACCGGATCCAAAGACGATCCCAGGCGGCTTCCGTCCACGAAGAGGCGTCCGACGTTCTCGCCCTCCCCCGTCTGGGCTCCGGAGAGGGGCTTCAGGGTGAGCCGCCGGCCGTTTTTCAGGATCAGGGCCCTCTCCGGCGGGTGCCCCAGCTCCACCGCGAGCTTAGCGTGGCTTTTGAGGTGGCGGTGCTCCCCGTGCACCGGAACGAGGTAGCGGGGACGGACCAGCGAGTACATGAGTTTCAGCTCCTCCCGGCAGCCGTGGCCGGAGGCGTGCACCGGGCGCCCGCACCAGGGGTCCAGGACCTCGGCGCCCCGCTCCAGAAAGAGGTTCACGAGGACGCTTATCGCGGCCTCGTTTCCCGGAATGGCCCGGGCCGAAAAGACCACCAGGTCCCCGGGGCGGATCTGGAGCTTCTGGTGGACGCCGTTCGCGAGCCGGGCGAGGGACGCGAGGGGCTCCCCCTGGCTTCCGGTCAAGACGACGCAGACCCGATCCGGCGGGTAGTCGTCTATGCGGGAGAGATCCACCTGCAGCCCCTCCGGCAGCTTCAGGCGCCCCAGCTCCCCGGCCAGCTGGACGTTCCCCACCACGCTGCGGCCGTCGAAGGCCAGAACCCTCCCCGAAAAGGCCGCCGCCTCCGCCACGCCCCGGATCCGGGCCAAGCTCGAGGCGAAGCACGAGAGGAAGATCCGCCCCTCGGCCTTCACGAACACGTCCTTGAGCTCCCGCTCCACCGCCTTTTCCGAAAGCGAGAAGCCGGGGACGTCCGCGTTGGTGGAATCCGACAGGAGGGCCAAGACCCCCTTGTTTCCGTACTCGGCGAATTTATGGAGATCCAGACGCTCCTCCGCCGGGGCCGCGAGGTCCATTTTAAAGTCCCCGGTGTGGAGGATCACCCCGGCCGGAGTCTCCACCGCCACCGCCAGGGCGTCGGGGATGCTGTGGTTCACCCGGATGAACTCCAGTTTGAAGGGCCCCAGCTCCGCCTTGTCCCCCGGGGCCACCACCCTCTCCTTTAAGTTCGTCTGGCGCTGCTCTTGAAGGCGGTTGCGGGCGAGGGCCAAAGTGAGCCTGGTGCCGAAGACCGTGAGTCCGGGGCAGTCCCTAAGAAGGAAGCTTAAAGCCCCGATGTGGTCCTCGTGGCCGTGGGTTAGAACCAGACCTAAGACGTCCTCGTAATTTTCCCGCAGGAAGCTGAAATCCGGTATCACCAGATCCACCCCGGGCTGCGAGGCCCCGGGAAACATGAGTCCCGCGTCTATTATCAGGATGGACTCCCCGTAGACGAGGGCCATGCAGTTTAAGCCTATCTCCCCCAGGCCCCCCAGGGGGACCAGATCCACCGCGGGCTCTTTTTTCCCGCGCCCGCGGCGGGGGGCGGAAGCCAAGGCGCCCTCATCCTCGCCCGCGCCCGAAAAAGGCGGGGCGCTTTTATCGGATTTCTTCATGAGCCTTTTTACCCGGGCCTTCCATATTTTAGTAGTTGTTCAAAGAGGAGAAGTTCAAACGGTTCACGGCCAAAGTCAAAGCCTCCCCCAGGCTCTCGGCCCCGCCCATGTCGCCTATGAGCTTGAACTTGGAGCTGTCGGCCTCGGCCCAGCCCCGGGTCACCCTTTGCGTGTCGGGGCCCTCGATCACGGCCTCGAGGCGCACGTGGGCCAGGGCGTTGGTGCCGGAGGCGTCCAAAACGAAGTCGGCCACGTTGATGGTGACCCGGGCCTTGGCGTTACGGTTGTCGGGATTGGCGACGATCCCCAAAAGCCTCAGGCGCTCCTTTACGGCCTCGTAGACCACCTCCTCCACGGTCAAAAGCGACCTGGCGACGCTCTGGCCCGTGGGCAGGATCACCGAGAGATCCACCTGGCCGTTCTGACTGCCCTTGAAGAGGTTCTTGTCCAAGGCCCCGGGCCCCACCAGGGAGCGGTCGGAGCGGGCGTCGTGGACCACCAGGTAAACGGTCCCGGGCGTGAGCCGCGAGCCTCCGGCCTGGGGGGCGTAGGAGATGTTCAGTCTTTTGGGGGCCCCCACCAGGCAGGCCGTCATGACGATGGAGAGGCCCAGGATGAGGGGAAGGATGAAAATTTTGGATTTAAGCATGGCTCCGCTCCGAACGGGGAATGGGATTCGAAAAAAACTGGTCAACCTTTTTAAGGGGCGACATAGTCGGGATTTACAAGATGTAAGCGTTTATCGTTCCAACACGGCGTTAAGACGCTTAAGTCATGGCGTTAAAGCGTTTAAGCAAAACTTGTGCCATTTCTAAAAACACGTCGTTCAGGCCAACCTCCAAGCCGCGTCTTCAAGCGGCCCGCCGCGGGTTCGCTCCATGCGCGGCGGTTTTTAGAAAAGACGCCCGAAAGTTCCCATGGACGCCGAAACCCTGAAAGACTTGAACCCACGCCGATTCTAATAATAATCACCTAAAGCGACAAGGCGAAAAATAAAAACGCGAACTGGAATCATGGCGTCGGACGGGAGTCTAAACGCGGATTTTCCGATTGTTTCAAGAATTTTAGCGACTCTTTTCCCGCGTTTTAAGATTTTTCCCAAATAGCTATCGGACGCGGATCTTTTTTGGGCCATCTTTTCGACTTCATTCCATCCATCGACAATTTTGTGAATTCTTTCGGCGATTGGTTTTCGACCTTCTAGAAGCGCTTCATACGGATCGGCGTATGGATTTTTCGTGGAAATATCGTCCGTGAACCCGGCCATCGCCGAATCGCGGCGATCTTCATTTACCAAACGGGGGGTCGATTCCGCCGCTAAAATCTGTTTTTCACATCTCAGGCGGACGCCTTGGAGGCTTTCTTCAGGATGAGCGCTGACGACGACGAGTTCGGGGATGTAATCCGGTTCGTGAGCCGACTTCGCTAATTTAGCCAATATTTCCGGAATTCTAAATGTGCCTTCTTCAATTATATTAAAGCGCGCTTCAACCGCGGGATTTCGCATGGCTTTCGCGAGTTTGAGGGCGTCCGCTCGAGTTTCCTCGGATGCCGGATGGGAATCGCCTATAGGAATAAGATTCCTCATTCCGTCCGCGTCCATGTGAACGCGACCTCCTTTCGTTTTCAACTCTAAACGCGCCATATCCGCGACGTTTCTTTCACCCGCTTCGGGCTGAGCGCCGACTATCGTTAAAGCGGGTTGTTTCAGCCTTGCGGTCTCAGCCTGATGGCTTAAAAAACGATCCCCGCTGAAAAGTTCAATTTCCGCGGAAGAAAGGTGTTGGTATTCGGACATTAGAAAGCGCCAAAAAAATTTTTATTTTCGCAATCGATGATTTTTTCAATCAGCTCGGCGTCGTCGGGACTTAGGTCGTCTCGTAAATCAAGCGAAGCCCCCATCCCCGCCAAGCGATAATCAATTAAAGTTTGATTGGGGTTGGCCTTTTCGTACTCCTCGAACCTAACCTGAACAAAAGGCCGCGCGCACCGCCCCAATATCTCGAGAGCGACTTCATAATCAATGTTGCGAGCCATTAGTTCGCCATAGGTTTTTTCTTGAAGGTTTGATTCGGCGCGGTAAGACGCCCCCTCACGCCGGTTAACGACCTTGAAGAAGCCCGGCCCGGCGCTGAAAAGAGTCGAAGAGACCCCTGTAGGGGGAAATACGCGGTTTACGGACTCCATTTCCCTTGAATTTTTTCTCGATTATCGGCGAAGCGTTCAAGCCGCGCCCAATAAGAGGGCGTCCATTCGCGCGGCCCGAATTTTCAGCTTGAGGACTGGAAAAAAGGGAACGGATTAAAATCCAACTTTTTCCCAAAATTACATACCATTTTACTAGACGTCGCGTCAATACTTTAGGGAGCGCGATTGGTGGATTTTTAGATCGATAATCCATAAAATATCACGCGATAGGTTGATTATACCGCAGTTGGCGGCCATCGGCCTAAACACCTAAAACGCGGACCGACTTATGAGGACGGCCGGGAGCGCCCCCGATAGACGCGCGCTTTTTGGAGAGTCCATTCCGGAAGCCCCGCGAAGCCCCGTTTCAGGCGGGGCGATATTAGAAAAATAAACACCATATATGGCGTCAGATTTTTCATTGTCTCGAGAATATGGCTACAGAAAAAAGAGAGAAAGGGAGGATGAAAAGAAAGACAAAACAATTGACGCGCGCGCGAGGAACGTGATGTTGAATATTTGTTATAAATATTAAATAATGTATATGATAAACAACAATAATTATTAGCTTATAAAGAAAAATATTTCCAGATCATAAAACGCCTGAGACTTTCCGCGCGCGCGTCGAAATTCAAAAAGAGATACGGAAAGAGGGACCGGGGGTGGGCCCGCGCCCGGCGGAGGGAAGTTTAGCGGAAACCATAATACTATAAAAAAGCGGCGGCGTTTTTTTCAACGGAGGGAAAAGAGAGGCCGACCCGGCTCCGAAGAGAGGACCGTGATTCCGCCCGGAGCGGGCGCCGGGGCTGCATTTTTCCCATTTATGGGGTATAGTCTTCTTTTCCCGAAGCCGGGATGACGAATCCCCGGGCGGGACCCCGCGTTTCGACGGCGCCCCCCTTTTCCGACCCCGGGGCGCCGCTTTTTATAAAACCGCCTCCTCCGCCCCGCGGACGGCGTGGCGACCAAGCTAAGGAGAGTCCCGGGACTTTGACCGGACATTTCGAGATAAGGGCCCGGGACCTGGAGGGCCGCTCCCAGGCCAGGACGGGGATCCTCCGCACCCTCCACGGGGAGGTTGAGACCCCGGCCTTCATGCCGGTGGGCACCAGGGGCTCGGTGAAGGGGGTGGGTCCGGACGATCTGGAGCGCCTCGGGGCGGAGATCATCCTCTGCAACGCCTTCCACCTCATGCTGCGCCCCGGAGCCGAGGTCGTGAACTCTCTCGGGGGCATCCACCGCTTCACGGGCTGGAAGGGCCCGGTGCTTACGGACTCCGGAGGCTTCCAGATCTATTCTTTGAAGTCCTTAAGGAAGATCGGCCGGGACGGGGCCGTCTTCAAGTCCCCCTACGACGGCGCCTCCTTTTTCATCAGCCCGGAAAAGGCCGTGGAGGCCCAAAGCCTCCTGGGGGTGGACGTGATGATGTGCCTAGACGAGTGCCCCCCCTATCCGGAAACCGAGGAGGGGGCTAAAAGATCCATGGATCTCACCCTCGAATGGGCGGAGCGCTCCAAAAAGGCCTGGGATCCCTCCACGGGAGGGCTCCTTTTCGGGATCTCCCAAGGATCCTTCCATCCCGAGCTCAGGCTGCGCTCGGCTTTGGACCTCAAAAGCCTGGATCTCCCCGGCTACGCCGCCGGGGGCCTGGCCCTGGGGGAGCCGCGAAGTTTGCGCCTGGAGGCGGTGGAGAGCTCCTTTTCCGGCCTTCCGGAGGACAGGCCCCGCTACCTCATGGGGGTGGGGACGCCCGGGGACATCCTGGACGGGGTCAGGCTGGGGGCGGATCTCTTCGACTGCGTGATACCCACCCGAAACGCCAGAAACGGCCAGCTCTTCACCAAGACGGGCCGCTTAAACATCCAAAACTCCCGCCACCGGAAAGACCCCCTCCCCCCGGAGGAGGGCTGCGGCTGCCTCGCCTGCCAAAACTTCTCCCGGGCCTATCTGGCCCATCTCCACCGGAACCGCGAGCCCCTGTTTTCCAGACTGGCCTCCATCCACAACCTCCATTTCTACTTCCAGCTCATGAGAGGCTGTCGAAAAAGCTTGAAAGAGGGGACGTTTATGGAATATTATAGGGAGTTTTTCGACACGTACGAAGCGGATCGGGCCGGAAAGGAGGATCCCTCCCCGTAGTCCGGGCCCGTCCGACCCGCCTCATCCCTGTCACTCCGCCCCCTATAAGGGCCGGCGGCCGCGAACGCTCCGGAGAAACGTTGGAGCCCAGGGAAAACTTTCTTTTCCCGCTTACCTTCTTTTCTTAAGTTCCGTTTTTCACAAGTTTTGTCTTTTCGTGAATTCGCGCCTATTCAAAAGTTCTTTCTTTTCATGAGTTCCGTCTTTTCATAAATTTCATAGTTTCATAAGTTCATAGTTTCATAAGTTCATAGTTTCATAGTTTCATAGTTTCATAGTTTCATAGTTTCATAGTTTCATAGTTTCATAAGTTCATAGTTTCATAAGTTCATAAGTTCATAAGTTCATAGTTTCATAAGTTCATAGTTTCATAAGTTCATAGTTTCATAAGTTCATAGTTTCATAAGTTCATAGTTTCATAAGTTCGCTTGATTCATTTATGTTCGCTCAATTTAAAAGCACCGTAGATTCATAAGTTCGGTCGATTCATCAGTTTAGGTAAATTCAAAAGCGTCATCGTTTCATCTGTTTACATCGATTCATAAGTTCCGGATTTTCAAGCTCCCTCTCCCGAGGGATCCTTACATTTCCGGAACGCGTCATAAGGACGGCTTCCGTCTTTTTTATTTTATTATCGAGGGCCTCCGGTTAAAAGGGGGCCCCGGAGTTAATCGCATGTCCAGTCTTTTTCTCCTCGGCGCGGCCCGGGCCTTCGCGGCGGCCGCCCAACCGGCCGCGGGCGAGGGCGCCGCGGCGGGCGGCGGCGGCGGCGGAGCCCAGCTCGTAATATTCATAGTCGGCTTCATATTGATCTTCTACTTCCTCATGCTGCGTCCCCAGAAGAAGCAGCAGAGGGAGCGCCAGAGCATGCTGGACGGCCTCAAAAGAGGCGACCGAATCCAGATGAACGGCGGTCTCCTGGGAAAAATCAGCGCGGTGGACGACAAGGAGATCACCCTCCTCATAGCCCCGGACATTCGGGTGAAGGTCGCGAGGAGCGCCGTGGCCGGAGTGGTCAAATCCTCCGGCGAGGCCCCCTCCGCCTCTTTGGATAAAGCTCCGGAAGGGGACAAGGGCCAGAACGGCAAGAACCCTCCCTCCGGCGGGGACAAAAGCTCCTGATCCCACCCAACGCCCCCGGCCCCTTTCCGCCCCTCCCTTGGAGCTAACCGGCTCCGAAACCCTCCGGTCACATCCCGATTCAGCGCCGCCCCCGAAACGGCTCCGCATATAGCGGAGCCGGGGCGGCCGGAGCGCCTTAAATGAAACAGAATCTCCTGTGGCGGGGAATCATCCTCGCCGCGGTCCTCATCCTGGGCACAATCTACGTCCTTCCCACCCTTCTCCTGGACTCCGAGGGGAAAACCCCCCGCTTCCTTCCGGACAAGGTCATAAACCAGGGCCTCGATCTCAAAGGGGGCATCTACCTGGTGATGGAGGTGGATCTGAACGCGGCCCTGAAAAACAACGCGAGGCGCTTGGCGGACGATCTGCGGCGCCGGATATCGGACGAGAAGATTCCGGGCGTCTCCGTCGATAACGAGGACTCCCTGGACATCCAGGTGGGGATCCACGATCCCCTCTCGGCGAAACCCCTGGACAAGCTTCTGGAGGACAGGTTCTACACCTTAAGGGTCAAGGACCGCCAGGAGGGTTCTTTAACCCTCACCCTCACGGACGAGGAGGCGGACTCGGTCAGGACACTCACCGCCAGGCAGGCCCTGGAGACCATCAGAAACCGCGTGGACTCCTTCGGGGTGTCCGAGCCCGACATCCGCCCCCAGGGCCGGGACCGCATAGTGATACAGCTCCCGGGCTTCGACGACCCTAAAAGGGCGGCGGAGCTCATAGGAAAGACGGCGGTTTTGGAGTTCAAGCTGGTGGACGAGGGAGCGGTCACGGCCGAGGAGGCGCTGGCGAACGGCGCCCCTCCCGGAACCGAGGTCTACATGGAGAGGAGCCAGAATCCCTACACCGGGGAAACCGTGGAGACCCCCATCCTCCTCCAGAAGCGCACCCTCATGACCGGCGAGACCATCACCGACGCCCGGGCCTTCCGGGGGGATTTCGGCGACCCCAGGGTATCCATCCGCTTCGACTCCCGGGGGGCCAGGGAATTCGCCGACATAACCGGCCAGTACACCAAGAGGAGGCTGGCCATCGTCCTGGACGGGGTGGTCTACAGCGCCCCCACCATAAACGACCACATCACCGGCGGCGAGTGCTACATCGAAAGGCGGGGGAACTTTTCCCTAGACGAGGCCAACATGCTGGCGGTGATCCTGCGGGCCGGCGCGTTGCCGGCGCCGGTCACCATCTTGGAGGAGCGTACGGTGGGCCCCTCCCTGGGCCAGGACTCCATCCGCCAGGGCCTCACGGCGGGGGTTATCGGCCTTTCCTTCATCCTCGTCTTCATCGTCTTCTACTACCGCTGGTCCGGAGTGGTGGCGGATCTGGCCCTTTTAATGAACTTCCCCATCATCTTGGGGATCCTGGCGGGCCTGGGGGCCACCCTCACCCTTCCCGGGATCTTCGGGCTGGTGCTCACCTTCGCCATGGCCGTGGACGCGAACGTCCTCATCTTCGAGAGGATAAGGGAAGAGTTACGCCAGGGCCGGGGACCCGTCGCCGCGGTGAACGGCGGCTTCGACCGCGCCTTCTGGACCATCTTCGACGCCAACCTCACAACCATCCTGGCCGCCATGGTCCTCTACCAGTTCGGATCCGGACCGGTGAGGGGCTTCGCGGTGACCTTGATAATCGGAATCGTATCCTCCATGTTCACCGCCATTTTCGGATCGAGGCTTATTTTCGATCTGGCGCTAAAGTACCGCCGGGTGGAGCGGATCAGCATCTAACGCGCTTCGCTTTCCGGTTTTCCGCTCCGCCTTTCCCTAAACCGCGCCCTTCGAAACCTAGTTTATTCTTCGCCGCCTTTCATCCCTCGCCCCCGAATCGTTTCCCCCCGAATTTAGGTTAAAACGGTTTTCAAATGTCTGTGGAAATAATAAAACCCGGCTCCAACTTCAACTTCATCGGGAACCGCCGCTACGCCTTCCTGGCGTCCGGGCTCCTCATCCTCGCGTCCATCCTCTCCATCGTCTGGCACAAGGGTCTGAACCTGGGCGTGGACTTTCGGGGGGGGCTTTTGGTGCAGGCGCGCTTTTCCGACCCGGAGGTGAATCCGGACGCCCTCAGAAACGCCCTCGCCTCGCTTTCCGTATCCTCCATCCAGAACTTCTCCGCGGGCGGCGGAAACGAGTACCTCATCCAGCTCCAGAATGTGGAGGGATCCGGAGACGGGACCCTGATCGACCTCCTCAAGGCGGCCCTGGTCGAAAACTTCGGGGCGGACGGCTTCGAGGTGCGGCGCCAGGAGATGGTGGGGCCCAAGGTGGGGGCGGATTTGCGGCAGAAGGCCCTCTACGCGATCTACTACGCCATTTTGATGATCATCATCTACATAAGCGGGCGTTTCCAGCAGAAGTGGGGGATGTCCATCCTCTTCGCGGCCATCCTTTTGGGAATCGTGAACTTGGCCGGCCTCTTCGGACTGGGAGTGGGGTACCTCATCATCACGGCGCTTTTGGTGACCATCGTCACCTGCTATTACATGCGCTTCTCCTTCGCGCTGGGAGGCATCATCGCCCTCCTCCACGACGTGATCATAACCGCCGGGCTCTTTTCCATTTTAAATAAGGAGATCACCCTCTCCTTCGTGGCGGCGGTTCTGACCATCATCGGCTACTCCCTAAACGACTCCATCATAGTCTTCGACCGCATTCGGGAAAATCTGAGGCGCAACAGGAAGCTGGACTATCCGATTTTGATAAACCAAAGCATCAACGAAACCCTGTCCCGGACCATCCTCACCTCCGGAACCACGGTGATCGCCCTTTTAAGCCTCTACTTTCTGGGCGGACCGGTGAACAGGGATTTCGCCCTGGCCATAACCGTGGGCATCGGCGTGGGTACCTACTCCTCCATCTTCATCGCCGCGCCCATCCTCCTTCTCTGGGAGAAGAAACCCTCTCCGCATTTAATCGAGGATAAGCCATCCGGTTCGAAGAAAGGGAACGGCTTGGAAAAAAGAAAGGGAAACTCCGTTCCGCCGGAAAAATCCCCCGCCTGAAAAAACGCTCAGGGACGCTTAAAAGGCGCCTCCGAAAATCAAGGGAAATAGCCCCGTCTTTCAAGCCGGAAGCTTTAAGAAAGCTCGGAAAAAGCCCCCCCTCCCCCGCCTCAAAAAATAACGCCCTGAATCTCCGCCGGACGCGACGCGTCCGGCGGTTTTTTTTTCCGGAACGGAAGCGCGGAGAAGGCTTTTTGAGGAAAAGACGCGCCTTTCGCCGCCGAGGAAAAACGCCCGGCGAAGGCGGGGGGGAAACTTGCCCCAGCGAAAAAACACGCCCTTCAAAAGAGAAAAACACGTCTTTCAGCATCCCCTCCGCGGCTTTCGGATCCCCTCCCTTTTTTTTCGGAGCTTTGTCCGGCTTGATAATTCGCCAAGCTTAAGCTAAACTTCAAGCATGCCCGGGCCGGAATCCGTCGGAGCGGGATTCTTTTCCGCGCCCCCCGGCGCTCCGGAAGTGTCTTGGAGGGAAACGCTTTTCGCGCGAAATCCCCATCCGGCCTTTTTCCAGTTTTTTCACCCGCCTCCCCCACCGGGAGAGTTCCGGCGCGGGGTCCCCCGCCGCCGTTTCACCGAGGTCCCGATGACCCGCATCGTGGTTCTGGACGGTCACGCCTTAAATCCCGGCGACATCTCCTGGGACGAGGTGGCGAGTCTGGGGGAGGCCTTCACTCTCCACCCCCGCACGGAAGAATCCGAGATTCTGGAAAGAAGCCTGGGCTACGACGTGATCCTCACCAACAAGACCCCCCTGGGAAGGGAGACGCTTTCCCGGCTCCCCGAGCTGAAATACATCGGCATCCTCGCCACGGGCCTCGACTTGGTGGACGTGGAGTACGCTAAAAGCCGGAACGTGGCGGTCGCCAACGCGCCATCCTACGGAGCCGCGTCCGTGGCCCAGTTCGCCTTCGGGCTGCTTTTGGAGATAACCGGACACGTCGGCCACCACGCGGCGACGGTGAAATCCGGCCGCTGGAAAAGCTTTCCCGACTGGTGCCACTGGGACTATCCTTTAATCGAGTTGGACGGCAAAACCATGGGGATCGTGGGCTTCGGGGCCATAGGCCGCCGGGTGGCGGATTTGGCCCGGGCCTTCGGCATGAGGACGCTCGCCTACAACGGGAAGAGGATCCCCCAAGACTCCGGAGGCGGAACGGAGTTCACGTCCCTCGGGGAGGTCTTGGAGGCCGCGGACGTCTTAAGCCTCCACGCCCCCCTGACAGACGAGACACGGGGGATGATCAACCGGGATTCCATCGCCCTCATGAAAAAGGGGGCGATCCTCGTGAACACCGCCCGTGGGGGCCTGATAGACGAGGGGGACTTGGCGGAGGCCCTGAAATCGGGAAAACTCCTGGCCGCCGGCCTGGACGTTTTAAGCTCGGAGCCGGCGGCGGACGACAACCCCCTCGTGGCCCTGGACAACTGCCTTATAACCCCGCATCTGGCCTGGTCTCCCCGGGAGGCCAGGATAAGGCTCATGAAAATAGCCGCCCGCAACATCCGCTGTTATCTGGAGGGCCGACCCGAAAACATCGTGAACCCTTAAAAACACCTCCGCCCGGCCGCCTTTCGCCCTTCTTTTAGGTAGCGCACCATGAAAATCGTCATCGCCCCGGACTCCTTCAAAGAAAGTTTGACCAACCTGCAGGCCGCGAGAGCCATCAAAAGAGGGCTGGTGAACGTCTGGCCAAGCTGCGACTACGAGATCTTCCCCGTCTCCGACGGGGGCGTGGGCACGGTGGAGGCCCTGGTCTACCTCACCGGGGGCGAAAGCCTCCAAGACCAGGTGAGCGACCCCTTGGGCCGGGGAAAGACCGCTTCCTGGGGGATCATGGGCGACGGGGAGACGGCGGTGGTGGAGATATCCGCCGCCTGCGGCCTGCAAAACCTGGCGCCCCAGGATCTGAACCCCTCCCGGGCCTCCACCCACGGCTTCGGGGAGCAGATAAACGACGCCTTGAACCGGGGCATAAAGACCCTGATCCTGGGCCTGGGGGGCAGCGCCACCAACGACGCCGGCGCCGGGATGCTCGCCGCGTTGGGGATGAGGCTTTTGAAAGCCAACGGCGAGAGCGTGGAGCCGGGGGCCCTGGGCCTCAAAGAGCTCGCCCGCATCGACTCCTCCGGCCTCAACCCCAGACTCAAAGAGGTGGAGATAATAGTCGCCTGCGCCGTGAAAAACCCCCTTTTGGGTCCCAAGGGCACCACCCGGATCTTCGGGCCTAAAAAGGGGGTGACCAACCTCCTCATGCCCCAGCTGGACGAGGCCCTGGCCCACTTCCACAAAGTGGCCATGGAGGCCACCGGCCGGAACGTGAGCGACCAGGAGGGCGCCGGAGCCGCCGGCGGGGTGGGGGCCGCCCTCATGCTCTTCACCAACGCCGTCTTCAGAAAAGGGGTGGAGGTGGTGCTCACCTACGGAAACTTCGCCCGGAAGGCCAAGGGGGCCTCGCTTCTCATCACCGGCGAGGGGCAGACGGACGCCGAGACGGTCTGGTGGGGAAAGGCCCCCCTGGGCGTGGCCCAGCAAGGGAGGCTCATGGGGATACCCACCGTGCTCATCGCCGGATCCCTGGAGCACGGCTACCAGAAGCTCTACGAAAACGGCATGGACGGCGTTTTAAGCATGCAGCCCTACCCCATGACCTTCCCCCAGGCCCTGAAGGACGCGAGCTCCATTCTGGAGGACGCCGCCTGGCGTCTGGGGAAACTCCTCTCCATCAAGGCCGACGTTTAGAAATAGGCGGAAAAGCCCAAAAATTCGGCCTTTAAAATTGCGACCGCCTTCATAGATTTTTCGAATTCTTCCACGCCCTTTAGTTGTATCAATCATACTCATATACATACGAATGACAGGACGGGGGGAAAATTTTTTCTCATCGAACCCGCATTCGATTGCGAGATTTTGAAAAGATCTTTCTTCCCGGAAAATATCGCCTCGAGCGTGGATGCGGTCAAAGATTTACCGAAACGTCAGGGACGGGCTAGAAACCAGGTTTTTGTCGGAGAGGCGATTAATCTTGACAGGATATCCGTCTTGTCCACATATATGGCGTTTCTACTTAAAACATCTTCAAAAGTGCGCAGGCCGACAGCGGGAAGAGAAGCGTTTTCCATATTGATTTCCTCTTCCGCGTAATTCTTTACAATTTTAATATAACACTGTCTTTGTGTCAATAAAATTATTACTTCGGTGGTTAAATACTAGAAAAGAACGATAAGTTGATATAAACCACTTCATTTTTCGTTCTAACTTTTATCCGTTGGAGTAATATTTTAATACAAGTTGACTAAAAAACTCGCGGCAAATATTTTTAAAGATTTTTATATGATTTCTATAAAAATAAAAGATGTTTATAGCATTCATCCATATTTACGAATCAAATAAAATATATCAGTCTCATACGGCCCAACACTCATAGTTCGCTTAACAACATGAAAGCTCAAATTAACATGTTTTCAGAGGTAATCAGCATCCTACCACATGAATTATTTTTTCATTATATTTTACCGTGTTCCAATAAATTTTATCTTCCCATTTTCTGTCAAGGCTTCGATCAAATATAATCAACCATCCTTCATTTTCGCCGTTAGTGTCAAGATAACCGTATAATTGTTCAAGACTCGAATCCTCTGTTTGATGGTCTTTAAGTTTAACTTCTATTATGTATTCCCTTTTTTGAAAAATTATTCCAATGTCAAAAGCTCCGCGCCCCTCGGCGAATTGACGTGAGACTACCGATTTGCTGTTCAGCAATCGCTGGAGAAAAGCTTCAAGAATAAAAGAATACAAGGCCTCATCATACAAAGAAGCTATAAAATTTTGTTTGTGCTTTGGAAACGATAATGCTCCCTTTCTCCAAAATTTCTGAAATTCCCTTAAAATTTCATTCATATAAATTGATTTACCATCAGTCCAATTAAATTCCGGAATAGTTTTTAGCAGCACCTCCTGTATTTCATCTGTTATAACCCTACCCATAACTTCTCTATAAATGGCGTTAGCGGGACGAAGTTCAAATTTTTCATTAAGTTTAACCAAACCTAGATCTAAACAATATCTGCGATCATCATCATTAGATGGTATATAATTTATAGACGAAGCGAAGACAGAGTCCATCACTCTGGCGACTCTTGGCTCCTTAAGACGCTCCAAAAGAGATTCTATACGCGTATCTCTATTCTTTATCAGCCTCTCCGCGGCGTCATCTATTAATTGAGCGGTAACATTTTTTTGGAAGTCGTTTTTCAGAATATTAACCACAACTTCAAAAGCCAACGCGTTGACCAACCATGGTTGACCTTCAGACCAGTACCAAGCCCTTTCAACCGCGTCATTTTCAAAAATCTGACCGCTTTCTTCAGTGTGCTGACTATAAAGAACTCTTATTTCATCTATAGTGAAACTTGATAATGTTAAAGCATTTTTTTTGACGTTAAAAGGACTGGCAAGTGAGTCTGTTGAACGCGCGCCAGAATGCCCATTAACTTGGTAGTCCCTAATGTCTCTCATCCCGACCAAAGCAATAGATCTAGGAAACTCATTTCCAAGCAGATCACGATAAATGTACCCGTCCTTAGATCTGGGCCAAAAAAGGTATCAGACCATCTCCTGACAGACAATCCGCCTCGTCAAAAAAAACTATAAGTTCTTTGTCTAAATCTTCACTCAACTTATGAAGAATTTTTCTAACCTTACGAACAGGGTCCGTCATACCTGGCAAAGAATTATATCCGTCAGCCTTATCTCGTATCGCGCTAACAGTTGATGACTCCACAGACTGGTTTATTAAAGAAACAATTTTTGTCATTGCGTCATTTTTATTCGATGTCGAACGTAATGCCGCGAGAGAACAATTAATAGCGTAATATTTTCCTTCGGAATTTATTTTTTAAGTTATAAGTTTCAAGCACGTTGTCTTGCCACTCCGACGCGGAGCATGAACGATGAAATAATATTTTCCATTAATCATTTCATCAATTTCAGGTATACGCGACAATGCCGGTAGCATATAGTGTTCACCTGGCACGCATGGACCTGTGACATTGAACTTCTTTAAAGATCGATTAATCATATGTTTCTAGGCTCTCTCCTTAGCATGCGAATAAATAAAACTAAATAAAATATGGTTATAACTTTTTCATATGTTTTATTAAATTTTTTAATAATTATTCATCATAATCATATTAAATATTCATAATAATATATCACGCAGGTATCTGTGAATCTTTGAGTTATATTCCCTCAGCAAAATTTATAAAAAACGCTTAATCGCATTCATTTAAGTTTAAAAATGAAGAATGTGTGAAAAAACAAAAATAAAACTCTCATGAAAAGCGATGAGGGTATTCACCCCGCCGCATGAAAGCCCCGGAGGGTTTTTATAGAAAAAAATAGGCTGAGTGGTATACTGTATATTGATCCATTATACTGAATATATAACTTATCAGGCATCATGTCTTACATACCTAAAATTGACCAGGGGGGCGCGCAAACATCAAAAATCGATAACATGCGTTTTTTCACCATCCATAGAGATTTTTCCATCAAAGCAGAAAAAGTTTCAAGCCTCTTCTTCCATCCGTTTTCTCTAAAATCAAATAACCCTCATATAATTACCGCATAAATCAAGCTCCAGTTACCGCGTTTCCGCTTACGCGCCGTGAATCGATATAAAGGATAAAAAAAACGCTTTGCGGAACCTCGCTCGACTTAAAACCCTGAAAATTTCAAAATACGCGCTAAACGCGATTTTTTTTATCCGGCCGCGACTACCTGTAAGTCATCCGCCCGAATCTTCGGTTTCCTCCGCCTCCCCGTCCGGCCCGAAGGTCTCGCTCAGACCGGTTTCAACGTATTCCGACAAAACTTCAGGATCTGATACACGGGGCCGGGGCCGACGGTTCTCACGGCAACGATTCGGAGACGCCTTTTCACGGCCCTCCTCCACATCATCATCCGCCTGGCCGTTTTCGGCGGGAGTCTCTTCTTTCAAAGGCGCGGGGGAACCGGAGCGGCGCCCCTCTTTCGAAGCGCGTTTTTTCGCGACAATCTTCCCCCCGTCTTTGGACTCGCCGCCTTTGAAAGCCTGGATGGATCCGCTCCGCCCCTGGGCGCCCCGCTGGCCGCCTCCGACGGGAGGATTTTCAAAGGCCAGGCAGCACATGAGTCTTCCGCAAAGGCCGGAGATCTTGGTCGTGTTTATGGAAAGGCGCTGCTCCTTGGCCATGCGCACGGAGACGGGATTGAAGTTTTTCAAAAAGCCTGAGCAGCACAGCTGCCTTCCGCACGTGCCCACGCCCCCCAGCATCATGGCCTCGTGGCGCATGCTTATCTGACGCATCTCGACTCTGGTGCGCAACCTGCGCACCAGATCCTTCACCAGCTGCCGGAAGTCCACCCTCTCGTCGGAGGTGTAGTAGAAGATGGATTTGTAGTTGTCGAAGGTTATCTCCACGGTGACGAGCTTCATGGGGAGGCCCAGCTTCTTCGCCCGGGAGCGGCAAAACTCGAACTCTTCGCGCTCTAAAAGCTGGTTTTCGGCCTGACGGGCGAGATCGTCTATGGTGGCCACCCGCAAAAACTCCCGATCCCCGGGAAGATGAACGCGGCCGGAAGCCCCTTCCGGATCCCAGCGGATGGGACTCTGGGTGACCATGCCGACGCGGATGAGGTCGTTGTGCCTCACCAGCACCCACACCCCGATCTCCAGATCCGCGTCCCCGCAGTCGAAGACCATGACGTTTCCGCCGTAACGGAGACGCACGGCCACCGTTTTGCGGCAGGGGGCGCCGGCGCCCTTTTCCGGCCCGGCGTCCCTCGCCGCCCTGAGTCCGCCGGGGCCGCCGAATCTGATTCCCGGGGAAAGGCCCTCCTCCGGCTCTTTCGTCTCGCGCTCGGACACCTGTTAATCCGCCTCCGTTTCCGGCCGGGCGTATTCCGTCCGCCCGCGGAAGGAAAGCGACCTCCCCTGGGCCCCGCCGCCGGGATTTTTCTTAAACGCGCCCCCTGGAAAAATTATAGCACGGAGAGCCAGAAATCCTGAAAAGCCAAATCCGCCCTGATGAAGCGGGAAAGGACGTCCAAAAGGCGCGTCACGGCCTCTTCCGCGGCGGCCGCGGCGGCGGGGGACATAGTCCGGGCGAAGCGGATCATGGACTCCCCGGGGGGCGGCCCCTCCAAAAGGGCGGGCGCGGCCGTGGCGTTTAAAACTCCGGCGTCCCGAAACCAGAGGCGGACGGCGGCCTCGAAGAGGTCCACTATCTCTATGTCGAAGAGATCCTCCTCTCCGGCCACGGTCTTCTCCTTTATCGTCTGGCTTATCTCCTCCGCGAGCTCCCGGGATAAATCCCCCGCGGCCCGCAGACGTCCGGCCCGGGTGGACTCCCCGAAGATCTTCTCCAGGCTTCCCCAGAGGGCGGCGGCCCGATGGACGTCTATCTCCATGGCCCTTCCCAAGGCGCCGCGGGAAAGGCCGGAGAGGAGGGCGGCCGCGGGCCCCCGAAGCCCCCTCTTCTCTTTGAGGACGCGCGAAAGATCCAGGCGGGAAAGCGGCGGGATTTTCAGATTCACGCAGCGGGATCTAAGGGTCCCCAGGATCATGGTGGGGGCGACGGCGGTGAGGATGATGAGGGTGCGGGGGGCGGGCTCCTCCAAGGTTTTAAGGAGGGCGCCGCCGGAGTCGGTGTTCAAGGCCTCCGCCGAAAGGATGAGGCTCACTTTGCAGTTCCCCTCGTAGGGCACGAAGTTGAGGCTCTCCCGCAACTCGCGAACGAGCTCCACGGGTATGTGGGCCCCCCTCCCCCTGGGGCTTAAGACGCTCACGTCGGGATGGTTGCCGTGTTCTATCTTCCGGCAGGAGAGGCAGACCCCGCAGGGGGAGCCGTCCTCATCCGGATTCTGGCAGTTGACCGCCCGGGCCAGATCCAGGGCGAAAGTCTTTTTGCCGCCGCCCTTGGGTCCGGTTACGAGGACGGCGTGGGGGAGGCGCCCCCTTTTAATCATCCCGCCCAAAGATCTCTTGGCCTGCCCGGCCCCTATGAGGCTCCAGGGCATCAGAAGAGGGTCTTCTTGGCGCCGAAGGCGGACTCTTTCTGGCCGTTTCCGCTCCGGGCGCCGCCGGCGTTTCCGGCCTCCCCTCCCCCGACTCCGGCTCCACCGGCTCTTTTTCTGGCCCGCGGGGAATCGTCCGGCGACTTCCCGGTGTCGATGGTCTTTCCGGAATCGTCCATGAACGGGAAAGCCCCCGAAGAGTCGAGCCGCCCAACGGAGCCCCGGTTCCCCCCGGTCGCGTCAAACTCCCCGAGCGCGGGGGCCGGGCCTTCCGCCGCGGCCCCCGAAGCGGCGGGGCCAGGGTCCGGAACGGGGCGGAGGGGCGGCTCCTCGAGGGGGGTCCCGAGGGCCGGATGGCCGGAATCGGTTTCCGGCTCCGCCACGGGCGCCCCGAAGGGGGTAGGCTCCCCGGGAAGGGCGGGAGCGCCTTTTTCCGGGGCCAAGGGTTCCTCCTCCTCCGGGTAGAGGCTTTTCGGCCCCTCGTCTCCTAGGAGGGGGGTGCGCATGTAGTAGGACTCCAGCAATTTGAAAAATCCCGTCCACTCCGGACGCGTCCCGTCCCCTTGGGGCTGGGTCTCCTTTTGGATGAAATCGCTTATCCCCCTCAGCTTGGCGTCCAGGTTGTCCAGCTGGTGGAGGAGAACCGCCTCCAAAATCTTCGGAGTGACGGCCGTTCCCATGGCGAACTCCCCGTGGTGGCTTAAAAGCAGGTGCTGCAGCAAAACGAGTTTTTCCGCGGGAAAGCCGGGGATTCCGGCCGCGGTTTCGGATACGAACTCGGAGCCCATGCAGAGGTGCCCCATGAGCCTGCCCTTGGTCGTGTAGTCCGTGCCCGGTCCCTGGGTGAACTCCCAGGTCTTTCCGATGTCGTGGAGGATGGCGCCGGCTAAAAGGAGGGAGCGGTTCACCACGCCTCCGTAGTGATCGGCGCAGAAGGCCGCGAGCCTGGCGACCGAGAGGGTGTGCTCCAAAAGCCCGCCCCCGCAGGCGTGGTGGAAGGATTTGGCCGCGGGCATGCGGTAGAAGGGCTCGAGCTTCTCGTGGTTCAAAATCTTCAAGGTGAGCGCCCGAAAGTCCGGGTCTTTCACGGAGGAGGCGAGCTTGAATAGCTCGTCTCGCATAATCTTCTCGGATTTTCCGCTCAAGCTCTGGTAGTCATTGGGATCGAAGTCGCCCTCGTCTAGGAGGGCGGCGGATCTGACGCTTATCTGCCGCCTGCCATTGAAGTTTCCCACCTGGCCGTTCACGATGGAGACCCGGCCCTTTACGAGTTTTTTGTCCATGCCCAAGGGATCGTCCCAGACCTTTCCGCTTATGGTACCGCTGGAATCCGCCAAAGAGAGGGTCAGGTACGGCGCTCCGACCTTGGTCTTCTGGAGGCTTTTGGCGGCGACGAAGAGGGGGATGGTGGCGTCCTGGCCCTCGACTAGGTCTTTCACGAATATCTTCTTTTCCACGAACATGTTCTGGCGGCCTCGCTCCGGAGGGGTTCCGGATCTGTTTTTTTATTTATTTCGGGGCTTCAGGGTGTTTTTCACGGGCCTTTTCAGCTTTTCCAACGTCGTCGCTGAAACGTCGCCCTGACGTTACCGAGATGTCACTAAAATGTCACCGAGATGTTATCGCTCACGTTACTGAAATGTCACCGAGATGCTATTGATAACGCTACGGAAACGTCGCCGAACCGTCCGGAGGCGTTTTTCCGGCGCGTTTTCCCCGGGGAAAAGAATCGAACCCGCCGGAGGGGATCGGCGAAAAAAAACCGCGGGGATTTTTCAGGGAGAGGGAGTTTTAGGCGCTCCGACCGCGGGGCCGGAGTCGCCCCGAAAAAGAAGGCCGGACGCTTCATCAGTATACAATATATTAGTGAACGGAGCAAGAGCTAACGTTATATGTGGTGGCGGATCCACCCCTTTCCCTGAGACGAAGGGAGAATATTTTAATCTATTTTACATAAAAATTAATACATACATATTAATAAGACAATAAATTAAAAATATTATATATTAAAAAATGTAACAAAAAATTAATTTTTAAAATTGATGCGAATGCAAAAAATCCGCGTTTGAAAATTGTCTAATTTCCCGACGCAAAATATGGGATAAAGCCTAAATATGTACCACCATAAAGCGCGTTGATGCGAAATCCCACAGCAGCGGTGACTTTTCACAGTCGCAGCGAAATTGTAAAACGCGGCCCCGGCCTTGAAAAGATCCGGACCCGCGAATCCCTGAGACGGAAGCACCGGAAGCGGGCGGTTCCCGCCGCCCGCTCGCCAGGGGTCGGGGCTTCTCCTTACTTTCAAATCTCCCTCCTCCGCGCTATAAAGCAACGCAACCCGATATATAGATGTCAATTAGTAAAAGAAACTATTTTTTTGAAGCGCCCGGCAATTTCCAGGTAAGTTTCCCGCGTTTTTCCCCGAAGTTGAACGCCCCTTTAAAGCGCAATATACGTATATGATAACATATATTACCATGCATATTGCGTTTAAACTCCAGTTTCTCATAAAGGCGAAGGGAGTTTAAGTAAAGCTTAATCAAGATAATCTATAATTATAATATTTTTAAATATATATGGTATACATCTTGCGGACGGAAACCAACTCCGCGGCCCGCGGCCCGCCGTGTTTGGGAGGGACGCCGGATCCGTAGGGAGGTCGTCTCGCGGACGCTCGTAGCGGAAAACCGCGGCCGGAGGCGTCTTAAAGCGTCCGAGCGCCTTAGCCGGGGCGTCCCCTGCCGCCAGTTTCTGGGCGGCCTCGGACGAGCGGAGGGATCCGGTCCCATGCGGAACCATGGTGGGGGATGGCGGAGGCGGCTTCACCGCCGCCTTTCCGGATCGCTTTTGGGTGACGAGAAAGATCCGGGGCGTCCTTAAGGGAGTCGGATCGGTCCCTCCCCTCCCCGCCCCGGTCGCGTGGGCCGCCGGATGGGGCTCGGCCTCTTATAGACGGCCGGAAATTTTTACGTCTAGATTTATTCGTAGGTCGCTCCGGTGGAAATAAATACGAATTTTAGGGCGTCTTTTCCACTCGGCCAGGGTCTTCACCGTGGCCGCCGTCCGTGGCGGCTAAAAAACCGCTTTTACCCCTTGACTGAGAGCATGTTTTAGAGCATCATGCTTTTAGTGGACGCGGCCTCGGGCCGCTCATAGGTCGGGACGCCGGAAAGAAGAAGGAGACCCCTGATGAGCTCGGTCGCTGATATAAAATATCGCCCCTTAACAAGCGACAGCTCGTTT
>JAISMF010000086.1 GCA_031276865.1 Deltaproteobacteria bacterium | reverse complement strand
GGGGATGAGCTGGACGACCTGGTGGAACTGGGGGACGGGGACAAAGAAACTGAACAGGCTGAGTCCGAACAGAGAGAGAAAACAGACGAACAAACATCCGGGAGCGTTCCCATTTTGAACAGCCTGGACTTATGGTAGGAGGTTATATGGCTAGTCCATTCATCAGTTCGCTGCCTTTGGTGGCCTCGGCCTTGGGCCGCAGGTACGGCGTCAGAGTCTCAATCGGCGGCGAAAAAGCGTTTTCGGACGGGAGGGATATTTTCCTCCCGTCCCTTCCTTTGGATTCAAACCAAGATCTTGTGCGCCTGGCCAGAGGTTACCTCGACCATGAGGCGGCCCATATCCGTGAGACGGACTTCAAGCTCGCCAAAAAGGCCGGACTCACTCCTTTTGAGCTGCACGTCTGGAACTCCATTGAAGACTTCAGGGTCGAGAAGATTCTGGGTAATCAATATGTCGGGTGTAAGGCTAATTTTGAGTGGCTCATATTGAAATTCTTTGACCACGATCTGGAAGAGGACAGTGCGCCTGACAGGCTGACCCTCAACTGGATTCTTGTGAAGCTCAGGTCTTTCAGTGTTCCAGAGCTTGAACCAAGGGTTATGGGACTCCAGAGTCTTTTAGACGATGCTCTTCCAGGATTAAGTGCGAAACTCTCTCCCATTCTGGGTGACATTCAAAGCTATTGCCAGAGCACCCGGGATTCGCTGGATTTCGCTGGAAAGATCAGGCGGGCGATAGACGGCTATCTAAAAGATTTAGGCCTGGATACGCCAGCTTATGAGGCTTTAAAGAATTTCCAGTTCGAACCTGGAACTGGCGAAAAAGCTGTAACCGGGGAGGCTTCCAGTCCAAGCCGGCGCGAGGCCGAACGCGACTCGACCGATGAGAGCCCCGGCCAGAGAACGGATGGCGATTCCAGCGGCGATTCCAGCGAGCGAGACCGGGGATGTCAGGCTCATGAAGACAAGGGTCCGGCTGAAGCTAAGGATGGAAGGCTGGGAAGCGAAGAGAACACGGACAACAATCCATCGGCCGGCTCCGCCTCTCGGCTCAAATCCCTTCTGGAAGCGGATATGGAGAACCTGCCCCCAAGTCTTGATACTTGGCTGGAACAATCGCTAAATAAGGTGTCTGCCGAGAATGATTATGACTCAATCATGGTCGCGAGAGCCGCTCCCCTCGCTCTGGAGGAGCTGTCCCGCGACCAGATTCTGGAATCCAGGAAAGTGACTCTGCTCTTGTCCAGCAAGCTTCAGAGTCTGCTCCAGAGTTTGACCGTAAAACACACGCTTCCTGGCTGCCACGGACGGCTGGACACGAATCTCGTTCATAAACTCAGTCTGAACTCTCCCAAAGTGTTCAGGAGGGGGGGGGCGAGGATGGGTCTGGACGCGGCCGTCCACATTCTGATAGACACGTCCGGCTCAATGGGAAATCTCACCAAGCTCGCCAGCGTTACCGCCTACTCCCTGTGCCGGTCTTTGACAGCCGTCCCGGGAATCAACGTGGCCGCCACGGCCTTTCCGGGCGGGCTTGGAAATCCCGCGAGCTACCTAAATGGCGACTGCTGGGCCACGGTGACGCCGCTTCTGAGGCACGGAGAGGCCATGCACAGACGGTTCCAGCTCCACCCCTCTGGAACCACTCCCATGGCCGAGGCCCTCTGGTGGGTGCTCCAGGAGATGAATCCTTTGAAGGAATCAAGAAAACTCGTGTTCATCGTGACGGACGGCGAGCCCGACTCTATGAGCGACACTCGGACGGCCGTCCAGGAAGCGAAAAGGGCCGGGTTTGAATTGTTCGGGCTGGGCCTGGGCGCGAACTCGGTCTCGGATCTGTTGCCTGGACGCTCGGAGGTCATCACCGACTGCATGGATCTTCCCGGGAAGCTGTTCCGGCTTCTAGGACGGGCCATGCGGTATGCAAGTTATGGAGGTTGAAAGAATGATTAAGCCAAAATGTGCCAGCTGCGGTACGAACGCGTATATGGAGTTGACCTCTTACGCTGAGACGGCGGCTGGCGTGGCCGGAGGTCTGATAGGATCGGGTGTTCTCCGTAGTAAATTTACGGCAATAGGAGCTTCCATAGGGGCGACGGTGGGCTCTGCCATACCTTTGGTTGGCACCGCCGCCGGCGGGGTTTTAGGCGGACTGGCTGGAGCGATAGCGGGGATAGGGGCCGGGGCCAAGCTTGGAGAAAAGGTCGACAAGCACATCATCCGGGTTTATCAGTGTTCCCAATGCGGTAAGTTCCTAAGGGTTTAACTCTAAAGATTGAACTTGCATTGTGTCTGGGCTTCCTCTTTCCCATTGATGGGAAAGAGGGGCTTGGACATATTATTTTTTTAATTCAGGATGCACGTACCTTGAATATTTAAGGTGCGAAAAATCCACCCCGTAGTCAAGCTTTTGGATGAGCTGATTTAGTTTTTCAGGCGGGAACTCTGCTCCATAGCGTTTTTTAGCCAACCATGGGTTGTCATGGCCGAACAGTTGAAGAAATACATCGTCAATTAATTGATTTTGTTTGAAAAAATTATCAAAAGTATGGCGCAGGGAATGAAAAGATTTGTGTTCATAAGAACAGTTAGCTTTGCTTAAAGCGTTTTTGATTACTGCGGAAAATTGCTTGCCAGGCTGCTTCCCAAATTTGGCTGATTTTTCAGTCTTAGTAAGTTCGGGAAACAGACGTACGCAGTTTCTATCTGATATATGTTTCCAGAAATCAATAAAACCAAGCTCAACTAGCGTGTTATGCACAGGAACCAGACGGGTTGCATTTTTGTTTTTCAGCGTTTTTTCAAACCCTTCGGAGTCAACACCTTTTTCATTGATATCTATTATCCAAATGTTATCTTTCTGATAGATATCTTTGGTGTAAAGCTGTGAAATCTCTTCCAGCCTCATTCCAGTGAATAGACCAATCAAAGGTACCCAAAAGTATGCTGGGTATTTGAATTTTCCTTGGCTAAATTTGGGATGAGAAAAGATGAGCTCCAGATCTCTGGTATCAAAAGGTTTTTTGTCATCAATTTCTTTGCTGTTGTCTTTGATCATCAAATTTATGGCAGGATTTGGTTTAAGTATATTTTCTGATTTTGCCCAATTAAACATATTGGTTATTTCAGAAATTAAATAATTTACTCTTTTTATTGACAAAGGTTTTTTGCGTTCAATCTTGGGTTTATTGTGTTCAATCATGATAATATCATCAATTGATTTGTCTTTATATTCTGTTGCTCTGGAATAATTAGCTGGTAATGACTGTAATTTGTCCCTAAAATTATTGCACATATCTCTCGTGATAGAATGAATTGGATTGTCACCAACTACCCTAACAAATACATTAATGTCTGATTTATGTCCAGAAACAGTATGAGTTTTCCATCTTTTCCCTTTAATTTTACTCTCAATATATTTATCTCTAAGAGTGGAAAGAAGCATAGATTTTTGTGGTTTTGATATGGACGTAGATACTGTTTCATCAGAGGCAGATTGAGAAATATGATAATTAGCATACATAGAGCCTTTGTTTTCTACAATTTTAGTTATTCTGTCAATTTCTTCAGGAGTAAGGCCTAACAATCTATCTATCACACTTTTACCAAATCGCTCATCATCTTCGTTATTATTTTTACTAATTTCCTTTAAATTAAAATTTTTTTCAAAAGAATAATCACCTTGAGATCTTTTTGCTAAAATTTGATGATATATAATTTCGGATTCATAATACAATTTTGTTACAAACTGTTTATCGTAATTTGAAGCTAATTCGACTTGTTGTGATGAAATTATTCCAGTTTTTACTAAATTTTGTAATATTTCATCAGATTCTTTTAATAAAATTTCTGGATCTTGTGTATCTTTGAGTAATAAATCAGCTATATGAAGACAAGTGTCAGAATATGTGAACTCTGGATGCTCAATTTCAATTCCTGGAAACAATGTTGAAGGACGTCTAGGTGCCAAGTTGGCAGAGTCTTCCTCCAGCTTGTTTTTGAGGTTATCATTCAGCCTGCGTTTTAATTCATCAATTTGCATTCCAGGGATTTCCAGCAATTCCAGGAGGTCTAGGTGCAGGTATTGCGATAATTTGAGCGCTTCGCCACGTAATGCGGTTCTTAGGCTCAAACAGATTTCATTCCCAAAACGTTCCTTGTACTGCGCAGGGATAATATGCCTAAAATAATAGTAATCCCCACGTTTAAAAATGTAGCTAGGGTTTCTAGGCTTTGTTTTATTTCTGGTTTTATCGCAGTTGGATAATCTGGCTTTCATGAATCTCCAAAAAGCCAGAACATAGAAAGTTTTGGTGCACTAATGATGAAGTATTGGTGTACCAACAATAGTTATGTGACAGTACTATGTTACACTCTCTATTTTTTCGTCCAACAAATGTACCATCGCGCCCCTAGACCCTTTTAAGTGTAAGCCTACTAAGGCTTGCGCTGTAATTTTTTACAGATGGTGCCGAAGAGGAGACTCGAACTCCTACGGGGGAACCCCCACTAGACCCTGAACCTAGCGTGTCTACCAATTCCACCACTTCGGCACATGAAGATGATGTTCCAATTGGTCAGGGAATATAATATATTCATTTTTTCCGATTCTTGCAAGTATTTTTCTCGAAAGTAGAGTTTTTTGACTAAAAATCATTCATCTACGTCCGTCTATAATGCTAATTATACGTTTAAATTTCGCCTTTTTCTCTTTATCGCTTATAAATTACGTCCGGAGCCTTACCAACCGACCGACCTTGGTCAAGGTCGCATGCCGGATTTAGCCCTTATTTTGATTGAAAAATCAGCTGTAACTCCCTAGAATGCTTTACTGTAACCTGTTTTGTTTCCTAAATTAGTTCTACGTTAATGAATTACTAGTAATATTTAATTATTTATTATTTAAGTATAATATTATTAAAATATAAAAATATTTTTATTATTTTATATATCATTAAAATCTTTAAAATTATATTTTTTTTAAGCTTGATTTAATAATGTGTTCTAATTTTAACGCCGACCCTAATTTAAGTTTTTTTCCCGCCCATAGGCCCTCGATGCGATTAATTTCAGACTGGCTCAAAGACGCCCCTGTTCCTGGCCCTGACGCTGTACTCACCATTGGTGTTTTTGACGGTCTGCATCGGGGGCATCAGTATCTGATAAACGAGGTGATCCAGCGGGCCAGGGATCTGGAGGTGAATTCGCTTCTACTGACATTTGAACCGCATCCGCTCTCCGTGCTGTCCCATAAATACGCTCCTGACATACTAACCACCTTCGGGCAGAAAAAAGAAGTGCTTGAGGGCATGGGTTTGGACATTCTGGGCTGTCTACGTTTCAACGAGGCGTTGGCTAAAACGAGCGCCGAGGATTTTTTAAACAGCGTCGTCAGCCCAAGTGTGCAGCCGACTGAGATTCTTATTGGATCGGATTTTCATTTCGGACGTAACGCCGAAGGTAGTTTATCCCTTTTAAGCAGTTGGGCTAAAAAGAGAGGGATCGGACTCACGGCGGTGGATATTCAGTATTCTTCCGGGGGGGAAATATTCGCCAGCTCGCATGTGAGAGGTCTTTTAAAGATGGGCCATGTGGAATCGGCTGCGAAACTTTTGGGAAGGCCATACAGGTTGACGGGCGAGGTGATAACAGGCCAGAAACGGGGCAGGACCTTGGGATTCCCAACGGCTAATTTGGGAAAAGTCGGGCAGCTGATCCCCGGCCCTGGGGTTTACGCCGTCAAGGCAATCCTAAGGGGGGTCGAGCGCAGCGCCATGACCAGCATCGGTAACAACCCCACCTTTAAAGGTCAGTATTTGACCGTTGAAACCTATATATTTGATTTTGAGGGAGAATTTTACGGCGAAGAGCTGAGTTTGGATTTCATGCGCCGCATTAGGGGCATGATCCGTTTCGATTCTGCCGCGGCCCTGACCCTCCAGTTGAAGGCGGATGAAAAGCAGGCGAGGGCCTTTTTAACGGATTAGCCAGGTTTAAACGGGAAATTGTTTTTTTCCGGCCCTGAGCTCGTTTAGCGGTAGATGAGGATTAAAAACGACGCCTGGAAATTTCGACAGAGACAACGGCGTCTAGAGGAGCGCGTTACTGGGAACCCGCCACGAATTATGTGGAAAGGTCGTTTTCAAACACACCCGCTGGTAGTTCCCCCGCCATCGGAAGCGCTAAATCTTCCGTCGCCCTCGGCTTGTCGGCGGCTTTGATTCTTTTTTTTTCGCCCCTTTACCCTTCGGAATCCGGGGACTTTTTGACAGCCTCCCCTGACCGCTCGGTGATTTTAAGAAGGCTTCGCTCGCATTCATCCTTATCCAAACCTAGAATTTTAACTACTTTGTTGCGGCTGGAAAAGCCGGAACGCAGTTCCAGCTGCGAATTTTTAATGTCCAGGCTTCTAGCGAGGAATTTCAATAGAGCGGCGTTCGCCTTGCCGTCCGCCGGAGGGGCCGTGAGGCTGACCTTCAATTCGTCTCCCAGAAAGCCCAGAATCCTGTCCTTGGAAGAACCAGGGGACACCTTAACTTTGAGGAGGACGCTTTTATTAAGCGATGGCGCCATAGCGCGCGGCCCATCTGCTGGTCACTTCCATGATGTTATTCAGGACGAACACGTCGAAAAGAAGAAGGAAGGCCAGGAAAAGCACCGCCCTCAAATCAAGATTCGAGGGGCCTTTGGGCACTACGCCCTTCAAGGGGCTCAACAGGGGCTCCGTGGCGCCGTAGGTTATGAGCACCAAGGGGTTATAGGGGTTGGGCTGGATTAGGGACATGAGTATCCTGGCGATCATCAAAATGAAGAGGAACCAGCAGAGGGATTTAATCATGTTCACCAGACAGAAGACGATCAACGGCAAGATGACCAGGGGCTGGGCGCCGTGACCTATATAGAAGCAGCTGAGCCTTGTCAGTTCGGCCAGGAAGTACAATACGAGGATGAGCAGAAGCGGTGTGAAATCGAGTCCTCCGAAAGTTAGGCGCACGATGCGGCGCGTGAACCCCAGGGCCGGGTTCGTCAGTTTGTCCAGGAGGCGCACAAAGGGACTGTTGCGGTTCGGGGAGACCCAGCTGATGAGAGCCGCTATCACGATAATCCAGATATAGATGGTAATGAGCAGCCAGATTATGTATCCAAGGCTCACCAGAAAACTTGATTTCAAGTCAGATACCTCGCTGTTTTAGTGTGTAAGGCGCGCCCGCGGCGGCGGGTTTCCGCGGACTTAAGGAATCCGGGGAGCGGGTGGTAGTCTTTTCAGGATGATCCTGAGCTTTCCCCTTTGAAAAACTCCGCTCCGCTCAACCGCCGGGACCTCTTAACCCGCCCCGGGCCGTTCCGGCCGCCGCCTCACACCCCCGCGGCCAGAAGGTCGTGGATGTGGATAAGCCCCAGGGGCTTTTTGTCAGGCGAGAGCACGAAGGCGTTGGTGATGGATTTTTCCCGCATCTTGGCCAGCGCTTTGGCGGCCAGGGTCTCGGGACTGAAGCTTACGGGGTTTCTGGTCATTATTTCTTCGGTTTTGCTGCTTAAAAGATCCGGACCCATGTGCCGCCTCAGGTCTCCGTCGGTTATGATTCCTGTTAAAACTCCCCGCTCCACGACGCCCAGGCAGCCCAGGCGCTTCGAGGTCATGACGACCAAAACCTCGTACATGCGCTTAGTGGGTGAAGCCAGCGGCAGCTCGTCTCCGGTATGCATGAGATCCCCCACCTTTAACAGGCGGGAGCCCAGTTTTCCTCCGGGATGATATTTGTGAAAGTCCTCTACTGTGAACCCTTTGGCGGATAACAGGCTCAAGGCCAGGGCGTCGCCGAAGGCCAGCATCATGGTGGTGGAGGTGGTGGGGGCGCAACCCAGGGGGCAGGCCTCCTCCAGCACCGGGAGCGTTATGGCGATATCGGCCTGGCCGCCCAAAAGGCTCTTCGGCGAGGCGGTGAGCCCGATTATGGGTATCCGGTTGCGGGCGCAGAATTCCAGGACCAGCGAGAGCTCCGGCGTCTCGCCGGAGTTGGAGAAGGCCAGGAGGAGATCCTTCTCGGCCTCCAGCATCCCCAGATCGCCGTGAGCCGCTTCGGCGGGGTGGAGGAAAAAAGCCGGGCTTCCGGTGGAGGCGAGGGTGGCCGCCACCTTTCTGGCGATGTGGCCGCTTTTTCCCATGCCGGTGACCGCTATGCGGCCCTTGATCCCCAGGGCCAGCTCCACAGCCAGGTTGAAATTGTCATCCAGGCTTTCGGCCAGGAGCTTGAGCCCTCTCGCCTCGCTTAAGATAACCCCTTGGGCCCGGGAAATATGATCCACAAATTTTTCTCTGACGGCTTTCAAGTTATATTAATATAGCCTTATTATACTAAATTTGCAAAAATTAAGATATATCAAACATACAATATCCTAACGCTGATTTCCGTAATTCCCGCCTTTCTTTCCGGATGAGGTCCTTCGACTTTAAACATATATAGTTAAAGCCGCCCCGGCTGTCAAGCGGCCGAAAAAAGCCCCGGCTGCGGCGCCGGGGCTGAAAAGAATTTATCACATATTGCCAAAATAAGGAATTTATGTTACTAAAATGCTAGCAACGCCTTACCGATTTCTTTGTTTCCATGTTCCGAACCCCCTGGAGAAGCTCCCGCTCACTGCCGTCTGCTCGTCTGGCCGGAGGAGTTCATGGCGGTGCTTCTCTGCCTCTGCCTGTTTAGCTGCTTCGCCTTGCTGGCCGAAAGGGCCGTCACCACGACTGGGGCCGTCCCCGGCCGAAAAACCCCCAGCTCCTTGGCCGCGGCTTGGCTCAGATCGATTATCCTCCCGTCCACGAATGGCCCCCGGTCGTTAATCCGTAGAATAATCTTTTTGTTGTTCTTGAGGTTTTTCACCTCGACCCAGGTGTGCAGAGGCAGGGTCTTGTGGGCGGCCGAGATCTCGTGCATGTTGTAGACCTCGCCGCTCGCCGTCTTTCTTCCGTGGAAGGGGTTTCCGTACCACGACGCCAGACCCTTCTCCTTGTAGCCATCGGCTGAGGCTAGAATATGGTATCTTTTGCCGTTTATGACGTATGATTTACCCGAGCGCTTCGGGCCAGCGGCGCAACCCGTGACCATGGAGGCGAGGTAGGCGCCCAGTAAAAGAAAAGAAAGAAACTTCAGACAAGTCTTAACAGAGGTCTTTATATGACTATCCTGATGAAAATATATCGCAGCCATTTTAAGCTCCTGGGGATTTTCTTACTGGGCCTCGCTTTCTGCGCAGGTCCTCTGGCAACGGCGGAGTTCTCGCCGCTCCAGGCAAAAGCCACCCAACAAAGTAGTAAGCAGAATAAAAGTCAGAGTTCTAAAACAAGTTCTTCAAACAAGCCCAAATCGAATAAGCCCAAATCGAATAAAAATAGTTCCGCTAAACAGAAAAATTCGTCAAAAAAGGGGAAAAACAGTTCAAAATCGGCCGAGTCCCTGCCATGGCCAGACAACATCCAAGCTATGGCCGGTTCAGGGGCGGTGCTGGTTATGGATTTTCACGCCGGCGAAAACGAGCCCAAAGAGTTGATATCGTTGAACGCCGATAAAGACTTTGTGCCGGCTTCCATTCTTAAACTTGTGACCTCGGCGGCGTCCCTCGTTTCCCTGGGGCCGGGTTATCGTTTCCGCACAGGGTTTTATCTTGATAAAAGCGGAAACCTTTGGGTAAAAGGATACGGAGACCCGTTTTTAGTCGCCGAGGAAATGTGTTCTATCGCCGATGAGCTGAGATACAAGGGGCTGACAAATGTGAATGACATTTATATAGATTCATCTTTTTTTGAATACGGTGTCGTCTCCGATGGGACAACTTTCACCACGAATCCTTATGACGCTTTTAACAGCGGATTCGGCGTTAATTTCAACACCGTCAGCTTTCTTATCGACAGGAGCGGTGAAATAGTTGAATTAAATCCTTGCAATCCTTTAACGGCAATAACGATTGATTTAGCAAAAAAGAACTTTCCTAAAAAGAAAAGAAGAAAAAACTCAACTGAAAAATATATTAATATTTCTGAAAGTCCAAGAATGGCTGAAGAAAACGGAGGGCAGCTTCTGAAAGAACTTTTAATTAGACGCGGGGTGATTATTAACGGCGATATAGTGACAGGTCAGACTCTTCCAGAAGACGCCACACTATTTTATGAGCATCAGTCGTCAAAAGACTTGGAGGAAATGATCAGGGAACTTCTAAAGTATTCTAACAATTATGTGACTAATCAAATATTTCTCACCATGGGGGCCGAAGTTTACGGGGCTCCGGCTAATTTTGAAAAAGGAAAGCGGGTTGTTTACGATTTTTTGGAAAATTACAGTCTCCCGCGCTTTACTCTTGTCGAAGGAAGTGGTTTATCTAGAAATAATTCGATAACCGCATACCAAATGTCCGAGGTGCTGAGGGTTATGGAACCAGTGCGCACGCTGATTAAAAGTTCGGATAACGGCAGTGTTTATTATAAAACCGGCACCATGACCAACATACAGACTCTGGCGGGGTATATCGAAAGGCCGGGACGTCCGGACGAACCTTTAGCGTTTGTCATTATGTTAAACGGTAAATACGCGACCGGCACCAGGGAGAAAATTCTTTACGCTTTGAGGTCTCATTTTGTGGAAGGGACTGATAAACAAAGCTAAGAAATAGTACAGCAACTTTCTAAAAAAATAAATTCTTTTTTTCATAAATTTTGAAATAAATTTATATACCTGAAGTATGCGTTTAATAATGCTCACAAGATGCTTCAGGTTAAATATTTTTTCTGTAAAATAAAAGTGTTTGAATATAAACTATTTTTACATTGTTTTTTAAGTTTCTTTTTTCATTACTGATGATTATTTTATACGGATGGAACTTTATTATTATTTCGGATAATAACAAGCGCGATCGATTATTTCATTTGCATTGTCTGCTCTTTATTTAAGCTTTAACTTATTTCCGCATACGCTTATAATATAATTTAATGATTGTTCCTTTTTTTATAATATTTTCATCTTTGTCTCTAATAATTTTCTAGCGCCTTAACAAAATGCTTAGAAAACGCCTTAGAGTGGATCTTATGCTAAAATATTCGTAACGAGACATTCAAAAGAGAATTTCATGCTTCTTTTTTGCGTTTTTATTTATTTAATTATTGGTAATTAATAATAATTATTTGCTATTTAATATATCTATTCAACGGGAACCGACCAAACGTGTTAAATTATTTAAAAATCTATTTTAGTGTTCGTTTACCGTTATTTTCTTAGAGCTTTTCTTATTATATCGTTATTCCCTGTATTTTTTTTTAATTAAAGTTGTCAAATTATTTATGAAGCGTGAAAACATAAAAAAATATTCAAGCTTCGCGCTGATAACGTTTGGCTTAACTATAATATTCACATCTTGACTCTTATTATATGACTTTTTATGATGGTTTCGTTTAGGTGATTTATATTCTTTAACTTTACAAAGAATGAGGATCGCGCTCATCGAAAACAATACCGGGTGTTTTTTAGCTCTCGCCTCAAATAGTACTCGAGTTCCGGCACCGCTCGCCTTCATCTATGCCTGTCGTCTGTTAAACACGCGCGTGAGCGGTTGAAAACAAGGCCGTGAGGGCGTTCAGGCGGTATGTTTTTTAAGCGAGCGAAAAAAGGTCATGATAGGTATGATTTTTTATGATCTTTTTTTTTGAAATAAATTACCGTCTAAAGTAAATCTTTTAGCTTAACTGTTATATCGTTTCAATTCATAAGACTGATTTTTCATTTTTTGATTTTAGGATTGTTCCGATTTCCATTCAAAGCTCCGCATAATATTAATGATTGTTAGTTATCAATTTCCAATTAATTTTTATTATATTAAAATGTTAGTAATTTTTTTGTAATTTAAATTAACTATCAAGTCATCGGGACTTTATTAACCGCGAACCCAGTATTAACACGCCTCCTTACAATATCCTTCTTAACCGAACGAAGGTTGAAACAATTCACCCCCCTTTTTTAAAAAGGGGGGTGAATGCTGATTTTGCAGGCGTCCGCCCCTCATTTTAAGGTGAACGCTTTTTCGCCGCTTTCAGGAAGAAATTAAGGGTGTTATTCCAAATAAAGGCCTCCGTCCTCACGCTCGCGCCCTTAACCGGAATTTTACCGGATTAGCTTTCCTTCCTTAATTCCAGGTGGACGAGTTCAGAAATCCCGAAGTCGTTTTGGTGACCACGACCGAACTCATGCTGTCGTAACAGTAAACGGAAGACCCCTGACCTTTGTGATTCACTTGGAATTTAAACCCCTGCAGATTGGTGTCGGCGTGGTTGTAGAGGCTTATCGGACCGTAATTGACATTCTGGTCTTTAACCAGTCCCGCTTTTTTCGCCAGTCCTTCAGTGTAATTCACCGTGTAGGCGTTGTAACTCGTGAAGTATGCTTCCTGGGCCATGGCTACGGCGTGGTAAGCGGCCTCGGCGGCGTTATCCTGGGCGCCTTTCCGGTACACCGAGTACTGGGGTATCGCGATAGCCGACAGGATGCTGATGATTGTAACTACGATTAATAACTCGATGAGGGTGAAACCTTTGCGAACCGCGTTTGTTGTTCTGGACATGTGTGCTCACCATGTTTTTAATGGGTCGACCGACCCTGTTTTTGTTACCTTATCAGCCTTTATTTCCGGCGTAATTTTTTCACGTCGAATCCGCCGCTTCGGGTAACACGTTTAAAGAATTGGAGACGAACTAATCGATATAACCGGCTTTTTTAACCGTCGATCAGCGGAATTTTTTCTAAAACGCGACGACTTCGAATAATTCGCTCGACTTGAACAAATAATGTGAATCCGTCTTAATTTTAAAAAAAGTTATCAAAAATCAACAACTTAAAAATAACAGCACGAATCTTTCAACCCGCCTGCCTGCCAGGTCGGGTTCACTGTTTGAATACGTTCTTTTGTTGAAAGACATGGTATCCGATTGTTTTTTTCAAATCGATTAATAATATTTTTAAAGATATTTATTTTTCAGTTTAAACAGAGATTATAAATTTAAATATGAGAAAACGCCATCTGATATTCCAGTAATATTCAGCCCTTCCTCGATTATTTTTTTTTCAGTCGTAGGTGAATAATTTTTTTTTTGTTAAAAGCGGAATCTTAAAAAATCAACCCGGAAAAGCCGTTATTCGTCACTCGCCTCCGCCCTGTAAAATCATCGGATAAAATCCATCTTGGTCCGCTATTATCTTCTTTTTTTTTAAAACGTTTGATTATTTTCCTTTTTTTTAATTTTAGTCAATATTTATGACGACCGGCGTCGTACGGAACGGAAAATTGTCGCGTGACGCGGTTAAAATTGAAAAAAAATTGATTATCATGGACAAAAAATAAATATTTTTTCATCCTTCAATTTATTTTAAGGCGTTCAATATTTTTACAATTTATTCAGTTTTCTTGATCTTAAATTCGAGTTTTTGTTTAAATTGATTAATTTTTTCCCCGCGGCCCCCCCCCTTATCCGAGCGGGATCGCCGTATTCTTTAAAAATGAAAAAAGCCCCCCGGGGGAGGCTTTTCGTTATTAAGGCCGGTCGCTTTACTTAAACGATCGTCATCCGATTTTTTGTATAAGCATATCAACTGTTCCGCGCGATTATCATCGTTTCCGCAACTCGGGCCGCGGGCGTCGTTAATTCCGGCCCCGCCCGCTTCGCTCTTTTAAATCTTTCGGGCTCCAACATCTTTAAGACATCCCTTCGGCGCCGAAAAGGCGCCCCGCCGTATTCGTCCAGCCTGGTTTTATGTCTTCGTCATCGAATATGTCTTTAATATAATTTAATGTAATTTAATTTTTTTATATTATATTTAATTTTTATCAAAAAAATTTTTTATTATCTACAAATTATTTTATTTATATTAACAATCTTGTTTTATCTTATTTAATTTCTTAATTATCTGAAATAACATTTAAATATAAACCCCCCAACCCGCGGCGGAGATCGAACCCGATCCCGGACGCGGTCTTTCCGGCCGCCCCCGTTGGACGCCGCTTTTGCAATCGGACTCCGCGTTTGTTAGATTGATCCGGCGCGCTGTCGTGCAACGTTCGACCTTTCGAGGTGGATCATGAATAAGGACATCCTTCGCTTCTCTTCGGACAAATCTTTCGGGGATCCCTCCCCATCCGAGGCGCTCCTTCCCGCGCGGCGCGAGCCGGCGGAGCTTCCCGCGTTAAGGGCCGGACCTCTTTTGCCCGCCGTCTTTCCGGGAAGCTTTTTCCCCGTCGGGCGCCACCGCCCCCGCCCTCCGGTCTTCCGTTCTCCGGGCGCGGTGCCGGCTGACCGGGCGCGGGGGCGCCATCCCGTCGCCGTGTTCGGCGAAACCCGTCTCTCCCGGCGCCGGGTCGCCGCTTCGCCCTCCTTGCGCGGCGAGGCCCGGACGCCTTCCGTCTTCCGGCCCTCGGGCGTTCCGGCGGCCCGGACGGCGGCCGCCCTTCCCGAAAGGCGTCGCCTGGCGGCTCCGCCCGTCATCCACCGCCGGGCCTTGACCCCCGTGCGGAGAGTCCGGGCCGCTCTGCCCGCCGCGGCCGCCCTTCCGGCCGGGCTTCCCGCGCGTCGTCCTCCGGCCCGCGTCCCGGTTCTCTACCGGAACTGATTTCCGCCTTTTCGGGGTTCCGCCCTCCCTTTTCCGCGTCCGCCCCGACCCCCCCCCTTGAAATGGGGAACGCGCCGGAGTTCCCCCTGAGACGCCCTTTCGGCGTTTCGAAAAATCGTGAGCTAATTGATTTTCACCGCCTCCGGCGCCTCCTTGGAAAAAAACTCTCTTCCGGCGGAAAAATCGCCTGAAACGCCGTTGACATTTTCCCGGGCGCGCTTATTTTTATTAACGGGACCCGCGCCGGATTCCCTTCCGGCGCGGGCGGGCTCGTTTTCTCCGCCCCCCCGCCCGGACCCTTGAGTCGGGCCCGTCAAAAGCGGAGGCGGATTTGAGGGCTTTTCCTCCGTTCATCCCCCGAAGACGCGCGTCTTCCGTGTTCCTTCCGGCCTTCGGAACCTTTCGCGTTTTTTCCGTTTTTTCCTTTTTTTTTCGTATTTTACCGGACCGGGCGGCCCTCGATCATGATTTCGGGATTTTCTCGATCGGGTCCGCGGTTATAACGATTGCGCCGGAAACGCTTTTTGAGCTATAATTAAACGAAGGCGCCGTTTTCCGGCGCTCTTTTACGGGTCTTTTTTCCGGCGCCCCCGAGCTCTTCCCGGCGCCTTGTTCCGCCTTTTTCAGCTCCCCCGGCGCGGAAGACCCCCGCCCTCGTCTTTTTCCCCCGGGGAGTCCGGTCCCCGTTTCCGGCCGCGCCGGCCAAAGGGAGGCCCGGGGAAATCGAAACGCCGCCGCTTTCCCGGTTTTTTCGGGCCCCTCCGTCCAGGGCCCCGGCGGTTTTTTTCCGCGCGCCTTCCGTCCGCTTCGTTTCCGTTTCCGCGGCCGGGCCGGAAAACGCCTCCCCGAAGGAGTTTCAATCATGTGGGAATACTCTGACAAAGTCATGGATCATTTCGAGAACCCCCGAAACGTGGGGGTGGTGGGCCGCATCGACGGCGAGGGCCAGGTCGGCTCGCTTTCCTGCGGAGACGCCTTGCGCCTCACCATCCAGGTGGATAAGGAAAAGGACCTAATCGAGGACGCCAAGTTCCAGACCTTCGGCTGCGCCTCCGCCATCGCCTCCTCCTCCGCCCTGACCGAGATGATCAAGGGCAAGACCGTGGACGAGGCCCTGGCCATCACCAACCAGGATATCGCCGAGTTCCTGGGCGGGCTCCCCCGGGAGAAGATGCACTGCTCCGTCATGGGCCAGGAGGCCCTGGAGGCGGCGGTGGCCAACTACCGGGGCGTGCCGGTGAAGGCCGCCCAGGGGGACGTGGTCTGCAAGTGCTTCGGGGTGACGGACGCCGAAATCGAGAAGGTGGTCCGCGTCAACCGCCTCACGACGGTGGAGGAGGTGACGCAGTTCACCAAGGCCGGCGGCGGCTGCGGCCAGTGCAAGCCCAAGCTGGAGGAGATTTTGGCCCGCATCCTCCACCAGAGCGCGGCCGAAGGCCCCGGCAAGCCCGCCCGCATGACCGCTTTGAGGCGCATAAAGCTAATCGAGGAGGCCATAAACACCCAAATCGCCCCGGCCCTCATCAAGGACGGCGGCGACATCGAGCTGGTGGACGTGGACGGCCCCGAGGTGCTCGTGACCCTCAAGGGGGCCTGCGCCAGCTGCCCGGCCTCCAAACAGACCCTGGCGGACTTCGTGACCGACCGGCTGCGCGCCCTGGTGGACCCCGAAATAGTCGTGCGGGAGTACCACGCCTGAGATCGTCCAAACCAGGCCAATCGGTTCGGGGCGCCCCGGCCGCTTTTCCGGGAGCATTCCCAGAGGTTTTATGAAAACAATCTACTTTGACAACAACGCCACCACCCGGGTGGATCCCGAAGTCTTCGAGGCCATGGTTCCCTTTTTCCAGGATCTCTACGGTAATCCCTCCAGCATGCACCACAAGGGGGGCGAGGTGGCCCAGCATATAAGGAGGGCCCGCCGGCAGCTCGCGGACCTCCTGGGCTGCGAGCCCGAGGAGGTGATCTACACGGCCTCCGGCACGGAGAGCGACAACACGGCCCTCTGGTCCGCCATCCGCGGCCGGCCGGACAAGAAGCATCTGGTCACGAGCCGCGTGGAGCACTCCGCCATCCACAACAACGTGGCCCTTTTACGGCGCCTGGGCTACCTGGTGACCGAGCTGGGGGTGGACAAGTACGGGCGCCTCGACATGGGCGAGCTCCTCTCGGCCCTCACGCCGGACACGGCCCTGGTGAGCCTGCACTGGGCCAACAACGAGACCGGGGTGCTCTTTCCGGTGGAGGAGATAGCCGGCCTCTGCCGGGAGCGGGACATAATCTTCCACACGGACGCCGTCCAGGCCGTGGGCAAGATCCCCATGAAGCTCAAGGACTCCAAAATCGACATGCTCTCCCTGGCGGGCCACAAGCTCCACGCCCCCAAGGGCATAGGCGCCCTCTACGCGCGCCAGGGTCTGAAATTCCTGCCCTTCATGGTGGGCGGGCACCAGGAGAGGGGCCGTAGGGGCGGAACCGAGAACGTGCCCTACATCGTGGGCCTCGGCAAGGCCGCGGAGCTGGCTTTGAAACGCCTGCCGGAGGAGGACACCCGGGTGCGCGCCATGCGCGACCGCTTGGAGGAGGGCCTTTTGAAGATACCCTACTCCATCGTGAACGGGGACCGGAAGGAAAGGCTCCCCAACACCACCAACATCAGTTTCGAGTACATCGAAGGCGAGTCCATCCTCTTCCACCTCTCCCATTTCGGCATCTGCGCCTCCTCGGGCTCGGCCTGCACCTCCGGCTCCCTGGAGCCCTCCCACGTTTTAAGGGCCATGGGCGTCCCCTTCACCGCCGCCCACGGCTCCATCAGGCTCTCCCTTTGCCCCTACAACACCGAAGACGAGGTGGACTTCGTCTTGGAGAAGTTCCCCCCCATCGTGGAGAAGCTGCGGGCGCTCTCCCCCTTCTGGAAGGACGGGAAGCCCAGCGACAGCGCCCTTCTGACCTGCGACACCGACAACTGCTCCGTCTGCGGATGACTCCGGGCGCCCCTGGCCGCCCCGCTTCCCCCCCGGGGCCCGGGGGAGGCGGGGTTTTTCTTGAGCGCCCCGAAAAAAAAACGGCCCAGGGACATTCAGCCTTCCCCCGGGGCCCCGGACCCTCGAGGGGGAGAGATGAAAAAAGGACGCGCCAGCCCGGAAAAACTCGGCCGGGGACCCGCCCTCGGGGGCCGGAGCCCGGCCCCCTCGCCGGAAAGCGTCTCCAAGGTGGTTTTCCTGGACATAGACGGAGTGCTGCAGCCCGACAACGCCCGCATCCGGGTGACCGAGGAGAAGAAGCGGCTGAAGGATTTTTACAAGTCCCTCTACAAATCCTTCCAGGTGGACTACTCCGTCTACAGCCAGATGGACGTGATGACGGTCTACCACCTCTGGGACAAGGAGTCGGTGGCGAACCTCCTCCACATCCTAAACAGCTCCGGCGCGTACATCGTGCTCTCCTCCAGCTGGCGCATCTTCCCCATGGGGAAGATGCGGGATCTTTTTAAAATACACGGCCTCGACAAATACTACGTGGACAACACCATGCGCGAGGATTTCCGGCTGATCGAGCAGCTCCGCGCGGACGAGGAGGGCTATAAATCCTTCTACGTCGACAGGGTGATCGAAATCTTGGAATATCTGAAAAATCACCCCAACATCGAAAACTACGTGGCCATAGACGACATGAACCTCATCCCCGGTTTGGAAAACCACTTCATCCGCGCGAGCCAGTCTTTGACCCGGACCCAGGCGGAGGAGGCCGTGGAGATTTTGAACCGCGAAAACGATCCGATTCCTTCGGAATAGATCCAAGCCTTGGGCCCCAAGCCTTGGGCCCCAAGGCTTGGGCCCCAAGGCTTGGGCTCCAAGGCTTGGGGCCTTAGGGAAAAAGGACCGGGGGCGTCCCCGATCTTTCCGGCTCCTAAAAGGATTTTGTGAAAGACAAAGCCACCCCGCTCTCTTTTTTTTATTCTCCCTTGGCGCGGGCGTCCTATTCCGGATGATCCGCGCCGTTTTCGCGGATTAGATCGGATATCCTTTGGTACTCCGAGCTTTCCGGGAAATCCTTCGCCGCCTCCTCTTCCGTTAGGACTTTTATCCGCATGTCCGTTATCAAATCCATCCCGAGTTCGACGTTTAAGGCCTTCAGCCAGTCTTTTTTCAAATAGTTGAAGCGCTCCACGTAGGCCGGAGAGTCGGCCCTTAAAAACACCGTTCCCATGAAATAGCGGTAGGCGGTGATTTTCCCCAAGTACTTTTCCCCCGCGACCCTTTCAAAGAGCTTGAGCACACGGTTGTTTCGTTTGATGAAGTAAAGAAAACCCCGGTCGCTCTCGCGGTCGAGCAGCTCTCCCAACCCGGGAGGGCATCCTGGAAAACGTTTGTCTTTCGCCATAACAAGCTCCCTTTTAACTTCGTCCCGACTCGGGGCGAATCCGGACCCGTTTTTTTCAGCGTGAAAGAAGCGAGATATCGAGACTTCCCGTAATATTTTTTCATAAATTTAAATATTTTAAATTTTCTTTTCGCTTAAAGCGCCCGCTTTTAAAAAAAATTTTTTTTATCACCCGTGAACTTTTTTTGGACGGGGGTTCACCGCGAAACCGTCTGTTATTTATCGTTTAAATTTTGAATTCAACGGATTCGCGCGAGGGAGCGTTCCACGTTTTCTTATTCATCCGTATTAGCCGCAAGTGGTTTATCTATAAGATTCGGTTATAGGTCTATCATATTCATCAATCAAGACCGCGACTTGGAAATTATATTTTTGATGGCGTTTTCTAGATCTTTGAAAATTTCTTTTTGTCCGGTAAATATGGAATGTGTCGTGGAAACGGTCAATGATTCGCCAAAGCGTCTTGGGCGCGCCAGAAACCAAGTCTTCGCGGGGGAGGAAATTAATTTGGCTGGGAGATTCGTCTTGTCGACGTAAATTAATTTTCTCCTGACAATATCCTCGAAATCGTGAACGCCGATGGCTGGTTCTAACGTCTTTTCCATATCGGCGTTTCATTCTCCTTTGTTGCGATTATTTTATCATCCGCCTGTCTTAGTGTCAAGGCGGTTGTCCATCCCCGCCGATGCGTTGATGTTATTGAAACGCGCGGCGTTTTACTTTGACGCTAATTAAGTTGGAAATATTATAAAATTTGACCAATTTTTATAATCGCGCTTAAAGTATTATTTATAATTAAAACGAAAATTACATATTAAATCGCTTTTAATACTCAGCGATTTTTTTTCCGGTTAAAAATGACCCGGGCGCGAAATTCGGCTAAAAAATCTATTAGAGACAACACGCGCGATCTAAAAAATATCTTGCGCGTTAAAAAGCGCGTTGTTTCAAAGTATCGAAACGGCCGGGACTATTCGCGCGCGTTAAAAGCGGTTAAGTATTTACTTAGGCGCTGAAATATCGGGAAAAGGTGGAAAACAACTTTTTTTCGACGCGCGTGTGAAAAGTCTTTTTACTGAAACCGGGAGAGACGTTACGCGAAATTCTGGATATATATCAACCAGCATAGAGTACATAAAGTAGTGGTATTCACTTATCCCCAAATCTCGGGGATTTTCGCGCCCGCGTCGTTTTTTTAATGAAAATTTTAATCCGTGTTCCAGCCGCGTGTTTTATTTCAGCCGCGTGTTTTCAAGGTAACGCGAAAAAGAGCGTCCTTCAAGGGCTTTTTCCAGAGGGGCGCCTTGGACGCGTCCTGGGGGGCGGACGAAAAGGCCGGGGAAAGCCCGAGGCCATCTGGAGCCCGGACCCTTCTCATCCCCGCTCGAAACCCCTTTCGGCATCCTCGCTTAGGCCCTGGAGCAGCGCCAGGTGGTGGTAGAGGCCGCCCAGGCTCACGAGTTCGGCGTGCGTCCCCTCCTCCACGATCCTCCCCCGGCTGAAGACCAGGATGCGGTGGGCCTTGCGGATGGTGGAGAGGCGGTGGGCGACGACGATGGAGCTCCGGCCCTCGAAGAGGGTGTTCATGGCCTCGGAAATCAAGAGCTCGGATTCCGAGTCCACGAAGGCCGTGGCCTCGTCTAGGATGATGAACTCCGGAGCGTTGACCAGGGCCCTCGCGCAGGCTAAAAGCTGCCTTTCCCCGGCCGAGAGGGTGCGCCCCTCGGGGCCCAGGGGCTCTAGGTATCCCCGGGGGAGCTTTTCGATGAACCTCGCGGCTCCCGCCGCCTCCGCGGCCTTTAAGGCCACTCGGTCCGGCACCTCCGTCCGGCCCAGCTTGAGGTTGTCCATGACGGTGCCGCTGTAGAGGAAGACGTCCTGGGTGACCAGGCCCACCCGGCGGCGGTGGAGGGTCAAGTCCAGCCGCTTCAAGGGGACGCCGTCGAAGAGGATCTCCCCCCTTTCGGGGTCGTAGAACCTGAGCATGAGGTTCACGACGCTGGACTTGCCGCTGCCCGTCTCCCCCACCAGGGCCACGGTCTCGCCCTCCCGCAGTTTGAAAGTCACGTCCTTGAGGGCCAAGGGGAGCTCCGGGCGGTAGCGGAAGGACACGTTTTTAAACTCGGCGGTCTTTCCGGGGATTTTCGGGGGAAGCGGCGCCGCGGCCTCCTCCTCCCCCGGCTCCTCCATCACGCTTTTGATCCGCTCGATGGAGGCGAAGGCCGATTGGAAGTTGTTCATCTTCTCGGCCAGATCCTTGATGGGGGCGAAGAAGCGTCCGCAGTACACGGCGAAGGCCGCGAGCACGCCCAGACTCACCGTGTTCTCCAGGACCATGTTCCCCCCGAACCACAAAACCAGGGCCAGGGCCGTGGAGCTCACCAGGTCCACCACCGGCAAAAAGATCGCGAAGGCCCTCAGCTGCAGCATGCCCGTGCGGTAGTTGGCGTCGTTCAAGGCCCCGAACTCCGCGGCCGATCGCTTTTCGCGGTTGAAGGCCTGGATGAGCGCCATGCCGGCGTGGCTCTCGCTGAAGAGCTGGTTTATCCTGGAAACCTTGGAGCGCAGGTCCCTCTGCTGCGTCCTCGCGATCTTTCCGAATATCCTGGTGGCGAAGAGCACCAGAGGCGAGAGGACGACCGTGATCAGGGCCAGCTTCCAGTGGAGGGAGAACATGACGACGGTCGCTCCCAGGAGGCTTAAAAGGTCGCTGAAAAAGGTGGAGGCGGTGGATTTCACGAGGATGGAGACGTTGTTCACGTCCGAGGTCGCCCGGGTGGTGAGGCGCCCCGCCTCCTGGCGGTCCAGGTAGCTCTGCGGGAGGGTGAAGAGCTTGATTAGAAGCCTCTCCCGCAACTGGTGCCCCAGCCGCTGGGAGCCCGTTTCCAGTAAAACCCTCTGGCCCAGCTCCGCGAAGTAGCCCGCGATCATGACGATGACGAAGAAGAGGGCGAGCCTTTTGAGGCCCCTAAGGTCCGCCCCCCGCAGGATGAGGGTGACGGAGCCGGAGAGAAGGGGCAGATCCCTCTCCCGCGCGGCCACGAAGTCGGGGTGCAGTTCGATTCGGCGACCGGACTCCTCGCCGAGCCTTTCCAGCTCCTCGGGGTCCAGGCCCAAGTCCCCCCTTTTTTTGAGGTACCAAAAGTCCTTATCCAGAATCCCCAGGCGGATCAGGGCCTTTTCGGAGAGGGGGTCGAGCTTTCCGGCCTTTCCCGGCTCCAGGAAGAAGACCCCCGGGGTGCCGGAGTATAAAAGGTCGTCCGCCTTTAAAACCCCCAGGAGCTCCGGCGGCACCGCCTCCCGGGAGTCGACGGCGAGCCTCCTTCCCAAGGGGAGGATGTAGCCGTCGATGGCCACCTTGGTGAGGTAGGGGAGGATGACGCCGATGAGGGAGGCGAGGACGATTAAAAAGAGCCCCAAGGCCAGGATCCCCCTGAAGCCCTTGGTGTCCGGCCAGAGGAACCACAGAAGGCCGGAATCGGAGACCCGCCCGGGGGGCGCGCCCGCCAAAGCTTCGGAATCATTGGCCGAAGCCCCGGAGCTTTCCGCCGAAGCCCCGGAGCCGCGCGGCCTCTTTTCCCCGCCGCCGCTCACGAACCGGCCTCCTCGTACGAGGAGAGGGTCTTTTTCAGGATCTCCTCTTTGGCGAAGGTGAGCCGGGCCAGATCGCTCACGCGTTTGAAGTAGCCGCTTTCCGCCTTGAGCCGGGCGAAGGTCCCCTCCTGGGTGATCCTCCCCTCCTCCATGACGAAGATCCTCTCCGCCCGGGAGAGCCCGGCGAGGCGGTGGCTGATTAAAAGGACGCCCTGGTTTTTCCGGATTCTTTCCAGGTTGTTTAAGATTTCATCCTCCACCTTGGCGTCCACCGCCGCCAAGGCGTCGTCCAAAACGAGGAAGGGGGGCTGGAGGAGGAGGGCCCGGGCCAGGGCCACCCGCTGGCGCTGCCCGCCGGAGAGGGTCACCCCCTTCTCCCCCACCCGGGTGTCGAGCCCTTGGGGAAAGACGTCCGCGTCCAAAAGGAGGCGGGCCGTTCGGGCGGCCTCCGATATCTCCTCTTCGGAGGCGTCGGGTTTCCCGAAGGCGATGTTCTCCCGCAGGGTGGCGGAGAAGATGTGCCCGTCCTGGGGGGCGTAGCCGAAAAGGGACCTCAAGGCGGAAAGGGGGAACCGGACGGAGGGGCGGCCGTCGATGAGGATCTCTCCTTCGGAGGGCTCGTAGAGGCCCAAAAGGAGCGAAACCAGGGCGCTTTTCCCCGCGCCCGTGGGGCCGGTCAGGGCGTTTATCTTTCCGGGGGCGAGCTTCAGGGATATCCGGTCCAGGACCTTTTTTTCGCCGCCGGGGTAGACGAAGGACACCTCCCGAAACTCCACGGAAAAGTCCCCCCCGGCGGGAAGCGGGAAGCTCGAGGTCTCGGGGTGGACGCTTTCGTCCTCCGCCATGATGACGGCGTTTAAGCGTTTCAGGGAGGCCAGGCCCTGCTGGAGCCGGGTGATGGTGAGCCCCAGGGCCATGAGCGGCCAGGTTATCAAGGTGAGGTAGGTGACGAAGGCCACGAAGTCGCCCGCGGACATCTGGCCGAAGACGACGTGCCTCCCCCCGAAGTACAAGGTCGCGGCCAGGGAGAGGTTGGTGAAGACGTAGAGCAAAGGGAAGAAGAGTCCGGTTAGAAAGGCCAGATTCACGTTGGCGCGGACGTACTCCGAAGACTTCGCCCGCACCTCCGCCCGGGAGAGCTCCTCCAGGCCCATGGCCCTTATGACCTTGAAGCCGGCGATGTTCTCCCGCGCCGTTTCGGTGAGTTCGCCGAAGACCGTCTGCGTCCGTAAAACCCTTTTAAAGAGCCTTTTCGCGAAAAACACCGTCAAAAGGGTGATGAAGGGGAGCGGCAGAAAGGCGACGAGGGATAGGGAGGGGCTGATGGAGAGCATGAAGCCCACGGCCGCGAGCCCCAGGACCAAGGCGTCCACCAAACTCACCAGCCCGTAGCCCAGGGCCTGGCGCACGGCCTCGATGTCGTTGGTGGCGAGGGCCATGACGTCTCCGGAGAGGCGCTCCCGCTGCCGGCTTAAAGGGAGCCGGACGAAGGAGGCGTAGAGGCTCTCCCGCAAATCCCTCTCCATCCGCCGGGAAAAGCCGTAGATGTTGTGGCGCCAGATGAAGCGCAGCGCGGCCACGGCCACGGCCAGGCCCAGTATCCAGAGGACGGGGCGGGAAAGGTCCCCCCTCCGGGCCCCGCCCGCGCCCAGGATGTCTATGGACCAGCCCACGAGTTTGGGAAAGGTCATCTGGAGGAGGTTGCACAAGGAGAGCGTGAAGGTCCCCAAGGCTAAAGACCGGAAATGCCTTCTCAAATAGGCCTTCGCCCCCGGACGCTTATCCATGCCCCCCCCGAAAAAGACGCCCCTAAAGGGAGTCCGCCATGAACTCGAAAAAGTCCGGAAGCTCCCGGCTCCAGTAGTCCCAGGAGTGGCCGCCGCTCGACTCGAGGTATTCGTGCTCCACGCCCAGATCCCGTAAAAGGCGGCTGTACTGGCGGTTCTCGGCCAGGACCAGCTGGTCTCCGAGGCCGGCCGCGAGCTTTATTTTCAGACCCTTCAGGGCCTCGGGCCGCTTGCGGGAGAGGTGGTAGGCGCTGTGGGCCCGATAGAGGTTCCGCCTCTCCGGATACGGCCCCAGGACCTCCTCCAGGCGCAGATACTTGTCCATCGGGGTGCCCCGGCCGTGGCCGGCTAGGTCGGTCACCCCCGAAAGGGACCCCGCGGCCTTGAAGAGGCCGGGGTTTTTCAGGCTCAAGGTGAGGGCCCCGTGGCCGCCCATGGAGATCCCCATGATCCCGAAGCGCCGGGGATCCAGCTGGAAGCGGTCCAGAAGATCGGGGAGGAGCTCGCGGGCGAAATACTCCTCGTGGCGGGATCCCGGCTTTATCGGGCTGTCCAGGTACCACCCGAAGGGGTCCCCGTCCGGCATCACCAGGTTAAGCCCCAAACGGTCCGCGATCTTGAAGACATCTTCCCCCAAAGCGTCCCGCCAGACCCGGTAGTCCGTCTCCGCGCCGTGGAGGAGGAACACCGTGGGGAGGTTCCGGTCCGGATCGGGCTGGTAGATCAGGTAGCTCGTCTCCTTCGCCCGGGCCTTCGAGGGGAGGTTCACCTCCATCAGGGTGGAGGCCGGCTGGGCCGGCCGCCCCTCCGCTCGGGGCCGGGGCCCGGGGGAATCGCCGCGGGGCGCCCCGGCGGGCGCCCCGCTCCCCGGAGCGCCGGGGCCGGGGCCGCCCTCGGGCCCCCCCGGGGCGGGGAGGGGCGGAGGGACGGCCTCGCCGGAGGCGGATCCCGCCGCGGGGGGGTGCTCCCGTGAGTCCGGAGGGGCCGGGGCGGTCGAGTCCCTGGGGAGCCCGAGGGCGGCCGAAGCCGCGAACGCTCCGGCCGCGCCTCCGGCCGGAGCGGCGGTCGCCGGGTCGGCGGGGTCGGCGGGGGCGGCGGGGTCGGCGGGGGCGGCGGGGGATCCGGGAAAGCCGTAAACGCCCGTCCCGCCGGGGCGGTTTAAAATGGCCGCCGCGAGGATTTCCCCGCCCTTTTCGGTGAGGTGGATGGAGTCCTTGGCCCGGATCCGCTCGTGCCTTCCCTCCTCGTCGGCGACGAAGGCTTGGTATTTCCCCTCTTCGTTGGCGAGCACGGGGTGGGAGTCGAAGAACTCGCAGATCGGGGTCCGGTCGCAGGTCTCCCGGGCCACGGCGTTCAAGGTTTGGACCTTTTTGTCGTAGGCGCTTTTGCCCATGACGGGGAGGCCCACCCAGAGGACCTTGGCTCCGGCGGCGTCCGCTTGGTCCAGGAGGCCTTTCAGCCGCAGGGAGTACTCCTCGTTCCAGGCGGGCTCGCCCACGTGGTGGCGCTTTCTATCCTCGGTCACGATGTCCTGGGTGTCGTTCGCGCCCAGGGTCATTATAACCAGCTGGGGCTTGTTTTCCTCCAAAAGCCGGGCGAAAAAGTCCGGCCAGGAGAAGAAGTCCGGACGCACGAGTCCGGTCGCGGATTTGAAGGCGCGCTTCACGGTGAGCTCGGGGTTTTCCCTGAGCGTTTTTTCCAAAACCGGTCCCAGGCCCTCGGCCATGTTGGAGTCGCCGGCCAAAAGGACGGCGCGGAATTCCGGGGCCTTCCCCTCGAGGCCGTAGAGGTGGCCCGGGGCCGCGGAGGCCCCCCCCTTGTCCGCCCCGCCGGCGGAGGGTCCGGCGGAGGCCGGCGCCCGGCCCAGAGCGGCGCGGGCTTCCAGGGCTTCCAGGCAGCGGGTCGCGGCGTACCTGGCCCCCAGGGCGTTGAGCGCCGCGAGATCCTCCCCCCGGGGGTAGAAGTCCGCCCCCTCGGGCGTTTTAAGCCGCTTCGCGAAGGCGCCGGAATGGTCGGCGAAGAGGTCCCAGGTCTTGAAGTGGAGGCAGTTGGGGGCCTCCTGGCAGACGCGGGAGACGGTGTGGTTCAAAGCCGCCGCCCGGCTGTTGTCGGGCTCCCGGCCCATGACGGGCAGCCCCACCCAGAAGACGTTCGCGCCCTGGCGGAAAAAAAGGCGCAGATAATCCTTGATCGTCTCCCCGTAGAGGATGTCCCATTCCGGCGTCAGGGCCGGGATCTCCCTTCCGCCGGATCGAATGTCGCCGGTGTCCAAGGATCCCAAGGAGACCACCGCCAGTTGGGGTTTTTCCTTTTCCAAGGCGCTTTCGGTTTCGGAAAACAGCCTCTCCCGGTTTTCCAAAAGCCCCAGGCCGCCGTCTAGAAGCGCGGACACCCGAAGACCTGGAATCTTTTTCAGATCCTCCGCCAGAAAATCTTCGAAGGCCTCCTGAAAAAAGGCGTCGCTCACGAGGAGGACGGAGGAGGCGGCGATCTTCCGCGGCCCGGCGGGATCCCCCGCCGGGTCGGGCGCGGTCTCGCTTATGAACTCCACCCGGACGAAGTTTTCCGGGGCCCGGGGGGCCTGGACGCCGCGGTTCAGGGTGACGAGGCTGAAAGCGGGGTTGGCGGCGGAAAGGGAGGAAAGGGATGGAAGGGAGGGAAAGGGGGGGGAGGGGGGGGGAGGCGGGCCCCCGCCCAGATCGGACAGGGAGCGGCGGACGATCCGGCCCTCGGCGTCCGGGGCGGTCCGGGGCGTCTTTTCCCGGGGAAAGCTTCCCACCAGGGTTTCGGGCCGCAGGAGCTCGAAAAAGGAGTATTCCAGGCGTTTAAGGCGCTTAAGGCCCGACCATTGGGCGAGGCCGTTTAAATCCGCCCCCAGGTTCAACAGGACGGCGAAGGGGCGCCCCTCGCCCCGGCGGCCCAGATCCTCCATGTACGAGGAGACCCGGTCGCATTCGTGGAACAGAACCAAGACGAGCGCCAGAAAATAGGCGGCCGCCGCTTTCCGGGGGGAGGAGCCCCCGCTCTTTGTCCGCATGTGTCCGTCCGTCCGTCTCCTTCGCGGGGGGGGGGAGGGAATACGGCGAAACATCCCGCGGGCGCTTTTTTTTCCGCTTTTAAAGCCTTTTTCCGGCCCTTCCCCCCGGCTGGTTTTTCACGCTCCGGAGGCGCTTCGAAGCCCCGCTTTCCGGCGTTTCCCTAAAATATCCTCCCCCGAGAAACGTTTCCGCGCTTTTCCGGCTCGTCTTTCGCGAAAGCGGGGCGGCGTGCGTTTCCCCTTTGCCAAAGCCCCATGGCCCTTGGGTTTTCCGGCGTTATTTTCGTCTTCGGGGAGCCGAAGTTCGGCGTTTCCGACCGCCCGCCGCGAAAAAAGGCGTCTCTTCGCCTTTGTTTCGGGGATGAGCGGGAAGACTAGAATTCCATGATCTCCTTGGTCTTCAGCTTGGCCAGGGCGTCCACCCTCTCCACGTACTCGTCGGTTATCTTCTGCACCTGGCCCTCGCCCTTGTTCTGCTCGTCTTCGGAGATGTCCTTGGAGGTTTTCAGCTCCTTTAAAAAGTCGTTCCCCTCGCGGCGTATGGCGCGCAGGGCGATTTTGGCCTCCTCCGCGGTCCTGCTCACCTGTTTGGCGAGCTCTTTGCGCCTCTCCTGGGTCAAAAGGGGGATGTTCACGCGGATGACCTTGCCGTCGTTCTGCGGCGTGAGGCCCAGATCCGACTTTAAAATGACTTTTTCGATCTCGCCTAGGGCGCTTTGATCCCAGGGCTGGATTAAAAGCTGCCTGGGTTCGGGAACCGAGATGGAGGCCATCTGGGGGAGCGGCGTGGAGGTGCCGTAATAGTTGGCCGCGAGCCCGTCCAGGATGGCGGGGGTGGCGCGGCCGGTGCGGATCTTTTGAAAATCCTTCTCCAAAGATTTCATGGTCTTGTCCATCCGGCTTTTCATGTCGGAGTAAACGTCTTCCAGCATATGTTCTCCTACGGCCGGGGCCCGTCCCGAGGGTTTCGGCCCGGGGAGGCCCTTTCCGGCGGACGGGCCCCGGGCGGGGCGGCTTTCGACAAGAGGGGGCCGATCAGTCGGCGTAGATGAGGGTCCCCACCTTCCCGCCTCGCACGGCCTTCAGTATGTTCCCGTAGACGTTGAGGTTGAAGACCAGGGTGGGGAGGCGGTTCTCCATGGCCAGGGACAGGGCGGTGGCGTCCAGGACCTTGAGCCTGAGCTTCAAGGCCTCCATGTAGGGGATCTCGCCGTAGAGCGTGGCCTCCGGGTTTTTCAGGGGATCGTCGTCGTAGACCCCGTCCACCCGGGTGGCCTTGAGGACGGCCTCCGCGCCGCATTCCACGGCCCGGAGGACGGCCGCGGTGTCCGTGGAGAAGAAGGGGTTGCCCGTGCCCGCGGCGAAGATCACCACCCTCCCCTTCTCCAGATGCCGCACGGCCCGGCGGCGGATGAAGGGTTCGGCGAAGGCGGTCATGGGGACCGCGCTCTGCACCCGGGTGTCCAAACCCTTCCGCTCCAGGTAATCCTGGAGGGCCAGGGAGTTTATCACGGTCGCGAGCATGCCCATGTGGTCGCCCGTCACCCGGTTGAGGCCCTCCCGGGCGAGGGCGGCCCCCCGGAAGATGTTTCCGCCCCCCACCACGATGGCGAGGCTGAGTTCGGGAACCGCCGCGCGGGCCTCGGCTATCTGGGTGGCGACGGAGTCGAGGGTCCGGTGATCGAGGCCGAAGCCCAAGGACCCCTGGAGGGCCTCGCCCGAGAGCTTCAAAAGGATCCGGGAAAGGGGCCGCCTCTCCGGCGGAGAGTCGGGGGCCCCTAAGGAGGGGGGGGCGCCGCCGGCGCCCCCCCGGTCTTGGGTCTCAGGCACCGCCTTCCCCCAGCTCCTCGGCCAGCTGATAGCGGACGAAGCCTTGAATTTTGATCGCCCCGGTTTGGGCCTTGAGGCCGGCGAGATAGGTCTTGACGGAGATTTTGGGCTCCTTTATGTAGGGCTGCTCCAAAAGGACCACCTGCTGGTAGTATTTGGACAGATAGCCCTCGATTATCTTGGGCCAGACCTTCTCCGGTTTGCCGCTGTTTTTCACCAGCTCCCCGTAGATGGCCTTCTCCCTTTCCAGCTCCGCCGGATCGAGCGCGGCGATCTCCACCGCCGAGGGGTTGTGGGCGGCTATCTGCATGGCGAGCTCGTGGGAGGCCGCCACGGCGTCGTCTCCCGGCTTTTCCGCCGAAAGCGCGACCAAAACCGAGAGCTTGTCGCCCGCGTGGTTGTAGGCGTGGGTGAAGCCGCCGGAATCGGCCTTTAAGACCCGAAAGCGCCTGATCTCGGATTTCTCGCCGGTCTTGGCGGTGTTCTGGGTCAAAAGCTCCCCGAATTTCGTCTTACACAGGGGGCACTCCCGCTCGAGGAGGCCGGATACGTCCGCCGGGGCGTCCGGGGTCTCGGCCAGGTACCGGACGATGTTCCTCGCGAGCTCCCTAAAGCCCTCGGTCTTGGCCACGAAGTCGGTTTCGGTGGAGAGCTCCACCACGGCCGCCCTGGAGAGGTCGGCCGCGACGGCCGTGGCCACCACGCCCTCCCGGGCCACCCTTCCGGCCCTCTTGCCCACGGTCGCGAGGCCGCGCTCCCTCAGCCAGTCCTTCGCCTTCTCCAAATCGCCCCCGGTGGAGGTCAAGGCGTTCTTGCAGTCCATCATTCCGGCGCTGGTCTTCTCCCGGAGCTCTTTAACCATTTTCGCGGTAATATCCATAAAAAATCCCGGCCGTCGCGCGCGGCGGCCGGCCTCCGTAAAAAAAAGAAAAAAAAACGATCCTTGAAAGGGGGCCCGGGGCCCTCCGGAACGATATTGGTTCCGAAGGCGCCCCGGGCCCCGGTTTAGTCTTTCGGGCCGCGGCTACTCCAGATCCCCCTCGGGGTTGAAGGTCTCCTCGTAGAGGGGGGCGGCGGCGGGCGGAAGGGGCGCCTCCGGGGCCGAAGGCTCCGCGGCGATGAAGTCGGCCGCCTCCGGCGAAGGGGAGTCGGGGAGCTCCTCGGAGTCCTCCTTGTCCGGCTGGGCGGCCCGGGCCATCTCCTCCCAGCGGGCCCGGCCCTCCAGGCAGGCCTCGGCCATCTTGGAGGCCATGAGCTTGATGGCTCTGATGGCGTCGTCGTTTCCGGGAATGATGTAGTCCACCTCGTCCGGGTCGCAGTTGGTGTCCACCACGGCCACCACCGGAATGGAGAGGCGCCTGGCCTCGGCGGTGGCGATGCTCTCCTTTTTGGGGTCGATGACGAAGATGGCCCCGGGGAGGCGGTCCATCTCCTTGATGCCGCCCAGGTTCTTGCGCAGCTTGGCCATCTGGTTTTCCATCTGGATTATCTCTTTTTTGTAGTAGAGGTTGATGGTGCCGTCGGCCTTCATCTGCTCGAGCTTCTTCAGGCGCTCGATGGACTGCTTGATGGTGACGAAGTTGGTGAGGGTGCCCCCCAGCCAGCGGGAGTTGATGTAGAACATCCCGGCGCGGTTGGCCTCCTCCTGGATGGCGTCCGCCGCCTGCTTCTTCGTGCCCACGAAGAGGATGCTGCGTCCCTGGGAGACGGTGTCCGCCACGAAATTGTAGGCGATCTTGAAAAGACTCACGGTCTTTTGCAGATCGATTATGTAGATGCCGTTCCTGGCCCCGAAGATGTACGGTTTCATCTTGGGGTTCCAGCGGCGGGTCTGGTGGCCGAAATGCACGCCGGCCTCCAGAAGCTGCTTCATGCTCACTAATGACATTTAATTCTCCGAAGGTTGAATCCGCCTCGCCCCGGAAACCCAAAAGGGGCCACCTTGGACAGGGGAGGTTCGAGATGAAGCCTCCGCCGGAAGCGAATCCGGCGGAGGCTTAAAGCCCCCTTCCGGGCGGGAGGGGGCGAAAAACTAGGTTACGCTAGCATAGAAAAGAAAAAATTACAAGATCCGAACGAGGGGCCGAGGGGCCGCCCCCGCCCCGGGGCGCCAGCCGTTTATCCGGAAGCGGTGTTTTCCGCTTCAAGGCGCGCCCTTAATCGTCCCGCCGGACGGCGGGGAGCGCCGATGGCCGGGCTGGGAAAAACCGGACCCGCGGGAAAGAGGCCTCCGGCCTTCAACTCCAGAAACGTCGATTCGTTTTTCACCTGGGCCGGGGACCAAAAAGCCTCCGGGCTTTCGAACTTTTAAAAAAAGCCCAACGCGCCTTCTTTCCGGTTTTTCCTCGTTTCATCCCTTCGCCGGGATGTTTTCCGGCGAACCGGGCGGCGCGGTTTGAATTTTTCCCCCGAGGCTTCTTCGGGGCCTTTCACAAATCGGAGGGCGCGGGCGTTTTAGCGCGGATTTTTTTCGGGGGAAATGCTTACTGAAAGGCGTTTATCCGAAGTTCGCGAAAATATTTCCCTACAAAATTAAATCCTTTTTTTTCTTAAATATGTAATTTAATAATAATAGGTATAATATATATTAATAAGATATATTATTAAAATTTTTTTATAAATATATAAATATTTATAAAAAATTTATAATGTAAAATTAAATATTTAAACTTAAAAAATATAAAATTATGTAAAATATTTTAAACTTTCGTAGGGAGACGTCTCCCTACGAAAGACGCGGGGCAGGGAAAAAAAATCGGTTGACAATCCCGAAGACGCATTAATCTCCCTGGTTTACTCGTTAAAACATGAAACGGATTGGACGTTTATACGTTTTTTGACGATCGCGCCCTAAATTGTCCGCCAATGCGGCTTATAATCGATTTTCTTTTAGCGTCTATTTATAATTTTATTATCCATAAGTTATGTTTCAATATATGAAATGAAAAAAAGCATAGACATCAACGTGGCGGCCAAGCGATATCGAAATAATCTAAAATTTTTTTCACGCGTCCATCGGGCTCGTCGCGCCAAACATTTGATTCCCCTCATATTTCGTTTCAATTAAACCATTAAGAGCTTCAAAAATTTCATCAAATGACAAATATTTTAATGGATTCGCGCGATCGAGAATCAGCGTTCTCAATTTGGAAGAGTAAATTAGGGTTAAAAATTCGATAAATATTTTTGCTTCCAAGCTTTCTGAATCGTTAATTTTTAAACGTTTTAAATCTAGATTGTTCTTAAGATCACCAAAAGTGTTTTGGACATGATCTCTATCTCTAAAAATTCTTATAGCGTCATATGCGCTTTTTATGTTAGGCGATAGTAAGCAAAAGAAACAGCGGTATTGTTTTTTGATATTCCAATATCTCACCATTATTTTATTCAACCTTAACTATTATTTTAGTTTTTTTGTGTATTGTTAAATACTTGATGTAGTATTTTTTCAGATGACTATCTAGAAAGCAACCTAGTTCTAACTGCTCTTTTAATCTATTTATATTATTCAAAAATTCATGACAATCTAAATTGTCTTTGTCATGTTGATAAAATATATGGAGATATATTTTGTTATTAAAATAGCGCCATTTCATAATATGTCTAGCGCAAAAAACACTCTCTCCCTCGCCAAGATGGAACTTATGATTTGGGAACTTTATCATATCGTAATATCCATCAATAATGTTTTCCAACCATTTACGGTTCCAAAGTTGTAACATTATTTATGTCGCCATGTAAGGTTCGAAAATGCGCTGGCAACATTGTTTGACGCCCAACTATAAGCGAAAGGTTAATTTGATTAAATTTTCATGGCCACGGTTGTCGCCAAGCGTTGCCAAGTGGTTGTTATTTGAATATGCTGATATAGATGTTATGTCATAGTACAAATAATCTTCCTCGTTGAAATTTTCTAACCACAGATACATAAAATTATGTATTTCATCGAAGGATATTTTTGACAGAAATTCACTAATTCTTGGAGCTGTTATAACGTCATGATAAGGATGATCATGGTTAATACTCCATGAATTAATTTTATAAAGCTCTATTCTAGTAGCTACATTGTAGTAAACAATACTCAGTATAAATGTAAATTTCAATGGAAATATTCGTTTTAATAATGGTAAAATATTTAGCTCGCTGGTAAGTAAATCTAACAGTAATGAATGCCCAATGATTTTTGATGATACGTATTTGGAATTGTTTAAATCATCATTCGTTAAAATGATTTCATTAAGAGCTATCATAGCGAGAAATGTTAGTAGAAGCATGAAAGTAAGAGATAGTGATTTCATCGGTATGGCTGTCAGAGGAGGGAGTTATTATTTTTGAAATTGAATCTACATCGTTTATGTGCTGTTTATTCTTTCTGTTGGTTGGAATTACAGTTTTAGCTACTGGATCCCAAATCCCAAGATATGTTTGGAAGCTTCTTGGTTTTTTTGTTAAAGGATCCCGCTTGCAAGCGCTCGAATAAGAGTACTGAACACCTGTTTTTTTGTTTTTATGTATAACAATACTTGTCAACGACTAATGACCTCCAAAAGCGGATAAAAGTTAGAAAGGTAAAATGAAGAGGCTCTCTTGAATACATTGTTTCCAATATTTATCCGCCTGGGAGATATTTTTCCCGGGGGGTAAATATTTCCGCAGCGCGTTGTTTTTTAACTCGTTTTAAGAGTTTGGCGCGGAGGCTTTTTCAGCTACCTAAAATGTTCTTTACGAGGGCGAGGGAGGTCTTATTAGAAGCTGAAGCTTAAACCCCGAATTCGCTGATGTCTGTCGAACTACAAAGGTTAATAATGACTCAATTCGTCAAGGCCTGAAGTTCTACAAATTTTAGAGAATTCGGGTTAAATGCGATATATAAGTCGATCCATGTTAAAATTTACCGCAATGGTATACTTTTTACTGAGCAAATCCACGCGTTAAACTCGGGAAAAAACGCGGGAAACTTACCTGGAAAATACCGGGCGCTCCAAAAGAATAGTTCCTTCCTCCGGTTAAACACAATATATTATGGTTGGGTTGCTTCATAGTAAGAACAACTCCCTCGTCGCGCGGTTTATCTTTTGACGCGCCGCCGGGGAAGAATCGGGGAGCCGCGGCGCCGCCTCCTCCGTCAGGCGGAGGGGCGGCCGTGGACGGCCCCATCGTCGTCCGGACGCCGGTTTCGCGAATAAAGCCCCTTCGCCATGGCTTCAGGAGGGTCTTCCCCCTTTTTTCAGAGAACGCCCCCGCCCCACCGGACCATGCCATCCCCGCGTCTGATTTTAACGGGTGGAAAAAAGCTCCTCTTTTTGACCCGCTAAAAACTCGTCCGCTTCCGTTGATTGAGACGATACTTCCCAGCGGGTTCATAAACCCGTCTTAAAGAGGGCCGCTGGTGTCAATTGTCCAATTTCAGATTCTTCCCGTTCCGCAGCGCGGTGATTTCTTTCTTGCTTA
>JAISMF010000046.1 GCA_031276865.1 Deltaproteobacteria bacterium | reverse complement strand
GGCCTGAAGGAAGGCAGGCGGGAAGGCAGGCGGGAAGGCAGACGGGAAGGCAGGCGTGAAGGCAGGCGGGAAGAGCGCTATGAGATGGTCATGAAGATGCTTGTCAAGGAAATGCCGCTTTCAACCATCTCCGAATTAAGCGGGCTTTCGGAGCTGGAGATTATCGCCCTCCGCGACGGTCCCCGGAAGAATAAGGCCGTGTAGCCTCGGCCATCTTCAGGGTGCGAAAGGGATGTTACGCCGTATTACGGCCCTACCGCGCCAGCGAACATTTTTCAGAACCAGGCGCGCCGCGCGTATTGGTATCACCACCGGCTGGGAGCGCCAGGCGTTTGGAACGCCGTACACTCGTCCTTTTACGGACGCGGACAGTCCGGGGCGTAACCAGCTGACGGATCCCCTCCGCCTCGACTTGCGGCGCGGACGGCGACGGAAGAAACGGGCGGACCACATTACACCGTCCGCCTCTTTTCACCCCGCCCCGCTCCGAGGGAGGGGCGGCGCTCGGTAATCTGCCGCGGGACTCCACCTGTGAACGCGCTAATTTATTTCCGCCCAATTGCTTAAATCCGCCTAACCGCCAGCCGTGCCAAAGATCTAAGGCCGCCAGCGGAATTGAAACTTCAAAAAGAGTCCGATTCAAATGTCGGAAACAGGAACCTCGTTCCCCCTTCCGGTTCACGGAGAACGGAGGCGCCTTTTCACCAACGCTTAGGAACTATCTACGGCTTCAAAGAATAAATGCCGCTTTAAATTGTAAGCCAACTTAGCTCAGCTGGTAGAGCGGCTGATTCGTAATCAGCGGGTCGTGATTTCGAATATCGTGGCGGCTCCATATCGCCATTCTTAACCTTTTAATTTATTTTCTTTAAACCGTACAACACTTATTTTACAGCTATTTTTATTTCTTAGCGGTAAAGATGGTTTTAATTTTTTTATTGATTCCGGAAAGAAAGGGGCATGAAATATGTTCCTTTTCCTAAAAGAAGTAAATACGCCCCTTTCCGAGCCGTTCAACAAGCACCTTAAGGGCGGAGGGAAAATAAAGAAACGCGCGGACGGACGGTGACTTTTTCTTGGCTCCAAAATGTTTCCCAGTAAAAAATTGGGCTTTTTCTTCATGTATCTTTTCACGCCAAATAGGAAAAATACGCCCGCGGTTTTCATTATTAACACTGTGGTCGAATATTAAAAAAAGCCATGTATTGAGGGGAACGAATTTTTTTCCCAACATTTTTCCACCGGAGACGTATCCGTCTTGATAAGCATGCTCCTTTGGAGTTAAACGCCGTTTCACGAGCTTCATCCACGACTCCGTTATAGCTATCCGACGCGGGGATTATGAATCCGGAAGGATTTTTATCCTTTTTTCGAGCCCCATTTATACTAACCCGCGGCGTCAAAAACCGGAGCCGGGAGAAAGGCTATTCCTTCCCGTAGCGCAGAAAATTGTCTGAAACAGCCTTGAAGACCTCTATCAGTTTAGGGTCGAAGTGGGTTTCCGCCCCCTCTATGATTATCTCGACCGCCTTTTCCGGAGGGAAGGGATCTTTGTAAGGTCTTTTGGAGATGAGGGCGTCGTAGACATCAGAAATCGCCATAAGGCGTCCCTGGAGCGGGATTTCCTCGCCTTTGAGACCCAGCGGATAACCCGTTCCGTCCCATTTCTCATGGTGGGCGTGAGCCAGGATCCTGGCGTGCCGCATGAACCCGGCGTCGCTTTCCGGCAGGCTGCCGCTTATCTTGTCTATGATCTCCACCCCCAAGACCACGTGATCCTTCATGATCTCGAACTCCTCCGGAGTGAGCTTCGCGGGTTTTTTCAAAATATCGTCCTTTATGGATATTTTTCCCACGTCGTGAAGAGCCGAGGACTGAATGACTATCGCCTTGTCCCAGGTGTCTATCTCGTCGGAGTAGACCGAGGCATCGGTCATGCCGTCCAGCAGAAACTCCAACCATTTCATGGTGCGGGTGATGTGTCCTCCCGTGGTCTGGTCGCGGCTCTCAACTAGCTCCACCACGGTCTTTAGGAGCGTGTTCTGCAGCCTTCCGACCTTGGCGGTCTCCTCCTCCACCATTTTCCAGAGGTTGGTGTTGAAGTCCTTGAGCTTCTTCGTCTGCTCCTCCAATGTCCGCTGCTGGGCCCGCATCGTCAGATGTATTTCGACCCTTTTCTGCAAAAGGAGGGGCTCGAAGGGTTTGGTGATGTAATCCACGGCGCCCAGGCTCAACCCCTCCAGTTCGGAATCCACGTCCGCGTTGGCCGTCAGAAATATCACGGGTATGTCTTTGTGCTTCTCCGTGGATTTCAGCCTCTTGATGGCCTCGGTTCCGGTTATCTCCGGCATTTTGATGTCCAGCAGGATGAGCGCCGGATCTATTCCCTCCAGGAGTTCGAACATCCTGGTGGCGGAGGGTATCGTGTAGACGTCCACCATGTCGGAAAGGACGTTCTTGGCCACCCTCAGGTTTGTGACCGAGTCGTCCACGACCATTACTTTAAGATTTGAGAGATCTAACGCCATATTACGCTTCTTTGTCCATAGTGTTGATGATGTTCAGCGCGCCTTTGAAATCCGATATCAAAATGAGATCCGACATTTCCTGGTACAGTTTACGACTTTCCCTGGAAGCTTTCGCCTCCAGCTCTTCGATCAGTTTATCGGCGAGTCCCACGTCCCGCCTCTCCAAAGCGCCATGAAGCTCCATGACCGCCTGTTTCTCGCGCTCGAAAAAGTCCTCTCTTCCACCCTCTCCCGCCGGATCCCCTCCAGGCCGCTCCTTTAAATCCTCTTTTCCCTCCGCCGAAAGGGAAACCTCGTCTAGGGCCTTTTTTATGTTCTCCCGCAGCAGCCGCAAATCGTCCGCGTAGGTGCGAAGAACCTCCGGCTTGAAGAAGCTGAAATCGCCCCCGGCGGCCGCGATTTCGTAGGCTTTGGACTTTTCCGAAAAGTCCTTGGCTCCGATGTTGGCGGCGGCCGACTTCATGCCGTGGAAGAGGCCGGAAAGCTCATCCGCCGCGGGAGTTCGCGAATCCAGCTCTTTAAGCGAGTTCAGCGCCGCCGCGGAATCTAGGAGGAAGACCTTCAGTAAAGCCAGATACTTCCGCGGCGCGCCCCCGCTTCTGTGGAGGCCCAGCTTCGTGTCCACGCCGGAAATCGCGATGAAGCCAGGATCCCGGGCCTCGGCGCTCCGGAGCTCCCCCTCCCGCCCCAGGGCGGGCAGGGGAGCCTGGCGTCTGTTTTTGGGCACCCATTTATCCAGAAGAGCGGTCAGCTCCTCGGTGTTCACGGGTTTGGAGATGAAGTCGTCGAAGCCGCTGGCCAGAAGCAGCTCCCTCGTTCCCTTCATGGCGTTGGCCGTAAACGCCACCGCCGGAACCCCCCTCTGGCCTCCCTGAGCCTCCCTCAGCCTCTTCAAGGTCTCCACGCCGTCCATCTTGGGCATCATGTGATCGATGAACATAAGATCGAAGCGCCGGGTTTTCGCCGCCTTCAGGGCCTCTTCACCGCTTTTGCAGGAGGTCGTCTCGAATTTGTAGGGGGCCAGGAGGCCGACCGCCACCATGAGGTTGGTCTCTATGTCGTCCACCAGAAGCACCTCGAAGCCTGGCGACACGAAGGGAATGTCCACCTCCTTTCTTATGGATCTGGAGGCCTGGTAGGCCTCCAGATCCATAAGACGGGGATCCAGGACCTTCTGGAGAATGGTGGCCGTGAAGGTGGATCCCGTCCCGTAGACGCTTTCCACCGTGACCTCGCCTCCCATGAGGCGGCAGTAGCTCTGGGCTATGGGAAGGCCCAATCCCGTCCCCTCCACGTAGGCGTTTCTCACCCTCTCCTTGGGGCGGAAGAACTCGTCGAAAATTTTTCCCAAGTTTTCCTTCTTTATCCCGATCCCGCTGTCCTCCACGGCGAAGGAGAGGCGGATCAAGCCGTCGTCCAAGGCCTGGGTTTTCACGATGAACTTTATGTAGCCCTCGGGGGTGTACTTGATGGCGTTGGAAATGAGGTTGATCAAAACCTGCCGGATGCAGCCCTCGTCGCCGTAGAGTTCGGAGGGGATGTCCCTGGCGATGTCGGTTTCCAAGACGAGGGGTTTGTCCTTGAGCCTGGCGTTGGCCATGGAGAGGACGTCGCTTAAAAGCCTGGCCGGTTTGTAGGGCGCCGGGTGGATCTCCAGTTTTCCGGACTCCACCTTGGAAAAGTCCAAAATGTCGTTTATTATCCCCAAGAGGTTGCGCCCGGCGTTGTGGATTTCCGAGATGTAGTTCAAGGCCTCCTTTCCCCCGTAGTCCCTGACGGCGAGTTCGCTCAACCCTATGATGGCGTTCATGGGGGTCCGGATCTCGTGGCTCATCCTGGCCAGAAAGGAGGTCTTCAAACGGCTCTCCTCTTCGGAACGGCTCTTGGCCAGACTCAGCCTTACGAGCACCACGCTTAAAATCGCGGCGAGAACGAGGCTTATAAGCAGGATGACGGGAAAGAGGGAAGAGACCCTCTCGTAGTAGAAGTCCAACGGGGCCAGCACCCCCACGTACCACCCGTTTTCCAGCCGGCTGAAAAAGCCCACGTGGTCCACGTCGTTCAGCTTGTAGCGCTGGGCCAGGACCTCATCCCCGAGGCCTCCCAGCTGGTCGGAGATGCCGGCGAAGCCCGGTATCTCGTCGATTTTGCCGCCCACGAAGGAGCGCTCGGGAAAGGAGAGCACCATAAAGGAGCTGTCTAAAAGAAGACCGAACCCCACGTCCCCCACTTTGAAGTTCTTGACCTCGTCCACGATGGGCTGCAGGTAGAAGTCTATGACCATTCTGCCGCGTTTCACGCCGCTTTGATCGACGACGTTTATGGACAACGCGGCCACGGCCTGCTTGGTCGCGGGATCGATGTAGGAGACCGTGTGGAGGATGCCTTCCTCCTCTTCGAAGGCCGTCCCGACCCCGTCCCCGCTCCGGCGGAGCTCGGCCGGAACCACTCCGTTCACGTCTATGTACTTGCCGTCCACGAACCCGTAAATCGAGCGGAAGATGCCTCCTATATCCTCCTGCTTTTTAAACGCCGAGGTCAAGGACCTGATTTCCTCGAGGATTTCCGCATCCCCGGCGCCCCTTTTCAGGGCCCATAAAATAACCGACGTGGCGCTCTTCAAAGCGTCCTCGTTCGCCATGATCAGGGTGCGCAGGTAGGCCTCGTAGAGCAGAAGCTCGCTTCGGCCGTGGAGGTCTATCTGCTTTTTCATAACCGAGCTCACGTAAAAGGAGCTGGCCACGGTCATGACCAGGAAAGCCAGAATGACCAAAAGGACCTGCTTGCCGCTGCTGGCGACTATGTCTTTCAGCTTGGACACGTCAGAGAGGCCGGGCGGGGGAAATACGAGTGGGGCGCGGTTTCGGCATGGGTGTCAAACAGTATAATATATTATATAAAAATATAATATTTTAAAAAAAATAATAATAAATAAAATACAAGAAAAAGCGACCGCCGCCCCCGGGACTCCGGCCGGGAGGGCTATCTTTTGGGCAGGGCCCCTTTTCAGCGGCTGAAAAGAAGCCGTTCCCCGCGCCGTCCGCGCGGGAGGGTTCGGGGCGGGGGCGGAACGCTTTTTATAAATGAAAAAAGCGTCTAAGCCCGCGAAAAGCCATTTTAGCCCGAAACCGCTTCCTAAACAAATCATTTATCACCCTTTCCCCCGGTTTCTTGAACGCCGAAAAGCGCCGCTAAAAAGCGGCCTCTTGGGGAGCGGGCGCTTAACTTTTCCCAGCCTTTACCCGGGCGGGAGGCGTGGGCGCCGGGGCGGAAAGGGAATTTTTCCCAAGTCCGGACCTTTCCCGAGCGGCGCCCAGGGCTAACGACGCCCCGCTCCGGCGCTTTCCGGCCTCCGTCCGGGCGATGGCCCTCGATTAGGAGCGTTCAGCCGCCTTGAACGCGGTCTAAACGCCTCCCCCTTTTTTTAAAACGTCAACTCCGAACGACCGGCGCCTTCAACCGTTAAAGCCGCCTCGTCCAAGCCCGCGAATCGGCGTCCGGCCCCTCGAACGCCCCGGACGGAACAAGCCCTCGCCGGACACGTCCGGATCCGTCTCATTTCACATCGAGGCGCCGCCACCGCCGTCAGGACGCTTGTCAATTCGAACTTTCGCGCCCGAAAAAATCTTTCTTAGCGGCGACATCTCGTTAGCGGCTATGGCTTATGAATTTTAAAAAAAACCTTTTCACGGGTTCTTTTTCCCGTCCCGCTTTCCGACGCGCTTTAAGCCTTATCGGGAAAAAAACAAAAACGCCAAAGACTCCCCCGGCGCTCGGCGAGCCAGCGGACGGCGATTCCAGGCGCGGCTTTCGCTGGTAGTGAAAAATCGCGTCCATGAAAACGTTGAAACGGCGGTAACGTCGTTGGCGCTTTCGCCCGCGTTCGCCCGAATTTTTAAAGACGATCCTAAAACATTGGGCGCGGCCGACCTTTCAGCTTTTCGCCGTCCGAACCTCCTCGCTAACGCCGCGAACCGCTTCCGGACGGCTGGACGGCGGGCGTCTCGATCAATTTCAAACATCCAACCGCTTTCTTTCATTCGCCCGTGTTTTTTTTAAACGCGGCATGAGTTTCACCTTCCCTACGCGATCCTCCGTTTAGATTATTTTTTTCTTTCCAGCTCCTCATTGGCCTTTTTGGGCGTTCCCAGCGAATCCGGCGTTCACCAAATCCATTCCTTTACGCTTCCATCGGAAAAAATCTTGAAAGCGGGCCGCGTCCCCGGTCTTGACGACCTAAACGGGCCCCCCCGTTCGTCCGCGTTTTTTTTCACGTTTTTCCGCCGCCCGGGACGGCGCTGAAAAAACCGCCGCGGCCAGTTCCCTGTTAAACCGTCGACGATGAAATAGACGATGAAATCAACGATGAAAAGGACTTTTTAGAAAACGCCTGAAAAACGAAACGCGGCGTTTCACGGCGGAGGCGTCTCTTTTCTGGATCCGTTCTTGCAAAGTTCAACGGCGGGAAAACTCCCCCTTTTTCCGCCGGATCCAGGCGCGCGGGCGAGGCGCCGGGTCTTGGAAGACGCGCCCCCCGCCGGCGGCGGGGGGCGCTTTCAAAAAACACGGGTGATCAAGACGTATGAAAATCGAAACGAAAAAAAGAAAAAAACAAACAAAGGCGTCTAAGCGCGTCCAATCGGGGCTTACGAGGGGTTCGGGGGGCGCCCTCGACTCCTCCCAGATAAAGACGGCCATTCTTTCGCACTTCCGCTTCGAGCTCGGCTGGATCTACTTCTCCACCGAGGTGTCCGAATGGAAGGCCGACATCCTCATGATCGACCCTTCGGAAAACCTAGTCGAGGTGGAGGTGAAGGTTTCGCTAGCCGATTTCAAGGCGGACTTCAAAAAAAAGAAGCACGAGGCCTACGAATCCCCGCGGGGAAACGAGGGCGTCATGCCCAACAAGTTTTATTTCGCCGCGCCTAAGTCCCTGGAGGCGGGGGCGCTTTCCCTCATGAAGGAGCGTCCCCTCTACGGCCTTCTGACCGTGGACGAGAGCTCCGGGGCGGTTAGGACGGCGAAAAGGGCCGGGCTCCTTAATGGCCGGCGTGGAGCGGGCGAAAAGGCGAAGAGGGTCGTCGTCATGCGCATGGGTTCCGAGCTCATCTCCCTTCGCCGGGAGCGCCTCGCGGCCGGAAACCCCGAGTTTTCGGCGGAGGAGGACGTTTTGGATCTGGCCCCTTACGAAATTCGGGACTAGGTGAGCCCGGGGGGCGCCGGGAGTCCCTAGGACTCGAATTTACGCATGAGGGAGAGGGCGTATTCCCGGGCCGATTTGTCCGCCTCCAAGGCGTCCTCCAGGCTGTTCAAGGGCGAGCCCCCCAGGCGGGAAAGGCTTTCCTCCAGGACGCGGGTGATCAAAGTGAAATGAATCTTCCCTTGCAAAAAAGCCTCCACGGCCTCCTCATCCGCGGCGTTTAAAATCGCAGGGAGGGTCCCTCCCTTTTTCCCGGCCTCCTCGGCCAGGGCCAGGGCCGGAAAGGTCAGCCTATCCGGCTCCTCGAAGGTGAGGGGCCTCTGGAAGTCCAGGGGCCGCAAGCCCTGGCCGGAGAGATCCTCCAAAAGGGGGAGGCGCTTGGGGGCCGTGAGGGCGTACGCGGCCGCGATCCTCATGTCGGGCGGACCCAGCTGGGCCAAAATCGAGCCGTCCGGGTATTCCAGCATGGAATGGACCAAGCTCTCCGGGTGCACGAGCACCTGGATCCGCTCGTAGGGGACCTTAAAGAGATGATGGGCCTCCATCACCTCGAAACCCTTGTTGAGCATGGTGGCGCTGTCCACCGTTATCCGCCGGCCCATGTTCCAGCTGGGGTGGCTGAGGGCCTCCTCTAAGGTGACGCTTTTAAGCCTCATTGGGGAATAACCCCGAAAAGGCCCCCCCGAGGCCGTGAGCAGGATCCTCCTTAACGGACCGGTTTCCAGGGTGCCTCCCAGGGCCTGAAAGATGGCCGAATGCTCCGAGTCCACCGGAGAGATGAGAGCCCGCTCCCGGTCGCCTAAGAGATCGCCCGCCATCACCAGGCTCTCCTTGTTGGCCAGGGCCACCTTTTTTCCGGCGCGGAGGGCGGCGAAGGCGGGGACGAGCCCCCGGGCGCCGGAGACCGCGGAGAGGACCACGTCCGCCTCCGGATGGAGGGCGCAGAGTTCGAGGCCGTAGTCCCCCGTTTCCACCTGGGGGGGGGATTTACAGCCCTCCTCTTTAAAGAGCTTAAAGAGGGCCTCCCTCTCCCTTTCCGAAAAAACCGCCGCGAGCCGGGGCCGGAAACGCCGGATGAGCGAATACAGAAGGCGGTGGTTTTTCCCGGCGGCCAGGGCCGCGACGGAAAAGACCTCCGGATAGGCCTCCACAAGGGAGACCGCGGAGCCGCCCACGGAACCGGTGGCGCCTAGGATGGAGAGACGGATTTTCAAGTCGGTTCGCCTGGTTCAGGGCTGGAATTTCCAGTTAACGTAGAAGAAGAAGAGGGGCAGGTTCAAAAGGAGGGAGTCCAGGCGATCCCAAAACCCGCCGTGCCCCAGAAGCATGGTCGAGCTGTCCTTGACGCCCAGGGCCCTTTTCAGGGCGGACTCGTAGAGGTCCCCGAAGGTTCCCCAGACGGAAAGCGCGGCGCTTAAAATCACGAGCTCCGCCACCGAGAAGTCGCCGGGGAGGTAGAAGGAGGAAAGACCCCCGCCCAGCGCGGCCAGGGCGATTCCGCCTAAGAGGCCGGAAATGGTCTTGTTGGGGCTGACCTTGGGATACAGCTTGGGACCCTTGAGCCTCGATCCCACGTAGATGGCCCCGGTGTCGGACAAGGCCGTCACCAGGATGACGAAGAAGAGGAGGACCGTGCCGTCCAAAAGGGGCTTTATGAGGACCACGAAGGAGAGGCAGAATGATATGTAGAGGTGCCCCAGGGCGTAGCGGGAGAGGAGGTTGAGGGAGACCGCGTCCGGACCCTGGGGGAGGATGCGGAGAAGGTAGACGCCGCCTAGGACGAAGTCGAGAAACATCCCCACCACCAGGCCCTCGACGCCGAAAAAGCAGGCGAGGACCACCGTCTGCAGCCAGCCCAGCTCGCAGACGGCCAGAAGGCCCGCGCGCTGGCGGCCCAGGAGATTCGCGTGGAACTCGTACCAGGCGGCCGCGCCGACCAGGGAAACCAGGATCAAGAGGGCGAGCTTGTTGGGCAGGAAAACGCAGACGACGGTGGGGATGGCCAAGACCAGGGCCACCAGCCAGCGGCCCAGGTTGCCTGTTTTCAAACGCGGGGTCAGTTCCATTTGCTAAAAGCCTTCCGCCCTCCCTTCAAATAAACGGATTCCAAAAAAACCCCGGCCGGAATCGGGGGTTCCGGAGCGGCCGCGGCCGGAAAATTTCAATCCGTGAGCCTCTGGAGTTCCGCGGACCAGGAGGACACCAGCTTGTCTTTGAGAAAGGCGAAGCCCCGGCTGAGATACTTGACGGAGCTCTGAAAGGTCAGAACCTCCTGGCCCCAGTACTGGCCTGTCTGGGACTGCCAGGGCGTCATGACGCTCTCCTCGATCACGACGAAGAGGCCGTAGATGGGCTCCGGCCCGCCGGAAAAGGACTTCCACTCGGCGTAGACGTCCAAAGCGGAGAAGGGGGCGAACTCGTAGCGGGTGAGGAAGTCCCTTTTATCGCGGCCGGATATTTTCAGCTGGCTGTCGATGGTCCAGAGCTCCGGGGTGTGGGAAACCAAAAGCTGCCCCTCCTGGGCGTGGGGGATGTTTTTCCCGTCCCGGTAGATTCCCTCGACGGACCAAAGCCCGGGCTCGAATATGTAGGTGTGGGTCACGGACATGAAAAACTCCCGCCCTTTGGATTTTTAAAATCGGGAAATCAGTTTGAGCGTCTTCTTTAAAAGGCTTCCGGCCTCCCTCAGGCGGGCGGAGGAAAGGCGCCCGCTCTCCACGGCCTCGGCCAAGGCGCCGCGGGAGCGCCGGATAAGGTCCGGATCCTTCCCCGCCAGGGCCAAGTCGTGTCCGGCGACCACGGCGTCCACCGCCGAGTTTTCGGGCTCGGCCAAGGGTTTCAAGCCCTCCATCTCCAAATCGTCGGTTAAGACGAGGCCCTTGAAGGCGTAGTCCTTTTTCAAAAGGGCGAGGATACGGGAAGAGAAGGTGGCCGGAAGCAGCGGATCCAGGGAGCGGTACAGGGCGTGGGTGGTCATGACGGCGGGAAGGCCCAGGCTTATGAGCCTCCGGAAGGGCAGCCCGTCCCTGGCCCAGAGCTCCTGGACGCCGGAGAGGACCAAAGGCAGATCCCGGTGGGGATCGGTGACGGAGCTCCCCAGGCCCGGAAAGTGCTTGCCGCAAAGAAGAAGCCCCGCCTCCCGAAAACCCTTGGCGTAGGCCGCCGCCGCCAGGGCGGCCGTCTCCGCGTCGGAGGAGAAGCTGCGGGAGGCTATGTAGGAGTCTCCGGCCCGCACGTCCAAAACCGGAGCCAGATTGAAGTTGAAGCCCAACTCCTTTAAAGCCCTTCCCGCCTGAAGGGTCAGGGAGCTCACCCGCTCCGGCCCGTCCTTGAAGAAAATATCGGCCATCTCCGCGGCCGGAGGCAGGGCGTAGGGGGGATCGTCCAGGCGCTGGACCGTTCCGCCCTCCTGGTCGATGGCCCATAAAAGGGGCCTTTTCAAAAGCTTTTCCGCCCGGGCGTTCACCCGGCGGATGATCCCGGCGAGATCCTCGGAGCTTCCGGGCCAGTTGCGCCGGAAATAAATGAAACCCGCCGGCTTGAACTCCTCCAAAAGAGAGACGGCGCCGTAAGCCCCCTCGCCCGGCCAGCCGACCAAAAGGAGGGCCCCGGCCCGCTCGAGGGCCACGGCGGAGGGTCTCCCGCCTCCGGACTTTCCGGAGCGCCCGGGGCCTTTCGAAGCCCCGGGGGGCTTTCCCCGCGAAATGTCCGGAAACAGCGGCGGAGCGGCCCTCATGAAACTCGCTTTTCCTTTCACGGCTCTTTAATTAGCGCTTTCGGACTTTTTTTCAAAGGCCCTGAAAATCGGAAGTAACGCTTTGGCCCGAAAAACCCCGCTCCGGATCGTCCCGGGTCGGCTTTTGAAAAAAGCGGGGCGCGTCCGGAAAGAGGGAAGCCCCAAAAACGAGAGGGGGCGAGGAAGGCCTAAAGCCCGGACTTGGCGGAGGAAAGATCCGTCTTCCGGTTCATTTTAGCGGATCCGGGGCCTGTTATCAAGGACGGCGGAGATCCGGAGGCGTTTCGGAGACATTCCAAGGCTCGCGCCCGGAAGAGGGGGAAAAACTCCGCGGGCGAGATAAGGAGACGCCGCTCCCCGGCCAAGGCTTCCGGCGCTTCCCCGCCACAAGCGGAGTGGTTTTCGAAAACGCGCCCGGGGGATCCTCCGGCGCCTGAATTTTCCGGATGAAAGGCAAAAAAGTTTCGTGAAAGCGCCCTCTTTCGTTTGTAAAAGCGAGAGGCCTCTTTTTTCGGAACCAGGTTTTTTTCCAAGGGATCCGGGGATTTTTTTTCGGAAACGGTTCGTCTTTTTTCGGGTGCTAGTTTTTTTTACCGGATTTTTTTTGGAACTTGAGGCTTCCCTTGGGTGAACGCCATGAAATAACTGGAATATTAGATCACGATCCTTTGAAGAGGCGAAAGTTTTACGGCGGTAAGCCTTAAATATTAGTCTTCCAGCGAGGAAAGCCCTTTGACGAGGCGAGGCCTAAAGGGGGGTGGCGGCGGGAAAAAGCGGGGCGCGTCTAAAAAAACCGGAAGGGCGTTTTCGTCGGAAAATCAGCTGTTTTCCAAAGTTTCGCAGGCTTGGCAGCGGGAGCAGAAGAGCTCCTCCGGGCAGGGGGCAGTCGAGGCGCCCGTCAGGCTCTTCTCCTTTTCGCGGGCGAGACTAATCTCTCCGGGCCCGGTCCGGATCGCCCGCCAGGGTCTTATTTCCGGATCCCGTTTCTCCTCTTCGTCGTCTTCCCGGTAGCCGTAAAATTTCAGGGCGGCTTTGGGCTTTCCCTTCATTATCCTCATGCAGTCCACCAAGGTGAAGGATTCCGGACCTCCCCGGGAGAGAAGGCTCTGCACCAGAGACTCCGCGGGCGAGGCCAAGCGCAGTTCCGCCCCCGGAAGGGGGCCCAAGAGTTTTTTCAAAAGCTCCCCCTTTCGCCTCATATCCCGCTCCTTGGGGACGGGTTCGTCCTCGAAGGGGGTGTGGGGCTTGGGTATGAAGTACCCGGCGGATATTTTCAGCCTAGGCGATCTGCTCTTGCCCTTGAAGACGGAGAGGATCTTTTCCGCTAAATCCCTCACCGCCAAAAGATCGTCGTCCGTCTCCTGGGGAAGGCCCGCCATGAAATAGAGTTTGACGTTCCCGACTCCGGCTAGGGCGAGCGTTTTAACCGCTTCCAGGATGTCGTTTTCCGTCATGTTTTTGTTTACGACGTCCCGCAGCCGCTGGCTTCCGGCCTCCGGAGCCAGGGCCACCCCCTTCACCCTCCCTCGGGCCAGAAGGGCGGCGATTTCCGGATTCAGGGCGGAAAGCCGCAGAGAGGATACGGACACGCGCCGCCCTTCCCCGATCAGGCGCTCCAAGAGCTCCTTAAACCCGGGATGATCCGCCGCGGCCGCGCTCACCAGCCCCACCGGCGCGTCCGCCGGAAAGACGGGCTCCCTGTCCCAGGGATTGGGAAGGGAGAGCGCCTGTAAAATTCTTTCCACCGGCCAGGGCCGGTGCGGGCGGTAGAGGGAGCCCGCGAGGCAGAAGCGGCAGCCGTAGGGGCAGCCCCGGCTGATCTCCACCAGCTTCATGCCGGAGAATTCGGCGTCCAACGTGTGAATGGGGGAATGGGGAGGCGGGATGGAGGGGGGGAAGGGGAAGGGAAGACGCGGCGCCTCGACGGGAGAAAAGGAGGCCAGGGCCTTTTTGAAAAGCTCCCCTTGGGAGAAGCGGAGATCCCGGGGAAGGAGTTCCGGAACCAGGGCCCCCCTAACCCGGGAAGAGATCAATTCAAGCGCCTCCCTTCGGGGGAGCTCCAGGAAACCCCGAGAGGAGACCAGATCCAGAAAGTCCGCGAAGGACAATTCCCCCTCCCCGGTTAAAACCGCGTCCAAAATGGGCAGGAGGGGAAAGGGATTGGCCCAGAGGGCGACGCCTCCGGCCGCGATCAGGCATCCCTCACGGCTTTCCTCGTCCGGAGCCCTGACGCCCGCGCTCCTTAAAAGATCCCATAGAATCCAGTAGTCGTTTTCGAAGGAAAGCGAGGCCGCGATCACGGGGAAATCGGAAAGAGGCCTTCGGGACTCGAAGGAGAGGGGAAGGGCGCCGGGGGAATAAAAAAATCTCTCGACGGCGAAGTCCGGGCGGGACGCCGCGAGAGAATAGACGCTCAGAAAACCCAAAGACGACATGCCGGAGGCGTAGGATCCGGGCCAGACCAGGGCGATGGGCACCCTCCCCCCCCGCTCCCTTAAAGCGGCCCCTTTCTCGCCTCCGCCCTTGTTTCCCGTTTTGACGGAAATTTTTTTAAACCTCGAAAAAAAACCATCCGGCCGCGCCCCATGAAAAGAGGTGAAGAAAGGCGGGGCCGGATGGGTTTATTTTACGGATGCCGCCGCAAAAAATCTAAAAATTGGCGATGAAAGGTTTATCAAAGCCTTCCCCGAAGCTCTCTTTTCGCTCCCAATCTCCCTTAAGGGGGCGTGTCCGCTTTGGGGAGAAGAAAACGGGAAAAGACGCAGACGATGGAACGGCGAAAACGAATCGACCGGAAAGAAAAACGAAGGTTAAAGGCGCCGGGGCCGAAAAGGCCCCGGCGGAGAAAAAATCATGAAAAATCCCTTGGAAGGTTTCGCGGCGAAAGGGTCCTCTCAGCTCAGACCCTTGCGCATGAAGCTGGGCTTCTCGAACTTCTTGGGGTTGTTGTTCACGGGATCCACCCCTCCCTCCGCGAAGTCGTCGCCGTACAGCTTGGGGGGGGCGGGACCGGGGTCCACCGCCTGGTTGACCTCGTACTTGGTGGGGCGCCTCGCTCCCTGGGCGGAAAGCGGCTGGCGGATCTGGGAGGCCTGGACTCTGGGCTGGGCGGGATTCATAAGCGGTTTGGGCGTAAAGGTCCGCACCTGCGGCGCGGCCGGAAGCTGTTGCTCCCGAACGCCGGGTTGAACGGGCTCCTTTTCGCCGCGGAAGCCTATCTCCTCATCCTCGGCCAAGTTGTCCAGGGTGATAATCTCCTCTTCCCCCTTCTCCGGCTTCTCCCACTCGCTCTGGTCGCCTATGCCTGTCGCGATGATCGTGATCTTGACCACCCCGTCCTTGGCCAGGGTGTTGTCGGTGACCCAGCCCGAGTAGACCTTGGCGTCGGGGTCCGCCTCTTGGACCGCGAGCATGTTGACCTCGGTGTACTCCTCTAAAAGAACCGACTCGTCCGCGGTGAAGTTCACGAGGATCCTCTTGGCCCCCTTGATGGAGGCGTTGCCCAACAAGGGCGAGGTTATGGCGTTTTTCAGGGCCTTTTTGCCCCGATCCTCGCCCGAGGCCTCGCCCATGCCGATTAAACCGGGGCCCTTCACGCTCATGACCGCCTGGATGTCCCTGAAGTCCAAATTGTTGAAATCCCCTGGTTTGGTGAGGATCTCGATAATGCCGGCCACGGCCTTGGCGAGGATGTCGTTTCCCAGGGCCTTGGCCTGCAGGAGGGTGGTCCCCTTGGGGGCCGTGCGCTGGAGCTTCTCGTTGGAGATGGTGATTATGCAGCTGCAAAGCTCCGTGAGCTGCCGCACCACCTCGTCCGCGACCTTCATGCGGTTCTCGAACTCGAAGGGCGTCGCCACCACCGCCACGATTAAGGGGCTGTCCTCCATTTCGGCCATGGCCTGGGCCACCACGGGGGCGGCGCCGCTGCCGGTGCCTCCGCCCATGCCGGCGGTGATGAAGAGCATGTCGGTGCCGGCCAAGGCGTTTTTGATCTTTTCCAGACTCTCGACGCAGGCGAGGCGTCCCAGTTCCGGATCGCCCCCGCAGCCCCGCATCTTGGTGGTCTTCTCGCCTATGAGAATCTTATGGGCGGCCAGGCAGTTGTCAAGGTCCTGGGGATCGGAGTTGATGGCGATGTATTCCGGCCCATCGAGACCTTGGGTGATTAAGTGATTTAGAGTCTTGTTGCCGCATCCGCCGATGCCGACTACTTTCAAGACGTGCTTGGTGACGCCGGTCTTAACCTCGCCGGAATTTTTAACGAATGAGAAATCGTCCGCCATAATCTGTCCTCCGACGGATTTCTTCCAAATCTTCCCCGCCGGGGAAAAGGAAAAAAATCCTGGAAAAGGGAAAAAAAGCCGCTGTCTCGGGTGGAACGCCCTTTCCAGACGAAAGGGAGCGCCCCGAGGCAGACTCTAAAACGCGGAAACAAGGGATCTCCGCCGTGAAAAGCGTTTTCCGCCAGGGGAAAGCCGAAGGCGGAGTGAAAACCGGACGAACCGGAAAAGCGTTAAAAAAACGCGAAAGGTGGAAAGAAGGTGGGAAAAAACCAAATAGAAGGAGCCATGGAAAAAAAAGACCCCTCAGCCCAAGATCCGATCCAAAATTCCGCCAAAAAAGCCTCTCTCCTTTTTAGCGGCGCGGAAGACCGGGGCCCCCTGATACTCCTCGCGGCGCAAGGCGTAAAGCAAAAGGCCCGTCACCGTGGAGAATTTGGGACTGTAGACCATCTCCGAGAGTCCGCCCTCGTAGGCGGGGTAGCCCACGCGCGCCGGTCTTTGAAAGATGTCGGAGGCCAGTTCCGGGACCCCTTTTAAAAGCGAGGAGCCGCCGGTTAAAACCACGCCCGCGACCTGCTGGTCGTAACCGCTCGCGATGAGCTCCTGATGGAGGCGCGACATGATCTCCTCCACCCGGCTCTCCAGGATGTCGCAAAGCACGTGGGAGTCCACCTCCTGGGTTCCGCCGTTCACGTCCGGAATCTCCAAAAGGCCCCCCTCGGGCGGGAGAAGCCACCTAGCGCAGCAACCCTCCCGGATCTTTAAAATTTCCGCGGACTCCAAAGTCGCCCGCAGCGTCTTGAAGACGTCCCGGGTGAGGCTGTTTCCCCCGAGGTTTAAAACCTTGGTGTGCCTGGGCGAGCCGCCGGAAAACACCATGAATCCCGTGGTGCCGGCCCCGAAATCCAGAAGGGCCACCCCCATCTGCTTCTCCTGGGGCGTGAGCACGGCCTCCGAGGATGCCAGGGACATGAGGACTATATCCTCCTCCCGCACCCTCAGCCCCGCGAGTTTGGCGCAGTTTAGAACGTTTTGCAAGGCGTTGGTGGAGACGGTCACGAGGTGCATGTTCACCTCGAGGCGCACCCCCACCATGCCGGAGGGATCCTTGATGCCGCCCTGGCCGTCGACGTCGTACTCCTGCTCGATGGAGTGCAGAATCTCCCGATCCGGAGGCACGTTGCGGCTCATCGCGGACTGCCTGGCCCTTTTTTTGTCGTCCTCGGAGATGATGTGGCCGCGGGTGTCCCTGACGCCCACTATCCCGTTGGTGTTGTGGCAGGCCACGTTTCCGCCGGCGACTCCCAAGATGACGTTATCCGCCTCGAAGCCCGCCATGTGCTCCGCCTCGGAGACCGCCGCCTTGATGGCGCTCACCGTGCGGTCGACGTTCGTGACCATTCCCCGGGACATGCCCGTGGAGGGGGCGTTTCCGAAACCGATGACGCTGAAATCCCCGTTCTCGCCCACCACGGCCATGACGCAGCAGGTCTTCGAGGTGCCTATGTCCAAAGCCGTGATGATTTCGCTGTCAGGCATGGTAACCTCCTCTGGAGGCGCCGGCGGGAAACTTCATTCCCGGGGAGCCGTCGCGGGGCCTTGTCCATTTCATGGCGAGGAGGATGAGTCCCGCGGCCGCGGAAAATCCCGGACTCGGCACCATTCCCGCCGGAACGCTTCCGGCCAGGGGCCGCCCCACCCTGACGGGAAGCGCGAAAATTTCCGCCGCGAGCTCGGTTAGGCCCTTGAACATGGCGCAGCCGCCGGTGAGGACGATCGATCCGACTTTGTTTAGAAGGCCGTTCCCGACCATTTCCTGGCGGCAAACGCTAAGGATCTCGGTGGCGCGGGCCCTCAAGGCGTGCGCCCTCCGCCACGAATCCCCGGCCTTTCCGGCGCCGCCCGCGCCTTTTTCGGGCGAAGACGGCATGGGGGCCGGGGTCAGGCCTTCAATAATTTTCAAGTCCTCCGCCTCGGCTAAGGAAAGGCCCAATCTCTGGGAGAGATCCCGGGTGAAGTTCGCTCCGCCGAACGTCAACACGCCCGTGAGCGCGGGAACGCCGCCGGAAAAGACGATGAGGCCGGTGCAGCCGGCGCCCATTTCCAAGAGGGCCGCGCCGCTCTCCATCTCCTCGGGGAAAAGCGAGGCCTCGGCCGCGGCCAGGGTCGTGTTCACCAAGACGGTCTCGCCCCGCGCCCCCCCCAGACGCGCGCATTCCATGGCGTTGGACACGGCCTCCGCCGACGCGGTCACCACGTGCGCGTCGATCTCCAAGATTTTTCCCCTTCTCCCGGCGGGCTCCGGGACGCGGATTCCGTCCAGGAAGTAGTCGCGGGCGACGGCGTGGAGGATCTTCCGGTCTTCGGGGAGATCCCGCTCGGCCAAGGCGTGCATGGCCTCGAACTTGTCCGCCTCGCTTATCACCCGTCCGTCCCCGCCCATGAATTCCGCCGCGGAGACGGCGTTATGGCTCTTCACGTTTCCGCCGGCGACGCCCAGGTGGAAGCGCTCCGCTCGGCGGCCCGAAACGGATTCCGCCCGGGAGACCGCCTCCCTAAAGGAGGCCGAGGCCTTGGCGGGATCGACCACCTTGCCCCGGCTCACCCCCTGGGAGACGGCTCCGCCGAAGCCGATCACGGAGCATTTTCCCTTTCCGTCGACCTCCGCCATGACGCAGCGGGTTTTCGAGGTTCCGAGATCTAGAACCGTGATGATTTCAGAATGAGGCATAACTTTTTCCTCTCGGGAATCCCCCCTAAAAAGTTTTCTCTGAAACTTGCGACATCATACCTGAAAGATTTCTCTTTTAACAGGAAAAAAAGATAACTTTATAAAAATTTTTCAACCCTGCTCCAGCATGCTTTTGAGCCTCTTCCAAATCCTTCCCCAGAGAGACGGAGAGGATTTTTCGGATTTCGGCACCCGCATGGCGGATTCGCTGTTCTGCAGCCCGTAAAGGATGAGTCCTATGCCCGTCGCGAATTTGGGATCGTGGACCATTTCCGCCAAAAAGCCGCCGCACGCGGGATATCCGCGGCGCACCGGACGGTTGAAGATCTCCCTGGCCATCTCGGTCACTCCGGGCAAAAGGGAGGTGCCGCCGGTTAAAACCACGCCGTTTATGGCGCCATCGAATCCCGAGCGCACGAACTCCTGGCTCACGTGGGTCAGGATCTCCTCCACCCTTCTTTCCAGAATGGCCGAAAAGTACCTAGCCGGCACCTCCCGCGGGGCGAAGCCGCCCACGGAGGGCACCTCCACGGGACCGCGGCCCTCCACCATGGAGGTGAGGCAGCAGCCCTCGGAAATTTTGAGCATCTCGGCTATCTCGTTTGAGGTCCTCAGCCCCTGCGCCAGATCCGAGGTCAAAGAATTTCCGCCCAAGGCCAAAACCGCCGAGTGTTTCACCGCTCCTCCGGCGAACAGCGCGATGTCCGTCGTTCCTCCTCCGCAATCCAAAATGGCCGCGCCCACGTCCATCTCCTGGGGGCTTAAAACCGCCGAGGCGGAGGCCAGGGACTCCAAGATGATGTCGTTCACGTTGAATCCGGCGTTGGCCACGCAGTTCAAAAGATTCTGAATGGCGTTGATGGCGCCGGTGATGACGTGCACCTTCACCTCCAGGCGCACCCCCACCATGCCCACGGGATCCAGGATGCCGTCCTGTCCGTCCACCACGTACTCCTGGGCGACGCTCTGGAAGATGTCGCGGTCCACCGGGGTGTTTAAAACCAGGGCCGCCTTCTGCACCCTCTTCTTATCCTCCTCGGTTATGATCCTCTCCACTTTGTCGCGAACCGCGATGACGCCTTCGGTGTTGAAGCTGTGGATGTGCCCGCCGGCTATCCCCAGATACACGTCGTCCACCCGGCAGCCCGCCATGGCGGAGGCCTCGTCCACGGCCTCCCGGATGGCCTGGATGGTCAGATCCATGTTCACGACCATGCCGCGGGTCATCCCCAGGGACTTGGAATTGCCCACGCCCCGAATCTCGATTCCGCCCAGGTTGTCCGGCACGGCTATGATGCAGCAGATTTTGGTGGTGCCGATATCGAGGCCCACCAGTATATCCTCGTTTCCGGACTGATCCGGCCCCCTCGACTTGAAAATAGACATTTCGCCCTCCTCTTGAAAATCGACCGAAAATATCCCCCGCGAAAAAGGTAACGACTAACGAAAACTCCTCACAAAGGAAGCGGCTCCACCACTTCCAAAGGAGGCGGGAGCTCTTCCTCCTCCGTTTCAATCTCCCCGCTCTTCTCCCTCGGGGAACTCCCCTTAAGATATCCGGCCGTGACCCGGGGCACGCATTCCAAATTCAGATAAATCAGGCCCTCGTGCCAGCCGTTGTCCCGCAACTTGCGGAAAACCGTCTCCAGGCGCCCGGTCTTCTCGCCGTAGGGGCCGAAGCCGAGCCGGGCCTCAAGCCCGCCGTTTTTCATGAAGATCGTGATTCCGATGTCCGGGTCGCGGCGGATCTCGGAGACGTTTTCCAAAGCGAAGTCCCCCCGGCGCTCGGCGAGGATGTCCATCAGCTCGAAGACCTCCAGGACCTGGCTTTTAACCAAGGGGCCGCCCTCCAAAAGCTCGTCTAGGGTGAAGCCGCTCACCACCGGAAAATCGGGATCCTCCCCCGGCTCCAGGTTTTTAAAAGGCCTCCCCTCCTGGTCGATGTAGTAAAGCTGCTCGAGGTTCACCACGGCCCGGGCCTTGTACTCCCGCACCCGGATGGTCACTCCGTCCGGAGGCGGGGTGCGGGAGATTTCGGCGTCCTCGATCCAGGGAAGGCTTTTCAGGGATCTCACCGCGGCCACCGTGTCGAAGGTGATGGCGTTCACCGGGCGGTCGAGACCGCTCGCGCTTAAAATCTGGGCCCGGCTCACTTTGGAGATCCCCCGGATGTCGAATCTCTTGATCATGAAATAGTCGCTTTCGGAAAAATATAAATAAGCGTAGACGCAGAGGGCCGAGACGATTAAAAGCACCAGGGCGGAGCCGGCCGCGATTAAAAGGAGGCTTAAGCCGCGGCGCAAAAACCGCGTTCCGCCCTTGACGGCGTCCAAAAGGACCCTCCCCCCGGCCCCCCCCCCCTTGGATCCCCTGGGGGAGTCTTTGCCGGAGGAGGCCTCCCGGGCGGGGGGCGGAAACTCCAGACGCTCCAGGGTGTTTATCCGGAAGGCCGCGACTCCCGAAGGCGCCTTGGCCGGCCGCCGATGGATTTCGGGGGCGGACCTTTCCGGAACGGCGCGCCGTTCCCTGGCTTCGCCTCCCCCCCGGCCGCGGCGGGCCGGAGCGGAGGGATCCCTACGCGCCTCCCTCTCCCTCCACTTGTCGCTCTTGGGAACTTTCAACCTCTCCAGAGGCGTATACGGCCTTTTGGAGCCGTTCGCTCCCTTCAGCCCCGAAACATCGATGCGCGGCACTCCCCTCGCTCTCCTTTGTCGATCCGGAAAAAAACCTAAAAACAAAAAACCCGAAAAAAAACTTCCGCGAAAAAGCTCCGAAAAAAAATCGGAAAAAAAGCTCCGAAAAAAAAATCTTTTGGAAAACGCCCGCCTTCCCGGGGGCCGAATCCGCCTCTAAACGTTCACTCCGCCCGCGAAATCCACCATCCGCGCCTCGCGCTCGAGTTTTATCCCGAAGCGCCTCTCCACCTCCTCTTCTATGTTTCGGGCCAAAGCCGAGACGTCCTTGAAGGTGGCCTTCCCCAGGTTTATGAGGATGTTCGCGTGCAGCATGCTCACCATGGCGCCGCCCTCCTTTCTGCCCTTGAATCCCGCCTCTTCGATTAGCTCGCCGGCGCGCTTTTGGGGGGGGTTTTTAAAAAAGGATCCGGCCGAGGGCTCCACGGGCAGGCTGATTTTTCGCACCGAGAGCCTCCTGGTCATCCTCTCCACCACCTCCCCCTCGGACGCGGCCTTAACCAGGCGCAGTCGGGCGGACGTTATCAAAGGCTCCTTTACGGGAGACTTGAAGGCGCGGTAGCCGAACGCGAGGTCGTTTCTCCCGAAGCTTTTCACCTCCCCCTCCTCGTCCATGATCTCCGCCTCGGCAACCAGATCGCCCACCTGGCGTTCCCCGGCACCGGCGTTCATGTTGACCGCGCCGCCCAGCCTTCCGGGGATCCCGGCTAGATCCTCCATGCCGCTTAAAGACTTGGAGGCCGCGAGCCTCGCCAGCTCGGAAAGCCCCGCTCCGGCCCCGCTACGCAAAACCAGTTCGTCCCCCTCCTTTAAAGTCGCGAAAAACCCCGCGTCTTCGGGGATCCCGTCCCCCTCCTTTGTGAGAAAGACGCTCTCCTTGAAAGCCCCCTTTTCCAGCTTCAAAACCAGCCCCAGGTATCCCTCGTCGGAAAACAAAACGTTGGTGCCGCCGCCGAGGAAAAAGACGTTTAAGGAGTGTTCCCGGGCGAAGAGGTATTGGCGCCTAAGCTCCTCCAAATCTTTAGGCCAGCCGAAGAGGGCGGCGGGGCCGCCCACCTTGAAGCTCGTGTGCCTATCCAGCCTCTCCATGGCCTTTAAGCCGAGATGGACGTTTTTCAAGGCGAGATCCTTAAAATAGGCCGCCTCGAGTTCGGTCGCGGAACGATCAGCGAGCATTCAAAACCCTCAGTATCTCGTCTCCGGCCTCGTGGATGTTTCCCGCCCCCAGGGTCAGAACCACGTCGCCATCCTTTAAAATCCCCACGATCTTTCCCGCCACCTCGCCCACCTTCCCGCCGTAGGAGACGTTTCCGTGGCCCTTTTCCCGGATGGCCTCGGCCAGGCGGGCCGCGTCCACGCCCTCGATTGCCCTCTCTCCGGCGGAGTAGATGTCGGCGAGCATCAAAAGATCCGCCTCGCCAAAGGAGACCGCGAACTCGGAAAACAAATCCTGCGTCCGCGTGTGGCGGTGGGGCTGGAAAAGCACCACCTTCCTATCCGCGGGGAAGCATTCCGAAAGGGTTTTCAAAGTGGCCCGTATTTCGGCCGGGTGATGGGCGTAATCGTCTAAAACCCTCACCCCCCCGGCCTCGCCTTTCCTCTCGAAACGCCGCCCCACGCCGGAGAGGTTCAAAAGGCCCTTTCTTAAGACCTCGAAACTCAAACCCAATTCCAGGGAAACCGCCGCCGCCGCGAGGGCGTTTAGGACGTTGTGCAGTCCGGGGAGGTTTACGCGCAGCCGCCCCAGTTTCCGGCCCCTTTCCAGGAGATCGAAGGAGTAGCCCCAATCCTCCCTTCCCACCGCCCGGGCCGTCACCTGTGCCTCCGCGTCGAAACCGTAGGTTATGAAGCGTTTTTTCACCCGGGGAAGGATTTCCCGCACCCGGGGATCGTCCTGGCAGAGCACCGCCGCCCCGTAGAAGGGCACCTTGTTGATAAAGGAGAGGAAGGTGTCTTTGAGATGCTCCATGTCCCGGTAGTAGTTCATGTGCTCCCTGTCGATGTTGGTCACGACCGACACCGTGGGGGAGAGGAGGAGGAAGGATCCGTCCGACTCGTCGGCCTCGGCCACCAGGAAATCCCCCTGGCCCAGTCTGGCGTTGAGCCCCAGATTCTTCACCTTTCCGCCGATGATGAGGGTGGGATCGAGGCCCCCCTCCGTGAGGATGGTGCCCAGCATGGAGCAGGTGGAAGTTTTTCCGTGACTGCCGGCCACGGCCACGCTGAATTTAAGGCGCATGAGTTCGGAGAGCATCTCGGCCCGGGGTATCACGGGAATCCTCATGGCCCGGGCGGTCATTATCTCGGGATTGTCCTCGCCCACGGCCGAGGAGACCACCACCACGTCGGCCCCGCGGACGTTTTCGCTGTCGTGGCCCAAAAAAACCCTGGCCCCCATGGAGGAGAGCCTTTGGGTCTGCGGCCCGTCCGCGAGATCCGATCCGCTCACCTCGTGACCCAGGTTTAAAAGCACCTCGGCTATGCCGCTCATGCCGATGCCGCCGATGCCCACTAGATGCGCGCGCCTTTTTTTCCTATCCATGCCCGTTCCTTTTCTCTTCCCTTTTTCCGGCTCTTTTCAGCCGGGCTTCGCCAAATTCCCCCGATTGAAAAATTTCCTCCAGGCTCGTTTGGCCCCGTCAAGGGCTCTTCATGGCGGTTTCAGGCCTTTCCGCCGCGGCCTTGACCCCTGGACCCCTTCCCCGAAAGGCCGGAAGCGCGAATATCGTTTCCGCCATGAAGGCGGCCGAGTCGGGATTCTTGATGGCGGCGGCGCTTCTCCTCATCTCCTCCAGCTTTCCCCGATTCTCCAAGAGATCGGACACGCTCCTCCACAAGGTTTCCGGCGTGAGTTCCCTTTCCGGAAGAAGGATTCCGGCTCCGGCGTTCCGATAGCTTTCCGCGTTCCCGCTCTGGTGATCGTCCGCCGCCCCGGGGAGGGGGATCAAAATGGCGGGAAGATTGGCGGCCGCGAACTCGGAGAGGGCCAGGGCGCCGGCCCGGGACACCGCGAGGGAGCTTTGGGAGAGGACATCCGCCATATCCTGGAAAAAGTCGCGCACCCAGGCGTCCACGCCGGCTTCCCGGTAGGCGCGCTCGATCTCCTCCCTTCCCTCCCTTCCGCACTGATGGATCACCTTGAAGGGGATCTTCAGGGAGCGGTAGCGGTCCAACAGCCCCAGGGCGGCCCGGTTGAGGGCCGAAGATCCCTGGCTTCCGCCCAGGATGAGGAGGGTGAAGGGCCCCTCTTTTCGGGGGGCGCCCTTGAGCCTGGCTATGTCCCGGCGCACCGGGTTTCCCGCGCGCACGCACTTTCCCCGGGGGAAGAACCGGGCCCCCTGGGCGTCGCCGAGGAATATCAAGAGGCTTAGGCGTCCAAGCATTCGGTTGGCCAGCCCCGGACGGAGGTTCTGCTCGTGGATGACCAGGGGGATCCTTTTTAAAAAACCGGCGAGGCCCACCGGAAAGCTCGCGTAGCCTCCGGCGCCGAAAACCAGATCGGGCTTGAACTCCTTTATTATCTTCAAGGCCTGGAACAGAGCCGAGAAGACGGCCATGAACCCCTGGATCTTTTTCCAGAGTCCCACGCCCTTGATCCCTTTGGACTTTATCACCCGGCGGGGGAAAGACAGGGGATCCAGGATTTTGGCCTCGCTTTCCCTCCCCGCCCCCACGAACAGAAACTCAACTTCCGAGTCCATTTCCCGCATGGCCTGGGCCAAGGCCACGGCGGGCATGATGTGCCCGCCGGTGGCGCCGGCCGCCATGAGCACGCGCAAAGGTTTTTTTTCAGCGTTTTCCAAAGGGTCGCTCCTTAGAAAAAAAGCGGACGGAACGGCGGGGCTTGGGGGGGCCGGAACCCTCGCGAGCGGCCCCCAGGCTAATCCGCCTCCATGGAAAGGCGGGAAACGTATTCTCCCTCGGAGGGCTCCTCTTTGCGGAAGGTCCTTTTCGCCACGTTTAAAAGCAGGCCCACGGCCAGGCAGCTCACCAGCATGTTGGAGCCGCCGTAGCTGAAAAAAGGAAGGGCGAGCCCCTTGGAGGGGAGGATGGACAGGGCCACGGCCATGTTCACGAAGGCCGGAAGGGCGATCATCATCGTGGCCCCGCAGGCCAGGTAGTAGTCGAAGAGGGAGCCGGCCGCCCGGGCGATGTGGAAGCCGCGGAAGACGAAGGTCAGAAAGAGTCCCGCGACGGCCGCCACCCCCACCAAGCCCATCTCCTCCCCCACCACGGAGAAGATGTAATCGGTGTGCACCTGGGGGATGAAGAAGAGCTTCTCCAAAGACTGTCCCGGACCCACGCCCAAGATCCCCCCGTTCGCGAAGGCGTAAAAGGAGTGCAGGATCACGTATCCCTTGTTCTGGGGGTCGGCGAAGGGATCCAGCCAGCCGCTGATCCTGTTCACCCGGTAGCCGAAGTTGACGATGTAGTACCAGCCGGCCACGCCTAGGATGACGGCGAAGATCAGAAAGTAGGCGGAGCGCATGCCGGAAAGGAAGCAGAGCCCCACCACCAGGGCCGCCACGATGAAGGCCCCGCCCAGATCCTTTTGCAGCACCACGAGAAAACCGAAGACCGCGAGCAAGAGGAGGTGCGGAAGGAAGCCGCGGCGGAAATCCGCCACCAAATCGCCCAGACGGGAAAGGGACCAGGCCATGAACATGACCACCCCCACCCGGGCGAACTCGGAGGGCTGCACGGAAACCCCGAAGATCCTGATCCAGCGGTAGGTGACCATCTCGGGATCCCGAAAATAGGGCAGGAAGGACAATCCCAGAAGAACCAGGGAGCCGACCAGGGCCGCGGGGGAGATCCGCCTTAAAAAACCGCCCGGGAGAAAATAGATTAAAACGACGAGACCCAGGCCGATGAGGGCCCTGATCGCCTGATTTTCGAAGTAATAATAGGCGTCAAACCGGTAAAGCGCCGCCTGGGCCGCGCTGGCGCTCAGGAGGTTCACCAGCCCGATTCCCAGGAGAAGAAGAAACACCGATAAAAGAAAGGCGTCGACGCCGTTCGCCTTCACGTTTCCGTCCCGCATGTCAAGACCTCCCGAATCCGCTCCGCGCCGTAAAGCCGGAGTCGCTTGCTAAAAACCTTGAACCGTCTTCCCGGACGCCGCCGTTTAAAAACAGGCGCCGCCGCTTCGAGCGTCCCGCGGCTTGGGTTCGCTCTATTTCTCAGGCGGGGTTGGTTTTCCCGCCGCGGGCCTAACATCTCGTCTCCCGCGGGTCGTCGGGGGAACCCTCTTTCAGACGGAGGACCTCTCTTTGAAACGCCTCCCCCCTCTCCTTGTAATTTTTGAACATGTCGTAGGAGGCGCAGGCCGGACTCAGAAGGACCGCGTCTCCGGCCTTCGCCAGGTCCCCGGCCCTCCGCACGGCCTCCTCCAGGCTCCCTAATCGCTCGGCCGGAGCGGAGCCTCTCAGCTGGCTTTCGATCTTCGGGGCGGCCTCGCCTATTAAAAGGAGCCTTTTCACCTTCCTCTTCACGGCCGCGGCCAGGACCGAAAAGTCCAGATCCTTGTCCCGGCCGCCCATGACGAGATACACGGACCGCGGCGGAAAATTCCCCAAAGCCGCCTCCACGGCTCCGGTGTTGGTGGCCTTGGAGTCGTCGTAGTACTCCACCCCGTTCACTCTTCCCACGAGCTCCAAGCGGTGGCGGTCGGCTTTAAAGCCCCGGGCCTTCGCAACGATTCCTTTAAGGGGGACGCCCAGGGAGTGGGCCAGCCCGGCCGCGGCCATGAGGTTTTCCATATTGGCGGGACCGGAAAAAGAGAGCCCCAGGCACTCCTCTTCGGAGACGATCCCCCCCCCCTCGTGAAATTCGATGAAATCCCTTCCGTCTCTTTTGATAAGACGCGCCCCCGATTTCCCGGGGTCCTTCCTGCGGGAGAATCCGAAAAGCCTTCCCCCGGGCCTGGTCCCCGCCAAGGCGGGGTCGTCCAGGTTCAGAACCGAGACGTCCTCTTCCGTCTGGTTTAAAAAGATCCTCTCCTTCATCCGCGAATACTCCGCCATGGAGCCGTGGCGGTCCAGGTGATCCGGGGTGAGGTTTAAAAGGGCCGCCCCCTTCGCGTGGAAACGCTCCACCGTCTCCAGCTGGAAGCTTGAAACCTCCAGGACCAGGCAGTCGCAGCCTCCGCCCTCCCCCGCGGGGAGGCTTGAAAGCAGCTCCGCGAGGCCGAAACCGATGTTCCCCCCTAAAAAGGGCTTGAATCCGGAGGCCTTGAGGATGTGGGCGGCGAGGGCGGCGCAAGTCGTCTTTCCGTTCGATCCCGTGACGGCCGCGTAGGGCTTGTCCGCGTAGCGGACCGCGAGCTCCAGCTCTCCGGTCACCTCCACGTTCCCCTCCCGGGCCAGTTTCACCAAGGGGTGGTTCAGGGGGACCCCGGGGGAGAGCGCCAAAAGGTCGTGCCCATCCAAAGTCTCGGGGAAGGCGTCCCCGAAACGGTATTCCACCCGGGGGCTTTCCGGAAGGACGGTTTCGCTCCTGATCGCGCTTTCCTTCTTGACGTCGGCCAAGGTGGCCTCCGCCCCCAGCCGCAAAATAAGCTTCACCAAACCAACGCCGGAAATACCGGCGCCTATCACGAGCGGGCGTTTATAGGGAAACGAATTTGGCACGATGGAGCCGTCCTTAAAAAAAACTGGAAAAATTCGAGCTTCGACCCTGGAAAAGCCTGATAAACCTAAAACCTGGAAAAACCATGAAAACTAGAACTTCGAACTTGGCGAACCTTGAAAGACCTAAAACCTTGAAAGACCTAAAACCTTGAAAAACCTAAAACCTTGAAAGAGCTTGAAAAACTCGAACTTCGAAATTGGCGCGCCTTGAAAACCGGAGTCTTTGAAAGCCGCCCGCGTGGAAAACCGTTCTTCTCAAAAAAAACCTCCCCTCGAAACCCTCGCCTCAGCGGAGCTTCAGGGTGGAAAGGCCGGCCAGGCCCAGAATGATGGCTATGATCCAGAAACGCACTATGATTTTAGATTCCGGAAATCCTTTAGCCTCTAGATGGTGGTGGATTGGCGCCATTCGAAAAAGCCTCTGGCCTTTGGTGGACTTGAAATAAATCACCTGCAAAATCACGCTCATGGCCTCGATTACGAAGATGCCGCCAACAAGGATCAAGAGGATCTCCTGCTTGACGATGAGGGCCGCGAGCCCCAGGCTCGCGCCCAGTGAAAGCGATCCGGAGTCCCCAAGATACAGATCGGCCGGAAGCGTATTCCACCATAGAAAGCCCAGGGACGAACCAATAAGGGAGGCCAGCACCACCGCTATCTCCGCCGCCCCGAAAACCTTGGATATCTGAAGATAGCCGGCTATGACGCTGTTTCCGGCGCAGTAGGCGAAGATCATGTACGTGGCGCCGCACATGATGATGGGGCCCGTCGCGAGTCCATCCAAGCCATCGGTTAAATTAGTTGCGTTGCTCGACCCCACCAGCACCAGCACCGCGAACAACACGTAAAAAGGACCCAAGTCGAAGATGAGGTTTTTGAAGAGCGGGACCGTTAGAGTGGGATCGAAACCCGGGCTCGCATAAAGAAGGAGGCCGGCTATGAGGGCGGAGACGATCTGGAGCGCTAGCTTCTGCTTTCCGGTGAGGCCCTGATTGCGCTTGCGGCGAATTTTGAGGAAATCGTCCGCGAAGCCGATGGCGCCGAAAAGGAGGATGGACGACCACATGATGACGACCAAAGGCGAAGTCATGTCGGCCCATAAAAGGGAAGAGGCCAAAGCGCTTCCCAAAACGAAGATCCCCCCCATGGTGGGCGTGCCCGCCTTCTTCTGATGCGCGGCCGGACCTTCCGGTCTTATGTACTGGCGAATATTTAAACTTTTAAGCGCCTGGATGAAGCGCCGGCCGAAGACGAACCATAGCAATAGCGAGGTGAGCGCCGCGAGGATGATGCGGAAGGTTATGTACCTGAAGACGTTGAAGAAGCTTATCTCCGAGGATAGGCTGTAAAAAAGCTTAAAAAGCATTGGGAACCTCGAAAAAGGCCCTGGCCGCCCGGGAGATTCCGGTGGAGTGCGAGCCCTTGAGTAAAATGAGATCGCCCCTTCCGGCGCGTCCTCGGATGAAGTCGACGGCCTCTCCGGCGTCTTTTAGGACGCTTACGACATCGGGGTCCATGCCTCCCTGGAGGGCGCCCCTTTTAACGTCTTCGGAGTGCTCGCCCACCAGCCCCAAGTAGGAGAGTCCGCTTTTCGCCAGGTTGAGACCCAGGTTGTAATGCTCGTTCGCGGCGTTTCCTCCCAATTCCAGCATGGTCCCGATCACCGCCCCCCTTCTTCCGCGGCTTAAAGTCCCTAAAAGCTCCAAGGCGGCCGTCATGGATCCGGGGTTGGCGTTGTAGCTGTCGTCCAGGATGTAGGCCTCCAGCTCCTTCGCCCTATGAATCCTTCCCCTCCCCTCGATGGGAAGGCTCTCCTCCAAGCCTTTTTTCACGTGCTCCCCGTCCACCCCCATGGCCGCCGCGGCCGCGGCCGCGGCCAGGGCGTTTTCCCGGTTGTGCCGGCCGGGAAGACGGAACTCGACTTCGATCCCCTCCGGAAAAGCCGGGCCTTTAATCACCAGGACGCATCCTCCGGGAAAACGCCCGCCGAAATCCCTCTCCTCGGCCCGCTGGATATGGTACCCGGCGCCGTCCTCCCGGCGTCCGAAGCTCATGATGTTCCCCGGAAATTTCATGCCCTCCCTTTTAACCAGCGGATCCGAAAAATTCACCACCGCCTGGGCCTCCCTTTTGAGATTCCGAAAGAGCTCGCCCTTGGCCCGGGCCACGCCTTCCAGATCCCCGAATCCCTGGAGATGCGCCTTCATGGCGCGGGTGACTAAACCCACCTCCGGCTCGGCTATCTCGGTTAGCCTCGCTATCTCTCCGAAAGAGTTGGCTCCCATCTCTAAAACCGCCACCGTGTTTTCCGCCGAGGCTCCAAGAAGGGTGAGGGGAAGCCCCACCAGGTTGTTGAAATTGCCCGCCGTCGCGAGGACCCGTTCCCGGCCGTGCTGGGAGACCAGGATGTTTTTTAAAAGCTCCTTCACCGTGGTCTTGCCCACGGATCCCGTGACCGCGGCCGTCTCCAGGCGGTAAAGTCTTTTAATCCCCCTAGCCAAATCGCCCAGGGCCTTTAGTCCGTCGGGGACGAACGCGACCCTCCCGCGAAACTCCCCCACATCCGCTCCTTGAAACAGCTCCCGGGAACCCTCCTCGGCCAGGGCCGCCCGGGCGCCCTTCGCCAAGGCGTCCCCCGCGAAGCGGTTGCCGTCGAAGTTTCGACCCTTCAGGGCCACGAAGAGCTCGCCTCCCTTAATCGTTCGGGAATCGGTCGCGACTTTCAAGATCTCCGTTTCCAGAAGGGAGGCGGAGGGAAAAGCGGCCGGAGTCTCCAGAAAACCCAGATAGTCTCCGAGCTTCAAAGCCGTTTTCCTCTTTTCCGGGGGAAAAGATCCCCGAAAACCCCCCTCCCTCGTCATTATGAACTTTCCTCCTCAGCCGTCTTTATGGAAACTTCTCAGCGCCTCGAGGCTTATAAGCGAGTCGTCGAAGGGGCGCGTTTCTCTTCCCACTATCTGGTAGTCCTCGTGACCCTTGCCCGTGACTAAAAAGACGTCGTCTTTTTCCAACAAATCCGCTCCCAGACGCAGGGCCTTCCCCCGATCGGGCTCCCTTAGGTAGACTCCCTTTTCAAAGCCCTTTTTCAGCTCCTCGTGGGAAGCCCTTTTCAGGCCGGCCGCGATCAGGCCCTTTTCGGCGTCGTCCAAGATCCTCTCCGGATCCTCCGTCCTGGGATTGTCCGAGGTCAAAAGAGGGAGGTGGGCGAGGGCCGCGGCCTTGGCCATCTCCGGTCTTTTTCCCCGGTCTCGGTCTCCGCCGCAGCCGAAAAGGCACAATAGCCGGCCCCTTCCCCCCAGAAGTCGCAAGGACGCCGAGACCACCTTCTCCAAGGCGCCGGGGGAATGGGCGTAGTCCACTAAAACCAGATAGCGAGGGTCCCGGCCCACCCGGCTCATCCTTCCCGGGGCGCCCTCGGCGGCGCTAAGCGATTCGGCGATGAAATCCGGGCGGTCGCTTATCAGCGAGGCCAGGGCGAAGGCGCCTAAGAGGTTTTCCGCGTTGAAGGCCCCTAAAAGCCCGGATTCGATCAAATATTTTCCGCCGTTGATTCTCGCTTCGAGTTTTATTCCGTTCCGGCTCTCTTCCAGGATCCTCCCCCGCGCCTCCCCTTTTCGAAATCCGTAGCTCAAAGCCTTTTCTTTGAGCTCCGCCTTGAGCCTCTCGCCGTAGGGGTCGTCCGCGTTCACCGCGGCCCGGGGTCCGGAGCCTTGGTCTTTAAGATGATCGGTGAAGAGTTTTTTTTTGGCGGAAAAGTAATCCTCCATGTCCCGGTGGAAGTCCAGGTGATCCCGGGAGAGGTTGGTGAAGAGGGCGTAGGAGCATTTGAGGGCTCCTATCCTTTTAAGAGCCAGAGCGTGAGACGAGATCTCCATGATCGAGCTTTTCGCGCCCGCGTCCCGCATCTCCTTTAGGGAGCGGTAGAAGAGCGGCCCCTCGGGGGTGGTGTTGGGCGCCTTCCTCTTTTCCCCCTTCCAGTGATAGTCCACCGTGCCCATGACCCCGGGTTCCAGACCCAGATCCCTTAAAACCCGCTCGAGGAGGTAAACGGTGGTGGATTTGCCGTTGGTGCCGGTGACGCCCACGGTTACGAGCTTCAGATCCGGCTCTCCGTAAACCAGCCTGGCCGAGTCCGCGAGCTTCTCCCTTAAATCGGCTCCTTTTTTGGTGACGAGGCGGAAATAGTCCCCCGAAACGTCCGGCGGCTCCAAAAGCACCGCCGCCGCGCCCCGGCTCACGGCCTTCCCGATGAAGCCGCGGCCGTCCGCCGCGGATCCCTTCAAGGCTCCGAACAGAAAGGCGGGGGAGATCTCCCGGGAGTCGGCGCTGACGCCCTTCAACTCGACGTCCTCCGCCCCGCCCCCGGCGGGGGGGAGCAAGACGAGATCGAGTTTTCGGGAAAGTTCGGAGACAAGCATTTTTTCACGACGATCTGAAAAACCGCGTTACAAAAAGCGGGCGAAAGAAAAGAAGAGAAAAAAGCGGAAACGAAAAAATCGGAACGAAAGGCGAAAAAGCGAAAACGCGTTAAAAACCGAAGCGAAAGAAAAAATTAGCGAAAGCGAAAAAAGAGCGAAAAAGCGAAAACGAAATGAAGAGCCATTTAAAAAAAGAAAATTATGTTGAAAAGAGAAAAAATCAGGAAAAAAAAAGAGGACGCGCGGCCGAAGAAGGGCGACGCGGGGGGCCAAGCGGGGCGCGCGGAACCCTCTTCCCGCCCGGCGGCGCCACCCCTTATCCGCCGGGACGCGTGAGGATTTTAACCGGGCGCTCTTTTCAGCGCCTTTCGGCGCGGCTTTCCAGATAGACCCTCGCGGTGTCCCCGGGGGCGATCCTGGTCCCGGGTCCGGGCTCCTGGCTCCGCACTACGCCCGAGCCGTTGTACTCCACCATCATCTTGTGTCGGCTTAGAAGGGACATCACCTCCCTCGCGGTGAGACCGCCCAGATCCGGCATGACGAAGGGATTGCCCACCGCCTGGCCGCGGGAGGCGGGGGCGCCCCGGCGCCCGGAGGCGTCCCGGCTTTCCACCTCCGCCGCTCCCAAGGCGTAGAGCTCCCTATCCCGGGCTATGGGGCCTTTGGCCCCTTTGTCGCCCCGGGGTATCACCACCCGCACGCGGTTGCCGCCGCCGTAGTCGGCCACCACCCCCGGAGCCCCCGGACTCTGCTTGGCCGGAGAGGGCCAGAGGGGAAGCACCTCCTTGTCGGTGGGGGGGACGTCCAGAAGCGGAAGCGCCTGGCTGACTATGGTTTTAAACACGGGAGCGGCCGTGGTGCCCCCGTAATAGTTGGGCCATGGTTCGTCCAACACCACCAGTACGGCCAGCTCGGGGTTCTCGTAGGGGGCCAGCCCCACGAAGGAGGCCGTGAAGCGGTCGTGGGAGTAAGAGCCCCCTTCAATGTTGAATTTTTGACTAGTGCCCGTTTTCCCGGCGATGGGGTACTCCTTTATGTCCGCCCGGGTGCCGGTGCCGCCCTTCATGACGGCCATCCGCATCATGGCCAGGACCTGCCCCGCGGTCAAAGGCGAGACCACCTGCCGGACGAAGTCCGGCTCCCTCTGCTCCAGGATGTTCCCCTCGGAGTCTATGACCCGGGAGACCAGCATGGGCCGCATGAGCACCCCCTCGTTACCCAGGGCCGCCGCGGCCATCACCAGCTGCAACGCCGTTGTGGACAAGCCCTGGCCGAAACTGTAATTCGCCGCGTTGACGGTGCCCCAATCTTTGACGGGCCTTAAAAAGCCGGCCGACTCGCCGGCGGGGTAGGCGAGGCCGGTCTTCTCCCCAAAAGCGTAGCGGGTGAGGAAATTTCTCAGTTTCGTCGGTCCCAGCCTCTCGCCTATTTTCGAGGCCCCGATGTTGGAGGACTTCTGCACGATCTGGGAGACGGTGAGGTCCCCGTAGGGGGAGGTGTCGCGGATGATGGTGTCGCCGTTGATTTTATAAAAGCCGTTCTCGCAGAAGAAGGTCGTCTCCGGAGTGACTATGTTCTCTTCCAAGGCCGCGCTCACGGTGAATATTTTAAACGTGCTGCCTGGTTCGAACATATGGTTGATAATTAGATTTTTACGTATAGCCGCGTCAGCCTCGGCGAAATTGTTGGGATCGAAGCCGGGGTACACGGCCGAGGCCAGAATCTCGCCGGTCTTGGGCCGGACGGCTATGACCATGCCGGAACGGGCGTTGGTGTCGGTCACCGCCTTGGCCAGGGCCTTCTCGGCTATGAACTGGATCCTTTTATCCAAAGTGAGGATGACCGAGGCCCCCCGGGGGGTCTCCACCGACTCCCGGGCGTCCCCCATGATGACCTCGCCCCTTTTGTTCCGGGTCACCTTGATTTTCTTCTCCGGGGCGTTGAGGCTCCCGTCCAGGGCCAGCTCCAATCCCTCCAAACCCTTCCCGTCCACCCCCACGAAGCCCAGCAGATGCGCGGCCAAGGGTCCGTTGGGGTACACCCGCAGATAGCCCTTCTCGAGGATCACCCCCTCCAAATCCAATTCCCGCACCCGGCGGCTCTCCTCTTCGGAGAGGTTGCGTTTGACGAAGGCGTAGCGGGAGGTCGCCCCCTCCATGATCCGGGCCAGCTCCTCGTAGCCCATGTCCAGGGCCTCGGAAAGGGCGTAGAAGACCTCGCCGCCCTCCTTCAAATTTTTGCCGTGGACCGCCAGGGTGTCGGTCACGACCGAGGTGGCGAGCTTCTCTAAACGCCGATCGTAGATGTCGCCTCTTAAAGAGGCGATGGTCAACACCCTCTCGGTCTTCGTCCGCTGCATGGCCTTGAGCTCGTCGCGCTTCACGATCTGGAGTTCCACCGCCCGGGCGATGACGATTAGGTAAAACAGGCAGAATACGCCGACCCCAATCCAGACCCTTTTCCTTCTGATCGCGGAAAGATCCATCATTTCACCCCCATTTCCTCATCCCTCCCGGCGGAAGGAGTCTTTTCCGGCCCCCCCAGAGGGGGCCGGGACGGAAAAACCCCGAAAAAGCGAAGAAATCTAAAAAACCTCCAAAAGACCGCGCGAGACCCTTCAATCCGCCTCCTCACTCCAGGACCACGATCTGTCCCGTCCGGGGCATGGAGAGCCCCAGGGACTCCCGGGAGACGAGCTCCAGATCCTCCAGGCTCACCAGGCGCTCGAGCTTGGCTTTGAGATGCCCGTTGGCCTCCTTGAGCCTCTCCTGCTCGGTGGTTAGCCGGGAGACCTCCGCCCCCAGCTGGTTTCGGGCCAGGGAGAGATAGGTGAGGGTGAAGAGGCCCAAAACCGTGATGACGATGCAGCCCAGGATGACCACGAAGCGGGAGAAGGGCAAAAAGCTCAGGCGATCCTTGGGTCCGGGGTGGAGGGCCTGCTTTTCCGGGGAGCGGGCCTCCTTGAGCTTCCGGGAAATCTCCTCGCGCCTTCTCTCCCTCTCCCGGTCGAAAGAATCGTCCCGGACGCTTTCCCGGCGGCCGGAGGCCTCCCTTTCAAGGGAGCGCCTTCCCCGTCTGATTTTGAGGCGCCCGCCGGGCTCCTCCCCCGCCTTTCCGTTTTTCCAGCCCAACATCGAGACCCACCCTTTTTAAGGGGAAAAACCCCTCGCTTCAAATCGCCTCCCCGCCCCTAAGCCGGGCCGAACGGGCCCGCGGGTTCGCCCTCACCTCGTCCTCCGAAGGCTCCAGGCCCTTTTTCCACAGCGCCCTGAAGCCTCCATGAGGGTTTTTGAAGAAGTCTTTCACCAGCTTGTCCTCTTCCGAGTGGAAGCTCACCACGAGTAGGCGGCCGCCGGTCTTGAGGTTTCCCCGGGCCCCTTCGAGAAAGTCCCCGAGGCTGGAAAGCTCCCCGTTCACCGCCATCCTTAAAGAGAGGAAGAGCCTCGTGGCCGGGTGAATCCGCTCCGCGCGGCCCTTGGGTCCGGCGGCCTTAAGGGCGAGCGTGGAAAGCTCGCCCGTGGTCTCGATGGGCTTCTCCCCTCTTTTCCGGCAGATGAGCCGGGCCAGCCTCGCGGCCCGGTGGTCCCCGCCCCGCCTGATTATCCGCTCCAAGGCCTCCCTTTCAAGCCCGTTCACCAGATCCCGGGCCGTAACCGGAGAATCCGGATCCAGCCGCATGTCCAAGGGTCCGTCCGCTCTGAATGAGAAGCCCCGCCGGGCTTGGAGAAACTGCCGGGAGCTCGGTCCCAGATCGGCCACCACGCCGTCCGCGGGGCCGGAGGAGAGGTCTTCCAGGATTGCCGAGAGCCTGGAAAAATTGGAGCGCCTTAAAATCAACCGAGTATCGCTCCCACCCCACTCTCCGGCCCACGAAAGCGGCTCCGGATCGAGATCCAGCGCCAGCAGACGGCCGGAGGGGCCCAGCCTTTTAAGTATGCTCCGGCTGTAGCCCCCGCCCCCTAAAGTCGCGTCCACGTATAGTCCATCGGGCCTCGGCGCCAGGGCCTCCAGGCACTCCTTTAAAAGAACCGGAGCGTGCCCGAAAAGACCCTCCCAGGAGACAGCGCCCCCCCTCCGGCGGAACTCCCTTCCGGCCTCTTCCGGGGAGAAAAAACCCTCCCCGGGGCCCAATCCGCCTCCCTCCGCCCGAGGGCCCCCCTTCCCAACGCCGGAGGGGGCGCCCTTATCCGCCTGAAGGTTGAAACTCTGTAAGCGCCCCCGCCCTACCATTCCGGGAAATGGGGCCGGGAGGGATCCTCGCCCTCGCGCATGATTTCGGCGATTTTCGCCTCCCGCCTGACGGTGGCCTCCTCCCGGTAGACCCGGTAGCGGTCCTCGTCCCAGATCTCCATCTTGTCGTAGGCCCCCAGGATCGCCAGGTTCTTCACGAGACCGGCTCTCTCCCTTAAATTTTGGGGCACGAGGATCCTTCCGGATTTGTCTATCTGAATCTTCTCCATGGAGGAGAACATGAGCCGCCGAATCTCCATAAACTCCGGCATGGAGGCGAACCTCTCCGGATCCGACCACTTCTCCGCCACCTCGAACCATTTCTCCTTGGGGTAGAGGGTGAGGCAGGGGGTGCCGGGCACTTGCAGGGCGTAAAGGGTGTCGGGCGCGTCGGATTGGGAGACGTTATACCTGAGGCCGCTGGGGAGGATGATCCTCCCCTTCTCGTCGAGGCTGTGGAAAAACTCCCCCGAATATACGATGGGTTGGCCCTGAAGCATCCCTTTGAAATCCTCCGCGCCTTTCCCGGCGAAAGATTCGCCGGCGGCGCTCAAGCTGAAAAAAGCGGGACGAACCGGAAAAGCGGATTTTACCCTTACCACAAGAGTCCGCCATTACTATCCACGGTTCAGGGCGAATATAACATAAAATTCCGGGATTTACACCCGTTTTTTGGACTGACATACCCCTTAACTCCACATTTTCGCCACGAACGCAAGCGACCTTCTCAGTATTTGCGATTTGCGCTAAAAATAGCCCACCAGATATGGGAAAAATTTTTTTTATTTTTTTTTATTTTTTTTTCAGTCCCCCTAAAACGCGGAGCGTCTCCCTCGAAAAACGCGGAGCGTCTCCCTCGAAGCGAAAAAAAAGCGGGGGGAATGTCCGGATTTTGGAAAGGTTTTTCAAGCCCCGCTTCATTTTCCGGGTTTTCACTTTTAAAAGTCCAGCGCGCGGCGCTGGAAAACGGAATTTACCCGGGGGAGATATCGCGTGTGAAGAAAAAGGAACACAAGAGCCGGAAGGGCGCCCTTTCGATCCCTTCGGCCGGACGACGAGGAAGGCCCCTCTAAGAGGTGGCGTTTTCACGCCCTTTACCCGCGGAAAGGAGGGCAAAGACCCGCCGGTTTGACAAAACGCGTCTTTCGGAGGTAAAGAGTCTTGATTTTTTTTAACGAGCTCCCGCGTCCGTTTAAAAAGAGAAAAAACTCTTCCCGCGCGATCCCTGAATGAATCTGAAAACGATGAAAAGAAAGACTTCCCGGGGAAGATAAAGAAAACGCCAAAAAGGGGGAAAACGCGAAAACAAACCAACCTGCGCGCGAAAAGTCCCCGCTGTTTTCAGACTTTGAACCGACATACTTTATAAGGTGTGGCATATTTTGATTTATTCCAGATTGAGTACGCTATCTCTAATCAATTTTCCAGCCGGACTTTTCGCGCCTGAGACAAAAATAAGGAAGGAAAGGGGGATAGAGAGCGGGCGAAAGGAGGTCGAACAAGCGCCAAGGCGGGCGGCGAGACAGGGGGGATTAATCCGGAAAACGCGCCGGGGAAGACGGCGGACGACTTAACGGCGCTACCCTGCCAAAAGGCCGCTTCGATTTTTTTAGCCCGCTTGTCAAAAGCCTTGAAGACGGATTACCAAAAGAGCGATTATGGCGCTTGGAATTTAAGAGCGGATGGAGCGTAAAAGCTTTTTTTGGAAAAATTCCACCCCGCCTTATCTATTTAAAACGCGCCAGGGGAAGCGCCGCATGAAATACGAAAATTGTTTCACGCCCGGCTTTCACGCGTGTCGAGCGCCGGAACGCCTCGAAGGCGATCGCCCTCAAATTTCTTGAAGATTTTAAAAGACCCCGGCCCGAAGCTTTCCAACTTTCCCCGGCGAGAAATTATTCTTTCCGGCCGACTTTAAACGGAAGAGGAAAATCTTTCGCCTCGAGAAACCCGAAAAACAATTCAGACGTAAAGTCCCGATATTTTCAAGCTAAAAACACCCGTCGTTTTTTTCCCATTCGCCCGGGTTTATTTTCACGCCGAAGCGGCGGACGCTTTAAACTAAGGATTATCGGAGGAATATCGGTAGACTCCGCCTAATTAAAGTACGGATTTTTTTCTCTCCGCCCTCTCTTTTCCCATCCGGCTTTAACGAGCGTTAAGGGGCGTTAAACGTGTGTCATTTACCTTCCATATATTATGAAACACGTCCTATTATCATCATTTATACTTACATACGCTTCACAAAGCGAATCTTTCCGGCGGAAGGAAAGGGCGAAGAAAGCGGCCGCGGGGGGCGTGAAAACGGCTCCGCCGGAAGCCCGGAGACGATCTTCAAGCGGGTCTTGAATCCGGCCTTCCTTGCCAGGGGTTTTAATCTGTGATAGATTTGAAAAAGGGCGTATTTCCGCGCCTTTAGGGGCCCGGGAAGGCGCTGGGTTCAAAACCGACGGCTAATTTTTCCGATTCATTTAAATTTTTTCCGTCCAAGGCTGAAATTTTTCACAATTTTTTTACGGCAACCAAAAGAGGTGCGGAATATGTCTTTTCTCAAACTCAGAGAAGGCCGGATAAATCTCGGCTTCTTCTTCAGTCTCCCCTACGTCGTGATCGCCGTGCTCGTCTATTTTCTAACCAGCGCCGGTCTCCTGTGGGCGATCCTCTGGCCGATCTGGCTCGTCATCAAGCTCTTCCACCTAATTTTCGGCTGACGCACCCAACTTGGCGAGGCCTCTTTTTTTCCGGCGGCGAAAGAAGATGAGCGCCCCGGCGCTCATCTTTTTCCGCCAAACGTTTTTTCTTCGTCCGAGTTTTTTCTCCAAAATTTTTTACTCCGTCCGGGTTTTTTCTTCAAAGTTATTTTGCTCCGGCCGGAGTTTTTATCCTGAACGCGTTTGTCCGCGACGCGACGTGGGATAATTTACGCGATGTAGTATTGACTGAACATTTAGTCTTCCGCGTGACATAGGTTAAAACTTGAAATTTAACATTACCCTTGCGGATAAAAATTAGAAAGGCAAAGGGAAGAGGTTTCCTGGAACGCATGACTTTTTTTCAGATATTCAACCGCCGGAGTGATAATGGCGGCCGACCATCCTGAAACGAATAAACTTGAAGCGAGATCCGATGAGATGCATGACGCAATCTTATCGATACGATGCGATTTCACGGGCAAGCGCGCGGAGAGCCGCCTGGCGGACATGATCATCATGGAGATCCCGCCAGACGAGTTCCTTTCAATGGTAACGGGAACCACTCCGTTTGGTGGGAGTGAAAACACCCGCGAACGTTTCGGCTATGGTTTCGCGGTTCTGAACGCTTTTTTAAATTTCAAGCCTTAAGCGCTGGTTCATCCAACAGCGAACCACCGGTTGGGAGTTCCGGCCGGGAAGCCGGGCGCGCGTGATTTCTCGCTCTTCATTTTCCGTCCGGAATGGATCTTCCTGATGGAAAGCGACGGGGAGAGGTCGAAGGAGTCCCCGCGGAGGAACGCCGGGGAAGTTTCCGGAGAACTCGGCGTCCCCGCCTCTGAAACGGATATCATAAGCGCGCTCGGGCTCAACCTGAACGGGTTTGTCCGCGATATGACGTCGTGGAAAAAATACAATATTAAAATTCAAGTTTTAAGCTATATCGCGCGCGAGCCTAAATATTGAATAAACACGATCTAAAGATTAAAATTAACATATAAACGGAATCATGCGATATCAAAAAATTTATTCAATTTTTAAACGACAAGACATCGCGTAAATTATCCCACGTCGCGTCGCGGACGAACCGGTTTTACTTCGACCGGTGTTTTTTCATCTAACCCGCCCGCCCGTCTTCACGGCCCTCCGCGGATGGATGAGAGGCGGCCGGAGCCAGGACGGAAAACCCCTCCTCCGGCGGGCGGCTGCGGGCCACGCTCATAAGGAGCTTGATGCGGTTCAGCTGGTTCACCTCGCTCGCCCCCGGATCGTAGTCCACGGCCGCGAGATTGGCTCCCGGATAGCGTTTCTTCAACTCCTTCACCACGCCTTTGCCGGTAATGTGGTTGGGGAGGCAGCCGAAGGGCTGCAGGCAGAGGATGTTCCCCACCCCCTTTTCCAGCATGAGGCACATGTCGGCCGCGAGGTACCAGCCCTCCCCGCTCTGGTTGCCCAAGGAGACCAGCTTTTCTCCGGCGCTTTTGAGTTCGGAGAAGTAGTTCAAATGCCCGAAACGGGGGTGCCGGGCCAGGGCGTCGCGCATGGGTTTCCGAAAATTCTCCACCATCCGGATAAACCAGAGGCCCAGCCACTTTTTCAGCCTGGCGCCGTTCATCTTGTCGGCGCGGAAGACGTCGTCGTAGAAGCAGTAGAGGAAGAAATCGGTGAGCTCGGGGAGAATGGCCTCGCCCCCCTCCTCCTCGATCACTTCCACCGCCCGGTTGTTGGCCTCGGGGTGGAAGTTTATGAGGATCTCCCCCACCACCCCCACCTTGGGCTTGTCCGGGGGATGGAGCCCCAGGGACGCGAAGTCGTCCGTCATGCTTAAAACGTGCGGCCGGAAAAGGGATCTGTCCCCCCTCTCCACCGCGGGCGCCACCAACCGGGTCCACTTCTCCAAGAGCTCCCGGCCGTCCCCCGGGGTCTTCTCGTAGGCTGAGGCGTGGTTTAAAAGCCTCTGGAGCATGTCCCCGTAGAGGAGGCCCTGGGCGAAGCGGCCGAAGGCCCCCCTGTCCGGTTTGACTCCGTCCTCCCCCACCGAGGCGGAAAGGGCCAGGGGCCAGACCTGCACGCCGGAAAGCCCGGCGTCGGGGAGCGCCCGGCGCAGGAGGGCCACGTAATTGGAGGCGCGGCAGCCGCCCCCGGTCTGGGTCATCAAAACCGCCGTCCGCGACGGATCGTAGCCGCCCTTTTTGATCTCGTGGATGATCTGCCCGATGGAGACCAGGGCCGGAAAGCAGGCGTCGTTGTTCACGTGGCGCAGCCCCTCCTCCACGGCCTCCCTCTCCAGGTTTTTGAGGATTTTCACGTTCAAGCCCATGGGGGCGAAGGCGGGGTTTATGAAGCGCCAGTGGATGGGGGACATCTGGGGGCACAGGACGGTGAAGTCCCGAAGCCTGTTTTTCGGCACCCTCCCCGGCTCGAAGGCGTAGACCGCGTCCGAAGAGTTGGACCGCCGGCCCCGGCGCCGTTCCCTCACCGCGGCCAGCAGGGAGCGCACCCGGATGCGGGCCGCGCCCAGGTTCGCGCCCTCGTCTATCTTTAAAAGGGTGTAGACCTTCCCGGCGGCCTTTATTATTTCGGCGACCTGATCGCTCGTCACCGCGTCCAGGCCGCAGCCGAAGGAGTTCAGCTGCACCAGTTCCAGATTCTCCCGGGCGGCCGCGACCGCGGCCGCCCGGTAGAGCCGGGAATGGGGGATCCACTGGTCTCTCACCCTTAAGGAGAGCCTGGCCGGGGCCAAATGGTCGATGGAGTCGGCCGAGAGCACGGCCAGGCCGTTCGCGGTGACGATGTCGGGGATGCCGTGGTGGACGCCCGGGTCCAGATGGTAGGGGTGCCCGGCCAAAACCACCGCCCTTTTACCGGTGCGTTCGAGGTAGGCGAGGGCCTTCTCTCCGGCCCGCCGGACGTCCGCCCGGTACTCCCGGTAAGATAGATGCGCCTCCTTCAAAGCGCTCTTGATCTCGCCTCGGGCGAGCCTTAAAAAGGAGAGCTCGGACTCCAGCCTGGCCGCGAGCTTTCCCGGGGGCGCCGTCAGATCCAAAAAGGGGGAGACTAATCGGACGCCGGAGTCGCCGATGGCGTCCAGATTCAAACGGATGAGCTCGGCGTAGGAGCCCACCAGGGGGCAGTTGTAGCGGTCCGCGGTCTTATACGCCGCCGGAAGCTCCAAAGGGGTGCAGGGGAAGAAGACGAAGTCCGGCCGCTCCTTTAAGAGGGCCAAGACGTGCCCGTGGGCCAGCTTGGCCGGAAAGCAGACCGTCTGCGAGGGTATGGTGTCCAGAGCCGAGTTGTAGAGATCCTTCGAGGAAGGCGGCGACAATTCCGCCCGCACCCCCAGAGAGCGGAAGAAGGCGGCCCAGAAGGGATAGGTCTCGAACATGCCCAGGACCCGGGGGATTCCCGCCCGGGCCCGGGCCCTGTCCGCCGGCAGGGGCTTGTGGAAGTCCAAAAGCCTCCGGTAGTTCCAGTCGAAGAGGTTGGGAAGCCCGTCCAGGTCCTCGGCCCTCTCCTCGGTGAGGGATCCCAAGACCGGAAGCCGGGAAAGCCTGGGGCTGATGTCCCCCAGCCTGGCCCTTTTGGCCAGGGCGTCGATTTTATCCGCCGCCGGGCTCTTGGCGGCGGCCCCCCGCTCGCAGCGGTTGCCGGAAATGAAGCGGCGGCCGTCGGAGAAGCGGTTCACGGTCAACAGGCAGCGGTTTTCGCACTTTTCGCAGCGGGCGTTTTTGGAGACGACGGAAAAATTCCTTAGATCCTCCTCTTTCAAAAGCCGGGAGGGGGCCCTCTTCTCCAAAAACTCCCCGCGGGCGATCAAGGCCATGCCGAAGGCGCCCATGAGCCCGGCGATGTCCGGCCGCGTCACCTCGCGGCCGGTCAGGAGCTCGAAGGATCGTAAAACGGCGTCGTTGAAAAATGAGCCGCCCTGGACCACTATCCTCTCCCCCAATTCCCCGGGACGGTTCACGCGGATGACCTTGTAGAGGGCGTTGCGCACCACGCTATACGAGAGGCCGGCGGAAATGTCCCCCACCGAGGCGCCCTCCTTTTGGGCCTGCTTCACCTTGGAGTTCATAAACACCGTGCAGCGGCTGCCCAGATCCGCGGGCCTTCGGGCCAAAAGGGCCTCCCGGGCGAAGCCGGCGGCGTCCAGGCCCAAAGACGAGGCGAAGGTCTCGAGAAAGGAGCCGCAGCCCGAGGAGCAGGCCTCGTTCAGCATGAGCTTTTCGATGACGCCGTTTTTAACCGAGAGGCACTTTATATCCTGGCCGCCTATGTCCACGATAAAGGAGACGTCCGCGACGAAGCTCGCGGCCGCCTTGTAGTGGGCCACCGTCTCCACCTCGCCGACGTCGAAGCCCAAAGCGGCCTGGATGAGGGCCTCGCCGTAGCCGGTCACCCCGGAATAGGTGACCCGAACACCCTCCGGGGCCTCCTGATACATGCCGGCCAAGGCGTTCATGGCCGATTTCAAGGGGTTTCCCCGGTTGTGGGAGTAGTGGGAGTAGAGGAGGCGTCCCTTTCGGTCCAGGGCCACCAGCTTGGTGGTGGTGGAGCCGGCGTCCAAGCCGCAGAAGATTTCCCCCTCCTCCGGCCAGGGGGCCCGGGGGAGGCGGGCCCGGGCGTGGCGTTCCCGAAACTCCCTTAGATCCTCCATGGTCTCGAACAGCGGGGGGAGCGGGGGGATTTCCGGGACGCCCGCTTTCGTCTCCAGCTCCCGGACCCTTCGCTCCAGCTGGGAAACGTCCGCCGGAGTCTGACCGACGGAAACCAGGGCCGCCCCCATGGCCACGAAGAGTTGGGCCTCCGGCGGGCAGACGGCCTCGTGGGGCAGAAGCTTCAGAGTCTCGATGAAACGTTTCCTAAGTTCCGGAAGGAAAAAGAGGGGCCCCCCGAAGAAGGCCACCCGGCCGCTTATTTTACGGCCGCAGGCCAGACCGCCCACGGTTTGGTCCACCACCGCCTGGAAAATGGAGGCGGCGATATCCTCCCGGCGGGCGCCCTCGTTTAGGAGGGGGAGGATGTCGATTTTCGCGAAGACCCCGCAGCGGGCGGCTATGGGGTAGATGGTCTCGTGCTTGGACGCTAAGGCGTTCAATCCCTGGGGGTCGGTCTCCAAAAAGGAGGACATCTGGTCGATGAAGGCCCCGGTGCCGCCGGCGCAGGTCTCGTTCATCCTCTGATCGATGCCGGCGTCGAAAAAGGTGAGCTTGGCGTCCTCGCCGCCGAGCTCTATGGCCACGTCGGTGCGGGGATGGAAGCGCCGGACGGCGGTGGCCCCGGCCACCACCTCCTGGACGAATTCCGCCCCCAAAAGCCCCGCCGCCCCGATGCCGCCGGAGCCGGCCACGGCCAGGGTGCAGGAGGCCCCGGGAAACTCTTTCAGGCAGTCGAGCATGGTTTTCACCATGGTCTTCCGCACATCGGAGAAGTGGCGTTCGTAACTTTGGTATCTAAGCTCGAGGCCGCGGTCGAGGACGGCCACCTTCACCGTGGTGGAGCCGATGTCGAGCCCTATGTGGAATATCTCTTTGTCGTCCGGCATCAATTAACCCGTCGCCCCGCTCCCGCCAGGCGGTCCGCGGGCCGCGGAACGCCTGAAAAAAAATAAGTTGAAAACCGCGGCCGGCGTGGAACGCCGGCCGCGGGAGGATTATAACACAAAGGACAAAATTAGAAAGAGCCTTACAACGGAAAGAAGCCCGGCGCCCGCCCGGGGACCTTTAAGCGTTCCGTCAGTTTCCGAAAGAAAGCTCCTTTTGGGGAAAAAAGCTTCCCTTCCCGGCGAAAAACGCCGAGGGGCTTCTTCATAACCCGAAAGCTTCAAACTCCGGAGGTTTTCCAAAGCGGAAACGGACGCGCCGGAGGCCGGATTTTAAAAAACCTCCGTTGAAAAAAGCTCACGAATAGCGCCGAAAGCATTCACCCCGCCGGGTGAAAACCACCGGAGAGTTTTTCATAGAAAAATACAAGGGATGACGACTGAGACATTAAAAAATCACAGGCGATCGAGGGACTTAAGAAGTGGCGGAGCTCCTCGCTATATAATAAAATAATCCGCCGCGGACGAATTAGTCGGCTTAAGTTGTTTTCGGGGCAGTTTTCGCAGGCTCTAAGCCGTCAAAAACACTGGCACGCTTCGCACGTTTGGTGGCTGATAGGCTCGGATTTTCATGAACAATTTATGTGAAAAATTGATTTTTTTGAGATTTCCCTAAATCTAGATGTTCCGTGGTCAATTCATGCTTGAGAGACTCCTCCGGCTATCCATATGATGATAAAATAGAGAGCGGCGCGGATAGGCCGCCTGAATGCTCTCCGCTGTAAACACTTTAGGGAGGAATATAAAACATTCGTTGGAAACGCTATACCTCGAACAAAAATAGAATGATGTTTAAACCGCCTGGTTCTGAATTGGGGACGTCTTGACTTAAATTAGATAAATATGATAAAAATATTTTATTTAAGACTAAAAATTAAAAAATTAACATATATTTATATAAAATTACTATCCAACTACCTGCTTTTAAATAAATGAAACCGCCCCGTATCGCCTTCAATTCCAGTAAATCTTCTTGCAAAAAATCAGCTTATTGTGCTATAAATAAGGAAGTTTAAAGATTCGTTTCGCTATTTTGTATTAGAAAATTGTTCGCTTCATGCCGGCGAATGATACGAATCCAAAATGACTATGACTTTTCGTTACGGAGGCTCGGGAAAATGGCTCTAAAAAATCTCTCCGTTGGCGCTTGGACTTTCGCGAATATAATAGATCGGAATATTTTATACGCCGATAAAACCAAATACATTTATGATTTACTAAACGCAAATGAAAAAGACTATTTTTTATCACGACCTAGGCGTTTTGGAAAAACTCTTTTACTTTATACTTTGGAAGAACTTTTTTCAGGGAACCGCGAACGATTTAAAGGCCTCTGGATTGACGCGTCGGATTACGATTTCAAAAAGCACCCAGTTATTTTTTTTTCCCTCTCTTTGGAATCGCGTACTCCTGATATTCTGATGGCTAATATCAATAATGATCTTAAAACATTAGCGCGTAAAGCCGAGCTTGAGCTTACCGACGCCACCCCCGCCACGTATTTTGGAAATCTTATTCAAGCGCTAAGTGAAAAGTCAAAATCCGAAGTTGTGGTGCTTATTGACGAGTATGACGCGCCTGTCACCAGAAATATGGCGCACCCGGAAATCGCTCAGTCCAATGCGGATATTCTTCATGATTTTTTCGCTACTTTAAAAAAAGTAAATGTAGCGCCACTTATCCATTTCACCTTTGTTACGGGGATAACAAGATACGCCCTCACATCCATGGACTCTGGAGCGAACCATCTCATTGACATATCCCTGAATCCTCAATTCGCCGGAATTTGCGGCTTCACTTTGGAAGAATTTGATTCCTTATTTTCCGAAAGGCTGCCTGACGTTCTCGCCTCCCTTGCGGCGAAAGGTGAAATTAAAGAAAACGTCGATATAAAAGGTCTTAAGTCGAAAATTTTAGATTGGTATAACGGCTACAACTGGGAAGGTCCCACGAAGGTCCTTAATCCATATTCCATCATCAATTTCTTTAAAAACACCTATTTTGATAATTTTTGGATTTTAAGCGGCCGACCAGGGCGCCTGAGCGCCCTCATCAAAGAAAAGCCCCAGGACGGGTTTGTCCGTAATATGATGTAAACCATTTCTAGCAAATACTTATTATTTATGGGAAAAACATAAATTTTATAAATTATATCTGTATATTCACTCTTAAATATATTTAATTAATTTAT
>JAISMF010000037.1 GCA_031276865.1 Deltaproteobacteria bacterium | reverse complement strand
ATCCCGTTTACGAACAACCCGTTTTCATCCGTAAAGAGTCCCTGCGCGTCAATGGTGAACTGATAGGCGAAATTTCCCTGATTGGCCCAGATGATGTCGCTATTCCAGATTTCAAGCGATGCTCCGCCTTTATAAACCGTTTGAGCGCTGGATAAAGCCGGAAATAAAAATGTTGATGCGAGTGCAAAAAGTCTGTCATTGAAAAACTGATAGAGACGCTATACAAAATATGGGTTAAATCAGTAGGGTAGAGGACTGGCGCAGTGGCTTCGTCAACTGACTCCGCCCTATTTCCAGTCCCATCCACCCCAAACCCCGCGAGCGGATTTCCCGCGCGAGGCTTTCTGGCTGACGCTTCACGACTTCGTTCACGAGTTCTTGGGTTTAAGATTCAAAATGTCCACCAGTCCATACATCTCGTACAAGTCTTTGTCCGTGTAGTGCTTGTATTTCTTGGTTTTCCACTTGTGCTTCCTTCCCAACCAATTGCGAAACCGGCCCACGACATGTTTACTTATCCCTGAATACGCCGAAGATACGAACCCTACGCTGAAATAGTTGGCCCATCCCCTCACAACTTCATTGACTTTCTTCACGATGTGGCTGGCATCCAAACTGCCCATATTGGCGGCAGTCAGGTCATGTACTTTTTCTTTCAGACTGTCAATCTTATTCCGCGCTGGTTTGGCGCCGAGGCGCCTCTTCTTCTTCTTCCACGAATACAACTCCTTGAATTCGTAGCCCAGGAAGACAAAGCAATCACCCGGCAGGGTCGCTGCCCGAGTCTTTTCTTTGTTTACTACCAACCCGAGTTACTCTTCCATGATGTTGATCATCGTTTGCAAGGAGGCATCCAAGTACCGCCAATTGCATATAACCAAATCGTCAGCGTAGTTGATGATTTTACCGCGGCATAGCTCGTTCGTCTTTTGGTTCTTGTACCTTCTGATGAATTCCGCCATGTAAACGTTAGAGAGTTTGGAGATATGGGCGACCCCTGTGGTATTCCTTTCGCATTATCTCTATTATTAGTATCTTTCACAATATCCCCGTTTTCCTTCTTCTCTATCGCCTGGCAGACCAGCCACATCCTAATCAGCTTCATCACAGCCTCATCGGCTATTATTTTTCTGAGAAGTTCTAGTAGTTTGTCGTGCGGAATCGAGTCGAAATCCCCGGAGAGATCGGCGTCCACTACCTTACCGCGGCCTTCTTGGCATAATAACCTCTGGACCTCCCGCGCCGCCTGTAAGGCGTTCTTCCCTTCTCGGTAAGCGTATTGGCGATCGTCAAGGTTCGCTTCAAAAATCGCGCCTATCACCATGCCGCGGCGGTCCGCGCCACCCTGTCCCCTATGTTTGGAATGCCCAAGAGCCTCAGTTTTCCGTTCTGCTTCAGTATGTATTTCCGTCTGACAGCTCCGGGTTTATAGGTCTTTTCCCGAAGTTCCTTCGCCAAAGAACCTAACCATTCTCCAGCTCCGCGACTTTCTATAGACTCGAAAGTCTCCCCATCCAGCCCAGGTCCGCCATCGTTCTTCTTAGCTCCGCGGTACGCTTCTTCTAAGATATCTTCCCGATAGACCTTGTCATAGAGGGTGTGGAACCGAAAATTAGGCTCCCTCTTCGCTTTCTCGTAAAGCGCCCTTAGCAAATCTTGAGCCTTGTCTAGGTACGCTAGGTTTCCCTATTTTACGTTACCTCTTCAATTTCGCCAACCGCGCATGTCATAAGCGAGGGCTCCTTCCCTATCTCGGCGTTACCAGATGTCTACTGGCTCTAAGTCTGACCGCCAGCGTCTATCTCGGTACTACGAGCCCATCCGCCACCTCGCAGGGTGGGGATTAGTCCCCCGCCTTCAGGCCTGATTCGGTCCGTCGCCGGACATCGGTTTCGCTCTTCTCAGGGCTCCCATCTGGGCCGAGCTCCGTATCGGAGTAGCCATTCGAGGCTTCCCGTGTCGCCCGCGCGTGCCACTTTGTAAACATGTCGCCATCATTACCCCGACGGAACCTAGGAGGATTTGAAAGACTGGTCGTGATTCACGGCTTTCTCCTAGGGGTTATCTAACCCAATCGCGGTTCGGTGGCCGTTACCTCTAGCTTTCCTTCCCAGACTTCGGGCTTCCCCAATATCTTGGCGGGTCGCCTTCCGTAACTTTCTTTCGAGGCCTTCTCGATGTTCACTCACGTTGCAACCTGCTTACTTGCTGCCCCCCTAAAGGGGACTTTGCACCTTGAGCTTAAATCATTTCGTCACCTCCATGGCTTTCAAGGTTACTACCGGCCGGACCAGCCCAGTTGCCGGGCGGACATCTCAGCCCGCTAGGTGCGCGCACCTTTACACGGCGCACAGGATAAAGATTATCAGAAATCTATATGCATGAGTATCTTACAAATTGGAGAGTTGGATACTCACCTGACAGATGAATTTGTTATTCATACTAAAGATCAAATTCCATGGAAGGACATCGTTGGAATGCGTAATAGATTTGCTCAGGGTTATTTGACTTTAAATTTCACAATCATTTTTAATACTGCAACAACTAACATTCAAGAGGCACATGATTTTTGCCAGAATACGCTAAAAAATTTTAAACATTCTTAATGAAAAAAGATAAAGACTAATAAAAATCATTGAATTTTGAATGAAAGAGATATTAAAATTTTAGATCAGATAATGTCTTATTGTATTGATATTGAGAACGCGATAATGAAATTTGGCGATCCGAGAAATATTTTCAATGATAAAGATTTAACTAGTTTTGGTCATAGAGTTTCTTCCCCTCCTACAATGTACCGGTTTATCCGTTCGCCAACCGACTGCAAAAAGTCCATGCTGTTTTAAAAATTAGAAACAATATACTTTATGAAATGTCGCATCAATTACAGACAATCCCCGGGAGGAAGGCCAAGGATTATCGCCCTCCGTCCACTTCTTTCGCTTACGCGTCCGCGGCGAAGGGCCGCGGGGACGTCCGTCAAGACTACGGCGCTCCGGTCTAGTCATTGCGAGGCTTCGGACGTCTTTTCCGGTGTTTTTCCGATCCGATTTTTCCCGCGCCGCGTTTTTTTCACCGTGGCGGGGCGTCCCGCCGCGCCTCCGGCGGCTTACCCAAAAGACGCGCCGCCTCCGCCATGAGCCCACGATCCTTCACCCCCGGGGCGCTCTCCACGCCGGAATTGAGATCGAAGCCCTTGAGCATGGGATCCAGGCTGGGCCAGAGGCGGGAAAGCTTTCCGGGGTTCATCCCTCCGGCGAGAAGGTAGGGGCGGCCGAGCTTTTTAAACCAGGGGGAGGCGGAGGCGCCGATGACGGCGCCGCTGCCGCCCCCCTTGAGGCCGGAATCCAGAAGGAAAAGAGCCGCGCGATCCTTCCATTCCCCGCTCCCGCGTAAAAAATCATCCTCCCTCTCGAAGCGATCGGGCCAGAGGACCCTAATCACCCTCTCCCGGCCTATTTTCTCCGCGTCCTTTATCGTCTGCTCCCCGTGGAACTGGGCGTAATCGAGGCGCGCCTCCTCCATGATCTCCAGAATCTCCCCTCCCCCCTGCCTTACGAAGACCCCCACCCTTTTAACCCCCGGACTCGAAATGGCGGCCGCCTGAAGGGGGCTGACGAAGCGGGGGCTTTCCGGATGGAAGATGAAGCCTAAGAAATCCGCCCCCAAAGCCGCGGCCCGGAGGGCGTCCTCTTCCCGGGTCATCCCGCAGAACTTTAATAGCGCTTGGGGCACAGCCTCTCCAACCCGTTTAAAAGATCGTCCAGCCTCCCTTTAAGGTTCCCCCCCCGCATGAGGGCCGTGCCCACCAGGGCGGCGGAGTATCCGGCCTCGATAAGGCGCGAGAGATCCTCCGCGGTCTTTATTCCGCTCGCGGCTATCCAGAACTCGTCCGGACGGGGGGGGTTCTCTTTGATGAAGCGGAGGTTGGCCCCGAAATCCAGCTTCAGGGTGGAGAGGTTCCGAGCGTTCACCTGGACGATCCCGGCCCCTAGCGTTCTGGCCGTCTTCAGCTCCCCGGGGTTGGTCACCTCCACCACCGCTTGGAGTCCCAGCGTCTCCGCGAGGGAGAAAAAATTTACGCTTTCGGATCCCGCGGGGAGAAGGGAGGCGATGAGGAGGACGGCCGCGGCGGGGGTGCGGGCGGTCTCCTCCAATTGCAGGGGATGGAAGATGAAATCCTTCCGCAAAAGCGGTTTGGGACCCATCTCGAAGAGGTGGTCGATCTTCCCCTTGAAATAAAACTCCTCCGTTAAGACCGAGAGGCAGTCGGCCCGGGCGTAGGCTTGGGCCGCCCGGGCCGGGCTCACGCCGAGTTCAATGTCTCCCAGCGAGGGGGAGGCCCTTTTGTACTCGCAGATTAGGCCCAAACCCCTTTCCTCTTTTCCCCTTTTCAAGGCGGAAAGGAAATCCGGGCGGCTTTCCCGGGGAGGGACGCTCGTCTCCAGAAGGGAATCCCGGTTTTTAAGAAGCCTCTCGATCTCGCCTTTCTTCGCCTCGACGAATCTCCGCATGATTCCCTCGAAAACCGCCCCCGCGGAAAAATTAGCTTAGCGCCGGGCCCGCTGGAAGGACAACCAAAAAGCCCCCATTTTGAAAACCCGGGGGTTCGCTATTTTTTTAAGAAACCCGGGAATTTCCCCCGACTGTAAAACGTACCGAATACTGCCCGGGCGGGAAAAATAAAACCGCCCGGGTAAAAACAAAAAAAACGAAACCCGAAAAGGCCTCCCCCGGCTTTAGGCGGGAAGCATCCTGGCCCCCACCCCCTCCGCCACCGCGGCCCGGGCCTCCTTCACGCGCTCGGCCAGCATGCCGCCCGCCAAAACGTAAAGGGCCATGCCCACGTTTAAAACCAGCATGTCCCGCATGGGTTTCGGACCCTTTCCGGATAAAAGGAGCCGCAAAACCCGGGCCCCGTCCACGGGATCCTTGATGGCCAATTCGTCCGGGGTGCAGGGCTTGACGCCGTAATCCGACGGATCCACCGTTATCTTCTCGATCCTCTTCCCCCGCACCACCCTGACCAGGGCCGGACCCAGGGGGGTGAGCTCGTCGTAGCCGCCGGCCCCGTGGACCACGGCCGCGACCTCGCCTCCCAGCTCGCTCAAGGCCTGGGCCATTAAATCCAAGAGGCTCGGCTGGTAGACGCCGATGAGGCGGTGGGTGGGCATGGCGGGATTGACCAAGGGGCCGAGGATGTTGAAGAGGGTGCGCACCCCCAGTTCGCGGCGCACGGGCATGATGTGCTTGAAGGCGGGGTGGTAGAGGGGGGCGAAGAGGAAGACGAAGCCACTCCTCTCCAATTCCGCCGGCAGCTCGTCGGGGGGGGTCTCGATATTGAAGCCCAGATGCTCCAAAACGTCCGCCGAGCCGGATTTGGAGGAGACCGAGCGGTTGCCGTGCTTCACGACCCTGTGCCCCAGGGCGGCGCAGACGAGGGCCGTCGCGGTGGAGCAGTTGAAGGAGAAGCGGTTGTCGCCGCCGGTGCCCACCACGTCGAAGGAGGGGGAGGGGATCCGGGGGATCCGGGCCGCCCGGTCGAGAACCGCCCGGGCGGCCGCGGCCACCTCCACCGGGGTCTCGCCCTTGACCCTTAAGGAGAGGAGCACGGCTCCGGCCTGGGCCGGGGAGAGCTCGCCGTCCATGAGCCTGTCGAAGATCTGGGCGGCCAGGCGGGGGGGGAGATCCTCGCCGCGGCCCACCGTTTCGAAGATGACGGAGAGCGGCGCCGGAGCCTCCGCCGGCTCCGGCGCGCGCTCCAGATCCGCCCCCCGGACGAAGTTTTTCAAAAGATCCGCCCCTTCCGGAGTGAGAACCGACTCGGGGTGGAACTGCACCCCGCTCCAGGGGAGGTTCAGATACTCCAAAGCCATGATCTCGCCCTCCACCGTGCGGGCGGTGACCCGGAAGGGAAAGGGGGAGTCCTCCCTGGGTTCGGAGACTAAAAGGGAGTGGTAGCGCCCGGCGGCCATGCCCTGGGAGAGGCCGGTGAAGATCCCCTCGCCCGTGTGCTCCACCGGGGAGACCTTGCCGTGCATCACCCGCTGGGCCCTCTCCACCTCGGAGCCGGAAAAGAGGCCGAGGAGCTGGTGCCCCAGGCAGACCCCCAGGAGGGGGACGGGCCGCTCCCTTTTCGCGAGACGGGAAAGAAACTCCAAACAGAGCCCGGCCTCCCTTGGATGCCCCGGACCCGGGGAGAGGCAGACCCGCTCCAGCTCGGGGGAGTCGGCCAGGCTTAAAAGCTCCCTGGAGTCGTTTCTCAGGACCCGGGGCTCCGCGCCCAGGGCCTGGAAGGCCTGGGCCAGGTTGTAGGTGAAAGAATCGTAATTGTCCACCAAAAGAAACATCTTAAGGGTCCTCCTCAGATCGGAGCCTGCGGGTTTTTCAGGCCCTCCAGGGCCTCCTTGATGGCCCGGGCCTTGTTCAAACACTCCCTCCATTCGCTTTCCGCTTCGGAGTCGTAGACCAAACCGGATCCGGCGCGGTAATAAACCCTTCCGCCCCGGATCCAGGCGGCCCTGATGGTGATTCCGAAATCCATGAAAACCCCGCCCCGATCGAGCCCCAGCCATCCTAAGCCTCCGGCGTAGGGGCCCCGGGGCTCCCCCTCCATGCGGGCTATGAGCTCCATGGCCCGAAACTTGGGGGCGCCGGCCACCGTCCCCGCGGGAAAGACCGCGGAAAGGACGTCCACCCCGTCGAGACCCTCCTTAAGGGTGGAGCTTATCTGGGAGGTCAGGTGCATGACGTGGGAGAAGCGCTCGATGTCCATGTAGCGCTCCACCTTCACGGTGCCCGGATCCGAGATCTTGCCCAAATCGTTGCGGCCCAGATCCACGAGCATCACGTGCTCGGCCTGCTCTTTAAGATCCGAGGAAAGCTCCACCTCGAAGAGGTTGTCCTCCTCCGGGCTCTGGCCCCGGGGCCTGGTGCCGGCGATGGGGCGGAGTTTCAAGTCCCTTCCGTCCGCGCTCGCCAAGACCTCCGGCGAGGAGGCCGTGAGCGCGAAGTCCGGAAGCTGCAGGTGGAACATGTAGGGGGAGGGGTTGAGGCGCCTTAAGGCCCGGTAGAGGGAGAAGGGGTCGCCCTGGAAGGGCTCGTCGAAACCCACCGACAAAACCAGCTGAATGAGCTCGCCCGAGGCTATGAGCTCCTTCGCCTCCCCGCAAAGTTCCCTATGGGCCTCCCGCGAGGGGGAGACTCGAGGCCCCCCGCCGGCGTCGAAGGGCGCCGGCGGGGGCGGGGCCGCCGATTCCGCCTCCTCCCCGGGCAGGGCGAGGGAGACCAGGCGGCGGTAGACGTGGTCGAAGAGGTAGACCTCCCGGGGGAGTATGAGGGCCGCCTCGGCCTCATTGGGGGGGACGAGGTTCATGAGCTTGGGCTCGATGAGGCTCACCAGCCCGTAGCCCAGGTAGCCGTAGAGGGCCCGGGTGATGGGGGGGAGCCCGGGGAAGGCCGGATCGGACAGGATCTGAAGGGACTCGCGCGCCTTTTTGAGGCCCAGGAGGAAGGGGAGGCCCTCGTGGCGTTTGAGGGGTTCGAGCGCCCCCTTTCCGCAGTCCACCTTCAGGAAGCCCTCGGAGCAGGAGAGCTTCAAAAGGACCCCGGCGCCGATTAAGCTGTAGCGTCCCCAGCGGCCGCCCACCTCGGCGCTCTCCAGAAGGACGCCGGAACCGCCGCCGATCTTCTCCAGAAAAAGCGAGATGGGGGTGTCCAGATCGCTCGCCAAACTCCGACCTTTCTGGCTCAGGGTAATCATGGGAACTCCTTGGAAATATTTGAAATCGTGGGCTTGTTTGGGAATAAGGTGAGATTATGATATGTTAATTAGACAAATTTTAACTAAATAAATAAAAGAATAAACCTTTTTCAAGCAAAAAAAAACCACGGACCAAGAGTCCGCGGCTCGCGGGAAAAAGGGGGCGGAACGCTTTTTTAGTGAACTTCCCCCCTCCGGAGACCGCGGACGAGGCGCCAACGCCAGCTCCGGCCGGCCGGAGCGGAAAGGAAGCTTAAAGCGGCGGGAAGGCGGGTAGGCATGGCGGACCGTCGGGGGATGGGGAAAAAGGGTGTTGAAAGAGGGGCGTCCCAAATGGAAAAAAGCCCTGGGAAAATATTTTTTGATTTTAACCGCGGAAAAACGAAAAAGGCAAGATCTTTTTTCAGCCCCCGGGGAGGGCGCTTTCTTTCCCGCGGAGGGGCCCAAGGCGAGGGCTTTCGGGGGATGGGGCGGGAAAGCGGCCGTGAAGCGCGGCTGGCAAAGGAAAGGGGCCCGAAAAGGAAAGCCCGGGGCTGGATGGAGCCCCGGGCGGAAAAAGGTTTGGAGAAAGGGGCGGAAGGGCTGGATCCGTTCCGCCCTGGCCACGGGCCGGAGGCCCGGACCCTCGATCTATATGTTAAAGGGGGAGTTGACGGCCACCACCTCTTTTATTCCGGGAATGGATTCCTTGAGAGCCCTTTCGACTCCCTGGCGGAGGGTCATCTGGGACATGGGGCAGCTGCCGCAGGCGCCCGTGAGGCGGACTTGCACCACCCCGTCGGTCACGTCCACCAGCTCGATGTCCCCGCCGTCGGCCAGAAGGAAGGGACGCACTTTGCCCAGGGCTTTTTCTACTTCTTCTCTCATGCTAATGACTCCTTGAATATTATTTGTAACGCCTGTAAAACTCGCCAACTCGGCTCGCGGGAAAACGGCGATCCTCCGCCGGAACGCTTTTTTCCTCTCCCTCGGGGCGTCTAATCTAAAACATTCTATACCACAAAGTTTTGAGTTTTCAAAGGAAAAACGCCCTCCCCCGTTGAAAACCGAAGTCGCGGACCGAATTTTTCCCTTCGCCTCCGACAATTTACTTACCGGAGCGCCCGGAAAAAACACGCGTCCCCGGCCAAATTTGGTGAAAAAAAATCACCATCGCCCGTCCGTCAATAAAAACGCCCGAAAAAGCTTTAAGGCGAAGGTCTTTGATTTCCCGCGACCGCCGGGGAAAGTTTTTCTTCCGGTTGTTTGTTTACGGGTTTTGGCGTTTTAAAAAACCGCGGGGGGCGTTTTTGTAAAGAGCCAAAAAATAAGGGCGGAAAAAAACGACGCCGAGGCGGAAAGCCGCGGCCGGATTTTCCCGGCTCCTTTCCTCGGGTGTCGGAAGGCTCACTTAGACGCCCGGAAAGGAAGCTGTCCGGTTTCCGCGGGCTTTTTTTTCTAATTTTATATAAGAAAACAATTTTATATATAATTACATATAAAAAATGTTAAATTATATATTTATTTATCGGGACGCCTCAAAACAAATAATTTCAACTGAAAATTTTTATTGACACACGAAGTTAACCTAATTATACTGAATATGTTTCTTTTGCGAAATTAGAGTCAAAGCTCATGATCTTTCATATTTTATCTTTTATTGTCCGCGCCTTTTAATCTAAAAAAGCGCGCGTACGGCGCTTTTAGCCCGCGTTTCCCACTTTAAGCCTTAAGATCGCGGTAAAAACGCGAATTCCGTCGATTAGGGAAAAATAGGGAACCGGGGAAAAGCCGCCGCGGAAAGCGCCTAAATCCGGGACCGCCCCCCTGTTTCCAACGGGGCGGCTTTCCGGGTCGTCACCGCCCTGACCGGCTCAGGGCCGCCCCGGGGGGCTCCATGAAAACAACAACCGCCCTGCTCTTCACCGCCATCCTGCTTTTCGCCCTGGAATCCAGCCTCGGCGCCCAGCCTCGGGAATCCCTGCCCGACGATTTCAACGAGGGTGGCGGGGCCACCATCAGCGGCTCCGTGGGGGCGGGCGTGGGCTACGCCCCGGAGTTCGCGGGCTCGGGGGAATCGTCGGCCAAGTTCCTGCCGGTGGTCTTCCTCAACTACGGACCGGTCTTCCTCAACTCCGACAAGGGCCTGGGGGTGAGGTTCGATCTTTTGCAGGGAAGCCTGGAAATCTCTCCGGCGGTGAACTACCGCTGGGCCCGCAACGAGAATTTAAGCCCCCTTTTAAGCGGCATGGGGGACGTGCGGGGCGTGGTGACCCTGGGGGGGACCATAGCCTACCACTACAGCGACTTCGTCTTCTCCGCGCAGCCCTTTAAAGGCGTGAACAACTCCAAGGGCTTCAACATGAACCTCAAGGCCGCCTACCTCAACCGCTCCAGCGAGAGCTTCAACTACGGGATCTCCGTCTCCACCAGCCTCGCGGACAAGGCCTACAACCAGACCTACTTCGGAGTCACCCCCGAGCAGTCGAGGCGCAGCGGCTATCGGGAGTACAAGGCCGACTCCGGCTTCAAGGACGTGGGCCTCAAGGGGACCTTCGACTTCTTCCTCTCCCCCGAGTTCTCGGTGGACGTCTTCGCCGGCTACACCCACCTCATGGGCGAGGCGGGCAAATCCCCCTTAGTGGAGAGGGGCTCGGAGAACCAGTTCTCCACCGGCCTCATCTTCCTCTACCACTTCGGGCGCTAGGACCCAAAAAAAGAAGATCTGGACAGCCCGGGGCTTTTCCGCTACCGTGAAAACGGATCGGCCGGGGGAAGGCCCCCCTCCGTCAGGAACGGTTCCCAAGAGGCGGAAAGCTGACTCCGCCCGCGGGTTTCCGATTGTTTTTCCGCCCGGAGAAAAGGCTCCGGGGAAAGGCGGCGCGGCTGTGAGCGGGAGCACGCTGGAAGGGTGGAAAGACGGAAAAAGGCGGGCGGCGAGTCTCGGAAAAAGCCTCCGGCTTTCCGGGCTCGGGCCCCCTTCCCCGCCCCTCATCCCGGCCTTGCTCCTCATCCCGGCCATGCTCCTCATTCCGGCCTTGCTCCTCTGCCTCCAGGCTCGGGCCGAAGCCCAGGACGCTCCGGAGGGAAGCCCTCCTAAACAAAGCGCCCCCGCCCGGCAAAAATCCATCCGCAACGCCCCCAAAAAGGCGGCGCCCGCAACCGGCGAAAACTCCGCCTCCCAGCCGGAGCCGAAAAGGGCCGCGGTCGAACCGCCGCCCCCCGCCGCCAAGCCGGACAAAAACAACCCCCCCAAGGCCTTGACCAAGGTGAGCGACTTCGAGGGATGCTGGACCTCGGAGCCGGGATTCAAACTCTTCTGGACCGGGGACGCGTATTACTACTACTACTGCTTCGACAAATCCGGTCGGGCCAGATCCTACGCCGCCCGGCTCAACCGTTCGGGACAGGCGGCGTCCGAATGCCGCTTCGGCTCCACCGTGCGGCAGGACGCGAAGGGGTTCGTCCTCACCGAGGATGCGGTGGTGAACTGCCCCGGCTGGGCCGATCCCGGGGTTTACGACTGCAAGCTGCGCTCTCCGGGACTCGTCAACTGCGATCTGAGGATGGCGGGCCGCAAAACCACCATCTCTTTGCGTTTCCAAGGCGAGTCCGTTCCGCCTCGAAGGAGATAGAAGAAAAGCGGGGAATCGTTTCCGCCTCGCCGTCTTTTCCGGAAAAAAACCATCCCCGCCGAAAAGATTTTTCGTCCGCTAAAATTTCACCGCCCCGACCGCCAAGAGTTGGAATAAAGGCTCGAGGAGAAAACTTTTTTCACTTGGCCGCGTTAGAGGTTTCACCTACGAAGCGAACATTTCAAGCTCGGCCGCTCACGCTTTCCTTGGCGATGAGCGTTTGAAATCCGGGATTACAATTCATAGCTCGTAACGCTCTCCGCGGCCTAAAAAAGCCGCGCCGCATGAAAAATTCTTCTCAGCCTGATTTTCAACGCGGTTGGTTAAGAGTTTGGAGACCGCTTAACGCCTATGTCCGACTTAAGGGCCTCCTCGGAAATCAAACTGCGATGGACCTCCGTGAACGCGCGCTTTGTAAATAATTGTTTCAGATTTGACGCGAGCGAAAACCTCTGATATTTTTGGATAAATGAAAACCACTACTCTATATACCGCACCTTGTATAACGTCTCTCTCAGTTTTTCAGCGAGTAACTTTTCGCGCGCGCGTCAGATTTAAAAATATTTTTTTTCGATATTTAGATCGCGTTCATTCTAATGAAGCGTTATATTTTTAATAGAGGAAATTACTAGGAAAATCAACGAGGAAAATCTTGTTTCCATCTAGGAAGCCAATCAAAATTTTTCAAGGTTCGTCCGTCTTGTGGATAAAAACGGGACCGCCATCATCTTAAAAAATAACGCTCCCCGCTATGCGTTTTTGGATTACTTCTATTCCGTCAAGACGCCAACGCTTACTGTTGATGGCATGGATTTACACCCATCCACGGAGTCGAAATCGCCAGACTCGCTTACGGGCTGGCACGCAATCGTCCATTCGCGGATGGCGATAAGGGAGTTGGCGTTTGGATAAAGATTAGCACTGTTGAAACTGAACCATCTTGAATTACATTGTTCCGACTTTGATGTTGTTACACGTATCGGTGTGGAACTCGCGAACGGAAAAATGAGTGGCGAGCAATCCGTTGCGCTTATTTTGAGCTTTCAAAATGAGAGAAAATAAATTTTCACGCGCTTAAAATTTTACGGAATATTAACTAATTTTATAATATTGTTAATTATCAAAAAATTAATATTTTAACATATTAAATTATCGTTATTCTACAATAAAATATAGAAAATTACATAGCAATATTTAAATTATTCTTGAAAAATGATTTTAAGTTATATTTAGCTAAATCATCAAAATATTTTTACATATTTAAATAAATTATTCAAGACGGATAAACGCTATTCTTTCAAGAACAAAAAAACTCTAAACACAGCTGAATCCAAGCGGGAAAAACACGATGGAAAAAAGACCACGTCATTTATTCGCGTCCACGTCCCTCGCGCTCATCCTCTCCTTGTCTATTTTTGTTCCAGCCGCCCAGGCGTCCTCTCAAGATGCGAAGAACGGTTCAGCGTCGGAAGGATGGGAGACGGCTCAGCCTCCTTCCGGAAAAGAAAAATCCATCGGCAACAAGACCGCTGAAGATTATTCCGACCCGGGTTCCAAGGCCGCCTCTAAACCCGATGAGAACAACCCTCCCGCGTCTCTGGACAAAATCAGCGATTTGGAAGGATGCTGGGTGTCCGAGCCTAACTTCAAAATTCCCTGGACGGGGAGTAGGTATTATTACTATTACTGCTTCGATAAAGCGGGCATGGCGAAATCCTACGCCGCGAGGCTGTCCAATTCAGGAAAAACGGGGGCGGACTGCCACTTCGGCTCGTCGGCGGAATTGAACCGGAAGGGTTTCGTCCTAACCGAAGGTCCCGATCTGAATTGCCCAGGATGGAACGCCGGAGTTTACGACTGCGAACTTGAATCGGCGGGAGTGGCGAACTGCGTTTTGAAGCTGTCGGGACATAAGACCGCCATCACCTTGCACTTTCGAGGGGCGACGGTTCCAAGCGGAAGGAAGTAGCAAAACGAGCGCGTAAATATTTCCCCCCCCTTCCTTTTTCTATTTTCACCGCCTCTTTTTTTCCGAAATCTTCCAAAAAACGAAAACATTCCCCTGAAAATTCAACCCGTTAAAAATTCAACCTTCGGGGTGTGAAAAAAATATCCTGGGGACATTTTTAGCGGCCTTATACTAAATATTGATTAAATTCAAACAATACACAGCATATAGAAGATATAATTCGCCCTCCCGAAAACGGCTAAGCTTTTCGACCGGAGTCGAAATCCAGTCGCCCCTGGAATAATCACGTCCGGTTTTAAAACGCCTAAAAAAAATCCGCGGGGATCCGACGGATTTCCTCGGGAGCGGGCCCGGCGCTGGTAATAAAATTTTCTTTGGAATTTAATCAAGATATGGTATAATGCGATGTTTATCGTGCCTCCGGTCTTTTACCGGCCGCGGCGAGTCTTTTTAACCATGCCGAAGCCCGGCGACGGAAAATCCCTTCCCCGAGGCCTCTTTCCCACCCGGCCCGCCTCCGGGCCTTCGTCTTTCCCTCCGCGTTTCCCCCCTCCTCCGCTTCCCGAAAAGCGCCGAGCCCAGCGAAAAACCGGATCCCGGAACCGGAGGCGCTCCCGTGGCCCCCGAACGGAACCGTTTATTTCGCAGGATGATTTTAAGAATGCCTAAACACTCCCGGAACGCCCAACACCGGCGCCCGAAAAACAGAGCCGGAAACGCCGAAAACCAAGCCGCCGCCGTCCCCGACGCGCCCGATTCCTACCTGGTCGACCGGAGAGTGAGAGCCCACCTTTTGAACATAGGCCAGCCCCACGCCGCCCCCTTCATCCCGGATCCCTTCCAGCTGGAGGCCGTGAGGGAGATAAGGGACTACGACGTGATTGTCTCGGCCCCCACCGGCAGCGGAAAGACCTGGATAGCCCAGAAGGCCATAGAGGAGGAGCTCGCCCGGGGAAACCGGATCTGGTACACCTCGCCTTTGAAGGCCCTGTCCAATTCCAAGTTCATCGAGTTCGGGAAGATCTTCGGCAAGGACAACGTGGGCCTTTTAACCGGCGACCACAAGATGAACACCGGCTCCCCCCTCATCGTGGGGACCACCGAGATCCTGCGCAACCAGCTCTACGACTCCATGGGAAAGATGGAGAACATCGGCTACGATCTGGTGATAATGGACGAGGCCCACTACCTGGGGGATCCCGACCGGGGGGTGGTGTGGGAGGAGATCCTCATCTACCTCCCCGTCCGGGTGAGGCTTCTGCTCCTTTCGGCCACCATCGAGAACGCCGGCGACATGGCCGACTGGCTGGCCGCCACCCGGGGAAGGGTCATAAAGGTGGTCCACGGAGGCGAGAGGCCGGTGCCCCTCATCCCCCTCTGCCTGGACGACAACAAGCTCATGCTCCTTTCCAGCGCGGTGAGCCGGGTGAGGAAAAAACCCGATCCCATAGGCCGGCGCGGCCGCAAGCCCCAGATAAGCTCCGCCACCGGACCCGTCATAAAGTGCCTAAGCGAGATGGATCTGCTTCCGGCCATCTTCTTTTTAAAGTCCCGCTCGGACTGCGACAAGGCGGTGGGCTACTTCAACGGAGAACTCGAGGAAAGCCCCGAGCGTCGAGCCTTGCGCAACGAGTTCATCGACTCGTATTTAAAGGAGCATCCGGAGATCGAATCCTGCTCGCCCTTCGCGAGACTGCGGGAGACGGGCCTCGCCGCCCACCACGCCGGACACCTCCCCTACTACAAACTCCTAATCGAGGAGCTCATGAGCCGGGGGCTGCTCACGGCCATTTTCGCGACCAGCACGGTTTCCGCCGGAGTGAATTTTCCGGCCCGCACCGTGGTCATTCCCCAGAGCGACCGCTACGACGGGGCCCTGTTCCAGAACCTCACCCCCACCGAGCTCGCCCAGATGACGGGCCGGGCGGGCCGCCGCGGCCAGGATCTTATCGGCTTCGCCCTCATCATTCCGGGGCCCTTCATGGATCTGTCCCTTATGGACAAGCTCTTCCGCTCGCCTCCCAACCCCGTTAGAAGCCGCCTCAACATTAACTTCCCCATGGTCCTGAACCTTTTGGACTCCATGAGGCTCGACGACGTCAAGGACCTCCTCAGCCAGTCCTTCAGCGCCTGGCAGAAAACGGAGGTTAAAAGCCAGGAGATCCTCGAACAGGCCTCCCAGAAGCTGTGGAAAAGCTTTCTCGCCCACGTGGAGTTTCTAAAAAGGCGCGGACTGGTCACCCCGGACGACAAACTCACCCCCGACGGGCAGATCGTCTCCAAGCTGCGGCTGGAGTACCCCCTGGTTTTCCACGAGGCTTTGAAGAAAGGCGCCCTCCCGGAAAAGCCGGAGCTTTTGGCCGCCACCCTGGCCTTCCTGGGCGAGCGCCCCAGGATCAGATTCTCGTGCGGCCAGAAGGTGTACCAGCCGCCGATACCGTCGAACCTCAAAGAAGTCCTTCTGACCTTCAGGCGGAGAACCAAGCCGATCATCTTAAGTCTGAAGAAAAACGACTTCCCCTATCCGCACGAGAACGTCTTTCAGTCCAACGCCGTCCACATATGGGCGGCCTCCGGAGACTTCAGCCGGGCCTACTCGCAGCTGGGAAGGGATCCCGGAGACATGGTGCGACTCAGCCTCCTCACCGCGGAGATTTTAAACCAGCTGGCCGCGCTGGACGATTTCTACCCCGAAATAAGCCAAGCCTCGAGGGAGGCGGTGTCGCTTCTTCTTAAACCCCCGGTGATCTAAGGGTATGGTGAAAAACTCCGAAGGCGGCAATTAAAATTTCCCGCGGGCTTTTAAGCCCTGAAGCGGCTTTTCCCCAAAGCACCGCCGTATTTTCGAAAAGCGTCCGTTAAATTCATTCCGGCCGGAGATTAAAAATCGCTAAGGTTTTTTTACTAAATGAAATCCATCGAAAACAATCGTCTTAAAAAAACAAACGCGCCTCCGCATTCTTTAAATATTTTTAAAAGCCGTAATATCTAGCTCGGAGACCATCGTAGGCGGAAAACGTTTGGCGTTTCCGATGGAGAGTTTTTTCACGCGTTTTCTTTCGCATTTTTTCCGCGGCCGCTTTAAACGCGCTCGCGGCGGAAGCGGAAAAACAAAAAAAAGCCGGAACTTCTCTCTCAAAGTTCCGACTCGGTTTGAAATGAAAAAGGAATAACTGTTTTCCGGCTCGCTTAGATGAGCATGTAGATGACGAAAACGAAAATAACGGCTTTAATCCAGCTTTCAGTATAGTCGGACATCTCGCACCTCAGAGGATAATACGGATTTTGTTCCTGAAGTCTCGCAGAAGATCCCGTAATTAGGAGCTCTAAGAAACTTATCGAAAAAAACAGCCCATCTCTGAAATATTTTTAAATATTATTTTCTAAATAAAGAAATCCTCCATAGTTTGTCAGGTTTAAATTAAAGAAAATGTTTATGTTTTTCTCCCGTTCTTCCGGAGCGCGTTTTCGAAGCGGAGGGAGACGGAGTTGAAGCGGATAAGGATGGTTGAAAGGAGGCGGGAGAGGAAGGAACGCAGGGAGGGCTGCGAGCGATGAAGGAAATACCGCGCCCAGCTTTCACCAGGGCGTTTTTTTCAACGGTCAGTTTTTCTCGTTTTTCGCCTTTCCGAAATTTAGGGCGGAACTGTTCCGGCTGTGAGGAAGAGACCTGGCGGCGTCCGAAGAACGCCTTCATGAAGCCGAGGGCGCCCATGGTAAGGAAGGCCCGGCGGCCCGCGGAAAGAGGAATTGATTCGGTAGTGAAGCGAAAAAAAGCCTCCGAAGCTCTCCCCTGGGAGGGCCTGGAGGCGTTGATTACGGCTTTTAAAGCCCTTTACTCGCCATGACGGGAACCAAACGGCGCCGCCTTCAGGGAGAAAAGACTCTTACGAGAGAAAGCCGCGGCCCGGATTGGACGCGGTCTTTCTCCCGAAAGCCTATGGAAACGGAATCTTAACCGGCTCCGGTCAGGGAAAAGAACGGAGCCGGAGTCTCTTTACTGAGCCGGCTCGGCCGGGGGAGCGGTCTCGCTGGAAGCGCCTTCCGCGGCCGGGGCGTCGCCCTCGGCGGGAGTTCCGGCTTCGGGAGCGGCGGAACCGCTGGTCTGGGCGTCATCGGCGGCGGGGGCGTCGGCCGCGGGCGCCTCGGCCGGAGCCGTGGAATCCCCGGTGGCCGGCTTGTCGCCGGAGCCGGTCTCGCCGGCGGCGGGCGACTCTACGGTTCCGTCAGTGGAGGGAGCGCCGGCGTCGGTGGCGGCCGGAGTCTCGGCGGCCGGCGGGGTGGCGGGAGGAGTCGCGGGAGCCGGAGGAGTCGAGGCGGCCGGCGGGGTTGAGCTTTCGGAACCCGTGCTGCCGCTGTCGCCGCAGGCGGTGAAAACGAACAGAGCCAGAATGCTTACGGCCAAAATAATCAGAAAATTCTTACTGGATTTCATATACCTACCTTAAAAACATCTGCGAGGGCGCAGGAGATGATAAATAAGCGGCAAAACCGCTGAAAAACGTGAATCCCGGACGTTTCCGGTTTAAGGAACGGGGTTTCGGGACCCCCCCTCGGATTTTCCCGAACCGCCCTGGCCCGGGCCCGTTCAAAGGAAAAAAAGCGCCGAAGCGACGCGCGAAAATTCGAAGAGCTTCCGGACGTCGAAGGTCTTTCGTTCCTCCCTGAAAACACGCGGGGATGATTTATTTTCAAAGGGCGTTTTGCAAGCGAGTATTGATTCGGGGTTCGAATGACCCTGAACATACTGCCATAATTTAACCGCGAAGGCAAGGGAAAAGAACGGGTCGATAAGGACCCGGCCGCAGACGGGGGACGCCGGCCGGAAGCCGGAGACGAGGCCGGCGAATAAATAAAATTATACGAAACATCGCTACATATTGGGAAAAATAAATTTCCCGGGGAAAATCGTCCCTTTTCCCCTCCCTCCCCTCCGCCGCCGCGGGGGCCGAAAAAGCGCTCCGGGCGCCCATATGGGAGGCGCCGCGGCGCCCGCGTCCATTTCCAAAGCTGTTTTTTTCAACGCGCGCCCGAAAAATCCGTCGCGGAAAAACTTAAGGGGAAGTTCCCACAATGTGAGAAAAAATAATAATCATATCGCATATAAAGTATATCATTTCGCACATCCGAAAATCTCGGCGTTTCCCCGCCCGCGTCTTTTTAAATGACAAGGCCGCCCGGGGAAGCGTCGTCTAACTAACAATGTATTTTATACTAATAATATTTAAAAGTCTTGATTAGAATATTATTATATATTTTACCAGGGTATTATCCCCCGTTTTATTTTTGAAATAAATTTTAAGATGAATACTTAAGACAACTAATTTTAGATGTATATAACTACTAAATTATATTATATGATACTATTAAAACTATAATTAATTTAAAATTATTCCGCTCTTTTTACCAAGCCGTCGAAACAAAACGCTCCCGAACCTGGAGAGGGGCGCGCGCCCCGCCCGGGGGAAAGGCCCGAAAAAAAACTCCGGACGGAACGGAAAGCGCCCCCCGCCGCGGGGCCGTCGAAAATCCAAGGCCGCCGGGACGAAGGGGAAAAGAGGCGGGGATCTTTCGCTCTTTTTCGCACCCGCCGCGGGGAGGGCGTTTTTTTCGCGGAAATAATTTTTATCTCCGAAAAAAATCCCGGTTTCCGCTCCCGGGCGCGGAACGCCTGGGGGAAAACCCGCGTTTTCTAAGCCCGCCGGAAGGTGGGCCGCGCCCCGGCTCTCTTTATCGGAACGCGTCCGGACGCCGGCGCCAAAATCCGCGTTTTAGCGAACCCCGAACGAATCCGCTCTCTTCGCCGGACGCCGAATTCCGACTCCGACGCGTTCGTCCGCGCTTGCCTGGTTAGCGCGCGCTTTAGGCCGAAACGCGCGCGGAATCCGTCGACGATTCCCAATCGAGGAGCGTTGGCGAAATAAAAAAAAGTCTAAATTCCCATGGGCTTCCCCGCGCGCCTAAAAGAAGGACCCTCTAACGGGTTTTCGCGTGTTTTAAAGACCGCCCGGAAAAAGCTTTTCCTTTTCGCGCCTGTTTTTCGAGCCGGTTTTTCGCGGGGGATTTCCCCGGGGCTTCGCCGGATTTTCAACGGCCTTCCCGAGCCTGAAAAAAGGATCTCGTTCGAGCCTTGGCGGGAGTTTCCCGATCGCCCCTTCGCCCCTTCGCCCCTTTCCTCTCTTGTCATTTGGCGAAGGTTATTGTAAGATCTAAAGATCATCGTCCCCGGCCGGAGCTCTTCCCTTTTTTCCGGCCCGCGCGTCATCCCCGAAAACGGAGTCGAGCATGTCTAACGTTCCCGAAGACGTGGTGGAACTTTTCCGTAAAAGGACCCGCTCCCCCCTGCGCCCCCGCTCCAGCGACCTCATTCAGGCCATCTTTCCCATGTTCAGGCAGTCGAAGCCCCACGACGGGGCCCTCATCCTGGGCGAGGCCGAACAGTGGGGCCGGGACGTCTTCATCATAGCCCAGCAGAAGCCCAAGCCGGAAAACCTCCGCACCAGGGAGGATCTGGCCAAACTCAACCACGGCATGCTCACCGCGTCGGATCACAGCGCCATCCACCGCTTTTTAAGGGAGGCGGCCGCCGCCCGGGCCCGGGGGCGGCCGGTCTCCATCGTGACCCTGATCGACACCTACGGCGCCGACATCTCCCTGGAGTCGGCCAAGGATTTCCAGGCCTTCTTCATCTCGCATCTCATTTTGGACTTCCTCACCATCCCCATACCCACGGTCTCCGTCATCATTGGCGAGGGGGGGAGCGGCGGGGCCCTGGCCATCCAGATGACCGACTGCCGGGCGCAGTTCGACGACGCCCTCTACGCCACGGCCCCTCCGGAATCCCTCGCGGCCATCATCTTCCGGGACGCGAGCAAGGTGAGGGAGGCCCTCATCATCTCCAAGTCCACCGCCCCCGAGCTCAAGGTCCTGGACATCATAGACGACGTGCTCCCCTCCCCCAAGTCGGTCTCCGACGTCCAGGGTTACGCCCGGGTGCTGGAGAACTACCTGGAGCGCACGGTGAAAGACCTGGGCCGCCGCAAGATAGCCACGCTCATAAACATCCGCCGCTCGCGGGCCAGGGCCTTCGGGCTCTACGTCCAGGACAGCGCCCTAAAATCCACCAGCTGGGCCTCGCTTTTCCGCCTCAAACCCCTGAAAAACAAGGTCTTCCAGGCGCCCCCGGATCTTAAAATCATCAACCCCGAGAGCTCCGGATCCATCCACTCGGACGAGGACTGGGATCGCCAGGTGCCCTTCGCGCCCAAGGGCGACTACGTCCGCTGCGGAGACATGTCGCTGAAAAACAGCGGCGAGGAGAAGGGCTGCGGGGCCCTCATACCCCTTTCGGAATTCGTCGCCAACCACTACGTCTGTCCGGAGTGCGGCCGCGGCCGCATCATGGGGGCCATAGGCTGGATAAACTGCCTAACCGATCAGGACTCGTTTAGGGAGATGAATAGGGATCTAACCGTCCACCACCTCCTGCACCCCAACCTTTTAACCGAGGATTACAAAAACTTCATTAAAAAGCAGGATCAGAAAAGCTCCTTCCACGAGGCCCTGGTGACGGGCGAGGCCACCATCCACGGCCAGCCGGTGGCCCTGGCCGTCTCGGAGTTCTACTACGCCGGCGGCACCATGGGGGTGGTCTTCGGGGAGAAGTTCCACCGCCTCTCCGAGTACGCCATCTCGAAAAACCTCCCCCTGGTGAGCCTCTGCTGCTCCGGCGGGGCCAGGGTCTTGGAGGGCACCCCGGCCCTCATGCAGATGACCAAGAGCATCAACAGCGTGACCAGGCTCAAGCGCTTCGGGCTGCCCTTCATCTCCGTTTTGGGCGACCCCTCCACCGGAGGCGCCATAGCCAGCTACGCCGCCCTGGGGGACGTGATCCTGGCCGAGCCCCAGGCCCTGGTCATCTTCACCGGCCCCCGGGTCATGGCGGCCAGGGGCTTTCCGGTAAACGAGGATGACGTGCGGGCCGGCGCCCTCTCCAAAAACCTCTTCCGCATCTACGACAATCTGGAGTTCTTCGGAAACATCCGGGGGATCCACGAGATAGCCGAGCGCAAAAACCTCAAAGGGGTCATCTTCAAGTACCTGGAGTTTTACCGGGCCACCCAGCCCGCCTCCAACCGGTACTGGAAATGAGGGCCCCGCCGAAAAAAAATCTCCGAAACGGCCCTTTTTCGAAAAAATTTCTCCTACCCTCCCTTTTTTCGCCTTTTTTTCACCGGCGCCCGCTTTCTTCCGCTCCCGTCCGTTTTCTTTCGCGTCCGCTCCCTTTTTTCCCTCCCTCCGGCTTTCCGTCCATGCCGAAACCCTCTACAATGCGGTCCGGATCCTAAAAAACGCCTTTCCCCGGGCTTCACCGTCCGGAGCCCCTTTTCCGGAGCCTCCCTCCCGCCTCACATGGGGCCTCCGAGGCCGAAAAAAGGCGGAAGGGCCTTCCCCGCCCCCTCCCGGGGGCCCGGGCCCCCGGGAGGCCTCGGCGAGGCCCCAGCGAGAAGGATCGTCCGCGAAAGCGCGGACGGCCGGAGCTAAAACATGACGAGAGACAAAAGCGCGGAAATCCTGAACCCCGATCCCGACACCTCCGAGATCCCGGCCGAAAGGCTTCTACGGCCCCGGATCCTCTCCGACTTCGTCGGCCAGAGGGATATCGTGGAGCAGCTTTCCATCTTCATCAGCGCCGCCAAAAAACGCGGCGAGGCTTTGGACCACACAATCTTCTCCGGGCACCCCGGCCTCGGGAAGACCACCCTGGCCAACATCCTGGGTTCCGAGATGGGCGTGAACGTGAAGTGCACCTCGGGGCCGGTCATCGAAAAGCCCGGCGATCTGGCGGGCATCCTCACCAACCTTTCCGACGGCGACATCCTCTTCATAGACGAGATCCACCGCCTCAGCCCGGTGGTGGAGGAGATCCTCTACGCCGCCATGGAGGACTTCAGGCTGGACATCATGATGGGCCAGAACGCCGGCGCCCGCTCCATCCGCCTCGAACTCCCCCGCTTCACCCTGGCCGGAGCCACCACCCGCATCGGCCTATTGACCCCCCCCCTGCGGGACCGTTTCGGCATCCAGCTGCGGCTGGATTTCTACAAGCCGGAGGAGCTGGTGGAGATAGTCCTAAGGGGCGGGAGGATCATGGGGGCGGAGCTGGAGAGGGAGGGGGCCGAGGAGATAGCCCGGCGCAGCCGGGGCACCCCCCGGGTGGCCGGAAGGATCCTGCGCCGGGTGAGGGACTACGCGGAGGTCAAGGCCGCGGGCGTCATCGACCGGAAGACGGCCGACGGGGCTTTGAACCTTTTAGGCATAGACCGAAACGGCTTGAACCAAATAGACTACCGCCTGCTGAGTTCCATCTGCCAGCGCTACGGCGGCGGTCCCGTGGGGGTGGAGACCCTGGCCACCACCCTGGGGGAGGAGCCGGACACCCTAATCGAGGTCTACGAGCCCTACCTCGTCCAGGAGGGCTACATCCAGAGAAGCCCCCGGGGCCGCATGGCCACCGCCAAGACCTACCGCTACCTAGGACTCCAGGCGCCGGAGAAGAGGCGGGGGCTCTTGGACGATCCTAATGAAGAAGGATGAGAACGGGGGCCGATTCTAAAATGACACTTGAATTTTAATTTGGTATTTAGTTAGGTATCATAAAGGAGTTATTACTCCGGCGGTTAAATGATAGAAACTGCCAAGTATAAGGCCAGTGATACTGACCGACATTATTCTAATTTTTATCCGCCAGGGTAATATTAAGATGTCGAGAAAGAAAACAACAAGATTCGTATCTAATCAAGAACAATAAGATTTGTCACATATTCCTTTGTCTGAGCGTTATAAATATAAAAGCGCGTTTGATCTTACTTTAGAAGAACTTGACGCGATTTCTGAATCTGAGTGGCCAGATTTAGACAATCCGGATGATTGGGAAGAAACAGAAGATGATATTAGAAGAGTTATAGCGGAATTTGAACAAGAATCTGGGATGAAAATTTTAACTGGGGAACAAGTAGAACTTTTGGGACTTGATAAATACGCTCCTAGCAGTAAAGAACATCAGGAGTTACTTTTGAAATATCATAAATCCTTAATGAAAAGGTAGGATATAGTGTTTAAACTTTCTTTCGGGAATATATCATCTTAATAAATTTGAAAAAAATTTAACTGGGATATTTTATTCTACACATTTGAAAATATATTTAGCAAAATATTTTAATAATGCGATAAAATACGAAATTAATATTAAAGTTATTTCTATTATGCATGAATTGTAATCTAAGTGTCATCAATTTATATTATCAAATATTAGTGCAATAGAATGGTTAGTGCAATATATATAAATATAATTTATAGAATTATCATATGTGTTAATTATAAATTAATTTATGGATTTGCTAATTCTGATATAGATATTTTTACATCTACTATGTATAAAATGAAAGTAAAAATAGATTTGAGGTTACCGATATAATTAAGGCTTTTTCCAATATTATTGGTAACCAGCGTCTTAAATAAAATTCCCTCTGTTTTTAGCGCGATATATGAATAGTTAGTTTCATAAATTTCGATAGGTAGTACAGATTATATTACCGCCTAACCCCCGGATAGGGTCATTCTGGGCAGTTTGGGTGCGGGAACTCTGAAAGCCCGAATATATGCGGTTTTCGCCAAATTCTTTGAAAAATTGAGCCAGTATTTAGGACGCTAGTGATTATTGGCTTTATCTAGGTTTTAAAAAGCAACCCGAACACAATATATCGCATCCACTCAGCGGAAGAAACTATTTTTTTGGGGGGAGCGCCCGCTAATTGCCAGATAAGATACCCGCGTTTTTTCTCGAAGTTTAACGCTCCTTCCAAATACTAATTATATTATATTTGATCATATAGCAACACATATATTATGTTTACTTTTAGTTCTATTAAGAAGAATGTTATTTAAGCAAATTTTAATAAATATAATATATTAATATAATATATAATTATAATTCTTTTAAACATATACGCAGATATTCTACGAACTGAAACCCAACTTCGGGCCGCCGCCCGCCGCGTTTGGGTGGGACGCGCCGGATCCGTAGGGAGGGCGTCTTTCGGACCCTCGTAGCGGAAAACCGCGGCCGGAGGCGTCTTAAAGCGCCCGGGCGCCTTAGTCGGGACGTCCCCGGCCGCAAGTTCCGGAGCGGCCTCGTACGTGCGGAGGGAATCGGCCCCGGACGGAATCACGGAGAGTGAGGGGCGCAGGAGGTTTTCCGCCTTTCCGGAACGCTTTATGGAACGAGAGAGGCCCGGGGCGTCCTTAGGGGAGTCGAGTCGGTTCCTCCCCGCCCCGATCGCTTTGGCCGCCGGATGTGGCGCGGCCGCTTATAGACGGCCGTATGTTTTTAGGTTTTGATTTCTTCGTAGATCGCTTCGGTGAAAAAAAGTACGAATTTTAGGGCCTCTTTTCCACTCGGCCAGGGTCTTCACCGTGGCCGCCGTCCGTGGCGGCTAAAAAACCGCTTTTACCCCTTGACTGAGAGCATGTTTTAGATCATCATGTTTTTAGTGGACGCGGCCTCGGGCCGCTCATAGGTCGGGACGCCGGAAAGAAGAAGGAGACCCCTGATGAGCTCGGTCGCTGATATAAAATATCGCCCCTTAACAAGCGACAGCTCGTTT
>JAISMF010000030.1 GCA_031276865.1 Deltaproteobacteria bacterium | reverse complement strand
ATAAATTAATTAAATATATTTAAGAGTGAATATACAGATATAATTTATAAAATTTATGTTTTTCCCATAAATAATAAGTATTTGCTAGAAATGGTTTACATCATATTACGGACAAACCCCCACCATGGCTCGGCGCTCTGCGATCCCTAGCAACCCAGTAATTTTTTTAGTACTCGAGTTCGAAAGCCATCTTCCCAACCAGCCTTTCCATTTCCTTGAACTCTTTCTCGGTGCGGTTGCTTTTCCCGCTGATTTTCGGGGAATTTGGCCAATGCGTTTCTAATACATCGGTAGCCTGTTTTTTCCAGCGGCTGAGTTGAGTGGGGTGTACTCCCAATCTGGCTGCGACTTCCTTCATGGCGCACTGGGAGCTGCCGTCCTCAAAAACAGCTTTATTTTTGATGTTGACGGAATGAGAATGGCGCACGGTAGGCGTAATATTATCCTTAAAAAAATTGACTACTATATACTACCCCGGCGGATAAAAGCTAGAAAGGTAAAAGGAAGAGATTCACTTGAATACGTGATTTTTTTCCAATATTTAACCACCGTGGTAATATTGTGTGGTAGTGCTTATTGAGGAAGATATCCTACTTCGCTCTAAAAAGCAAGATCAGAATATAGATTAAAGCCAGGCGGATGACAGATAGAACGGTAGAAAGAAATAGTTACCTTTAAGATGCGGTTTTCCCCATTTGTAAACTCCGGGGCGATATAATCCAATTCGACTCCTAAATTATCGGATTCAATCTTTACCAAAGGCATCGCCTGGCGGCTCGAAAATAGTTCAACCTGCGTTTCAGTTTTCTATCGATGGCGAACAAAACGATGACGACGTCACAATCAAATAATAAGTTAAATGAGCGAGCGTGATTTAAATCGCCAAGATGAATAAGCGTTTTATCCCGAAAAAATTTAGAACACATAGTTCTTGTTACCCCGACGGATAAAAGTTAGAATAATGTCGGTCTGAAACCCTGTTCTTATACGCGCCTGTTTCAAACGTTTAACCGCCGGAATGATATGATAGCATGATAATAAGAGTTGCTTCACCCTCCCTGAAACATTTCGGCTTGATTTAAATTTATGAATATTTTAAAATTATTATTTTGACGTTGCTTTGTGATAAATTATAAATATATTATTTTTGAATTTCCATTAAATTAAAAAAATTCCACCACTTTAAAGTATGCTCTAATTACTAATAACGATATCGATTGTTAATTTCAGCGTGGGAATATGGACGATTAATTTTTTGATAAAAAATATTTATTCGTTGAGTTGCTAAATATCTAAAGTTATTCTGTAAGTTGCGAGTCCATGACCATGATCCATGACACTTGTAAACGCGTTCTTTTCGCTCACTATTAATCCTTGACCGGCTCTGAATGTGTTAAAACAAATAGGCCCGATCTTTTCGTCTAGAAAGAATTACGAATACCACCTATCGTGAATCAAGCCTTGGATACGAATTTAATTCAACGTCATGCTTAGGTAGCCGCGGGTGGATTAATCAAGGGGAACGCTGTTATAAATCTTGAAACGCCGTTTAAACTAATAACGGCGCCCCCATCGACACTTTTTTTCACGCTGGCGTGTTCGGTTAAAACCTGGGAAATAATTAATCTCAGAGACGTATCAAGGGCGCGATCGTCTCGCGTCCCAACACCTGCCGCCGTCACCCTGGCGGATAATTGGCGAAATAACGGCGGGTTGGCGTATCGGACGGCGACTTATCGGTTTTCGCCTTTTAGCGCCGGAGGGATGTTTACGAGCTGTTTTATTTTCTTCCTTTAAATCTGCGCGGGATCCGGTTGGAACGCCAAAGCGAGGCCTAAGGGCGCGGAAAAGGCTTTCGCGACCCTCACTCCGGCGTATCCGGATTTTTCCGCCAGGCCCTCTTTGGCGGGCGAAGCCCGAGGATACGGAACCCGAGAGCCCCTCCTTTTGAAGCGGTGGGGAGATTTCGGCCGAATTTGGCGGCGGACCCGGGGCCGCTTTAAGGCCGCGGCCGGATGATTCGTTTACGGCGCTCGCCGAGCGCCCCGCCGTGGTCCGGAGGATCCGGAAAAATACGTGCAAGGGAAATAGATCCCTAAAGCGGGTCTGAGGCGGCCGGGTTTTCGGCCGCGGACGCCCCTGTTTCTTTCCCGCGTCAAATCCCCAAAGCGCCGTTCGGGCCGGCGCCTCCCCTCGGTTTCGGCTTTCGGGCCGCCCGGGTGTCGAGGATAGGCTCCTAAAAAAATCAAGGGCCGGGATGGAATGTTTTTAGGGTGGGGACTTTTTCCCGATGTCCGCCGCGCCTCCGGGCTGGGAAATTATTTGTCATTAAAGGCGATTCGTGCTAAAGTCCGGATGAAGTTTAGAAACGCGCGCCCCGGCAACGGGGGGGACGCCGTCGTTTACGCCCGCGGGCGGATTTACGCGGCTCTCCCCATCCGGAGGGATCGATATCGTCACGCCGCCCCTAGGCGGCGGGGGTTTATGGAACACGCTTTAGAAACGGAAAACCAGCCGCGGTCGGCGGGGGATATAACCCTCACCCCCGAGCACGCTTTAATCTTTCCCGGCGCCCCTCGGGAAGGAGGTTGGCCGGAGTCCCTTTTCGCCCTGGGCGCCGGACGCTCCCGGGACAGGGATCCGGTGCGGTTCTTCTGGCGGAATTTTGCGGCCGGGTTCATTCGAAGCCTTTCTCGTCTCCCGGAAAACCTCACTCCGTTGGAAATGGCGGAGCCGGACGAGGCCCGGCTGCGGGAGACGGCGGGGAAGGCCCCCCCCATGCCCGGAGGGGAGTACCTCTCCGCTTCCGCCCTTCAAAACGTCTGGCGGGCTTTGGCGCTTTGGGTGGCGGGAAAATTCGACTCCGGCGGCGTCTCGGCCTTTTTAGCCCGCCACGCCCCGGCCTGGCGCCGGGTGGGGCGGCTCACCTTCCACCTGGCGGAGAACCGGGCGGGCGGGAGGCGCCCCTTCGCCTTCATGGCGACCTACGTGCCCTCCCTCACCCTCGAGGGTCTGGAGCGCCACGCCCCCCTCATGGACGCCCTCAAGCATTACGAGGCCGAGGGGGACAAGGCGGGGCTCATCCGCCTCCTCTCCCCGGTGCGGGCCGCGGCGGAAAAGCTCCCCTGGGTGGCCGAGATGCACCGGAAAGGCGAGCTTTACCGGCCACAGCTCTGGACGGCGGCCAAGGCCTACCGGCTCTTAAGCGACCTTCCCATTTTGGAGGAGAGCGGACTCAGCGCCCGGGTGCCCGACTGGTGGCGGGAGAGGCCCCGGGCCCGGGTGAGGGTGGTGGTGGGGGCGAATAAGACGCCCTCGGCCGGGCTGAAAAGCATCCTGGACTGGAACATGGAGATGGCCGCGGGGGACGAGACGGTCGATCCCCTGGAGCTTATGAGCCTTTTGGAGGAGAGCGGAGCCTCCAAGGGACTCGTCATGTTCAAGGGCCGATGGATAGAGGCCGACCGCGCGGAGCTTTCCAAGGCCTTGGAATACTGGGACAAGGCCAAGATCGAAGCTAAAAAAAGCGGGGTGAGCTTCCTAAGGGCCTTGAGGCTTATCGCCGGAGTGCCGGACTCCTCCCCTTTGAAATCCGGCTCCCCCTCTTTGGGAAAGGAGACCCCCGTGGAGTTCGAGGCGGGGGAGGCCTTGAAAAAGATCCTCTCCCGCCTGAAGGATCCCGGGGAATCCCCAGAGCCGGAGGGGCTTAAGGCCGTTTTGCGCCCCTACCAGAAGGAGGGGTTGTCCTGGCTCGCCTTTTTAAGCTCCCTGGGCCTGGGGGCCTGCCTCGCGGACGACATGGGCCTGGGAAAGACCGTCCAGGTGCTGGCGCTGTTGCTTCTGGATAAAAACCAGCGGGGCGGGGAGCTTGAGGTGGAAGGCGAAAAGGAGTCCGGGGAGGCGCCGGAGGCGCCTCCCCGGACCTCCCTCTTGGCCGCCCCGGCCTCGCTTTTGGCCAACTGGCGCGCGGAGGCCGACCGCTTCGCTCCCTCCCTGCGGCTTTCCGTCTTCCATCCGTCGGAAACGCCAAAGGAGAGGATCAAGTTATGGGAGGAGGATCCGGAACGCCTTTCCCGGGAATCCGATCTGGTGGTGACCAGCTACTCCACCCTGTCCCGATCCTTGGATTTTTTTAAAAAGATGGCCTTCCGCTTCGTGATCTTGGACGAGGCCCAGGCCGTGAAGAACCCCGGGGCCAATCAGAGCCGGGCCGTGAAGGCCCTGAACGCGGAGTCCAGGGTGGCTTTGACGGGCACGCCCGTGGAAAACCGCCTGACCGATCTCTGGTCCATCTTCGATTTTTTAAACCCCGGCCTTTTGGGAAGCCTCAAAGGCTTCCAGGATGCGGTTCGCGAGATGGAGACGGTCGAGAAGAGCTACGCCCCCCTAAGGCGTTTGGTATCCCCCTATATTCTGCGGCGGCTTAAGAGCGATAAAAAAATCATAGACGACCTCCCCGACAAGGTGGAAACCGTCCTCTACTGCCGCCTCACCAAAGAGCAGATGGCCCTCTACATGAGCGTGGTGGACTCCCTGGCGGCGTCCCTAGGCGATTTGAAGAAAAAACCCGAACGTGAGCGGGACGGAAAACGCCGGGGCCTGGTGCTGCAGAGCCTCATGCGGCTTAAGCAGCTCATAAACCACCCCGCCCAGCTGACGGGCGACATGGACTGGCGGGCGGAGAAGAGCGGAAAGTTTTTGCGCCTCGCGGAGCTCTGCGGAGAGCTGGCCCAGCGCCAGGAGCGGGTTTTGGTCTTCACCCAGTATCGGGAGATCATAGATCCCCTCTCCAGGCATCTGGAAACGGTCTTCGGCCGACCGGGGATCTCCCTGCACGGGGGCACGCCGGTCAAGGCCAGGCGCGGGCTGGTGGAGGAGTTTCAGAGTCCGGGAGGCCCCCCTTTCTTCATCCTCTCGCTAAAAGCCGGGGGCACCGGCCTCAATCTCACCCGGGCGGGGCAGGTGATCCACTTCGACCGCTGGTGGAATCCGGCGGTGGAGGATCAGGCGACCGATAGGGCCTACCGCATCGGCCAGAAGAAGAACGTGCTCGTACACAAGTGCGTTACCCCGGGCACGGTGGAGCAGCGGGTGGACGAGCTTTTGTCGGATAAGAGAACCCTGGCCCGGGAGATCCTCGAGACGGGCGCGGAGATAAACCTTTTAAATATGGAAGACGCGGATCTTTTAAAGCTCGTGAGCCTCGACGCCTCCCGGGCCGCCATTTCCTAAGGCGGGAGACGGCGTCCAGGTTAGTTTTGGAAACAAAGCGGATAAAAACCGGAATGGGAAAAAGCCGGAAAACGGAAAATCGGAAAACGGAAAAAGGAAAAAGGAAAATCGAAAATTAAAAAACGTGAAAAAATAGTCGACCGAAGGCCGGCGGAAAGGAGTTAGTTCATGGGATGGTACAGGAGGAGACGCAAGTGGTATCACGACGCGCCCACCGCGGCCCAGAAGCGGGCGGTGCTGAAAAGGGAGACGGCCCGCCTAGGCGGTCCCGAAAAGCTCAACGGCGTTTCCGTCAGAGGCAAAAGGAACATGGCGGATACCTTCTGGGGGAAAATGTGGTGCGGGCACTTCGAGGGCATGGCGGATTTTTCGAACCGCCTCCCCCGGGGGCGCACCTACGCCAGAAACGGCTCCATCATCCATCTGGACATCACGGCGGGCAAGGTTTCCGCCCTGGTGACCGGCCGCTCCCTCTATAAGATCGATATGACGGTCGCCCCCCTGCCCGGGGAGGTCTGGGAAAACATCAAGCGCAAGTGCCAAGGCGAGATCGGCACCATGCTGGATCTCTTAAACGGCACCTTCTCGCCGGAGGTCATGAAGGTGGTCTGCGACCCCGATAACGGCGTCTTCCCCAGGCGCGGCGAGATAAAGTTCAAATGCTCCTGCCCCGACTGGGCCGAGCTCTGCAAGCACCTGGCCGCCGTCTTCTACGGCATCGGAAGCCGCCTGGACACGAATCCAGAGCTCCTTTTCGTCCTGCGCCAGGTGAATCCCGGCGAGCTCTTAAGCGTCAGCGCCGGCGAGCTGGAGGTTTCCGGAGAGGACTCCCTGTCCCGCTCCGAGCTCTCCGACATCTTCGGGGTCACGCTGGTATCCGACATGAGCGAGACGGATCAGGAGGCGGAAAGCGCTTCCGGTCCGGAGGTTCCGGCCGCCCTGAAGCGCCGCGGCCGTCCGCCGAAGGAGGCTCCGGCCGCTCCGGCCGCCCTGAAGCGTCGCGGCCGTCCGCCGAAGGAGGTTCCGGTCGCTCCGGCCGCCCTGAAGCGCCGCGGCCGTCCGCCGAAGGAGGCTCCGGCCGCTCCGGCCGCCCTGAAGCGCCGCGGCCGTCCGCCGAAGGAGGCTCCGGCCGCTCCGGCCGCCCTGAAGCGCCGCGGGCGTCCGCCGAAGGAGGCTCCGGCCGCTCCGGCGGCGGCTAAGCGCCCCAGCCGTCCGCCGAAGGAGGCTCCGACGGTCCCGCGCGGTAGGCGCCTGGTGACCGCGGCCGCGGAAAAGCCGCTGGCCCTGGTGAAGAAAGGGGCGGCTGAAAAATCGTCCGCGCCGGGTAAGAGGGGAGCCTCCCCCGCGGGAGCGAAAAAACAGCCTCCGGCGAAACTTCGCCGGAAGCTGTGAGGGTGAAAGCGGGGAGAGCTGGGGGGCGCCGGGAAAAGAGGGGCGAAGCCCTCCGTTTAACCTTAACCGGGCGGGCGTTTACAAGCCGCGGGGAATCCCGGTTTTAGTTCTACAAAAGAAAGAAACGGCCGCGGATTCACGAGAGGAGTTCCGGTTTCGGAGTCCTAAAGATATTTACGTAAACGTTCGACTCCCCTGTCTCGACTTTCCTACCGGAAGGCGATGGAGACGTTTTTCAGGGCGGAAGGAATGTCTATCTGCTGCGGACACTTTTCCACGCATTCGCCGCAGGATACGCACTTTGCGGCCTTCTTATCTTCGGGGAGCATCATCTGGTAAAAGTACTTCGTCCTCTCTTTGGGTTCCTCGGCTTCAAACAGGTAAAGCTGATTTAGGAAGGTGAAATTTTTGGGAATGTCCACTCCGGTCGGGCAGGGTAGGCAGTAGCCGCAGGAGGTGCATCCGACCTTGATCTTTTTTTCCAGAAAGTAGTCCTGGATCTTACCGACAGCTTCGGCGTCCCCGGCGGTGAAGAGACCGGAACTATAGTTCTCGGCGCTATTGAGATTATCCTCCACCTGGCTCATGTCGGACATTCCGCTTAAAACCACGCCCACTTCCTTCTGATTCCAGAGCCAGTTGAGGCACCAGGCGGCGAGCGACCAGTCGGGGCGCTCTTTTTTCAGTACACCCTCCTGCTCCGGAGGCATATACTTCGTCAAATATCCTCCCCTGAGCGGTTCCATGACGACCACGGCCACCCCTTTGTCGAAGGCGAGCTTAACCCCCTCCGTTCCGGCCTGGAAATTGACGTCCAGATAGTTGTACTGGAGCTGGGTCATGGCCCAGTCGTAGCTTCCGAGGACGACCTTGAAAAGGGAGAGATCGTCGTGGAAGGAAAAGGCCGGGTAACGGATCCTCCCGTCCTTCACGGCCTCGTCTAGGAAATCGAAGAGCCGGCACTTGAGCATCGGCTCCCAGACTCCGTAATTGATGTTGTGCGCCAGGTAATAGTCTATGTAAGGCGTTTCCAGGGCTTTCAATTGCAAATCCAGATATTTGTGCATGTCCTCATGGCTTTTAATAAGCCAGGTGGGTAGCTTTGTGGCCAGTTTAACCTTTTCCCTATAGCCGTCCTTGAGAGCCCGCCCCACGAAAGGCTCGGAAGCGCCCTGGGTATCGAAATGTCCTCCATCGCCGTGGTAGGGGAAGGCCGTATCCACGTAATCCACGCCTCTGTCGATGGCGGCGCGCAGCATTTTTGTCGCGAGTTCCAGATCTATGTCGCTGGGATTGGGGCCTTTTAAAGGAAGACGCATGCAGCCGAAGCCGAGAATGGATGAGCTGTCGCCCGTCTTTCCCATTGTTCTTTTCTCTATCATGGGGTCTCCTGAATTAATCGCGAGTCGCGTCTAGCCGCGGGAATTTTTAGAAAATAAGGCCTCGCGCCTTCTTGATTGATACCTGAAAGATAATTTTATCACCGTTTTTTTGCGAAAGAGATTTTTTTTGACGCCCATTCCGCCAGGGAGCGCCGGCCGCCAGGCGCGGCTCGCCCGGAGTTTTAGGGGGGGGCGCCGGCGGGGCCGGAGCGAAAAAGAGGAATGTTTTAAGGGCGTCTGAGAAGCAAGTACCGATTTGTTTTCAAACGCGCCCTCTTTTAGGGCCCGCTTTCACCGTCCGAATCGACGCTGAAAAACATTCACCCCGAACCTCCCCGAAGGCCGAAGCCGGGGGACGCGAAAAAGAACTGTTTGGACGCTTGTTAAGCCGCTGGGCGTCCGGACGATCCGGCGGGTATCCGCGCCGTTTTCTTTCTCGAGGGCGGAGCGGCCGGTTTCGGGGCGGCTGGCGTTTAGGGGTGACGCTTACGCGCCGGAGCGTGTTTTATTGCGGGGGGAAACGGAGTACCGGCCGGCGTGGCGGCCTCAGGCGGGTGAGGATAGTTCCGCGGAATAATCCCGCCCCGGGGAACGTAGCCATCCGCTCGTAGTTTTAAGGGGGACTCCTCCAGCCGGCGCGCGCCTGATTTTTTGACAAAATCAGTAGAGGTTCAGATTCAGGCAGGCCGTATCCATATCCTCCTGGTCTATCCCTATGTATTTTTTCGTGACGCCGGGGGAGCAGTGGTTGAGGAGCCTCTGGATTAAACCGATATTGTTGGCTGAAGCCTTGTAGACATGGTAGGCGAAGGTTTTTCTAAGCGAGTGCGGCCCGAAGTTTTCCACCCCGGCTTCGGTGGCGGCTTTTTTGAGGATCTGGAAGAGCCTTTGCCGCGAGATTGGGGTGTCCGTGGTATGGCGGGAGGTGAAAAGGAGGCGGTCGGCCGGGAGGTTTTTCAGTCCTCCCAGTTCGCGAAGGTATTCGTCCAGCACCTTCAGGGCGCTTTCGTTCAGAGCGGTTTGGTGGATTTTACCGGTCTTGTTTTCCTTTATAACGAGCGTTTCCTTTAATTCGCCATCCTCCGCCACGTCCCCCACCTTTAAATTCAAGAGATCGCTCACCCTGAACACGGAATTTATGCCCAGAACGAACAGGGTCTCGTTTCGAACGCCGTTGGCGCCGGATCGCAAAATTTTTCTAAAGGCGGAGATTTTTTCTTTGGATTTGATGGGTTCGACGAAGTTCATGGCGATCTCCTCACGGATTCAGTTGGGCGGAAGCCCTGAATTACTTTTTACATCTTAAAATAAAAATATGTATTATGTCAATCAATTTTTTGTAAAACTTGATGCGACTGCAAAAACCTCTGAAGTATTCGAATATGTGAAATCTACTACTTTATGCACTGTGTATTTTTTATATTTATCCCATATTTTGTATAGCGTGTCTATCAGTTTTCAATGA
>JAISMF010000006.1 GCA_031276865.1 Deltaproteobacteria bacterium | reverse complement strand
TTGAGGCATTTAAGAAAGCAAATGATTGTTACAAACTTTTAGCAATAGAATGTCCGATTACGATAACAAGGTAGTCATAGAGACGTTCTGATGCCAAGAAAATTACTTTGCATTTTTTTGTGGGTAGAAAAAAAGTCGGGAACTACAGATAATTTTATTTATCTTTCCATTATAAATAAATAATTATTATTGATATAAAATACAATTTTAGATATTAAAACTAAAAATTATTGATTAAAATATTTATTATTTATAAAATTTTACTAGCGTCCTAAACACGGGATTAGTTTTTCAAAGTATTGGCCAAAGCCGGTATCTATTCAAGCTTTTTGAGGTCCTGCACCAAAACTACTCAGAAAGACCCTATCTGAGAATTGGCGGCGATATTATCTGACTTCATGCTATTTATCGAAATTTATCTGACTAATGACCTATATATTGGGTTAGAAAAAATGCGGAATTTTATTTAGGACGCTAGTAGTCAGTCAGTCTCGTAAATGTGGATATTATTTTTGATTTTGGACCTTACTAACCACAGGCCGTGTATACCAGAGTCATTTTTTTCCGGGCATCAAATTTAGTGAAACGCCATTGTATTTGGTTTTCTTTTTTGTTTCTCCTGGAACACCAAGCTTTGACCTCTTTTCTCATTTGATTGATGGTAGAGATTCTACTTTTTAAACCTGTTCTTGATAGAATGCCTATTTCTATCTCAGCTTGGTTCAACCAAGAACCATGGATAGGGGTTTTGTGAAATTCAATACTTTTTGCGATTCTGTCTGTCTCCTCTTTTGTGAAGGTTGAATATAAAGATTTTAACGAGTGCGTGTTAAGGTTATCACATACAATGAGAAATTTATTTGCTTCAGGGAAGTCGATATCTACTAATTTTTTAATCTGAAAGGCCCAATCCATTTTTGTTCTATGCTCTAGAACATCAACCCTTCGCCAAGAATCCCAAGGGGAGTAGAACATAAAGAGAGCGGCTGTACCGTGCCTTTCATATTCGGTATCGTATTTTTCGGGGACACCAGGTTTCATTGGTATAGATGCCCTTTTTTCACCAAGCAATTGTTTGCTGGATTCATCCATACAAATAAGTACGGTGTCACGCTCAGGTTCCATCCCATAAATATCAAGAATATCTTCCATTCGCAAAACAAACTCCTTGGCTTTTTCTGGATCCGTTGGAGGGACACACTATTCCTTTTTTTGCCAAGGCTTTAACTTATTTACTTTTAATGCCTGCCTAATTGTTTCGTGAGATACTTTTCTACCATCAGATGTAGTGAATATCTTACTTAAGCCTCTGGTGCTCCAATTTTTGACACCATTTGGAGTTTTCTCGCAAACAAGGGCTGTTAAGCGTGCTCGATCATCACCATCAATGTAAGGGTTGAAGTGGTTCTTCGGCAGCCCATACAATGTCTCGCTAAAACCATTGGTACATACACGCTTCCTTATCTCTTCAACCGCACGGCGAGAAACACCTACAGCTTCAGCAATTTCATAATCCTTTTTGACACCCTGGTCAGCAAATTCGATAACTTTTGCTCTTTTAATAAATTGGACAGGGTAAGTTCCACGAGTCAAAATATCAGAAAGTGAATCTCTTTCTTCATCAGTTAACTCAATATATACTTTTTCCTCATCTAGCCCTCCTACAAAGCTATATAGAAGAAGTATAGATCCTTTTTTTGAAAATTCAAGTACTTTCTTAGATATATTTTAAGTATTTTTCATAATAGCTGTTTCTAATTTATAAATATATGCAATAATCAAAAATTATACCGAATAAGATTCAAAGATATAAAATATTATCCATAACTATGAGCATGACTGAGTACTAGGTGAAATCTTTCACGCGCTGGGCGTTTCCGGTTGAAAAGCGCCCAGATTATGTTTTTTTGATCCGGCGGGCTTTATGGAGGCCGGTAAAAAGCGGTCTTTCCCGATTTCGAAGCTCGCCGGCCGGCCCACCGAAGGTTTTATTACTCCGGCGGTTAAATGTTGGAAATAGGCGCGTATAAGGACAGGGTTTCTGACCGACATTATTCTAACTTTTATCCGCCGGGGTAATTTCAAATAACCAGTTAATTATTTCAAGTTTTCTTGAACCGCTCTTTGGCCAAAAACTTTAAACTTCAACAGCCAACGATATGTATAGTAAATTTATTAACTTGAACAGTCTCCCAAGTTATCTTGTCATCCCAGGATTTATTCCTATTCCGATCAAAAACAACTAGCCAAGCTTCATTTTCACCGCTAGTATCTAAATAAGTAGCAATTTGTTCTAAGGCTTCAGTTATCTTGAAGTTATCTTTAATTTTGACTTCAATTAAATATTGTTTGTCTTTATATGTAGCACATATGTCTACATATCCTCTTCCTTCTAAATATTCACGGTAGACTTTAGCTGCGCCATTTAAAGCCTTTTGTACGTAGGGAAAAAGCATCATAATGTGAACAGCTTCATCGTATTTAAATGCATCTAACATTTTATTACGTTTTGGAAATGAGTATACATTTTGTCGCCAATGTTGTTGAAAGTCTTTTAAAAGATCAGACATCCGAATAAGAGAACCATCAAAATATTTATTACTTGCAATAGAGTCATCAAGAGCATACTGAACAGGGTCTGTTAAAACTCGAGACATAACTTCTTGATAAATTCTATTAGCAGGTTGTAAATTATATCCTTCACGCAACACTACCAATCCTAGATCAATACAATATTGACGTTCATCACTGTTGATTGAAACTTTACTCTTAGCGCCAGAGAAGACGGAATCCATAACGCTTATAACTCTCGGTTCTTTGAGACGTTCCAAAAGGGAATCTATATGTGTCTGTCTGTTATTAATAAGAGCTTCAGCAGCCTGGTCCATCAAATCATTGGTGATAGGAGCAACATAATTATTTTTTAGAATTTTAACCACAATTTCATATGCTAAAGCGTTTACTAGCCACGGTTGACCTTGTGACCAGTACCAAGCGCGTTCCACTGCTTCCGACTCAAAAACTTGCCTACTAGCGATAGTGTGCTGTTGAAAGAGCAGTCCTATTTCCTCTCTAGTGAAATTAGCCAGCGTTAATGCTTCCTTCTTGACGTTGAAGGGGCTGGCAAGACCAGTAGTAAGTATTCCAGAACGTGTTTGAACCAAGTAATCCCTGATGTCTCTCATGCCTACGAGAGCCATAGAACGAGGGAATTTAGCATCTTTTGAGCGGTTTCTGCTGTTATAACCATTCCGGATTTGTCGCAAAAAAGTTATTAGAGGTGTTTCCGTCAAGCAATCAGCTTCATCGAAAAAAATTACGAGATCCTTATCGAGATTAACGCATAGGTAATTTAAAAAATTTCTTACTATAATCGATGGATCTGCTTGCGGCAATGAGTCATCAGGATAAGATAAAGCTGACAGATTAGAAATACCCGATATTTTTAGGGCGGTATTTATTTCAGCAATTATTCTTGTCATTGCCAAAGCATCATCAGTTACCATATTACATGTTTCAAGAGAACAGCATAGGCCATAAAAGTTTGTTTCAGCACAGATTCTGTCAGTCAAGGTATTTAAATAGGTCGTCTTACCGCTTTGCCTTGGAGCATGGATGATAAAATAGTATTCACCATCAAACATTTCATCAATACCTTGTATGCGCGGTAATACTGGTAGCATGTAATGCTTTGAAGGAACGCATGGACCTGCTGTATTAAACTGCTTTATAGTTGTACTAATCATAGACACCTAGAAATTGGTTGAAAATCGGCTTTAAGCTTCTCCTGAACTGTTTGGGCATAGGTATTAAAGACATCTTTTGGACTATACTTTGCTTGGATTTAATTTGGCAAGTCAACAACGTCTTTGTCGTTGACTAATTTTTTAAAGAAAAATACCTAGTTACAATTTAAAGAATGATACTACTAAAAGAAGTGGTTTGTCAATTGAAGGGTCCAATTTTTGACAGTAAAGATAGATTGGTTTTTTTATCAATTTAAAGTTATATCAATATTTTACTTTAACGTTTATTTTTCAATATTAATATTTTTAATCAATTAATTAATGTGATATATTTTATTTTATATATTTAATACAAAAAAAATTATGGCTATTTGTCAAATTTTAATGAATATAAGGATTAATTTTTCAATCTGATTGAACGATAATACAATAGAATTTTTTTTTAAAATTATCCTATTTTCATTCTATCCGATTATAAAATAAATATTAAGGATAAACCGAGATCTGAAAGACTTTAATTTTTAGTAAAATTTAAAAAATAATTATCTGAGTAATCTTTGAGTTTTGCATATATAATATAGTTTTATGAAAAATTACTAGGATAATTATTTTACTCAGATAAGATAAATTATCCGATATCTCGGATAATTTATTCTAAGCAAAACCGGCTTAAATTTTGGCTTTAGTGGATGCGAACTCTTCCACATGGTATGCGAATATGAATTATTTAAAGTCGCGTTTAAAATTAAATTTAAGTATAATAGCGACCATGTAGTTATTTCCATCGCATAAACATTTACTTTATCGTAAAAATAGTTATATTTCCGTGATAGTTTAATAAATGAACCCTATAATCCTACGAATCCGTATCCGTACTCCTAGTTCCCGGCTTCGGAGGTGTTGAAGCGTCAGCGTGAACCAAAGTGAATTCAAGATCCGCACCGCATGGTTCAGCGGCTGTGATATCAAATTAAAAATGGGCGGCGGGAGCCGCCCATTTCGTTAAAGATCCGGTTAACAGCTACTAAACGATCTCGAACTCCCCCTCAGGAAGCGAGATGCCGATTCCCAGATCGACTAGCCGGGAGAGCTCGCTTTCGTGTATTTTGAAAACGATGTTGGTCAGCGCCAGTTTGAAGCCTGTGACCGCGGCCGACTCATCGTAATTCTGGGGCTTGAGGTTCACCTTGCTTTTGACGATCGAGAGTCCGACTCCGCCCGCTTTGTCGAAGTTCACGTACCCTTTGATGTGACCGATCAAGTAGTTGTTGTCCCGCAGGAGCAGGGCGAGTTCGGTCAGGAACAGCTCAAGCTTTTCCACCACGCTTTTCGCGGGAACGCCGCCGAGGTTTTTAAGCTTGTAGTTCCTCTCGAAGGACACAATCGAGGCGTTTTCGGTCTCGCTGTCGTGCTGGTGGTGGGAGCTCTCGCCGTGGTCGTGGTGACCGCTACAACTGCCACCTCCGTCGCCATCATCGTGGCGATGGTGGTGGTGGTGACGTCCGTGCCCTTCGTGCTCGGAGCCGTGGTGGCCTTCGCCGTGGTGGCCGTGGTGGCCCTCGCCGTGGTGGTGGTGGTGATGGTGGTGCTCCCCGTGGTGCTTGTCTTCGCCGCAGCCGCATCCGCAGTCGGAACCGTGTCCGAAGTGGTGGCCGTGGTGGGGGAAAGCGGGGTGGCCTAAGGGCGGGAAATAGCCGAAAGGCAAAACCGGGTAGACGGGAAGGAGCAGGCCCACGGGAAGCCCGAGGGGCGGGGGAAAGCCGAAGGGGAAGTGGTGGCCGGGATGGCCGTAGTGGCCGTGGTGCTCTCCGTGGTGGCCGTGGAGCTCTCCGTGGTGGCCTTCACCGCGCTCGCGGCTGTCATCCTCGCAGACGCAGTGGTAGTGATGGTGATGGTGGCCGTGTTCGTCCCGGGAGTGGTGATGATGGTGGTGGTGCCCCTCGCCGTGGTGGTGATGGCCCCCTTCGTGGTGGCCGCCTTCATCCTCTCCGCCGTGGTGATGGTGGTGGTGATGGTGCGTTCCGCTCTCGCCGGCCTCGTCATCGCCGCCGTGGTGGTGGTGATGATGATGATGGTGGTGGTCGCCGTCTTTACCGTGGTGGCGGTGGTATTCCGCCGCCTCCTCGAGGTGGGCGTGCTCATGGTCGTGCGTGTGATCGTGGGAATGTGGTTCCGCGTCATCGTGCCCGGCCGCCCCCAGGTGATCGTGGCGATGTTTGTGCGCATGGGAGTGCTCTTCGCCGTCATTGTGGGCGTGGGCGTGCGAGTGGCTGTGTTCGGGGTCTTTCAGGTTGTCGGCCGCGCCGCCGTGGGAGTGAGAGTGCTTGTGCGCGTGATCGCCAACGGGTTCCGCGTGTTTGCGTCCCCCGGCGGCGTGGGAGTTTTCCGTTTCCTGAGTTTTGTGGTGGGAATGCTCGGTCTTCAGGTCTTTCGGATCGTCACTTTTCGTCATTTATAATTACCTTCTCCCATACGTCGTCGAGTTTGTCCGTGGAAGCCGAAATCCTGATCAGGGGGGCTTCGGAGTTCAACTCGCTGACGTCTGCTACAATGTGGTTTAGTTCTGTTTCGTCCACACAGTCTATTTTGTTGATGAGGATGAGATCGGCCCTTTCCACCTGCGCTGTCAGAAGGAAGGGGATGCTTTCGTAGAGCTCGTCCCAGCGTTCGGCGTCGACAATCACCACGTTGGTAAGTGGATCGTCTCTGAAATTGTACCTGATGGTGTCGACTATGGTCTGATGGGCGAGCCCCGTCGCTTCAATGAGAATCCAGTTGGGTTTGAGGTTTTCCTCGATGTCTTTAAGGGCGGATACGAATTCGCCGGACAAGGTGCAACAGATGCATCCGCTGGTGAGGTTTCTGGTTTCGAAAGACGATCCAGAGAGCAGCTTGCCGTCCACGTCGACGTCCCCTATCTCGTTTTCGATAATGACGACTTTGCCAGGGCCCTCCCCGCGGGCTACAAACTCCGCCAGGTTCAAAAGCACCGTGGTTTTTCCCGAACCGAGAAACCCCGAGAAAAGAATGACGCGCATTTAAGCTTCCTTTGGGATAAAATGGGTTGGACTGGAAAAGTTTTTATGCAACAATATATTATTTCGGGCGGCTAAGCAGGCTCGGCATCCTTTCATGAAAATATACCAAAGAAAGAGGAGGAAAGGGAGTTTTCTACATAAGTGCTTGATTTTACTGTATTATTTTTATAGGGCGCCTTCTTTCCGCCGGGGTGAAATCCCGAAAAAGCGCGGTTTTTTTCCGCGACGGCCGGCGGGCTGAAGTTTATGGTCTCCATCCGCCCATGCGAAGATCCGTGGGTTTTCACGGATAAATTTTGTCATGAGATAAGCGCCGCTAAAAAGCGGTGAATTTTTTCCCGCCCCGGCTGTTTTTCCGAGGAGCCGGTGAAAACGATTATGTTATTTGAATCAGCCTTGGGCGGGGATGTCGCTTCTGATGTGGCGAACATTAAGTATATTATGATCGAAAATAGACTAAACACATTTGTTTCAATAATATTTTTGATAATAGTAGTTCTTATTATCAACAATCCGTCTCTTTCCCGGGCGGACGACGCGGCCGCCGTCGCGCCGGGCGGAAGCTTCGTCAACGGTCTGGGGATGATTTTCGTCCGCGTCCCGGCCGGTTCCTTCGTCATGGGGCCCGGACCCGCCCATCTGGGCGGAGCTCCCGAGGGGCCGGGTCCTAGGAAGATCGAGATGAGGAAGCCCTTTTATCTGGGCGCGACCGAGGTCACGCAGGAGCGGTGGAGCGCGGTCATGGGCTCCAACCCGAGCTACCGCCGGAGAAGCGGCCATCCCGTGGAGAACGTCTCCTATTTGGACGTCCTGGAATTCGCGCGGCGGCTCAACTTAAGCGAGGGCGGGGGCTACCGCCTGCCCACGGAGGCGGAATGGGAGTACGCCGCCCGGGCCGGCTCGGAGACCAACTATTTCTTCGGCGATTCTCCGGAGGACCTTCCGAAGTACGCCTGGTACGATGAGAACATAGCCTCCGGCGGGCACCATCCCGCGGCCGGAAAGTCGGCCAACCCCTTCGGGCTCTTCGACGTCTACGGGAACGTCTACGAATGGACCATGGATCCGTATCCGGACCCAGCCCGGGATCTGGGCGCCAAGGACGGCGCGCCCGCGGACGAGCGGGACGGATCCGGCCTCATGGTCATAAAGGGCGGCTGCTACGCCAACGCGGCCGAGGATGTCCAGTCCGCCTCCCGCTTCATGGAGCTCTCCCGGACCAGGAGCATGCTCGTGGGGTTCAGGCTGGTGTTCCAAAAGGAGTAGGCCGGAGGGGAAGGGAAGTGTTTGGACGAACTTCCCTATCTCTCCGGCCCTATGAATATCTCCAAAAAGGCTTCGACCCGCTCCGTCCTACTCCGAATTTAGAAACTTCAGATTCAAAAGGGCGTCCATGTTTCCGTGCTCGGCGGAGCGCTGGAACCAGGATCTGGCCGCGTCGTAGTCCACCGGTCCGCCCTGGCCCAGAAGGGACATGACCCCCAGGTTGAACTCGGCGTTCGCGTCCTCGAAATCCGCGGCCAGGAGGAAGCACTCCCTGGCATCCTCGTAGCTCATTTTGACCCCCTTGCCGTAGCTGTACATGACGCCGAGGTTCAATATGGCCGGCGTGAATCCGTTGCCCGCCGATTTCTGATACCAGTGGGCGGCCATCTTGTGATTCCGCAAAACCCCCAGACCCATGAAATACATGAGGCCGATATTGAACTGGCTGCTGGAGTGTCCCTGATCCGCCGCCTTGATGAACCACTCCATGGCCTTGGGGTAGTTCAGCTCCACCCCGACCCCTCTGAAATACATGAGCCCCACCAGGGCCTGGGCGACGACGTAGCCGGTCTCGGCCGCCGTGAGCGCCCAGTGGAACGCCAGGACGTCATCCTGCACCAGTTTTTTGCCTTCCAGGTAGAGACCAGCGAGCTTGGTCTGCGCCAAGGCGTCGCCCTCGTCGGCCAGGCGGAATGTCTCCCGGAAGCTTTCCGTGTTCCTCTCGTCCATTTTTACCCCCCCCCAGAGGTTAAATCCGTAATTTCACGGCGCCCGCCCTTCGGGCGCTTCCCTATTTCTTAAAACGTTTCCGGAGCTTTCCTCCGGCCTTGTGATTAGTTTCTCTTTTTTTTTTACATTTTTCAAGTTCATTTCAAAAAAAATAATTTTAGAAGCGTCAATTTATTTTATCTAATTTGTTGACTTTCATCAGCAATCAAGCTTCATTTTGGCTTTTTAAAGGGATTTTTCCAATCTGATAGATTTAAAAAACGCCCGAAAATCACGAGTATTTTTAGATCATTCTCCTGAACTTTTTTCCTGACCATCCTCAAGGCCTTGTCGTTTATAAAAAACGTCATGTTTTTAGGATATAAAATATTTTGAAGATTCGTTTTTTTTCGGAAATAAAAATTTAGATAGATGTCAAGAGCGGAAAAAAACGCGAAACCCTTGAAAAATATTTTCAACGAATGTCGATATTTAAAAGGCTTCCGGCTTCGGAAATCTTTTACGCCGTCTCTAATTTTTTCCGTGTTTAGTTTCACTAAAATTAATTTTAGGCGTCTTTTTTAAGCGGTTTTTTTCCGCTTTTCCGGCTTGGAAAAACAACGGAAGCCTCCTGTCGGCGCTGAAAATTTTCCCGGCGGTATTGTTTCCGGGCCGCCGGAAAAAGGGGAGGGGGCGCCCTGGAATTTTTTTAAACGTTCCGCCCGTGGATAAAATTAAAATTTTACAAAAATTCCGCGGCCGTGTTTTTTTTCGCGAGGCGGGGAGCTGGGTGACGGGGTGGCTCTATTTTCAACTTTTTAAGTCTTCTTGACATCAATTTTTTATAAATGATAGTGTTTTAGACGTCTTATTTTAATCTAGGCTTCCGATATCTATTTCGATCCGTATTTACCGCTTTTCAACCGCGAAAGAGACGAATTCTTGCCCAATTTCAACTACCATCTGGGAGCGAGCGCCCTCGCTTCGGCGGTTCTGGTGGCCTACGGCGAGGCCGCTTACGGTCTTGGGCAGCCGGCGTCCGGCCTAGCCTTTCTGGCCGGAGTCGCGGGCGGGGTCCTCCCCGATCTGGATTCGGACAGCTCCATCCCCTTGAGGTTTTCCGGAATCGTCGCGGGCCTGGGAGCGGCCTCCGCCGTGGCTGGCTTCGCCATGGCCGATAGCGGCGTGTTCGACCGCCCTTGGCGGCCTTTGACGGTGGCCGTGGCCGCCCTCGCCGCTTTCGTTCTTTTCAACGCCTTGACGCTGAAGGTCATAAAAAAGATCACCGTGCACAGGGGGCTTTTCCACTCCTTTCCCATTCCCTTTTTGTACGCGGGGGTTTTCGCCCTCCTCATCTCCAGCCAGGGTCGCAAGACCGTCATGGCGGTGTGGATTTTGGGCGTGGTGGGGGTTTTCACCCATCTCGTCATGGACGCCGTGCGGGATTTATCCTTCAACCCGCTTAAATTCGCCACCAGCGACATCTCCGCTTCCACCCGCCTCTGGTTCGGAACCGCCCTGGTGAACCTCCTGGCCCTCATCTATCCCTTCATTCCTCTCTCCTGAGCCTTTCCGGCTTAAGCTCCGCTCCCCTCCGCTCTTAATTGCCTCCTTCGTCCTCCCAGGGGGCCGCTCCCTCGCGGAGCGTCCTAACAATCCCCCCCTCCCCGCGGTTTTTCCCTCCATCCTCCCCTCCTTGTAGTCTTTCCTTCCAATCTTCCCTCCTTCAGTCCATCCCTCCATCCCTCCATCCATAATCTTTCCCTCCTATCTTCAGTTTTTATCATTTGTCATCCGTCTTTTTTTCCCTCTTTTTATCTCTCCGTCTTTCGCCGCGGGGAGCTCGCCTCCTTCGAAGAGCTTCAGCCCGGCTTGTTTTTCGCGGCCGGAAAGTTTTTTTCGTGTCCGGGGGAGCTTAGAGTTCACTTTATTAGGTTATTTATTAATAATATTATCTAAATTAACATTTATTTTACATCATTTTAAAGCTTTTTATAGAAATATTTTGTGAGAGGCTTTGAATTTTTCGTGTTGACAGAGAATAAAGGCGGTGTTATAACGCTCCCTGGTCATGCAAATAAGAATCAGTTTCAATAACAGCGTTATGCGAATGCGACTCATTTATTTTATGAAATTATCTATACTGTGAATCAGTTTCAATAAATCCTCTAAAAATACCCCTCTCAAGCGTCTTTTCAATCATCCTTTGGCTTTTCCGCCTTTTTCTAAAAGCCAGCTCCTTCGGATACGCGGGTTTTTTCCCTCCCGGCGGCTGGAAACATGGTCTCTCATGCGGTTTAAAATTTTATTATTTTTTCTTTGCCCTCTGATGTTTTTCTGCCTCCGAGGCGTGGCCGGGGCGGATGTGGATCTTCCCGAGCCTCAGACCACGGGCGGCATGGGGCTCTTCGACGCCCTGAAAAAGCGCTCCTCCGTCTCCGGTGGGGATTTGGTGCCGGCGGAAGTGAGCCTGGAGGATCTCTCCACCATCCTCTGGGCCGCGAGCGGCCTCAACCGGGGGGAGACGGGCTGGACGGTGCCCATGGCCCAGGGGCTGGCTCCCTACGTTTCGATACACGTGGTCGCGGCCGACGGGGTCTTCCTCTACGACTACCGGGGGCACAAGCTTTTGGAGATCTCGAAGGAGAACGTCAAAGGCTCCGTCGCCTCCCAGTCCTTCGCGGCCAAGGCCTCCCACATCCTGGTCTTCTCCACCCTCCCCGAGGAGCTGGGAAAGCTGCGGAATCCGGCGGACGCCGAGGAGTTCGCCTGCGTCCTCACGGGGGCCATGACGCAGGACGTCTATCTGGCCGCGGCGGCTTTGAAGCTGGGGGCTCGGTACCTCCACTCCATGAAGACCGACGTCGTGGCCTCCGCTTTGAAGCTTCCGGAGGGGAGCCGCCCCGTGGCCCTCATGATCCTCGGAAAATAACGGCCGTAAAGAGAGGAGTAAGGCGAATGTCCCCGAAAACTTCCCCCGCCGCCCCGGCGCGCGGCCCCCTGAAAATCACCCTTCTTGGCTTGGCTTTCCTCCTTTGCCTCCTATGTCCCCGTCCCTTTCCGGCCGCGGCGGAGGGGGCGGTCTACAATTCCTGGACCGAGATAGCCGAGGCCATGAAGGCTCCTCTTTTAAAGGCCTGCGAGGTCTACGAGGGGGGCGGATCCTGGGAGGAGGCTAGGGATCTGGTAAACGAGGCTTATTTCGGGTTCTACGAAAAGGAGGGCTTCGAGCGCTTCGTGAAGCAGATGATCTCGGGTAAAAGGGCCTCCACGGTGGAGTTCAAGTTCGCGGCCATAAAAACCAAGCTCAAAAAAGGCGAGCCGCCGGAAAAGATCCGTGAGGATGTGGATATATTAATCGGCTGGCTTATGGAGGACGGGGCCCAGCTGGACCTTAAGTTCGGGATAAGCGCCGCCCCCGCCGCCCCAACCGCTCCGGCGACCGGGGAGGAGGCCGCGTCCGCTTCCGCCGCCGAGGCCTCTCCGGCCTCTCCGGCCGAAAAGGAGTCCTCGTCACGGGGCAACACCGATTTCATCTACGCTTTGGGGATACTTCTACGGGAGGGCTTCGAGGCCATTTTGGTCATCGCCGCCATCGCCGCCTATCTCAAGCGCTTGGGGCACGATCGCGAGATAAAGACCGTCTACGCGGCTTCGGTTCTGGCGGTGGTGGCGAGTTTTTTGGCCGCCTTGGCCTTCCAGAAGTTCTTCGCCAGCCAAACCGAGGGCGGTCAAAAGCAGGAGATCCTGGAGGGCGCCACCATGCTCCTCGCGACCGTGGTCCTCTTCGGCGTGAGCGGCTGGATGTTCTCCCGGGCCGGGTCCTGGAAAAGCTACATCGAGGGGAAGGTGAAAAAGGCCGTCGTCGGGGGTTCCGCCTTCGCCCTGGCGGCCACGGCTTTTCTGGCGGTCTTTAGGGAGGGGGCCGAGACCATCCTCTTCTACCAGAGCCTTTTAGTCTCCCCCGGCGCGGACAAGGGCATGATATTTTCCGGCTTTTTGGTCGGATGCGTGGGGCTGGTGGCGATCTTCGTCATAGTCAGGAAGGGTTCCATGCGGCTCCCCCTGCGGCCCTTTTTCCTCATAACCAGCCTTCTCATGCTCGTCATGTCCTTCGCCTTCTTAGGCGGCGGCGTCAAAGAGCTTCAGGAGGGCGACGTCTTCGGCGCCACCCCCGTAACCGCGGTGCCAATTCCCACCATCGACATTTTGGGAATATACCCCTACTTCGAGACCCTCGTCCCCCAGGCGGCCTTGGTCCTTTTGGCCCTCTTCTCGGCCCTCTACATAGCCGCCGCCAACAGGCGCCAAAGCGCCTTGAACGCCGGAGGCGGGGCCGCCGTTTGAAAAAATTTTGTCTAAGAAACGCCGCCTTGGCGGCGGAAAGCCATCTCCCTATGGAGGATTTTATGTTCAAGCGTATGTTTCTTTCCCTTCTTCCGGCCTTAGCTTTCCTAATCGCGGTCGGGATTTCCACTTCAGCCCAGGCCCAGCCGGCCGGAGCCGCGGCGCCGGGCGGCGCCGGTTTCGAGGAGTTCCCCATCGGAGACGATCAGGACGTGGGCCCCCTCCACATCGCCGCCGTCTACTTCCAGCCGGTGGACATGGAGCCCGCCGGCGCCGGCGGCCTTTCCAAGGATCAAGCCGACATGCATTTGGAGGCCGACATCTCCGCGAACGAGAACAACAAACTAGGCTACGGGGCCGGCGACTTCGTTCCCAACCTCACCGTGAGGTACAAGGCCGAAAAGAAGGGCGGGAAGACGATCGAGGGCGTCTTCATGCCCATGAGCGCCTCCGACGGGCCCCATTACGGCAACAACGTCAAACTGGACGGCGCCGGGGACTACAAGATAACCTTCATCATCGAGAGCCCCGAAAAGCAGAACTACCTGCTCCACACCGACAAGGAGACCGGAGTGGAGGGTCATTTCTGGAAGGAGCCCATCGAGGTTTCCTGGGATTTCAAATGGGTGCCCAGGCAGTGGTGACCCCCGGGTCCCGTTGATTTTTTCACACGGGCGGGCGGGCGGATGGGGCCCGCCGCCCTCAAAGCGCGGTTTTCCCCGGGGGCGGGGTTCGGTGCGGGTTTTTTACGCCTCCGCCCCCCTCCCTCGGGCCCTTCTTTCCGGCCGCGGTTTTCCGCGGCCGGATTCTTCCCCCCCGGTTTTTCCCCCGGATTTTTTTCTAGTTCGCTTTCATGCTCCTATACCTCCTCAAGGTCCTGGACGGGGCCTGGCCGCTTTCCCTGATCCCCCCCCTCGTTTACTACCCTTTAAGCGGGGTTCGGGGGAGGGGCGCCAAAGGAAGGTTCGCCGCCCTGGCCCTTTTGGGGGGGATTTTGGCGGGGACGCTCTACGCGGTTTTGAAGCGCAACACCGGCTGGGTGGTGCGGGAGTACTACGACCTCGCCATCCTTTCCCCCCTCCTCATCCTCTGCCTTCTTTTTTTGATCTTCTTCCCCCTCTCTTTTAAAAAGGGGGAGCCGGGGCGGGTTTTAAAGATTTCGGCCCCGCTTTTGTTTTTCCTCGTCCTCTCGCGGGCGCTTCCGGATCTCTTCACGGCCCCTTTGGATTTCGACGTGGGGCTCGACTCGGTTTTCAATAGGGAGTACCTCTCCCGGTTCCTAGGCTACGCCCTGGGGGTTTCCCTTCTTTTGGCCCTTTTCGCCGGAGCGAGCTTCCTCTTGAGGCGCTTGGGGACCTCCGCCGCCCGGGCGCTGGCGTGCCCGGCCTTCCTCTGCCTTTCTGGCTATTTCCTTTTAGACGCCGTGAGGATCATGTACGTGAGGCGCTTATTCCTCTCCGGCGACTTCACGGCCGATCTGGTGATCTTTTTCATGGAGCGGGAGAATCTGTTCCTCTTTTTGGAGCTTTCCCTCTTCGCCCTCGCGGCCCTTTTCCTCCTGGCGGAGTCCTTCGTCCTCAAACCCTCCGGCGCCAATCCCGCCCTTTTACGCAAAAGCCGCTACTCTTTGGCGTTGAACCGGCGGGCCGCGGTCTTCCTCCTCGTCGTCATTTTTTCCCTTTTTTTCGCCGCCGGACATCTCCGGGCCCTCCATGAGCGGGGCCCCTACATTTCCGAGCCGGAGAATGTGACGGCGGAAAACGGAGAAATCTCTCTTCCCCTGGAAGTGGTGGAGGATGGAAACCTCCACCGCTACGCGTACCAAACCGAATCCGGCGTGGAGGCGCGTTTCATCGTGATCCGCAAAGCCGCCGGAGCCTACGGGGTCGGCCTCGACGCCTGCGACATCTGCGGCGCCACCGGCTACTACCAGCGGGGGGATCAGGTGATATGCAAACTCTGCGACGTGGTCATGAACAAAACCACCATAGGCTTTCCCGGTGGCTGCAATCCCGTGCCCCTGGCCTTCAGGATCGAGCCGGGGCGCCTCGTGGTCGAGTCGCGGGATCTGGAGGCCGAAGAAAGGCGCTTCCGGTAGGGCGGGCCTTCCGGCGGCGGAACCTGGGAAGGGCGCTTACGCCCGCTCCTTCGGCGGGACCTTCATTCCGGCCGACGCTCCGGCCGAGTCGGAGCCCTTCATTCCCTCCGGCGGGTCGGTTTTTTCGGGGCGTTGAAGCTTTTCGCTTAGCTACTTCGGTTCTTTTTTTTTAGGCGCTGCACACTTAGACGCTTTTGCCTTAGAAGCTTCACCCTTCGGCGCATCATTTTTTGAAGCTTCATTTTTAGACGCTTCTTTTTTAGACGCTTCTTCTTTAGACGCTTCGCCCTTGGACGTTTCTTCCTTAAGCGCTTCATCCTTCGGCGCTTTTCGCTTGGACGCTTCAACCTTTCAACCCTTCATCCTCCTTTAAGGCGAGCCATGTTTTTGAAAATGGTCTTCAAAGCCCTGACCCGGCGGAAGGGCAAGCACCTGATGATAGCCTTCACCGTGGCCCTCGGGGTGTCTTTGGCCACCGCGATGCTGGGAGTCATGTTCGACGTGGGGGACAAGGTCAACCAGGAGCTCAAAAGCTACGGCGCCAACTTAAACGTCGTCCCCCGGGGAAGCTCTTTGGTAGGGGAGAAGTACGGTTTCGCCGAAGGCGAATCCGACGCCGCCTCCTCCAACTATATAAAGGAGGATGAGCTCTACAAGATCAAAATGATCTTCTGGGCCTACAACATCGTGGGCTTCGCCCCCTATCTTAAGACCGAAGTCGAGTTTCTGGGTAAGACGGCGGGCGTGGCGGAAAGCGCCGGGGCCTCCCCGTCCGGAGAGTTTCCGGAATTCTCCGCCGCGGATGGGAGGATCCTCCGTCCGCGAAGCGGCCTCGGCCGGGAAGGCTCCGAAGACGCCGAACGCGCCGAGCGCGCCGGGCATGGCGAGCGCGCCGGGCATGGCGACCGCGCCGGACGCGCCGAAAGCGCCGCGTCCGGCCTCAGCGGCGAGCCAGGCGCCTTTCCGGGCGAAGGCGGGGTCGTCCTCACCGGAACCTGGTTTAATAAGACTCTGAAACTCCCCACGGGGGAGGAGGTCGAGGCCGGCATGCTCCCCTTGAAGTCCTGGTGGCTGATAGAGGGGGAGGGCGCTTCGGACCTAGACGCGCACGGAGCCCTCGTGGGAAGGGATCTAGCCGAGAGGCTGGGGATCCGGCCGGGGGATTCTTTCAAGATTCGGAGCGCCAAGGGGGGGGAGTTCACCCTCCAGGCGCGGGGGGTCTTTTCCGCGGGCGCGGACGAGGACGATCAAATCTTCTGCCCTTTGGCCCTGGCCCAAAAGGCCGCGGGCCTCCCGGGCCTGGTGGAGAGGGTGGAGGTCTCGGCTTTGACCACTCCGGAAAACGAGCTCTCCCGCCGGGCGGCCAAGAATCCCGACAGCCTCTCGCAACTGGAGAAGGACACCTGGTACTGCACGGCCTACATTTCCAGCATCGCCTACCAGATAGAGGAGGTCCTTCCGGGGGTGAGGGTGAAGGCCGTGACGCGGGTCTCCGAATCCGAAGGCCCCATCCTGGTTAAAACCCAGCTCGTGATAATCCTTTTAACGGCCCTGACCCTTTTTTCCTCGGCCTTGGCGGTCTCCAATTTGGTGACCGCGGGGGTCATGGAACGCTCGGCCGAGATCGGCCTTTTAAAGGCCCTGGGGGCCACGGACTTGGCGGTTTCCGCCTTGGTGCTGACCGAGACTTTGACGGTCTCTCTTTTCGGCGGCTTTTTTGGCTACCTGGCCGGATTGGGCTTCGCCCGCTTCATCGGGCTTTCGGTTTTCGGGGAGACGGTGGAGGTGCGGCTCATGGTGATCCCTCTCTCCCTCGTCATGGTCGTTTTGGTGGTCCTTTTGGGGAGCCTTCCGGCCTTAAGGGCCCTTCTGCGTCTCAAACCGGCGGAGGTTCTAAGAGGCAGATGATTCGTTCCAACCGGGCCTTCCTCGCGAGGATGCTTCTATCCTCCCTTCTGCGCCGCCGCTCCAGGCTTCTGGTGGCCCTTTTGGGCGTCGCCTTGGGGGCGGCCGTGCTTTTGGGCCTGGTCACCCTCTGCTACGACATCCCCCGGCAGATGTCTCGGGAGTTTCGCTCCTACGGGGCCAACATGGTCTTCGTGAAGAAGGGCGGCGCCGGCCGCCTCCAGGCGGAGGATCTCCGGAAGGTGGAGGCGGCGCTCTCCAAGGACGCCGTCGTGGGTTTGAGCCCCTTCCGCTACGAGTCCGTGCGCAGCCGCATGCTCCCCTACACGGCCGTGGGCGCGGTGTTCGCGGACGCCCAAAAGACCAGCCCGTATTGGCGGATAAACGGGGAGTACCCGCGAAACGACTCCGAGATCCTCATAGGCGAGGACGTCTCCGCGGCCACGGGCCTCGGGGTCGGATCCCCCATGCCCATAGACGGCCGCAACTCCTCCGCGGAGCGCTACGAAAGGGAGATGACGATCTCCGGGGTGGTCGCGACCGGAGGGGTGGAGGACGGCTTCGTCTTCATGAACCTCTCGGCCATGGAGGATATGACCGGGGAAACCGGAGCGCTGGACTTGATCGAGGGGAGTCTGGCCCTGGGAGGCGAGGACTTGGCGGCGGCGGCCGCGGACTTGCGCGCGGCCCTTCCGGAAATAGACGCGAGGCTGGTAGCCCGGGTGACCAGTCCCGAGGAGCGGGTCCTTTCCAAGCTCGCCGCGCTTGTCTACCTGGTGACGGCGGTGGTGCTCTCCCTCACCATGATCTGCGTCGCCACCACCATGATGACCGTGGTGATCGAACGGCGCCGGGAGATAGGGCTGAAAAAGGCCCTCGGCGCCGGAGCCGGCCGGGTGGCCGGCGAGTTTTTGGCCGAGGGGCTGATTTTGGGCGTGGCCGGCGGGCTTTTGGGATCCCTGGGGGGGTTGATCTTCGCCCGCCTGGTCTCCCAGAGCGTCTTCGGCCGGCCCCTGGATTGGGAGTTCCACCTGGTTCCCCTAACCATCCTGGTCTCCGCCCTGGTGACGGTTTTGGCCTCGCTCATCCCCGTTTCACGGGCCGCGGAGGCGGAGCCCGCCCTGGTCCTCAGAGGCGAGTAGGCGGCGGAGCTTTACGGGGGGGCCTTAAAGGCGGCGGCCGCGGACGCCTCTTTTTTCGAAAAGGGGCGGTCACCCGAAAAAAGGGGTCTTCCGTAAGCGCGAACGGGTGGTCCGAAAGGGAAAACAGGTTGTCCATGAGCAATTTAATGGAAATCGAGAACGTCTCGAAGATCTACGGGCCGCTTAAGGCTTTAAGCGGCGTCACCCTCTCCGTCCCCCAAGGCCAGTGGCTGGCCGTGATGGGTCCCTCCGGCTCGGGCAAAAGCACCCTCATGAACATCATCGGCTGCCTGGACACCCCCAGCTCGGGCGAGGTTTTTTTAGACGGGGTGAGGCTCTCCGAGCTTTCCCCCGGGGAGCTCACCGCCATCCGCCGGGAGGCCGTGGGGCTCATCTTTCAGCAGTTCCACCTGATTTCGCATCTAACCGCCCTGGAAAACGTCATGGCGGCCCAGTTCTACCACAGCATGGTGGACGAAAGAGAGGCCTCCGAGGCCCTGGAGGGGGTGGGGCTCGCCGAAAGGGCCGGACACCTCCCCAGCCAGCTCTCGGGCGGCGAGCAGCAGAGGGTGTGCATCGCGCGGGCGCTCATAAACCATCCCAAGCTCATATTGGCCGACGAGCCCACGGGCAACCTGGACGAGTTAAACGAGAAACTGGTGATGGACATCCTCCACAAGCTCCACCGGGAGGGGGCCACCATCGTGGTGGTCACCCACGCCCCCGAGGTGGCCGCCCACGCCGGACGGGTGATAGTCCTGGAACACGGAAGGCTGGTTTCGGACAGCGTCGGGGAGGCTCCGAGCGGCGGGGCGGGCGAGGGCGAGGGCGAGGGCGCGGACGATCCCAAGGCGGACTTTTCGGAAGCGGACGGCGAAGCGGCGGTTTTGAACCGCCCGGGGGAAGAGGGTTTGGAAAAAAATACAGATTTTTCCCCGGAAGAAATCCGCGCGCGAAGCTAGGGTTCGCCAGCGAAGCTTAAAGGATTCGGGCGGAGGGATCCCTTTTTTCAGGCCCGGACGCGGACTTTCCGGCTTTTCCGGAGGAGGCGTCGTAAACCCCTTGAAGGAGAGCTTGCCGCGGATAAACCAGGCTCCCTCCCGCCCGGGAACCGGGACTTCATAGCGGGGGGCGTCTCCGCTCGCCGGGAGTTCCCCAACGTTTTCGGAGGCGGGTCTACCCCGCGGGTCGGGAATCAGCAAATTTCAATTCGCGATAAGCCCACCCCGCCCGCTTCCTGGGCGGGTGGTTGAGGCGAGGGGCCTAGAAGAGTCGGGTTTCCGGAAAAAAGTCGATCCGACGAGAAATATCCGCGTCGGATAAGGGCGTCCGGGCGGATGGACCCTCATGACGCCGGACGCTCGACGTCCCGCTCGTCCCCAAAAAAGCTCTCGCCATCGCCCGGTCGAAAACGTCTACGCCTACCGAAATGACCGCTTTCCGCAAAAGACGGTGATTTCCGCCAAATTTTTCGTCTCGGATGGATTCCAAGGCGTCATGCGCCTTATTTTCCATTTCTCTCTCCGGATCGTTTCGACCCGTGTTCTTGCTGTTTCTCAACTCCATGACCACGTAGGCATCGCTGTCCAAAGCCACGATAATGTCGGGCGCTCCATGAGGTCCCTGTTTCTCCAGTCTGGAATCCGGAAACAAGGCGGCTAAGTAAATAACAAAGAGTGGCGGCGAGACTCATTTTCCGTATAACGTTTATAAGTTATCAAGGCGAAAATCTTGGATATGATTATGTCAAGTTCCTTAACTGTTACGAGATATGTTCGCGCTTTTAAATTCAGCTGGGTCCTTTTGATCATCTTTAACAAGTAAGTCTTTAAAGATATTTTCAAAAACAATGTCAAATAAATTGAACTTCAGAATTGGGTGTTTTAACTGAATAAAAAACCTCATCATCCTTTTTATATATCTGATTTATGGTCAAATATCCTGTTTGGAGAAATATGGCAAAGGTTTTACGTTATCTATCGTCACCGGCGAAAGGTCATGCTTGGGAATATCGTCAAATTTATCAAATTTAGCGTTGAAAAATTTAAATGGATTTTTTGAAAAAATATTGGTTAAAAAATTAATCGACGGGGCTGTATTAGACCAATAAGAATCTATCACGCCAGTTTGAAAAAAATCAGTATGGAAATAGGATTGTAAACTTTATTCTCTCCATCCCATGAATAACCATCATATTTATATTTAATTAATCTCATTAAGTCGGGTATACCTCCATCGATGGGAAATTCTTCTTCCTGATTTTTGAGAATTTCCGATATGGAAGGATGGCGTTCGTATAAATAAAAATCTATCTCATCTTGAGTAAAACCGCATATGGTGGAAAAATATTTATATATGTTATATCAGAAAGATATTCGAACCCAGCAAATAAGCCCATCATCGCATAACGCGCAACCCCGGTAACAAAAACGAATCGAATATATTTGTCACACGCCTTAAAGCTAGAATATAAATCTATAAGTATTTTTGAGTTTAGATCGCGTAATTGTTGGTCGTCAATGTTTGAACTAACGGGATGATCGTATTTATCGATTAAAACTGCTACATTTTCATTATATTTTTTTGTACCGCCTTAACAAGGTCTTCAAGTTCCACTCCAAAACCATTAATCTCCATCTTTAATTCTTCATTCATAGCTATGGAACGCAATTTTTTAATAATCTCATTCTGTGAAACTTTCGGCGTATGGGAAGGTCCATTCATGCTTAATCTCATAATAGGATATGGTTTAAAGTCGTAATTAGTGTCGCCAATTTTTAGTCCTTTGAAAAGATTGACATCGCCGCCAAATGTTTCCGCTAAGATGTCAATGATAAGCGATTTACCGAAGCGTCTTGGTCGAGTAAGAAAGCTTTAATTTTTTCTTTATGAGTTCATACAGTAAATCTGTCTTGTCCGCATGGATATATCCATCATGGATTAATTCTTCCAACGCGCTTTCTGATGAGAGAGATGTTTAAGATATGAAGTCATGGAAAACTCCTACAAAAAATTAAGCGACTGGGCTGGAACTCCCGGTGTGGTCAAGACATGCGCCAAAGCCAAAGCCAAATGAGTTCCGTGTCGAAACGGTCCTCGCTCTTTTGGCGTATGGTCTGGATTGAGAATGGCTCATCGAAGGCTTCCTTGGCGAACGAAGCTCTGGCCCCCGCGCCGCTCGGTCTTGTCAAGCTCCGGCCTACCGGCGGCCTCGGCGATAGACTAAGTTGAAATTTTCCCGGCCGCGAAAATTTCCGCCAGGAGCGGATCCACATCGTGCGGCTTCGCCAAATATCCAGGAGCTCCTTTTTTTGACTCCGGGATGGGACGCGTCCGGACCGGAAATCACCATCCCCTCAAGACGATCCGCCCCTTCACCCTCTGGAATCCGTCCTTTTTTTAGCGCCCCGCCCTTCCAACCAGTCGGAAGTCAACCTTAAATATATCGTTCCTTGGCGCGGATAGTCAACTGAAACTAATAAATATAGAATATTATAATGAAATATGTATAGCATATTTATCACGGGAAATTTTTCCGCTCCCTTAAACCCCATCACGCCGAAAAAAGCTCCGCCCCGAAACAAGCGCCGGATCTAAAAAATTTTCGTTGTGTTTTAAAAAAAGCGAAAGACGCGGAAGCGTCCCGGCCCATCGTCCTTTCGGGCTCTGGTTTGATATTTTTAAATGCGCCCGTTCGAACTGGCGGATCCCTAATCCGCCGCGGCCGGCTTCGCGAAAGAACGGGAGCGAACATACGCGCCCGGCGAAAAACTTCCCGCCCGAAAAAGCGTATCCGGCCTGAGGGGCGAGCGGTCGGCCGTTGGAGGATTTTTTTTGTGGTTACGAGGAAAATTTCCATCGCCGGGGGCCGGGCGTTTTTTTTACGGGGTCCTTCAGGGCGTCGGGACGGGGCGTTTTTTTGGAAGTTTCCGCCCGGACTGGATGACACCTTAAAGATGCGGGACGCGTGGTTATGGCGGCGGGTAAAGGTGAAAAATATGTTTCGTATTAAAATTAGTTTAACGCGTTTAGTTATAATTATATATCAAAAAGTATTTTTATTTCTTAACAATATTTAAATTAACTATATAAATAGCGACGAATTCATTTAATGAAAACCCGGTTTGCGAATCAACAAGATTTGTGCTAAGCTTTCCTCCGGCGCCGTAGAGTAGGCCGCCGTTTTCCAAACCACCCCCCCGCCACATCCCCCGCCCGCCAGATTCTCCCCCGGCGCCGCCCTCCTTGTTTCCCCGGTAGATTGAAAAGCGGAGGGGCCGGGCCCCTCCGCGCGGCCCCGGGTTCGCCTGAAGGAGGGGGATGGTTCCAGGCCGGGGTTTCGTTTTTAGCCGCCCTTTCCGGAGAGACGCCGGAATTTGAGGAAAAAGCCCGGGGGGCGGCCCGGGAGAGGAGTCTTGTCATGGATCGCTCCGGAACCTACGACGACGACGGCGGCGCCTCCCGTCCCGCGGACGGGGGGGGCGTCATCAACATCGCCCCGCCGCCGGATATGGAGATCGAGCGGGGTCTTTTAGGCAACCTCCTGCTCTACAACGCGGAAAGCCTCCCGGACGTTCTGGACGCGGGACTCCAGCCCGCCGATTTTTTCCGCGAGGCCCACGGAGAGATCTATTCGGCCATAGCCGACCTCTACAACTCCAACGAGCAGGTGGACATGAACCTCGCGGCCGAAAAGCTTAGGAGCCGCAAAACCCTCTCCGGCGTGGGGGGCCTGGCCTACCTCTCCGAATTGGAGGCCGTGGCCTGCGTCGGCATGATGGCCAAAAGCTACGCCAAGGTGATAGTGGACCGCGCCACCGTCAGAAACCTCATGAAGATAGCGGCCGAGACCACGGAAAAGTGCCGCTCCACCCCCTCCTCGGTGGAGGAGGTCTTGGACGAAACCGAGGCCCGGGTCTTCGCTTTGAGGGACAACCGGGTGACGGGCAACATGGTCTATCTGGCCGACGCCTTGAATCCGGTCTACGAGAAGATAGTGAAGCTCTCGGATCTCAAAGGGGCCCTTTCCGGGGTGCCCACGGGTTTCAACTACCTGGACAAGCTCACCGGAGGCTTTCAGAAATCCGACATGATAATCCTAGGCGCCCGCCCCAGCATGGGGAAGACCTCGCTCGCCTTGAATTTCGCCTTGAACGTCGCCCTTCCCGAGATGCGTCAGGGATTTAGGGACATGCCCCCCTACGCGGTTTTGATCTTCAGCCTGGAGATGAAGCTCGATCAGATCCTCCAGAGGCTGCTCTGCCAGGTGGGGCGCTACGACCTTTTGCAGATGCGCTCCGGAACCCTCCAGAATAGCGAATACGCGAGGCTCACCCAGACCTTAAGCGTCATGAAGCACGCCCCCATCTTCATAGACGACTCCAGCTCCCAGAAGCTCAAACCCTTGGACATAAGGGCCAAGGCCAGGCGCCTTAAAAGGAAGCTCTCCGCCTCCGGAATCGAGCTGGGGCTGATCGTCGTCGACTATCTGCAGCTGATCATCCCCAACGAGCGCCACAACAACCGCGAGCAGGACGTCGCCGAGGTCTCGAGCTCCCTGAAAAGCCTGGCCAAGGAGCTGGACGTGCCGGTGCTCTGCTGCTGCCAGCTCAAACGCGCGGACGTCGCCAACCCCGATCTCTCCGATCTGCGGGACTCCGGCGCCATCGAGCAGGACGCCGATCTCGTGGCCTTCGTTTTGCGGCCGGAGATGATATTTCCCGACAAGCCCGAACTGGAGGGCCTGGGGCAGCTCATGATCAAGAAGCACCGAAACGGCCCCCTGGGGGACGTCTACATGCATTTCCTCAAATACTGCGCCTCCTTCACGCCCGGCGCCTTCGAGCCCTACGTCCCTCCGCCATCCGAAGATAAGGGCATGGCGAAGGAGACGGGCAAGGGGAAACCCAGGCGCGGCAAGGCCAAGGGCGCCGAACTCCCCGAGGTGGTGGTGGCCCGCCGCGGCGGCGGCGCGCCCCAGGAATGAAAACAACGCGCCAGGGCGTTTCATGAAGGGGAGGCGGCGCGCCCGAGGCGAGGGCGCCTGGCTCCCCGAGGCGGCGGCCCGCCAGGGCGGCGGCGGGCCCCGGGGAAGAAAAAGCGCCATAGCGTTTCACGGAGGTTTCCATTCATGGATCCAAATCGCCAGTTTTCCCTCCAGGAGACGGTCGATTCCGTTTCCAAGCCCTACGGCCACGTCTATCTTTTAAACAGCCTGGCCGAAGCCGTGGGCCTTACGGGCGTCCTGAAAAAGATCTTTCCGGAGAAGCACCGGAGGCTTTTAGCCGTGGCCCAGTTCTACGCCTTGAACACCCTGCCCCTCTCCCGGGCCCGGCGCTGGGCGGAGGAAACGGAGGTTCCGGCCGGAGCGGAGGATTTAAGCGTGGACGCCGTGATGGACTGTTTCCGGAGCCTGGACTACGAGGATTTGGAGAGGTTCGCGGAGGAGTGGGGGAGGCTTTTCACCGAGGATAGCTACTTCGTCTACGACACCACGCTCTTCGCCGAGCGGAACACCTCCCAGCTCCGCGCCCTGGCGGGGGAGAAGAGGGCCCTTTCCGGCACCAACGTTTTGGATCTCCTGCTCCTCATCGGCCGCAAGACCTTCCTTCCCATGAACTTCTTCCTCTACAACGGAAGGCCGGGAAAGGTCGAGGATCTCCTCCGGGCCGCGGAGGACTCCCACGGCTACGACCGGGAGCGGGTGATCTACATCCTGGGGGAACGCTACTACTCGGACGAGAATCTGAACATCCTTTTGGACGGGAAAAAGGAGTCCGTCTTCATGCTCAGGGTGAAGCGCAACGCCCGGGGCGTCTTCGAGCAGCTGCGGGAGAATTTCGACAACCTAAAGGATCGGGAGCTCTCCGTGAAGAAGGACAAGTACGTGGTCACCGACCGCGTGAGGCTCGGGGAGAAGAGGCTCTACGCCCACGTCTTTAAAAACCGGCTGGACAAGGTGGCGGCGGCCAACGCCACCCAGTACAATTTGAAAAACATGCTCCGCCGCGCCTCCCGGGACCCCGGCCTTTTCAGCGAGGACGAGAACTACCGGAGCCACCTCTCCTTTTATCCGTCCTCCGCGTCCGCGAGCGGCTACAACGTGGAGACCAAGCTCGGCGCCATCAACCGGGCCACCGCGGAACTTGGCTGGACCGTCCTTTTAAGCAACTACGTGCGCCAGGGCGAGAGGGCGCTTTTCTTCTCCGAGAAGTGGGGGATCGTCCAAAAGTGCTTCGACAACCTAAACGACTTCTCCGACGTCTACAGCTTTCCCATCTCCATCCTGCAAAGCTCGGCCGCGGACGTGACCAAGTTCCTCCAGGGGAGGATCTTCTGCGTGTTTCTTTCCCTGATCCTCCTCTCCCACGTGGACAACGTGATGTACAGTCAGGCCTTGTACGCGAACCACACCATGGACGAGCTCTTCGCCGAGCTCGCCTCCATCAGGATGGTGAACATCGGGGGCGAGAAGGCGGCGACGCCCCACACCCCGAGGCAGAGGCACATCTACAAGGCCTTCAACTGCCCGGTCCCGCCCGGATCCAAACGGAGGGAGTGAAGGCCCCGTCCGAAAGGGGGCCCGAAGCCCCCGTTTCGGAAGGCGGCTGTGAAGCCGGAAAGCCCGCGGGTGGGCTTCCTTCGTCCCGAGGGACGCGGGCCTGGCGGAAAAAAACTCGATTTCATAAAACGGATCCGACCGGATCCGGCTTTTGGGGCGGCGGCGGACCCCGCGCGAAGGGGGACCGCCTAGCGTCCCCGGATCCCAGGGGGCGCGGTTCTTCTTGACAAGGGGCCCCGCCCGGCTGAAAATAGGCGCCTTCCGGGCCGATAGGCCCGGGTTTTCGGAGAGGTGGACGGTGGGAAAATACGATCCCCGGGCCTTCGAGGCCAAATGGCGGGAACGCTGGGAAAAAGAACGGACGAACGTCCGCGACCTGTCGGGGGCCGCCAGGCCCTTCTACAACCTCATGATGTTTCCCTATCCCTCGGCCGAGGGACTGCACGTGGGAAACGTCTTCGCCTTCGTGGGTTCCGACATCCAGGGCCGCTACCGGCGGCTTTTGGGTTACGACGTCTTCGAGCCCATGGGCTTCGACGCCTTCGGCATCCACTCCGAGAACTTCGCCTTGAAGTCCAACCGCCACCCGGCGGAGATGATCCCCAAAAACATCGAGCGCTTCCGCGAGGACCAGCTGAAAAAGATGGGCCTCATGCTCGACTGGACCCACCAGGTGGACACCACCAGCCCCGAGTACTACCGCTGGACCCAGTGGCTCTTCGTGACCCTGTATAAAAACGGCTTCGTCCACCGCTCCAAGGGCCAGGTGAACTGGTGTCCGGGCTGCCGGACGGTGCTCGCGAAGGAGCAGGTGGTGGACGACAAGTGCGAGCGCTGCTCCAGTTTGGTGGAAAAGCGCGACATGGAGCAGTGGTATTTCAAGACCACGGCCTTCGCCTCCGAGCTCCTGGAGGCTTTGGACGATCTGGACTGGTCCGAGCGCACCAAGGCGGCCCAGAGGCGCTGGATCGGACAGAGCGTGGGCGCGGACGTGGTCTTCCGGGCGGAGGGCGGCCCGGAGTTCACCATCTTCACCACCCGCCCCGACACCCTCTTCGGGGCCACCTACATGGTCTTTTCCCCGGAGCATCCCCTCTTAGACGAGATCTGTCTTCCGGAATACCGCCGGGGCCTGGACGCGTACCGCCGGCAGGCGGCCCAGGCCACGGAAAGCGAGCGCCAGGATGAGCTGCGGGAGAAGACCGGGGTCTTCACCGGGGCCTACGCCTTGAACCCCGTGAACGGGGCGCGCGTCCCCATATGGGCGGCGGACTACGTGCTCATGGGCTACGGGACGGGCGTCATCATGGCGGTTCCGGCCCACGACCTAAGGGATCACGCCTTCGCCCGCAAATACGATCTCCCCATAATCCAGGTGGTGGAGGCGCCGGAGGGCGCGCCCTCCGTCCAAAGCGAGGCCTATACCGGGGAGGGGAGGCTCGTGAACTCGGGGGGCTTCGACGGCCTCGACGCCAAAAGCGAAGGGATATTGAAAATAACGGAGTGGCTAGCCCAAAAGGGCCTGGCCGAGAAGAAGACCCGCTACCGCCTCCGCGACTGGTGCGTGAGCCGCCAGCGCTACTGGGGTCCGCCCATTCCCATCATCCACTGCCCCCGGTGCGGGACGGTGCCGGTGCCGGAGGAGGATCTGCCGGTGCTTCTTCCTTACATAGAGGACTTCAAGCCGGACGGAAGCGGCTATTCGCCCTTGCACCGCCACCGGGAGTTTTACGAGACCCGTTGCCCGGTTTGCGGCGGCGAGGCCCATAGGGAGACGGACGTCTCGGACAACTTCCTCTGCTCGGCCTGGTACTTCTACCGCTACCCCTCCACGGGCTTTTCCGACAGGCCCTTCGATCGGGAGCTCACGAAAAAGTGGCTGCCGGTGGATCTCTACGTGGGCGGAAACGAGCACGCCGTTTTGCACCTCCTCTACAGCCGCTGGCTCTGCCGGGCCCTCCACCAGGCGGGCTATCTGGACTTCGCCGAGCCCTACAAGAAGTTCGTGGCCCACGGAATCATTGTCAAGGACGGGGCCAAGATGAGCAAGTCCCGGGGGAACATCGTGAATCCCGACGAGTTCGTCCGAGAGTACGGGGCCGACGCCTTCAGGGTCTACCTCATGTTCATGGGATCGTATCTGGACGGGGGCGATTTCAGGGACGGCGGCGTCAAGGCCATGAAAAGCTTCCTGGACCGCCTCTACGCCGCCGTCTCGCCGGGAAACGGCCCTCTTTCGGACTCACCGCCGGAGGACCCCGAGACCCTCTACCAGCTTCATTGGACCATCAAGTCCGTCTCGGCCGACATCCTCCGCTTCTCCTACAACACGGCCATCGCCAGGATCATGGAGCTGGTGAACCACCTCACCAAATTTAAAATCCGCCTTAAAGAGATCTCCGCGGTCGTCACCAGGCTCGTCTCCCCCTTCGCCCCGCATCTGGCCGAGGAGCTCTGGGAGGAGCTGGGCGGGAAGGGGAGCGTCTTCGACTCCGGCTGGCCGGAACACGACGAGACTAAGATCTTCCGCCCCGAGGTGGAGTACGTCGTGCAGGTGAACGGAAAGCTCCGCGACAAGCTGAAGCTCGCCAAGGGCCTCACTCCAGACGAGATCGACCCCCTGGTTCTCAACAGCCCCGCGGTCATGAAGTGGATCGAGGGTAAAGAGCTGGTGAAGAAGATCTACGTTCCGGACAAGCTCATAAACCTAGTGGTCAAATGAGGGGGGAAAGGCCGGGGGAGCCCTGGGACGCCGGAGGGAGCTCCGGAAAAACCCGCCCGATCCCCGAAAAGGCCACGAAAAGGCCCTGAAAAGGCCTGAAAAGGCCCCGAAAAGGCCCCAAAAAGGCCTGAAAAGGCGTCGAAACAGTCTAAAAAGGCACCGAAAAGGCCCCCGAAAAGAACCTCCGAAAAGGCCTTTCCGGCTATTGACAAAAGCCCCGCTCCCGATTAATATGATCCCTCTTCAGTTCTCCCGGGAGGAGTCCTTTCCATGTACGCCATTTTAGAGTTGGGCGGCCGCCAGTATCAGGTGTCGGTCGGCCAGAAGATACAGGTAAACCGCCTCCAGGCCGCGGTCGAAAACGACCCCCTGCCCCTCAAAAACGTGCTTTACATAAGCGGCGGGGCGGAGGTCGGAGCCAAGGCGCTCTCCGGCGCCTCGGTGCGGGCCATCGTCACCCGCAACTTCCGCGGCCCCAAGATCCGCGTCTACAAGACGAAACGCCGCACCGGCTTCCAGAAGACCCGCGGGCACCGTCAGGATCTAACCGAGCTTCTCATAACCGACATTTTCCCGACCGCCGAAGACGCCGAGCCCGCCTCCGGAGACGCCTCTCCGGAAAGCGCCTCCGAAGCCGCTTTGGATGGCGCGGCGGCGGAGGTCGCGGCGACGGATCGGGGTTCTTCCGAAGGGGAGGGCGCTCCGGCCGGGGAGGCCCCGGCGGACGGGGACGCCCCGCTGAAAGACGAAGGGGGGGAGTAAGATGGCCCACAAAAAAGCCGGCGGCTCCAGCCGCAACGGCCGCGACACCATAGGTAAAAGAAGAGGCGTGAAGCGCTACGGCGGACAGATCGTCCGGGCGGGAAACATTCTGGTCCGGCAGCTGGGAACGAAGATCCATCCGGGCTTAAACGTGGGCCTGGGCCGGGACTACACCCTCTACGCCCTCGTGGACGGCGCCGTCAAATACGAGCGTCAGGGAAACGGCCGGAAGAAAGTGAGCGTCTACCCGTCTTTGGCGCCGGAGCTCGCTCCGGAGCAGCCATCGGTTCAGGCGGCCGGCTGACGCGGCCGCGAACCCGGGGCGTTTAAGGCGCCGAATTATTTCCAGCCCCTCTTTCGCGGAGGGGCTTTTTTTTAGTCGGCCCCCGTGGTCGGTTTTCAAGCGGAGGGCGGCGGCGAAAAACAACGGGGTTGTTTCAATCGGTTTTTTCCGGCTGGAATTATAGGCTCGAATATTCTTAAGTAAATATCGATAATTAAATATAAAATTATTATAATATAATTAAATTAGATAGAAAGTTTTTAAAAACGGCGACATTTCATCCATCGACCCTGAATAAACTTCACCCAAAACCCGATCTAACCACCTTTCGGAACAAAGGCCGCTTCCGGGCGGAGACGGGCGGCCTCCTTCGCGAACGGAGGTTTAAAAGTCAAACTAATTTTTAGACGAGGGCCGGGGCTCCCCCGTCAAGATTCCAACTTGGAACCGGGCGCTCTCGATTACGGCTAAAAGGTCTTGTTTATCGGATAATTTCCCGCCAAAAAAAATATTGCTTATTTTGACAAAATGATCTATATACAAACTGCCGTGGCCGTTTTCACTTGAAAAACAGTGCCGGCCGCAGGTGGGAGGCCTTCATCGAAGGCGATACTCAGTCCAACCATCAACCCTGAACGCGAGGTAGTATCAAAATGGGTTACGTAATTAAAATCGATTCCGGTCTTTGCAACGGCGACGGAAACTGCAAAGACGCTTGCCCGGTGGAAGTCTACGAGATTAAGGATGGCCTTGCCGTTCCGGTCAATCTCGCCGAGTGCGTAGGTTGCGAGACTTGTGTTGAAGCCTGCGAAGTTAAGGCCATCACCATCACCGAGGAGTAAACGGCGAAGCCGGGTTTTCCCCAAAAAACACGAAGGCGGGCCGGAGAGGGGTGACCCTATCCGGCCCGCCTTCTTTGTCCCCGCCGTAAACAGGCGGGACTTTCATTTAACCTCCGGTTTTCGTTAAGGTAATTTTTTCCCATCCGCCTCTTTCCTTCTTCCGGCTCATCTTGAAAGCGTCGAAACTCTTCCCTTTTCAGCCGCTTTCCGTTAAAATATCAACCGGCGTCAAACGCCGGGTTTTTAAAAAACGCCTTACGGGGCGTTTAAAAATTTAAAAAAATCTTCCGTTTACTTGAAAACTCAGGGAAAGCGGGTCGCTTTGTTCAGATTCATCCTCTGCCTGATAACCTTTCTCGTGTTCACTCCGCTGGGCGTCTGGACGCTCGGGATGGCTTTTTCCGTCACCAATCCGCACGTCTTCGTCATGGTAATTTTTTCCGGGAGCCTCATGGCCCTTCTGGGACTGACGGGACTGGCCGGAGCCTGGTTCGGAAGGCCGGGTAAAGAGGAGGAGGACGACGGCGACGGGAGCGAAATATGAAAAATCCTCTGCCGCGGGTCGCGGCCATCCACGATCTCTCCGGATTCGGGCGGTGCTCTTTAACCGTCGTCATCCCCATACTATCCACCATGGGTTTCGAGGTCTGCCCGGTGCCCACGGCGGTCCTTTCCACCCACACCGCCATTGAAGGCTTCACCCTCTTCGATCTGACCGACGAGCTTCCGGGCTTCATCAAGCACTGGGAGAAGCTGGGGCTGCGCTTCGAGGGGATCTACAGCGGATTTTTGGGATCGGTCGCCCAGGTGGACATCGTCTCCAACTTCATCGACGCCTTCAGCACGCCGGAGACGCTGGTGGTGGTGGATCCGGTCATGGCCGACCACGGCAAGATGTACGCCTCCATGCCGCCGGAAATGGTTTCGGAGATGAGAAAGCTCTCCGCCAAGGCCAAGGTCGTGACCCCCAACATCACCGAAGCGGCCTTCATGCTGAATAGGCCCGTCCCGGAGTCTATGAGCGAAGAGGAGGTCAAAGACTGGCTGAGGGCCCTTTCCGATCTGGGTCCGACCATGCCGGTCATAACGAGCCTCCCCCTAAAGAGCCGCGAGTCTCAGAGCGCGGTGGCCGCGTACAACCGCGAGGACGGTCGCTTCTGGCTCACCGGCCGTCCCGAGGTGCCCATCCAGTACCACGGAACCGGAGACATGTTCTCCAGCGTGCTGACCGGCAGCCTGCTGCAAGGGGACAGCCTCCCCATAGCCATCGACAGAAGCTCGCAGTTCGTGGCCAACGCCATCCGCGTGACCTTCGGTTACTCGGGGCTCGGGCACAACGAGATTCTCCTGGAAAGGTCGCTTAAAAACCTGCTTTCTCCGGTGCTTTCGGAAAACTACGATCTGCTTCCCTGACAAGTTATTTCGAAAATAATTCTTCGCGCGTTTTTTGTTGAAAGCGTGTTTTCAGCGCTGTTTGCCGGCTTTTGTGAAATTAACCAGGCGGAATCGAATCGGTTGAAAAGCGGGCAAACGGATTAGATCAACAGGGACGCGCTTTGGCTGAGGCGTGTGGGATAACGATGCGAAAATAGCGTCATTATCCCGCGCTCGAAAATCGAGGCGTTAAAATTGCTAAACGACCTGGCGATAATTGCGGGGTAAACCAAAACGGCATCGAGCCGGTAACGTGGTTTTAGCGTAAGCGTTAAACTTTAGGGGAATTAATCGCCGCTTAACTTGTTTTTTCCAAATACACTGAGCGCTATCCTCTTTTTAGTTCTAAAATATTAACCCGGCGGATAAATATTAGAAAAATTTGGTAGCAGGCTAGCCAACTAACGCGGTCCTTCTTTCCGTTTCCAGTCGGCTCCGGACAATTCCGGGCAAGCGGTTTCCCGCACCTGGCACCTTAATCAATATACCGGGTCTTCCGCAAGTGTTATCAAACAACGAGTGTCTGAATCCCAAAAGACTATAAGAACGCCTGAAATGACCTCGCGAAAAAACGCGTCATCGTGGAAAAAAAATAAGTTTATTAATGATGCGACCGCGAAAAGTCTCTGCTGTTTTAAAAATTTGAAACAATCTACTTTATATACTATAGGCTATTATAATTTATCCTTTATGTTGCATACGGTCGGAAAATATTTTTTCAAAGCCAGACTTTCGCGGATGACTCATAAATATATTTCCCTCGAAAAAATTTACAATACGACCATTTAAAATTAAATTTTTATAATAAAACATTATTGATATTATATACTATAAACAAAAGAAGGAATAAAAAAACACCAGAAAATTATATAACTATATTATAATAAGGTAACTATTTTTTAGTCGTTTTTTTCATCTCGACCCAAGATATAAACCCCCTCTGGACAAAAACTAAATTCTCAGGTATTGTGTTTCGTCGTTCCAGAAACTCGCTCACCGCTCTAGGAGTTTAGCGTGTTAAAGAATATTCCAAAAATAACCCAATCATTTACTCGAGTTATCAAAGAAAACATGATTTACGCTGATAAAACCGAGTATATATATAATTTGCTTAATAAACATCTAGTTTGTTTTCTTTGTCGTCCCAGGCGTTTCGGTAAATCTCTCCTTCTTAGCGCTATTGAGTCTTTGTTTTCCGGTGAAAGGGATCTTTTTAAAGGGTTATGGATTGATTCCTCGGATTACTCATTTCAAAAACATCCTGTCATCCGCATCAGTATGGATTACGCCCAAACTGATGAGCCTGGCATGCTGGAAAAAAAAATCTTATTTACCCTTCGTAGCATCGGGGAGTCTGAAGGTCTTTCGATAACGGATTTGTCTTTTGACATCGCGCTTATCGATCTTGTTAAAAAACTGTACAATAAGTACAATGATTTTCAGAAAGACCCGGCTAAAGACCAGGATAGACTAGAACAAGATCGGAAAGTTGTTATTTTGATTGACGAGTATGACGCCCCTATCATTGATAATATTGACAACTCCAAGGTGGCCAACGCAAACCAGAAAACCCTCCACGATTTTTACCGCGGGTTTAAGAATCTTGACGATTTTATTCATTTTATCTTTGTAACCGGTATCTCGCAAGCGGGTAGGGCGGCTCTAGATCAGACCACGAACAACATTGTTGACATATCCCTTAGACCTGAGTACGCCGGAATCTGCGGTTTTACTCTTCAAGACTTGGACTCTCTCTTTGCCGATCGTTATGAGGAAACTCTTAACGAACTTATAGCGACGGAACAAATGGAGCCAGAATCCACAGTAGCCGATCTTAGAAAGGAAATACTAAATTGGTATGATGGATATGTTTTTGACGGGAGAACCAATTTTGATGAAACCACGTCAGACAAGACGACCAGAGTTTTAAACCCCTTTTCCATTGTTAATTTTTTTGATGAAAAAATTTTTAAAGACTACTGGCTCCAGGTCGGTCCGCCATCTTTTCTAACAAAAATCATCGCGAACAACCCTGACTCTTTTAATTTTAAACCTCCGCTCAGAGCTCCAAAGGAATACTTAAGCGCGTTTATCGCGGTCGATGTCTCTCCGATTCCTATTTTATTTCAAACCGGTTATCTAACTTTGAACGGAGTAACATGGAAAAATAAGAAGGAGCCTTATTCCCTTAAAATCCCGAATATGGAAGTAGAGCGCTGTTACCCCATTGCTTTCTATCAAGCGTATTTCGGCCCTGCCGATATTAAAGAATTAATTTCAACAGGGGAAATATTTATGAACGCCGTCCTCAAACGTGACGCCGCCGCGATTGAGAAACTCTTTGAAACATCCTTGGCTAAATTATCCTCCGAACAACATATACCAATGGAAAAATACTATCATTCCGTTATTCAAGCTTTTATTAACGGAATGGGTATCGATGCCAGATCTCAAGTTTCATCATCCATGGGAAAATCGGATCTTGATTTGGTTTTTTCCGACAATGTTTACGTGATTATTGAAGTTAAATCCGAAAAAGAACCTATAAATTCCTCTAATTTAACAATTGAGGATAAGTGCGAAAAAGCCCGTAGCTTAGCCCAGAAAGCCATGGAACAGATTTCTGAAAAAGAGTACTCCAAACATTATTTTATGGAAGCGAAAGAGGTGGTTGAACTAGGTTTAGGTATTTTCGGCCGTTCAAAAGTAGTGGTTCTCATAAGGGACAATAATACCTTCCGCTGACCGAGGCGATATTTAAAGTTTTTAAAGCATCGGGAAACTATTTCAGCCGAAAACGCTTTGGAAAATTATAAGGATTCATTCGATTATTTATGAGTCCCGCATCATGAATATTCTGATATTCCGCTGGTTGCTAAAACGAAGAGGGGATTTAATTTAGCTTTGAACTTTTTCACTTTTCAAAAGAACATTATAGTAAACAATTTTTATGTTAAATCAAAATTAAAACGTATCAAAACAGCACTAAATCATAATATACAGCTAATATAATATATATTTTATATTATTATACTTTAATAATGCTATAACAAATATTTTTTATAATATTAAGATATTTTAAGTTTATTTTTTTTACAATAATTATATATAAAACGTTCTAAAGATGTTTGCGACAATATAATTTTATCTGTAAGATACATATTAAGAACTTCTTGGCCAAATTGTTCTAAAATATCAATAATTTCAGGTGATTTTACAACTCTTACTTGCATATAGAATTGTTGTATTGTTTTATCATACATAATCTCGCCAGAAATAGTTTCTAGCAGTTGAAATGCTAGATGTAAGGTAGGGTTGGAAGTAGGTTTCCCTAAATTGTCGGAGATAGTCTTCTCTTTTTCTTTCAATCCATTGCGTAATTTCAATTCCAATAACGAAGATATTAACATGACCAAAGACATAAAGCAGCAGAGGCCTTGAATTCTTTCCGGCTTTTTTAACAGGATCTCTGAGATACGCATCTCTTTACCCTTCAAATGTCTAAAACATTTTTCTACCTTCGCTTGATTCTTATAATTAGTAAGGATTTCTTCAGCAGAAAGAGTTAGATTGTTTGTTGCCAAGATAAAGCGTCCTACACCTAACCGTTCCCTATTAACGGCTTCACTATCAAAAATAAGGGTACCTCTAATAAAAAAATTCTTTTCAAGCTTTTCACCGACTTTGGGGCGTCCTTTTTTTCCTTCAGCTCGCCGTTCTATCGAAATTATTTCAACCGTATCAAATTGGCACATTTTTTGTTTTGATATCCATATTTTTGCTTCTCTCTCAGCGTCTTCTTGGCAAGAAAATGCACGTTTCTCAAGAACTTTCAATGCACCGTTAGCAGAAGACATTAATTTTTTTAATTTTCTCTCTAAAGTTGCATTTTGCTTTTCAGCCATTTCTGTGGAGTGGACAAGTAACCAAGTTTGTTCTACACCTCCATATGATGATTTAGTCTCATAAAAAGAGTATCTACTGTCATGTAACATAGTTTGCAGTTCTATGTCACTATAGATAAGATTGCGTGAATCTGTATTGGTTTCCGGAACTCTGGTTAAATAATTAGCTGGAAAATCAAAAATATTATCCTTACTGTAAAAAGCTGCATCAGCTATGTATAATGGAATCGTATCAGTATTTATGCTGTCTTTGATGGAATTGCAGAAAGTACGCATTATCTTGTTCAATTCCTTGTTGTCACTGCAATTACCTGATAATTCTCTCATAAACACTGGTACCCCCAGCGAATTGCTAATGAGGGCAAGGCTGAGGCACTTAAGGTGAAAACGTTTATCCTTGGGGTGCCCAAGGACGATCTTGATAATATTTTCAGCAATATCATCAACATCAGCGTATTCATATTTACCATATACAGTAAAATTAGTTATGTCGGTATGTAATACATCAAAATGAAGCAGATTAGGCAACTGAGGGGCTAAATGCTGAACAATCCTCAAGAAAAACGCAGAAGTTCCATAGTTGTGAATGGCTTCAAAAAATTTAGCCAACACATCATCGTTGAAATCATTGATGTCTATTTCACGATGAAAAAAAGAAAAAATAGGAATGTCAGCAAGATTTTCACACAATTTATATAAGGCCCTACGGGTTTTGCAAAAAGTAGATAAGGTAAGCAACTTGAAGCATTCCCCATGGGTAACATTATGAACCCTATTTTTAGGTAAAAGCTCATCAACAAAAGAAACCAAGTTAGTTTTGTCAAAAAAAGATGAAATAACACCTAAAGAGGTAAATTGAATATTACCTATACTTAAATGATCATCTTTATCCATAAAATCGCTTACATCCATTATTTCACCTCCATTAGAAAGATATGGTGGCCAAGTAGAGATGTAAGAGATTATATTATTTATCTAAGAAGATATCAACATATTAATTGGAAAATATGCAATAAAAAA
>JAISMF010000060.1 GCA_031276865.1 Deltaproteobacteria bacterium | reverse complement strand
AATACTGGCTCAACTCTTCAAAGAATTTGCTGAAAACCGCTTATATTCAAGCTTTCAGAGTTCCCGCGCCCAAACTGTCCAGAAAGACCATATCTGAGAGTTAGGCAGAAATATAATCTATTCCATACTACTTATCGAAATTTATGAAACTAACTATTCATATATTGCCATATGAGAAAGATGTAATTTTATTTAGGACGCTAGTGATATATTTTCTAGGTGTATTATTATAAATATTTACTATTATATATATTAATGCGATATTTTTCCAACCCCGATTCACGAAACCGGCGCGTCAGATCAGGCGTCGGAACCTAAAAACCGATCCCGGAGCGAAACCGCCGTCCCCTTCGGAAGAAGACGGCGGCCCCGCGCCAAACGCCCTGGAAAAGCCTAAAAGCTCCCTAAAGAGCTCTCAGACGCCAAAACCTTTCCGCGGCGCCATTAAGGCGCCGGAAAGACGGCCGTCCGCGCTCCTTTTCGATAACCGAGGCCGGGGAAGCTCCCCCGGCTTTCGTCCGCGCCGAAAAACACGTCCGCGGGGGAAGTTTCAGGAGAAAAAACGTCCGCCCGGGCCCTTCGAAAGTCTCATTTGACGAACGCGGGCGGGCGCCTCAAAGCCCTCCGCGGGAGACGCCAGGGTAATCCGGTTTAAAGGCGTCCGAATTCAAGGACGGAGGATCGTTTAAAAGATCCCCTCCGAGGCGCGCGATGGACGCGCTTGGATATCCGCTTGACGCGCTTTCAATTTTTTTCCAAAGCGGTTTTCGCTGATATTCGACTTTATCCCGAAGTTCGGCTATATTTTTCGCCGCGCCTTTTATTCGCGGGTATACGTTTTTTTGGCGGGCTTGTTTTCATCCAGTCGGGCGGAAATTTAAAAAGGCGTGCGGGATATGGTATCCGCTGGTGGACGTTTTTTTTCGCCGGCGGAAGTTTTATTTGTTTATTTGTAGGGTGACATTTTTTTGTAGGGAGAAATTTTTTAACTTCAAAGTTCGCCGGATCCCTCTTTCGATTTTCGATCTTTCCACCTCCTCTCTCGCGGAACGTAGTTAAACGGAAGATAAGATTCATTCGTTTTTCCTGTTTCACCCGATCCGGAAGATGTTCGTCACGTCCTCTCCGCGTTTCAAAGGAAAGTCCGAAGGCCGGAAACCATCCCCGCCGGACGATTTTTCTTCGTCCTTTCCGTGATCGCGTATTTTAAAACGCGACCGGCGGTTCAACCCCCGATCCGGAAGCCTTTTAAAAAAAACCCTTAGGCTTCCTAATGGAGAGCCCTTTTATCGTCATCGTGGAAGTTTCCCCGATCCGCGTCCCCCATCAGTTCGGAGAGAAACGGCGCTTTTCACGCCGCGGGCGGAATCAAGCCGCCGGCGTCCCGCCTTGGAACGCGGCCCCCCGCGACCACTTGTCAGCGAGGCGAAAGCGTCTGGATCTTTTCCCGCGCCGGAGGAAAGCCAGCGCGCGGGCCGCGGAAAACATGACCCTTAATTTTTCAGCCGGGAAAAGACCCTGGAAAGGGCCTTTTCCAGGGCCCGCTCCATAATTTCCGTAAGCTCGTCCACCGTCAGATCCGAAACCTTGAGCGTCCCGCTCCCGTCCTGGTCTCCGGCCCTTATCTTGGACCAGTCCCGGGGCACCACCGGATCCCCCGACGGTCTTCCGGAATCCGGAGCCGGCGGAAAGCTGTTTCCCACCCGGGTGGAGGCGCGCGCCGGACGCCTGTTTCCGGAAAGAACAATCCGGCCGGAGGCGTCCTCCTCCGAAACCCTTTCCGGACGCTCCCCCGCCGCGGCCCTCCGGAGGGATCCCGCCGTAGCTCCTCCGGCGTTCGCCGAAATTCGGGCCGCGGCCGGCCTCGGGGCGCGGGTGGCGCCCTCCCGGCGGCCGGCGGCCGCTAAATGGGCGGGGTTTTGGCGCCCGATGGCGCTCCTCTCCGGATGGTCCTCCACCCTCTCGGTTAAAAGAATGGTCCGGCCTTCGTCGTTTTCGGATTTTTTAACGGGCACCGGTTTTTTCGCGGGGAGCAACCTCCCGGCGGAAAGGCCGCCCTCCCGCGGCCGCCCCGGACGGGGGACCGCGGAGGCGCCCGGAGCGTTTCCGGAATCGGTTTGGGTTCCCGATTTGGGCGTTTCCGGAGATTCCGCCGTTTTAGGTTTTTTTTCGGAGCCGGCGCCCCGGTCCAGGGACCGGAAAATGTCCCGCACCTCTTCCAGAGCCTCCTCGGGATCGGGAGGAAGCCCGTAAGGAGGGGCGCCCGGGAAGGGAGATCCCTCGTTTCCGCCTTCCTTCCCGGAGCCGAAGATATCCGCCTCGCCATGGGCGGGATCCGAAGGGTCATCCCCGAAGTCGGCGTCGTAATCCCCGCGGTTGTACTCCAGGGGATCTTCCGCGAGCCCGGCGTCGTCCGCCGCCCCGCTCAGATATTCGCCTTCTATGCCGACGGAATCGTCCGCGCCCTCTTCGCCGTCGGATTCGTACGCGCCCTCGTCGCTTTCGGATTCGTACGCGCCCTCGTCGTCAAGGTCCGGTATTTTCAATCCGTCCGGAGGATGCTCCGGCTCGGCTTCCTCGAAATCCTCCCCTTCGTCCTCGTAATCCCCTTCTTCCTCGTCTTCCTCGTCCTCTTCGTCCGCGTACTCCTCGTTTTCGTCGTAATCCCCGTAATCCGCAAATTCTCCGTCTTCATCATCGTCGTCCCCGCCGCCGTAAGCGCTTCCCCCGCGGCCCCCCCCCCGATCCTCGGAAAGCGGCAAGCCGTTTCCGCCCCAATGGGATGGAAGCCGGAAATCCGCCCGATCGTCCCCTTCCGGGCGCCCGGCGCCCGTAACGGCGGCCCCGGAATCCGGGGCTTCTTTTTTATAATCGTCTTCGGCCATGGCTTTCCATCGGATTTGTTGGGCTCCGGCGGAGGCGTTCCGCCGGGGGAGCCGGGGATTTCACGAAGCTTCCGCGGAAAATATCTTAAACGCGGGAAAAAAGTGAAGCGCCCGGAAGAAAAAAGATTAAGAGATAAAGAAATAGGGTTTTAAACGCGTCTTCCTTTCGTTTTCCTCTCCTTGAGCGGCCCTGATCCGGCGGGAAAGACGAAAGGTGAAAGACGAAAGGTGAAAGGTGAAAGACGAAAGGTTAAGGGCTAAAGGCCGAAGACGATCGGAAAAAAAGACCCGGGATTTTGAACGGAAACCCTAAAGCTCGCGCGCGGAAAAACCCTCGGGGCGCTCCAGGCGGAAGACGGATTCCGGCGCCGTGAAGCCTAAGCGTATCTCCGTGTAGACGGCTTTCACGAGGATCCGGCTCCTCCCGTTCCAGACGGCCTGAAGCTCCTCCGGAAAGTCGACGAGCTCGCCTATGTCCTCCCTAGGGTGCTTTCCCCATTTATCGTAGCGCGCCGAAAATTCGGGGTCGCGTCGGGAACCCCGGGAGAGCTCGGTTAAGACGGGCTTGTCCTCCGGTCTAAAGCCCGGTCCGCCCGTCAAGCGCAAAAACCAAGGACCCGGATCATTTGGATCCCCGCTTCGATAGCTGAGGTAGCCCGCCCGGTCCTCCGGCGAGAGCCCGGATTCGCCGCGGGCGGAGACGGGCTCCTCGGGGAGGATGCCGGCCAAAAGCGAGAGGAATTCGGAGGAGCTCAGGGGCAGGGGGAGAAAGGCCTCCAAGGGCCGCTCGCCGCCCGCGCCCTGGTAATAGATCCTTTGCCGGTAGTCCAGGGCCTTTATCCGGGAGCCGTCCGCGAGGATGCGGTAGGCGGGGGTGCCCATGGGGTCCAGGATGGTGAAGAGGAAGGCGTCCGGCCGGCGGCCCACGAGCTCGAAACGGAAGTACCAGCGCTCGGTTCCCCGGGAGTAGTTCACCTCCCCCCGAAGCGCCAGGGTGGGGAGGTCACGGTTTCTTTGATAAATGGACCGGGCGAGCTCCAAAGCCTTAAGATCCCCCTCGGCGGGGAGGCTTTCAAGGCCGCCTCCGGCCGGGGCGCAGGCGCAAAAAAGGAGGAAAACGAGGAGGGTCGGAAAGAGGCGCGGGTGAAGGCTCATGGGAGGGGGTCTCGCGAAAGGGGTCTCTCGCCGGAAGGACGGGGGCTTTTAAGGATTTTGGAGCCGCTTAAGCTTCTCCAAAACCAGATCCGGCGTCTCGTGGCCCTTTTCCACCGCCCGTTGCCAGACGCGTTTCGCGTCCCCGGCCCGGTTCAGGCGGATGTAGACGTCCCCCAGGTGCTCCATCACCACCGGATTCTCGTCCGAGAGGGCCGCGGCCCTCTCCAGGAGGGGGAGGGCCTTGGGCAGATCGTTCAGGCGGTAGTAGACCCAGGCCAGGGTGTCCAGATAGTAGCCGTTGTCGGGTTTCAAGGTGTTGGCCTTCAAAGCCAAAGAGAGGGCCTCTTTGAGGTTGGCGTCCTCCTCGGCCCAGGTGTAGGCAAGATAGTTCAAAGCGTCCGCGAAGTTGGGATCCAGCTCCACGGCCCGGCGCATGGCCTTCACGCAGTCGTCCTTGCGGCCTAGGCGGTCCTCCACCGCCCCGAGGGAGAAGTAGATGTCGGCGGTGTCGGGAAAAAGGCGCGTCCCCTCCCGGTAGAGGTCCCGGGCCTGGGTGAGGTGGTCCAGCTCCTCCATGATGCGCCCCGTCGCGACCAGAAGGATGGGGGACGAGGGGTTGACGCGCCTCGCGGCGGTTAAAAGCTCCAAAGCCCTGATGGAATCCCCCTCCTTTACCAGAATTGAGGAAAGGAAGAGGACCGAGTCCACGTACTCGTCGCTCGCGGGGGAGATCTTTCCCAAGAGATCCTTCGCGCCCTTGTCGTCGCCGCTCTCGGAGAGGGTGACGGCCAAAAGGTACCGCGCCTGATCGTTATTTTTGTTTTTCTTCAACACCTGGGAGAACTCGCCCGCGGCCTGCTTATGGAGCCCCTCTTCCAAAAACATGAGCCCGATGGTGAGCCCGGCGTCCTCGGAGGTCTGGTGCATGCCGGAGACCTCCTCGATCAAGCCCACCGCCTCCTGGCGCTTTCCGGTCTTGATCAAAATGCGGGCGAGCCTGGCCTTGGCCATGGGGATGCCGGGCTGGTGCTTTATTATCTGGCGGTAGACCTTCTCGGCGTTTCCCAAATCCCCGGTCTGCTCGTAGAGCATGGCGAGCTCCACCAGGCTCTCCACGAAGTCCGGCTTCTTTTTGGCCGAGCGCTTGAAATAGGTGATGGCCTCCGGAATGTCGCCCCGGCGGTGGGCCACCCTCCCCAGAAAGTAGTCGGGCAGATACGAGGAGGGCGTCATGGAGACGAGCTTCTTGAAGGCGTCCGAGGCCTCGTCCAAGCGTCCGCTCTCGGCGTACATGGCGCCTAAAAAGGAGATGGCCTCGTCGTTGTCGGGCTCGATGCGCAAAGCCTCCAGATAGTTCTTCTCGGCCTCGTCCCACTGGCCGGTGACCGAGGCCAGATAGCCCGCGAATAGCCTGGCCTCCGGGTCGTCGGGGCGCTCCTCTATGGCCCGCCGGACGAAGTTGAAGGACTCCTCCACCCGGCCCTTGCGGGCCAGCATCTTGGCCGTCTCCATCTCCAAATAGTAGGGCCGCCCCAGCTCGTCGGAGGCCCGCATCATGTGGACCACGGCCTGATCGTCGTTATGGACGAGCTCCTCGTACTGGGCCCGCAGGAAGTAGTAGTAGCTCCGGGTGACGGCGCTCTCCCCGCCGCCGGCGACCGCGCGGCAGCCGGCCAAAATCGTGAAGACGAGGGTCAAAAGGAGGAGGCTCGGAAACCTTGGGGAGGTCCGGAAAAAAGTGGGTCTAGGCATAGGCTTTAAAAAAAGCGCCTCCTTGAAACGGCCCCGGGCTCCCGCCCGGGACCCGGGCCGGCGCCGCGGCGTCGGAAAAAGCCGTTTTATCTCCCCCTGGGAAGGGGCGATCTATTCCGCCGGATTCAAATGGGGGAGCTCCTTGGAGAGGTAGGCGTAGAGCTTTTTTTTCAATTTCTCCACCAGCTGGCGCACCCTCTCCCGGGTCACTCCGAACTCCTCTCCCAGCTCCTGGAGGGTTAAGGGCTCCTCGCTTAAAAGCCTATGGTCCAGGATGAAGTTCTCCCGCTCGTCCAAGGTCTTCCGGAAACGCCTGAGCTTTCCGGAAATGAGCTCCCGCATCTGCCTGTCGGCCAGGATGCTGTCCGCGGGATCGTCTTGAGAGGGGATGATGCTCACCTGGGTCTCCTCGCTCTCGCCCGAGGTGGGGGCGTCCAGGGAGATCTCGTTTCCGGATTTGAAGCGGCTGGTCATCTCCTCCACGTCCCGGGAGCTCACCCCCAAGCGCTCGGCTAAAAGCTCGGGACCCGGCTCCAAACCCTCCCTTATGATCCTCTCCTCCTCCTTTTTGAGGTTGTAGAAGAGCTTCCGCTGGGCCTGGGTGGTGCCGATCTTCACCAGGCGCCAGTTCTCCATGATGTATTTGAGGATGTAGGCCTTGATCCAGTAGGCGGCGTAGTAGCCGAACCTCACCCCCCGGGAGGGATCGAACTTCTTTAAGGCCTGGAGCAGCCCCAAGTTACCCTCCTGGATGAGATCTTGAATGTTGTTGAGCCACTGGTTCTGGAATTCCATGGCGATTTTCACCACCAGCCTCAAATTTCCGGTCACCAGGCGCCCGGCGGCCTCGGAGTCGCCGGTGCGAAGATACCTCTCGATTAAGTCCTTTTCCTCTTTGCGGCTTAAAATGCGGCAGTGCTTGAGCTCCCCCAGATACGAGGAAAGCGATCCGGACACCACCGGCCCGGAGGGAGGCATCCCCGGCTCCCGGGGCGCCGGAAAGGACTCCCCGGGAAACTCGACCGGAAGACGCGACGAGTCCGTTTCCTCCCCGTAATCATCCTCCCCGAAGTCAGGATCCTCCCCGAAGTCAGGATCGAAGTCGTCCTCCTCCCCGCTCTCCGGCGCGAAGCCACCCGCCTCGGTTTCCGGAAAAAAATCCCCTCCGGACGACCCTTCCCCCTCCGGAAGGGACCCTAGACTTTCTTTTTTCGGCAAGCGCTTCTCCAAAGCCGGTTAAATCCGGCGGACGCCGGAAACGCGGGGGGCCGTCTTCGCCGCGGGAAGGGCCCGGGGGTGGGGGCGAAGGCGGCGGAAAGCGGCGCCCCTGAATCAGCGTGGATATTTTAGATCTAATTGGCATCCAATTACGATCTATTATTATCAATATTCGAGCGCCCCGGCCGGGGCGCGAATTTCCGGGGAGAAAACTTGTTTTCCTAAAATAAAACCTACCTCCCCGCCGCTGAATATAATCCTTACCGGATGGAGTGTCAATTGTCTTCGCCCACCCCGGCCGCCGCCAATGAAGGATCCGGAAAAAAAACCGAAATCGCCCCGAAGAGGCTCCCCCTGGACGAGGGACGCCCGAGACGGGTCCCGCCCGACCGAGGCCCTAGGCCGGGCGGGAAGGCGGGGGAAACGGAAGGGCGGCAACGGGATGGCGGCGGAAACAAGGCTCGGGGAGAAAAAAGAGAGGTGAAGAAGATCTTCCGCGCCAAACTTTCCGGATTCCAAAGGGAAAAGACTACCCGAAGGAAAGCTCCCCCGGTCCGGGAAAGGGCCTTCGCCGGAGCCGCCCGGAAGGCGCGCCCAGGGGCCCCCGGCATCCCCCGACGCCGGAAGTGGGCCCGGACGCCCGCCGGAAGACGGGTCATCCCCTAGGGGATCCTCCATATATTAATGTACGGATGAACCGAAAGGCGCTTCAAAAAAAAGCCCCTCCCGCGTTTCGGCCCAAGCTCGAGACGAAGGCCTTTCCGAGCCTTGAGCGCCGAATAAGGGCTTTATGAAGTCTTTTCGAAAAAATTTAAAAAAAAGGCCCGAAAGCTTAAAGTCCTTCCTCCGGAAGCCGATAAGAATGCTGAAGGAAGTTCGAGGGCTTTCGAGCTTCCTTCGAAGACTTGTCAAGACGATCGGGGGTTGGACATGGGACTCGTGATAAACCACAATATGCCGGCGCTCTTCGCCAACTACAATCTTGGCCAGAGCTACCAGAGGCTCGCGGTCAACACCCAGCGCCTCTCCTCGGGACTCAGGATAAACTCCCCCGTGGACGATCCGGCGGGATACGGCATCCGGGAACTCATGCGCACCGACATCCTCAATAAGGAGCAGGGCATCCGAAACACCGCCGACGCGATAAGCCTCCTTCAGACGGCCGACGCGGCCATGACCATCATAGACGAGAAGCTCATAAGAATGAAGGAATTGGCCGAGCAGGCCGCGACCGGCACCTTCACCACCCTCCAGCGGGAGATAATAAACTCCGAATACCAGCTCATGGCGGCCGAAATAGACCGCATCGCGAACGCGACCGAGTTCAACGGCATAAAGATCCTGGACGGCAGCGTCAACTACATGCACCACGGCCAGGGCCTCAAGGTGCACTTCGGCGCCCGAGACAGCATAGCCGAGGACTACTACTTCATCAAGGTCTGCGACCTGCGGGCCTCGGTCGCCTCGGGCTTAAGCATCGGCGGCGACTTTAAAAACGACGTTTGGTCCACCACGGCCTTGGCCGATCCGGCCGTGGCCGACGGCTGCTGCGCGGGCGGCATCCCCAGCCTCCACCAGGAGGTCTCCGGCTGGGTCTCGGGCCAGATTTTCTCCTACGGCTACAACTGGGATTTGGCGGAATCCAACGACGCCAGTCTCTCCCGGGGACGCTACGTGGCCGGCGCCTACCAGATCCAGAGCGGAACCTCTTTGGAAAAGCTCTTAGATCAGGTGAACCGCGGGACCCAGTCTCGGGTGCGCCTGGACTTCCGCGCGGGGGAGACCTTCGACTCCCTGGTGGGCGGAGCGGAAAACTCCGCCGCCAACGCCCATCGAATCTGCCTAGGAGACGAGGTCTACTACCTCGGATCCGGAGAGATGGCGAAAGAGGCCTGCGAGAACGCCGAACTCTACGACTTCCACTCCATCGTACCCCCGCCGGAGTACGGCGAGATTACCGACGTGGCCGAGGCCTTCGCCCGCTCGGTGAACGACAATAGCGACACCTTCTGGGCCCGGGTCGAGGACTACGTCTACGAGGCGGGCTACCGCTCGGTCTACGTCTTCAACCGCGAGGGCGGAAACCACGACGACGTCTTCGGCTCGGACGACCAGCTGGGCAAGGATATTAACGGCAAACCCGGCTTCGCCTCGGCCATCATGTGGCACAACGACGAGACCGGAGAAAGAGCCGCGGGCGGCTCCTATTTTGGAAACGGCGGGGAATACTGGGGGGTCTTGAAATCCCAGCCCACGGGCTACGGCACCTACAGCGTGCGCCTCGAGGGAAGGGATCCGGGAAAGGAGAGGGACCTCTGGATTTTAAACGCCGGCTCCTCTTCCAAAAACTCGGCCTACGACATAAATTTCTACCGCTACGGCGGAAGGTTTTTCGGCGGACCCGCCTTGATAGGCGCCGGATCGGGTTGGGTGAGGGGTTTAAACAGAGAGACCTTCATCGAGATCCAGAACGCCTCCGACGGCGACTGGGCCGGAGCCGGCGTCCGCACCCAGAGCACGGCCCAGGAGGCCCTGGAGGGGATAGACAGGGCCATCGCCAAAAAGGAGACCTGCCGCTCCAGGCTGGGGGCCTACCTCAACCGTCTGGAAAACACCCTGGCCAATCTGGAGAGCATGCACGACACCTTGCAGATAGCCGAAAGCCAGATTTCCGACGTGGACATCGCGGGCGAAATGACGGACTTCGTGCGCAATCAGGTTTTAAGCCAGACGGCGGTGGCCATCCTCTCCCAGGCCAACGCCCTGCCGGAAATGGCCCTGTCCCTCCTAAACGGCTAGGAAAAAAGATTCAATCAGCCTCGGTTACGGGCTTTAAGATTTGGAGGTAACTCAAATGTTGATGATGCTAAACGAATTCGAAGAGATGAACAACATAACGTCCCTTCTAGCCAGCGTCCTGAATTTTCCGGCCGCGAAGGGCATGCCCGAGGACGTGACCGAGGCCGTGCGCGCCGCCAGAAAGCAGATGGAGGACCTCCCCCAGGTCATAGCCGACCTGAACACGGCCTACCAGCGTTACAGCGTGCTTTCCCGAACCATCACCAGGATGATGGAGCTCTCCGAAAAGGGCGCCCGAAACGACGCCATGTTGAGCGCGGACGATCGGGAGTCTTTAAACGGCGAGTTCGCCTCGCTCGCGGACGTGGTGGCCAGGGAGGCCGGACAGACGAACTTCCCCGGCACCAGCCTCTCCCTTTTAACGGAGGCCTCGTCCAAGGCGGCCGCCAAGGTGCTCTCCTATCTGGCTCCGGTCTTGGAGAACCTCGACTACGAGATCAAGGGCCAGAAAACCCTCATAATCGAGGCCATCGTGGAGACCACCAACTTCATGGGGATCATCGCCATGTGCTACCCCGACGCCAAGGGCGTCGAGGAGCTTAAAAAGACCTTGGAAAAAATCAACCTCCCGAAGAATATAAACGATCCGGTTTTCATAAATCCCACCCTGCATTGACCGTAGACTTCCAGCATGCCCACCCTCCCCTCCCCCGGGTTTTTATAAAACCCGGGGGAACGGGGGCGGGGGGATCCTCAAGCGGGGAAATAGGCCGCGCGTCCGGTTAAGACGGACGCGTTCCCCCGGTTTTAAAACGGGGGGGACTATTCAATTTTTCTCATTCAGGGAAACCTGGAAAGGAGACGCCTATAGACCTTTAAGCTCTTGGGGGATTTTCCCCAAAATGTCACCCCGACAAAGTAGTAAGAAATGCGCAAGGTTAAGCCCCCTTGCGCATTTTTTCATCCGACCAAAGGCGCCAGGCCGATTCTTCTGGACGCGCCATGAATTTTCCCTGAAGCTTCTTAAACGGAAGCGCGGAAAAAAGCGTAAAAACCCGCCCGGGGCCGCGGCTTTCTTTAAAATCGGATGTTTTAAAAAGATCCGTTCCTCTTAAAAAAACTTTTTAAGCAGGCGCGCCCGGGATCTTTCATCGTCCCTTTTTCCGCCTTTTCGCGACTTGTTTTGTTCACGACCCTCTCTAAGCCGGCCAACCTCGAAAACAGTTCTCCCGCTTCGGCGTTCCCTTTGAAAACGTCCGCTTCGCGTTTGGCCGCGTTTTCCAAACTTTCCGCCGCGTAATCGTAATAATCATCGCGGACCAAAAACGCCCGCCGCTTGAATCCGGAAGATATGAATTCCCCCGGCGGGATGTTCATTTCACTTTTGACGTAATTACAAAACGCTCCCCGAAGAGGAAGACGTTTTGGCGCGGGAGAGGAGTTTCGGGGCGCGGAAATAAAAACGCGGGCGTTTCAGGTGCACCTGAACTGCCCGCGTCGGTTACCAAACGCTTGCGGCCGGAAAAGTCGAACCCGCTACAAACCGCTTATCATGGCTTCCGGATCTAAAATGAAGCCCGAGTTTAGAACCTCCTTCCAGAAGAGCGCTCCGTTTCGCAGTCCGCCGACGCCGGCCAACGAGACGGAATAAGCGCTCATGTCCGGAGCGGTGGCGGAGACGGTGATCCCCGCGGCCGAGACCGAGATGTAGGCCTCGGTGGGCGCGCCCTTTCCCGTGGGAATCACCCCCCCCGCCTCGCCCTCTTCGAACGGGGAGGGTTTGGCTGAATCCGTCCCGGCGTGGAAGACCGCGCCAAGCGAGGGATGGGGAAGCCCGGTGAAGGTGTCTAGAATATAGAGGTAGCCGTAGCCGTTCTCGCCGCAGTTCTCGGCCCGGGGCTCGAATGACGTGAAGGCCGCGAAAGAGACTCCCCCGCCGACGGCCACGAGCTTCGGCTGGGTGGTTATCATCTCGTAGGCGTGGTTCTCTTTCGGGCGGAAGACTTTTCCGCTCGCGAGCCTCCTTTTGTAGCCGCCGAAGGTTAAGCTCCTCAAGAGATCGGACAAGGCCGGGTAGTTCATGGTCCCGCCGGCGCCGGGGGAGAGACCGGGCTGGGCGGAAAGACCCTTCACCCGTCCGTCTTTAAAGACCTTCGCTCCGCTCACGTCCATCACCCGCGCTTTGGACATATCCTGGAAAGTCATAAGGCCGTTTTCCGTCAAAGGCTCCTTTATCCCGTAGAGGTATTGCTCGTGGTTTTTTTCGCAGGCCGACGCGAGAGACGCCGCCACGTTCCGGCAGGGACCCACGTCCTCTTGGCTCCACAGCCTTCCCGTGCCGAAGATCACCCAGAGGTTCCCCCAAGAGTCGTAGGTCGAGTTCACCTGGCCGGTAACGGGTTTTTTCGTGTCGTAGAGTTTTTTGAGCTTCCACTGGGAAACCGGAAGCGGGCTTCCGTCCGTAGCGGACGCCATCTGCAAGCGGTAGACCGCCCCGGAGTCGACTCCCGTGGACGGATCCCGACTCACGGTGAGGCCGTAGTAGAGGACGTGGTTGGACCAGTTCGGTTCCCTCCGCTGGGCCAGGGGCAGGAAGGGGTTGTTGAAAAAGCTGTCCTCCTCCGCCGCCCTCAGGTAGTCGGCGTTTTCCGGCTTCGAGACGTCCACCGCCGGAAGGCCCTTTTCCGCGTCCAAAACGATGAGCCGGGCCCGCTGGCGGCTGTGCCCGTCGTAAGGCGAAACCGATCCGAAGACCACGCGCCCCGGGACTCCGTTCGCCGACGGGACGCTCTGGTCGGTAACGGGTCCGCTGGGGATGACCGCGTACCATTCGCCCCGGCTGGAAACGAAGGCCGGAAGCCCGGTGGTGAGCCCCGCCTCCGGAGAGCCGTGGCGCCATAAAAGCTCCGGGGGCTTTTCCGGATCGCTCACGTCCAGGCAGAAGACTTCCGAGTAGTAAAACTCCGCTCCGGCCGAGGCGGCGTCCGGGGTCGCCACGGGCCTGCCGCCGAGTCTGAGCCCGCCCAAAAGGACGGTGCGCCATTTCCCGCCGATCTTCACATCCGTCACCAGGGGTTTTAGATCCACGTAGTAGACGTGGGAGTACTGGGGATCGGGCAGCCACCTGAGATGCGGAAGAAGCGAGGTGGGTATGTAGGCCCAGACTTCCGCTCCCAGCTCGTGGGCGGGAAGCTCGCGGCCGTCCGGGGGCGCGAGGGCGTAGGACGCGCCCCCTCCGGGAGCGGATCCGTAAAAGCCCAGGTTAACCGCGTGGAGCATGCCGTCGTTGGCCCCGAAATAGGCCATCTGGCGCCTTAAGGCGTGGGCGTTCCGAAAGTCCCGATACGTCCGGTCCCGGTAGAGGAGATCGTAGTTCGCGGCCGGGTTGGAAACTATCATCGGCTTGGAGTTGACGACGTCCCCCAGGCGCCAGACGACCCGGCGGATGTCGTCCGACCAGGGATCGCCCACCTCCCTGGATCTCAAACCCGGCTGATCTTTCCCGACGATCCATTCCGCCAAGGCCCTTAAGGCCGCGTTTTTAGCGGAAAAACCCGGAAGAGTCCCTTGATAGTCGTCGAAAATCATCAGCGGACCCAAATCGTTCAAGGAGGCCTCGTCCGTACCGAAGATGGAAAGGACGGTTTTTCGGCCCGCGGGTTTTCCGTAATAGATGAGCCTCTGGCTGTTCGCCACGGTGGCCGGAGCGCCGTAGGCGCGGGGGCCCTTGGTCACGAGCTTTTCCCCGTCCAGGCGGGAGAGCCAGGAGCCGACGTCGAAGACGGCCTTCACCCGATGGATGTTCTCCGGATGCCTTTTCCCCCCCGGAAACAGGGAGAGCTCGTTCGTCCCCAGGGGATCGTAGCAGCGGGTGACGAGATGGCCGAAGTCGTAGCACGCCGGGGGAGTCTCCGCCCTCTCCAGCGGGCTGTTGAAGGCGACCACGTGATCCCCCTTGGATCCGTCCTCCCCGTTCCGGACGGTCAGGACCCCGTCCTGGTCGCTATCCTCCCTCAAGTTCCCCCACTTGTCCACGAAGAGGGCGAAAACCGATCCCACCCACCGCAATTTCTCCCCCGGGGCCCGGGGATTGACGTATTCGGGGTAGTAGAGGGTCTGAAGCGAAATCCCCCCGCCCATGACCGCGTCCACCGAGGCCGAGGTGGCGGTGCCGGTGGTGATCGAGCGGGCGATGTCCTGGAAGGCCCTCTCCAATTGCTCGGGCAGCTGGGAGACGTTGGTGGCCTGGAAGTAGTTGCGGGGCCTCCCCGCGGAGTCCTCCCACTCGCCCGGGTCCGGCACCCCGTCGGAGTCGTGATCGGAAAAGGATCCGTACTTGGCCGCGAGGAACAAGGGGGACGGGAGAAAGACCCCCGCCTTGGCGGGGTCGTCGGCGAAGGCGAAGCTCCTTATCACCTTCAGGCTTTCGGGATCCCCCTTCCCGAAGGGCGTGGAGCTGGACACGGCCGCGCCGCAGCGGGAGCCGTGGGCGGACGCGGTTCCGTAGCCGGCCGGCCAGTCGCAGGTCGCCGGAGTGGAGTTTTTGGCGATGCCGCTTTGGTGCTGGATTTCCATGTAGGCGCCGTCTCGGGTGCTCCCGCTTATCACGTAGCCCATGGACTGGGGGAGCATGGAGGAGTTCTGCTTCTTCCAAGTGGAAATGGAAAGCCCCTTCACCTCCTCCGGCTCCACGGCGAAGGTCCCGTTGTTGGGGGTCCGGAAGGCGTGGTAGGGGATGTGGGGGGAAGTCGCTTTGAGGATCCCGGCCGCCTGGGAGCCGGTGGTGGGGTGGCGCTGGGTCTTCCTTTTGGAAAGCGGAGCGTCGGCGGTCGTTAAAAGGTCGATCTCGTACTCTATCAGCTGATCCGAATCCCAGTCGGAGGACTTGTAGCCCCCCCCTGGGCGTCGTAGCCTATGGCCGCGTCCTCGAAGTTCACCTTGATCTTTATATGGTAGGGCGTGCCCCGGGTGTCCACCTGCCACTCCAAAATGTAGTAGTTCAGAAAACCCAAAATCCTGTTTCTGGTGGTGGCGTGGCTGCGGTCGCTCATGGAGGCCGGGAGGATGGATATCCGCTTCGCCACGTTCCCCTGGGCGTCGCGGACGGGTATGTCCAGCCGCGGAAAGGAGGTGCTCATGGTGACGGCGTAGACGTCCACGGGCTTGTCCGTCTCCAAGGCGGAGAAGTTGTGGGTGTGGACGTAGTAGGCCACGGCCGCCGCGGAGTAGGTCCCCTCGAAGGCGGGGTTGTTGGGGCACAGGCCCTTCACCTGGGAGAGGCTGGTCAAGGGTTTGGGGCGGCAGTCGTCCGCGTGCGAGGCGGAGTAGAAGTAGTTCCGGCCCGAGACCGCGGTCCGGAGGCCCTCGTTTTGGGTGATCTTGTCCAGATAATAGCCCAGTTGAAACCGCTTCGGGAGCCCCAAGGCCGCGGCTGGGCCGTAGCTCGATAAAACGGGACGCTCGAGTCCGGGGTTGGAAGCGTTCACCTGGTCGTCGCCGTCGAAGTCGCTGTCCTCCTCGGCTATCAAAAGGATGATGGGTTTGGCGCACTCCCCCGCCGGGAGATTCGGAACCGCGGTCCAGTTTTTGAGGTAGGGCGCGGTTTGGTAGTTGTAGGCCGTCTCGCTCGACGGCACGTAGCTCGGGGTGGGGCCGATTTTAGATTCGGAGGCTTTCTGGGAGAGCCTCTGGAAGTAGCGCGCCGCCTCCAGCGTCATCTCCCCCGTGGGGTTTCCCCAGGAGACCCCCGTCGAGTAGGCGTTCGAGGGATTCCATTCCGCATGCCTCGCGCTTCCGGCGACGCGCAGGGTGTCGATGGCGTGGATCAGCCCGCCCTTTTTAAAGACGCCGGTTTCAAGATCCACCGAGTCCCCCAGATCGTTTATATGGGCGCGCATAACGCCGCCCCGGCGGAAGGTGGACTCGCTAAAGGAGCCGGTTAAAAGCCCGAAGTACATCTGCCCGCTTTCCCCGTTCTTCTGCAAAAGCCCCGCGGGTTTGAAATCCCCGCTGGGATACTTCCGGCAGCTCTCCCCCTCCCCGAAGTTGCCCGGCTCGCAGACTGCGACCCGGACGTTGTGGGAGCGGATGGCGTCCCGGCCGGAGGGGGTGAGCCGCGAGGTCGAGGGGTTGGGGCCGTCGTTTAAAACCCAGTCGTAGTAGCGCCCCGCGCCGGTGGGGACGATGTTCTCCCCGAACATGGAGGCATCTCCGTTTAGGATGTGCTGCAAGACCGGAAAGGGCGGGTTATCGGCGGATTCCGGCATGCCTGAGCGGGTGCGGGCGAAATAGTGCGCCTTTCCCGCCTCGGGTTTGGGAAAGGGGGTGTACTTCGACACGTCGTAGTAGTTGGTCAAAGGCGTCTCATTCGACCAGCGGTCGTCCGCGAGGACGTCCGTTCCCCAGACGTTGGAATCCCGGGGGACGAAGGAGGACTCCAAAATGGTCTCCCCGAAGACGATGACGCCCCCCGCCGTCCGGGCCGCGCCGTCCGTCTGGCGGGAGCCGCCGTAGAGGATCTTCCTTAAAACGTCCATGCGGGTGGCGCTCGCGTAGTTAAGCCAGTTGCCGCTGAAATTCCCCCCCTGTAGGGAGTGGGGCGCCTGGCAGATCCCTATCCTCTCCCCCGTTTTGTAATGCGCCGCCCTGGCGGCGGGCACGTGGGAGGCGATTCCGGCGGCGCTCTTTTTGGCGTCCAGAGTCTCTTGATCCTCGTCTTCCAGAGTCGGACCGGCCCTTCTGAAGTAATTGGTCCTGTTTTCGGAGACGTGGGTGTTGACGCTCCCGGTGTAGGCGTAGCAGGATTTGGAATCGAAATAGCCGTAATAGAGGACGGACGGGTTGAAACCCGTGTCCACGCGGCCATCCTCGTCTATGTCTATCAACTCGTTATAGGCCTGCTGGAACATCTTGATATCCTTGGATATCACCAGAAGAACCCTAGGGATGGTCCTCCCCGAGGCCATGACGGGCTGGGATTGATAATACGCCCTATCGGAAGCCGTGGACGCCGACCCCGCCCCGGGGCTTAGAAGAATTCCCAAAATAAGAATCAAACCCGCCCAGGCGCTTGGAAGAATACCCAAATTATAAATCAAACCCGCCGCCTCGCGACCGGCTGTGAAAAACCCGCGGACGCGCCCAAGGCTCCCGCCCCGATAAATCTCTTTAAACACCTAGCCACCTCTCTTTAAACGGGCGCGTCCCTAATTTATGTTCAAAAACGGACTCTCCCGCCTTCGGCTTCGGCCAAAAAAAACAACTTTTCCTAAAAAACCCGTTAAAAAATTTTTTAAAGGGCGATTTAAGGCGTTTCACCAAAACCGTTTCCGAAAAATCAGCCGGAAACAGCCAATTCAAACGTTTTAACCGGATCAAAAAAATCCGATGTCATCTTTAAAAAATAAAAAAATTTTATAACGCGCGAACAAAGGTTTTCACCGGCGCCGTCTTAATCCTCGTCGAAAACCAAGTCGAACGCGTTTTTTTCGCCGGTCGTCCGCTTAATAAAATGCAATATATATACCATCGTAAAAAATAAGAAACTTAACGGCGGATGTAAAAGTGATTTAGCGTTTTCAATTAAAATTTTTAATTAAACATTTTTTGTTTGAAAATAGTTTATTAAAATTAAAAGCCAATGACGAAAAATAATCCTTGAAACCTCGAAAGAAACGCTCATTTAGCAGGCGATACACTAATTTAGTTTAAAACAATTCCGGAGAAATAAAAAAAGTTCTAAAAAATTTTCCGAAGAATTTTAAAACGGACGCGGAAACGATTTGGAAAAATCAAGGGGAAAACGATGGGGAAATCAAGGGGAAAACGATGGGGAATTCAAGGGGGAGATGATGAGGAATTCAAGGGGGAGATGTGGGGGGGAATTCAATAGACCGGAACGCGGTTGAGATTCGCGAAAGACGGGAAAAATCAAAAACGCCAAACCAGCCTGGAGCGGTTGAATTTCAACACTAAAAACGTATCGGAAATATGTTTCGAAAAACACGGCCGCCCGTATGTTCGATGGATTTTATTTTTTTTGAAAAATCGAAAACGCGCCGCCTTTTCGGCGACGCCCCATCCGGACGATCCCGGGGTTCTCCGGAAGGGCTCTCTGTTTCGCGAAGACGGTCGAAGCGGAAGAAACGATTTTTTTACGGCGGCGGGGAAAAAAGCGGCGGGCGGTTTGCGACCTTCGGCGCCTATCGAAAACGCGGTGGCGAGGATAAAAAAAACCCGTGAACGTCACGGGTTTAAAAGGCGCCGTTTCCAGGGGAAAACGGCGGCGTTTTTTTTATACGCGCCGTTAATCCGCTCCCTGTCTCGGCCAACCGGAGAGGATAGGATTGTGGATTTCACCAGGCGCGGAAGAAACGCCTTCCGCGTCAGGAAGGCGGGCGGGCGCAAACGAGGCGGGCGGGCGGAGTCCAGGTCTTGAAGATCTCGGGGGAGCGGCCGTAGAGGGGGAGCGGGGGGTTCTCGGCGGGGTCGGCGCTCCTAAATAGCCGGGCTCCCAAGGCGGCGACAAGCGAGGCCCGGGGCCCCTCGCTTGGGCCTATCCGGAAACCATCCTCCGGGGGGGCGACGAGCTCGGCTCCGGGGCCCACGACCGTCACCACCTCGCCGGGGGAAATGTTTCCGTCTTTTGTTAAAAGCTCTTTCACGCTCCGATAAAAATCCCCGGGGCTTAACACCAGGATGCCGGAAAGGGGGATCGCCGGGCCGCCTTCAAGGCGGCGGTAAAGGGAGAAGAAGACCTCCCGGCGCCGGGCGTCCAGGACGGCGGCGAACAGGCCCTCCCCCAAATCCGGATTGGAGGCCAAAGCGTCCAGGGTGGAGACGCCCACCAAAGGCGGCCCCCCGAAGGCCAGGCCCTTGGCGAAGGCGAGTCCCACCCTTAAGCCCGTGAAGCTTCCCGGGCCCCGGCCGCAGGCGATAAGGGAAAGATCCTTAACCCCGAGCCTTCCCGCGGCCAGCGCCTCTTCCGCGAGCCGCGGAAGGAGGCTGGAATGCGTGGAGAGTCCGGTTCCGCTCCTACATTCCAGAGTTTCGGGTTCCCCGCGGTCATCCCCGGCGATCCTCGCGAGAGCCAGGGAGAGGACCGGGGTGGCGGTGTCCCAGGCCAGGACCAGCACTAATCGCTCCGCTCCTCCACCTGGGCCGCTGGCGGCCCGGAAAATTTGGTCACCAGGCGGGAGATGTCGTTGTAGAAGACCAAAACCATGAGGGCCACGAGGCAGCACACGCCCACCCACTGGGTTATCTCCCGCGCCTTGAGGCTTATGGGCCCCCGCTTTATCCCCTCGATTAAGAAGATCACGAACTGCCCCCCGTCCAGGATGGGGAGGGGAAGCAGGTTTAAAATGGCCAGGTTCACCGAAATGAAGCACATAAGGAGGATGAAGTCCGCGAGGCCGTCGCGCGCGGTCTTTCCGGCTATCTCGGCTATCATGATGGGCCCGCCCATGAGCTTGGCGGAAATCTTATTTTGCAGAAGCTTCACGACGCTTAAGACCGTGAGCTTCGCCATGCGCCAGGTGTCGGAGACCCCCAGGGCGAAGGCCCGCGCGGGGCCGACGGGCTCCCTTAAAATCTCCAGTTCGGGGGAGATGCCGATAAGGGGCGTGAAAGTGGTCTTCCCCTCCAGATCCTGGCTGGGCTCCATGTCCGGAGTCACGGTGAAGCTCAAGAGGGCGCCCCCCCTTTCAACCTCGACCACGATGGGGACGGCCGAGCCGTCCTGGTTCTGACGCTCCGCCTGGGGCCTCCCCTGGATGAGCCGCACCACGTCCCGCCAGTCCGGGGTGGGTTCCCCGTCGATGGAGACCACCAGATCCCCCGGAAGCAGCCCCGCCTTGCCGGCGGGGCCGGAGGGGCGCGCCTCGCGCAATAGGGGCACTCCCCGGGAGACGAAGCCGGCCGTCCAGTAAGACTCCTCGTCTCCGAACACGCCCTTCCCCGTCTTCCTTTCGGGGACGACCTCGAAGGTCCTCAAGGCGCCGCCCCGCTCGACGGTGACGGCGAGGGTCCTTCCCCCGCTCTCCCGTTCGGCCTTGATAAGCTCGTCGAAATACTTCACCGGCGTTCCGTCCACCTCCCGCACCAGGTCGTCCCGCATGAGCCCCGCCCGGGCGAGGGGGCTCTCCGGATCCAAGGGTCCAAGGACGGTTCCGGCGTGCTGGATGCCGGAGGCCCAGGTTAAAAGCCAGAGGGCGAAGACGGAAAAGACGATGTTGAAGAAGGGACCGGCCAGGACGATGACGCTTTTGGCCCAGACGGGTTTGTGATTCAAGGAGCGGTGCCTCTCCTCTTCCGGGACCTCCTCTCCGGGCTCCTCGCCGAAGAGCTTCACGTAGCCGCCCAAGGGTATCCAGGCCAGCTGGTAGACCGTCTCCCCGATCTTCTTGCTGAATATCCTGGGCGGAAAGCCCAAAGAGAAGGTCAAAACCCTGACCCCCAGAATCTTGGCCGCCAGGAAATGCCCCAGCTCATGGACGAAGATGAGGATGACGAGAAGGACGATGAAAGACACCAGGGTGGTGAGCATTTAACTAGCCTCGGAAATGACGATTCCGGCGCCGCCCTTCTCCGGAAGAAGCGGAATAGGCAGGCCGGAGCCCGGGGACGAGCGGGGCCAGTTTATCATTTTTCGGGCTTCGAACAAAGACGCCCCGAGGGCGTTCGCCCCCGCCCCCGATAAACGCGCCCTTTTCGGCCCCTCCCGCCGAAAGACTGAAAAAAAACCGTTTTGATCTGAAAATTTCCCTACGTAAGAACATGTTTGATGTGTGCGCAAAAAGTCTTTCATTGAAAAGTGATAGGGATGCTATACAAAATAAAGGATAAATTTATTAAATATATAGTATATAAAGTAGTGGATTTCACATATTCGAATACCTCAGGATTTTTTGCAGTTGCGTCATGTTTGTGTCAACAAAAAACTGTTTTACTACGAATTTTTACTTTGCCGGAAGGCGGAAACGGGTTTTTTCAGCCTTATATTTCGAATATACTGCTCGGTCATAAAACTGGGTGCTGATTTACCGACATTTTGGCGATCGTGATCCCAACGCGCCTGCAAAAGTTCCAGTGTTTTGCAATTTAAAAGCTATACGCTTTATATCCATAGAGTATTATTATTTATCCCATATTTTGAACCCGTCTCTTACAAAATTTTCATAGCCAGACTATTTGCATTCGCATCAACCATTTTAGTGTACTACCTCTAAGTAAATGTAATATAAAATTTTTAAATTTTAATATTATTGTTACTATTTAGCATTTATTAGCACTAGCATCCTGAATAAAATTCCACATTATTTCTAACCCAAGATATAGATAATGAGTTACATAAATTTCGCTAAATAGTAGATAGTCAGATAATATCGCTGCCAATTCTCAGATAGGGTCTTTCTGAGTAGTTTTGGTGCGGGATCTTTAAAAACTTGAATATATGCCGGCTTTAACCAATACTTTGAAGAGCTAATCCAGTGTTTAAGACGCTAGTTATTTATTAGATAAAAATTATAAACAATATTATTAATATATTATAATAATAATGTAGATATGTTTAGTATTATATTATAAAACTTAATATTTATTTTCTTTCTTCCTTGTTTTCCTGTTGCTTGGCGTGTCATTCTATGAAAAAATAAGAATCAACAAGATTGATGCGTGTGCAAAAAGTCTGTCATTGAAAAACTGATAGATACGTTATACAAAATATGGGATAAATATAACGAATGTATAATATATAAAGTAGTGGATTTCACATATTCGAATATCTCAGGGGGTTTTTGCAGACGCATCAAGATTAGAGAAACGTTATTCAATTAGTCACTCGTGTTCTTCCGCAGATTTTCTAGCTTTTCGCGGCTATAAATTCGCTCTCACAACAGGCTAGGATTTAAAAAGGCAAACTCCAAGACGAGCGAAAATTATGAATATTACCACCGACTCAGCTTTCTTCAAAGGCATCAGGGAAGGCGATTTTCTTTATGTAGACAAGACGGGTTACATCCACAGTCTCATAAATTCGAATCGTAAACTGTTCTTCCTTCAGAGGCCGCGCCGCTTCGGAAAAACACTCTTAATCAACACCATGACAAGTATTTTCAACGGCGAATCTCACCTTTTCGATGGACTTAAGATTAAAACTTTAGAATATGATTTTATAAAATATCCGACCCTATTATTCAACTTCCATTATCTGGCTAACAAATCACCAGACCTGCTCGAACTCGATCTATATAACCAGATTTGCAAAAAAGCCCTAGAATTCAACGTCCCGTCAGTTGAGAATGAGGTGAAATCAATTTCTACCGCTCTAACCGATCTTGCGAAAGGGCTAATTTACAAAAATGGGATAAATCCAGTCATCCTTGTGGACGAATATGACGGCGCCATCCTCGCTAGGCTGGACGAACCTAAACTCGCCGCAAGGAATGCTAAATCGCTGGGAATATTTTTTGGCTCGTTGAAAGACCTAAACGATCAGGGACTTCTACGGCTGGCCTTTATCACCGGGGTATCCAAGTTCTCTATGACATCGATATTTTCCGGACCCAACAGCTATACGGACATTTCTGAAAAAAAAGAATATGCCAACATCTGCGGTATCACCTCCAACGAATTCAAGATTCATCTGTCAAGCTATCTCAAGGAAATGTTTACCAATGGCCGTTTCAAGAACACAGAGTTCACCTATGAGTCTTTCTCAGATGCCCTGGTTAACATGTATGATGGGTACACCTGGAACTTTGATGACCATGTGTTCAATCCCTTTTCTCTTTTAAGAGCAATTGAAGAATGCGCACTGGATTCATACTGGTATAAATCAGGAACCCCTACATTTTTATACAGATTTATTCGGGATAAGCCCGAACTGGCGCTAAATCTTGATGATATAACAGTTTCTGTGAATGATCTGCAGCAGCAGGCGGCTGACGAGCTCTCTTTTATCCCCCTCCTGTACCAGACAGGTTACCTCACCATGAACTCGGCGTCTGAGGATAACAAAACCTTATATCTGAAAATCCCAAATGCCGAAGTAGAGGAAGCCTTCAACCACCTGATTGCGAGATCTTATATCGGCGATAAATTAACCAGCTTATTACAGCTTGGAAGCACCCTGCTTAAAGCTTTACGTGAAAATAATCTTGAAGAACTTCAGAACTCGATGAAAGAACTGCTCTTAGATCTGCCAATAGCTCCAAAGTATCTGAATGAAAAGGGTTTTCATCTGATTGTAGTGGTATGTCTCAGAATGATGGGGATAAAAAAAATTTATTCCGAACGGAAGATAGAGGGCGGAAGGCCTGATATCGCTTTTATGCTGGATGAAACAAAGGGAATCCTTCTTGAGCTTAAATCGTTTAAAAGCAAGCATCCTGAATCAGAAAACGATCTGGAAAAGGAGTTTCTCAATATTCTTGAAAAAGCGGCTCTGCAGATGGAAAAATACTATACGCCTCTTTTTAAGCTGTTAAATGACGCACGGGAGATTCAAGGATATGCCGTAGCCGTAAGCTGGGGAAAAGGGGTCAGGTTGAAAACAACCAGACATGTCACTAGAAGCTCTCTTGAATCGGATACCGCCACCCGTACTGATTCCTAGTTTTTTTTTGAGAGGTGGGCCGCTGTAATCCGGATTATAATAGAAGCAGTTTTTTACGCCTACAAAATTTTAAATCTTCAATGTAGCACATATGGGTTTGTCCGCAATATGATGTGGGATAATTAATGCGAAGTATTGTTGTTTAACGGTAAATTAATTTTATAAATTTTATGTGAATATATTTATATCTGAATTTTAGTTTTTCGATCGTATTGATTTAACATATAATTTCCTGTATGATATAGGTTAAAACTTAAAATTTAATACTGTATCTTTTCCACTACATCATATTGCGGACAAACCCGCGCAGATATATGATCTAATTCTGAAACAAACCCTCCGATTATAGGATGATACCCTAATACGCTTTGGAAAAAAACTGAAGTAAAATTTATTTTGTTTAATCTCAAATTCCCACAAAAGTTAATTTAAAATTTTTTCGTGGTTTCTTTTTTCTGTGGCTCTAAACCTCTAAAAATATTGTAAAAAACTTTCAAACGCTCGTTTGCGGAAGGCGCTCAGGCCTCCATGAACGCTTTATCTCTATGATTTTTGATGATATAATACTACTATATGACGCTAAATTTTTCCTTCGCCGACTTTTCGGAGGGAAAGACGACCGAGCGGTGACGGCGCCCTTACGTCATGCGGGACGACGCCAGCTGTAACCCTTCGGGCGGCCGGCGGATCCCTGGCGCCCTCCCGCCATCTTCGTCATGAGAAAAGAGTCTGGTGGTCGACGCCCTTTCCTTCGTCGGCGCAGTCCCGCTTCGAAGCGAAAAACCGGAAATTATCATGGGCGCGGGTCTAGAAACAGCGGCGCTAAAAGCGGCGAATGAAACCCAGGCTATAGTTAGACTGGCGGGAAGTGAAAAGCGAAAGGATTTCGATAAAAGCGAAATCTCTCCTGTTTATGGGCGAGGAAAACACGGCGGATAAGAAGTTGGCAGGAAATAAGCTGTTGAACTGATTTCTAATTTATGTGGAAAAAAAACGTATAATTCCATTAAATTAGAAAATGTTTTAAATTGCATTACTCTATAATATATAACTATTACTCCGGCGGTTAAAAATTAGAAAAAGCCAAGTATAAGAAAAGGGACATTGACCGTTATAATTCTGACTTTTATCCGCCGGGGTAATATCTAATTTATGGCGTTGTATATTTTTATAAAAATAATTATCTAGTATCTATAAGATCGACAACTTATTTCCTTCCAAATCCTAAGCGTCTTAGACGTTTAGCCCCACGCCTTAAAAAATAAATCGTGAAACATCCCTGACGCGCTCCCGCAAAGGCGCGTTCACCGCGCCCAGGACATCCGTTCCATGAGGCCCCGGGCTTCGAAATTCAAAAACTCCGCCAGGGGGGCGCTCGATCGGATTGAAACCCCTTAGCGAACTCGCCGCGGCTTCAAAACCAGGCGAGTACGGCGTGTTCGACCATCCGCGCGCCGGATTAATCGCGAAAACGATGGAAGACCTCAACTCCTCGAGGGGGGAATCAAAAGAAAAAGCGGTCGTCCTCCAGGCGGGGGCGTTTGAATCAAGAAGGGGAGGCGCGTCCGCGGCCGGGAGCTTAAACCAGCCCCGGACAGCGTGGCGGGGCCGCGAACCCTGCGCCGCGGGGGGTTCGCTCGCTTACGCCGGACCGGACGCTTCGCCGTCCGGCCCGGTGCGGGTTTCGAAGCTTGGCGGATACGGCGGATGAACGACGGGCGGAACGCCCCGGGTTCGAACCGAGGCGCCCCTGGAAAGGAAAACGAGGTTTCAAACCGCGAAGAGATTCAAGAGATCCTCCCCCGCCGTGGAGATCGGAGCGAGATTGAATTTTTCATTCAGCGTCTTCAGCGCCTCCGGGTGGAGGAAGGCCGGAAGATTCGGGCCCAGGCGGATGTTTTTCACCCCCAGGTGAAGCAGGGTGAGGAGGATGGCGACCGCCTTCTGCTCGAACCAGGAAAGCGTCAGACGCAAGGGAAGCGAGTTCACGTCGGTTTTAAAGGCCTCGGCCAGGGCCAGGGCTATTTGAATGGCGGAGTAGGCGTCGTTGCACTGCCCGAGATCGACGTAGCGCGGGATGCCGCCCGCGTCCCCCAGATCCAAATCGGAAAAACGGAACTTGCCGCAGGCCAAAGTGAGGATGACGACGTCTCTGGGGGCCAGATTGACGAGCTCCCGGTAGTAGTCCCTCTCCTTTTCCGGTCCGTCGCAGCCGCCCACCAAAAGAAAGCCTTTGACGGCCCCCGTTTTCACGGCCTCCACGATCTTTCCGGCGAGGCCCAGAACGGCTTGGTGCCCGAAGCCGGTGAGGACGCTTCCCTCGTCCTCGTCGCGCGCGAAGCCTCCCAGCTCCCGGGCGAGCCGGATCAAGGGGGAAAAATCTTTAAAGCCCGAAGCGTCCTCTTCGATCCTGTTTACGGACGGCCAGGCCGCGGGTCCCGTGACGAAGGTGTGCGGGAATTTTTCCGCCGCGGGTTTTTTAAGGCAGTTGGTGGTGAAGAGGACGGGTCCGGGGAAGTTTTTCAGCTCCCCTGCCTGGTTCTGCCAGGCCGTGCCGAAATGGCCGGCGAGATGGGGAAAGGCCCTGAGCTTGGGGTAGCCGTGGGCCGGAAGCATCTCGGAGTGGGTGTAGACCTTAACGTCCGTCCCCTTGGTCTGTTCCAGAAGATCCAAGAGATCTTTAAGATCGTGGCCGCTCACCAGAATGGCGGGACCCTTGACCCGGCGAAGCCTGGCCGGGGCGGGCCCGGGAACCCCGAAGGCGTCCCGGTTGGCCTTGTCCAGGAGCTCCAAGGCCAGGTAGTTGAATTTGCCGGTCTCCAACGCCAAGTCGAGCCAGTCGGCCGCTTTGAGATTCGGATCGAGCGATTTTTCCAGCAAAGCGGAGACGAAGGCGTAGAGGGAGTCATCCTCGCGGCCCAGCCTGGCCGCGTGGTGGACGTAGGCGGCCAGGCCCTTGAGCCCGTAGATGGTGGTCTCCCGCAAAGACAAGGTCAAGGGATCCGTCCCGTCTTCAATTCCGTGGGACTCTCCGTCCCTGACTAGCGAGGGGGCGTCTTTCGGGGGCTGATAATCGAGGGCCGGGGAAAAGTCCCCGCCGGAACTCCGGCGGATTTCGTTTCGCAGCTCCGTCGCCTCATGGATCAGCTTGACGAGTCTTTCCGAGTCGAAGTTAACGTTGGTTAAGGTGGAGAAGAGGGCCGAAAGCGTGAAGGGTCCGACTTTCGAGTGTTTCACCCCTTCCCGGCGCGAACGGTTGTCGGCCGCGGCCAGACCTTTCAGGGTGAAAAGGAGGAGATCCTGCAACGCGGCGGTTTCGGGAGTTTTACCGCAAACCCCGACCGCGTCGCATCCCTTACCCCCCTTAGTCTGCGAGCATTGATAACAAAACATGGAGAACCTTCTTTGTGTGGAATTTTTCAAAAACCCCGCCCGCCAAGCGGGAAAGGCTTTAAACATGGTCGATTCTAAGAGGATTCGGCAGGGGGGATCATTAACTTAGGTTAAGAGCGGGGTGGAATGTTTTTTAGGAAAATTCGGGCGATCCCCGGGGAGTGTTGAACTAAAAATTTCCAAACGCCGGCGCCGGAAAGCCCCGGCGGGCGTCCGGCTAAGCGGCGCCCGCCCCCTCCGGCGCCAAGCCCTCTTATCTTTTTCCGGCCAGCCGGCGGAAAAACCCGTCCCGGGCGGGTAAAGTCCCCGCTGTCGCCGATTTTGAAACAACATACTTTATAAGGCATGGTATATTTTTATTTATTCCATATAGGGTATGTCAACTCTCATCAATTTTTAAAACCGGACTTTTCAGGCCCGCGGCGAACTTCGGCGGGCGGAAAAAACCGGAACGGGCCGGCCGTAAAGGGGGGGGGAAAGAGGATTAAAGTCTTTTGTTGCCCGCCGGATTCTTGTAAAATGTCAAAGATCGTTTCCGACCGGGGCGCTTTTCGCGCCTTTCCGGACTTTCGCCGCCTCTTGAGGATCCCTCGCGGGGCCGGGGTCTGTTTTTTGGGGAATCCAGGGGAATGCGCGCCGCCCGCGGCCCCGGCTGGAGTTTTTCCGGCCGCCTCGAGCCGGATCCAGGCGGTTTTAATCGGCGCTATTCACGCCAATTTAACTTTAATTAAGCTTAAACAAATTTAATATTTTTTTATTTTTATATAATTAAGAGAGGTTTTATGCCCAAATTTTTCGCCGTCCTCGCGGCGCTCTGCATCAGCGTCCTTTCCTCCGGCGCCCTGGAGGCCCAGGAGGAAACCCTCAAAATAGGCTTCGGCGGCGCCCTCCAGGGGAATCTCGCCACTTACGGCCGCTCCAACCTCTTCGGCATCGAGTACGCCGTGAACCTGATAAACGCCAAGGGCGGCCTGCTCGGAAAGCAGGTGGAACTCGTCAAAGAGGACGACTCCTGCGACCCCTCGCTCGCCACCTCGGCCGCCAACAAGCTTAAATCGGCGGGGCTCACCCTCATTTTGGGGCACACCTGCTCCGGGGCCACCCGCAGCGCTCTAAGCGTCTACGCCAACTCCGCCATCGTCATCTCGTCTTCGGCCACCGAGAACAGCCTCACTTTCGACGGCTTGAACCCCTACTTCTTCCGCACCACCCCCTACGACTCCACCCAGAGCAAGCTCCAGACGGATCTGATCCTGCGCCTGGGCTCCAAAAAGGTGGCCATACTCCACGACAAGAGCGACTACGGGAAATCCCTGGCCGACTTCACGGCCGCCTACATAAGGGAACTCCCCGGAAAACCCGTGGAGATAGTCCTGGAGGAGGGCGTCACCACCAACCAGGTCTCCTACGACTCCGTCATCTCCGCCGTTAAAAACAGCGAAGCCGACACCCTGGTCTGGGGCGGCTACTACTCCGACGGCTCCAAGATAGCCATCAGCCTCCGGGAGAAGGGCGTGACCGCGCGCTTGATCGGGGCCGACGGCCTGAGGGACAACCAATTCATCCTCCTGGCCGGCCCGGCGGCCGAAGGCGTCTTCGCCACCGGCCAGATGGACTTCAGCGCCTCGGAGGAGGCCCGGGCGGCCATAGCCGACCACCGCTCCAGGCACAAAGACGAGATGGGCACCTACTTCTTCTACGCCATAGCCGCGGCCCAGTCCCTCTTCGCCGCGGTGGAGAAGACCGGAAACGCGACCGATCTGAACGCGATTAAAAAGCATTTAAACGAGGACACGGTGGACACCATCATGGGGCCGGTGCGCTACGACCAGAACGGCGACATCATCGGCGCCTTCTTTAAAGTCTACCGCGTCCAAAACGGCGAGTACGTCGAATACGGCGAAACCGCCGCCCCGGCCCTGCCGGAGGCCGCGGCCGCTCCCGCTCCCTAAAGATCGGCCTCTTCAATTGGACTCCCAGCCCCCCTCCGCTTTTCCCGGAGGGGGTTTCAACAGCCCGGCTGACAGAAATTCATGGACTTCTTCCTGGACCTCCTCGTGGGCGGCCTCACCAAGGGTTCCATCTACGCCCTCATCGCCCTGGGCTACACCATGGTCTACGGCATCATAGCCGTGATCAACTTCGCCCACGGCGAGATCTACATGATCTCCGCCTTCACGGCCCTCATCTTCGGGAGCATCCTCTCCTCCGTCGGCCTCGCCGGCTGGGGGCTGCTCTTCGCGGTCATAGCCGTATCCGCCCTCTACGCCGCCATGTACGGCTGGACCGTGGAGAAGATCGCCTACAAGCCCCTGAGGGGCTCCTCCAGGCTGGCCCCCCTGATCTCGGCCATCGGCATGTCCCTCTTTCTGCAAAACTTCGTCCTCCTGGCCCAGACGCCCAACTACCTCCCCTTCCCCGCGCTTGTCCCCGACGTCCCCTTTCCGGCCATACTCACCCGCCACGCCTCCGACACCCAGATAGTGATAATCCTGGTGACCGCGGCCTCCATGGCGCTGCTCACCCTGTTCATCAAGAAGACCCGTATGGGAACCGCCATGCGGGCCGTCTCCCAGGATCTGGAGATGGCCAGGCTTTCCGGAGTGGACACCGATAAGATCATCTCCTTCACCTTCATAACCGGCTCGGTTTTGGCCGCCGTGGGCGGGGTTTTAATCGGCTGCGGCATGCGGCAGATTGACTTCTACATCGGCTTTCTAGCCGGCATGAAGGCCTTCACCGCGGCCGTCCTGGGAGGCATAGGAAGCGTCCCCGGAGCGGTCATCGGGGCCTTGATCCTGGGCTTCGCCGAAAGCTTCGCCGCGGGATACATATCCAGCTCCTACGAAGACGTTGTGGCCTTCGCCTTCCTCATCCTCATCCTCATCTTCAAACCCGACGGCGTCATGGGCGCCGCCACGACGCACAAGGTTTAGGATGCCGGAAAAAGACGGGAAGGACCCGACCGGCGCCCCCTTGCGGCGCCCGCGGGAAAAAGGAAGGGGTAAAAAGATCCTCCTCTCCATCCTCCGTCCGCTTAAAGCCGGACTGTGGCTGAGCCTCGTGGCCTTCCCCCTGGTAACGTTCAAATTCGAGGCCGAAACCCGCCAGGCCCACTTCCTGCCGGAACGCATCCCCCTCCTCCTCTTGATCTGCTTCGGAGCCGCGGTGGCCTTCGACGGCCTCGGCTGGCTGAAAAAGGCCTTCGGCCCGGGAAAAAGGGCGGGAGGAATTTTGGAAAGCCCCCCGGAGGGGCTTAACCGGCCCCGACTCAGCTGGGTCAACCGCCTGTTAAAGAGCCGCTTCTTCAAACCCGCCTCCGGGGTCCTCCTCATCTTTTTAGCGGTCCTCCCCTTCATCTCCTCCCCCTACGGCGTGAACGTCTATATAACGGCCCTCATCTACATAACCCTAGGCTTGGGGCTGAACATCGTGGTGGGGGTCTCGGGGCTTTTGAATTTGGGCTACGTGGCCTTCTACGCCGTGGGGGCCTACACCTACGCCATTTTAAACGCCCAGTTCGGACTCTCCTTTTGGGTCTGCCTCCCCCTGGGGGCCTTGAGCGCCACCCTTTTGGGCTTCATCCTGGGCCTTCCCCTTTTGCGGGTATCGGGCGACTACCTGGCCATCGTGACCTTGGGTTTCGGAGAGATAACGCGGCTGGTCTTGACCAACATCGCCATCACCAACGGCCCCCGGGGCATCGCCAACATCCCGCCCCCCTCCCTTTTCGGCTTCGATTTGAATCAAAGCGTGAAGCCCTTTCTTTTAAAGCTGGGGCTCATCCATTCCCGCACGGATTTGGACAAGGTCCTCATCTACTTAATCATCCTCATGGCCGCGATCCTCACCGTGGCGGCGGTCCACCGCCTGGAGAACTCGCGGCTGGGCCGCGCCTGGCTGGCTTTAAGGGAGGACGAGACGGCCTGCCAGGCCGTGGGCGTGAACCGCGCCGGGGCCAAACTCACGGCCTTCACCCTGGGATCCACCTGGGCGGGACTGGCCGGGGTGGTCTTCGCCTCCCAGATATCCTTCATCAACCCCCAGAGCTTCACCTTCATGCAGTCGGTGATGATCCTCTCCATCGTCGTTTTGGGCGGCATGGGCTCCATTCCGGGGGTCGTGTGCGGGGCGGTGATCCTCATCCTCCTTCCCGAGTACCTGCGCTTCTTCGCCGACTACCGCATGCTCCTTTTCGGACTCTTGATGGTGGTCATGATGGTCTTCCGCCCCGAAGGCCTCATTAAAAGCGCGCGGTACCAGCACATCTATCGGGCTCCCAAGGCCGGAGAGGGGGATCCAAGTGACTCCGCGAGCGGAAAGTAAACACCCCGAAATCGGGGCGGGGGCGGCGCCCGCGGGCGCCGCCGAGACCGCGGGCGCTTTCGGCCTCGACGCGGATCCCATCCTTTTCAGCGACTCTTTGCGGATGGACTTCGGGGGCCTCACGGCTTTGGACCAGGTGAGCCTTACGGTGGAACGGGGCTCCATCACGGCCCTCATCGGACCCAACGGGGCGGGGAAGACCACCTTCTTCAACTGCGTGACCGGCATCTACAAGCCCGGCTCCGGCTCCATTTTCTTTCTGCCGGAAAAGGAAAAAAGGATATCCCTAGGCGGCTTGCGCCCGCACAAGGCGGCGCAGCTGGGGATTGGAAGGACCTTTCAGAATATAAGGCTCTTCAACACCCTGACCGTTTTGGAAAACGTCCTCATAGGCTGCCACGCCCGCATGCGGGCGGGGCTCTGGGGGGCCCTTTTTCGGGATCGAAAAACCATGGAGGAGGAGCGGCGCATGACGGATCTCTCCTACGCCATCCTGGAGCGCTACGGGCTCCAAGCCCGGGTGAACGATCCCGCGGGAAGCCTCCCCTACGGGGAGCAGCGGCGCCTTGAAATAGCCAGAGCCCTGGCCTCCGGACCCTCCCTTCTTCTTTTAGACGAGCCCGCCGCGGGCCTCAACAACCAGGAGACCCTGGAGCTGGCCGATCTCATCCGCCACATCCGTCGGGACGAGAAATTAAGCGTCCTTTTAATCGAGCACGACATGAGCCTGGTCATGAACGTCTCCGAAAGGATAAACGTCCTGGACTACGGACGCCTCATAGCCTCGGGGACGCCGGAGGAGATCCGGAAAAATCCGGACGTCGTCCGGGCCTACCTGGGGGAGGACGCCGATGACCTCGGCTGAACCCTTGGATAAGACCGTCTTGGAACTCAAGGACGTCCGGGCCTCCTACGGCAACATCGAGGCCTTGAAGGGCGTGAGCCTCACCGTCCAGGCGGGGGAGATCATCGCCCTTTTGGGCGCCAACGGGGCGGGAAAATCCAGCGCGCTCAAGGTGACCACAGGACTCTTGCCCCCCACGGGGGGGAGCGTCCGCTTTTCCGGCCGGGAGACTAAGGGGGAGAGGACCGAGAGGCTGGTTAAAAGGGGGCTGGTGATGGTCCCCGAGGGGAGGAGGATCTTTCCGGCCCTCACCGTCAAGGAGAATCTCCTCATGGGGGCCTATTTCCGGAAGGACAAACAGGAAATACGCCGGGATCAGGAGTGGCTTTTGGACCTTTTCCCCGCCCTGGCCTCCCGCGCCGGCCAGGACGGCGGCACCCTCTCCGGCGGCGAGCAGCAGATGCTGGCCATCGCCCGGGGCCTCATGGGGCGTCCCATCCTCCTTTTATTGGACGAACCCTCCCTGGGCCTCGCCCCCAAAATCATCCGCGGCATCTTTCAGACCATAGGCGAGATAAACCGCACCCGCGGGACCGCCATCCTCTTGGTGGAGCAGAACGCCCGTCTGGCGCTCACGGCCTCCGCCCGCGCCTACATCATGACCACGGGGAGGATAACCGCGGAGGGCCCCTCTAAGGAGCTTCTGGAAAACGAGGAGGTCAAAAAGGCCTATCTGGGAGGCTGAAACCAGGGGGTGGGCCGCGGGCGGAGACGCGTGGGAAAAAGTCCGATATTTACGGCGTTCAGGTCGCTTTCGCCGGTTTCTTCCGGAAAAGGGATCTTCTCCGGATCCCCGCCTCTAACCCGATCGGGGGAATATTTTTATTTCAGACGGCGGCCTATAGCGTGGCGGGCGCCCGAACCTCACCGAGCCGCGGGAGCTCGCTTTTTCCAAGGCGGCCGGCGTTTCCAAATTTTCTAAACGCGTTCGCCGCCGCCAAGCGCGGTCCAACGGAGTTATCCGGAGCGGTAATCCAAATTTTTTCACCTCCGGCGGCGACTCCCGCCTCCCTTTCCGCCTGTTTCCGGGCGTTGAGGGCAGTGAAACCGTTACTCCCCAAGCGGCCTCGGGAGCGCTCCCGTCGGTTGGGATGAACTCCACCCGGCGGGGATCTCCGTGTCCAAAAGCCTCACGGAAACGGGATGAGGAAGCCCTCCCCCGGGGAGCGTCTTGAAAGGCCCTTTCCCAAAGGTCGCGGGCTCAGTCGCCAAAAGGAGATTCCCCGGCGGCCCCGGGAATTCCCCCTAGCGAATCGTCTAAAAAGAGGAGTTTCACGTCGCCCCGGCCCAACACCCCCATGGCGATTTTTATAAGCTTCCCGCGGGTTTGTCCGCAATATGATGCGCTGGAAAAAATCAATACTAAAATTCAAGATTTAACCTCTATCTCGCATGTGACTAAATGTTTAATCAATACGATCTAAAGACTAAAATTTAGATATAAATAGAAGCATACAATATTGATATGTTTATTTACACGTTAAACAACAATACTTTGCATATATTATCCTACATCATATTACGGACAAACCCCTTTAAAGGCATGTTGTCAACGTCCTGCTGCGTCATACCGCGGGTGACTTTTTTTGAGATTCTCACCCTGATCCCGCGGCGCCACGCGGTGCTCATGGCTATACCCTGAATTTCATGGGCCTTAATTTTAGTGAAAAGTGGAACATAGTATTTATTCAATCGCTTCTCGGCTTCATCAAGACTCTCGGCGAAAATAACATCCAAGTCCGTGTCAGTTTTATGAAAATGGCTATGATCTAACGATTTAAGCTCAAGGAGGATCGCTTTATCATCGTCCGGCTCAAAGCAAATATCAATTCCGCCGCCTGCTATATTAAGTTCAAAATAAACCGTCTTAACCCGGACTAATCGAAGAAAATACAATATAGCCACATGGAATGTTCTTTCACAAAATTCATCACGCTTGAGTTTTATATTTAAAAATAGAACCGTTAAACGATCCTGGATTCTACTCTCATCGTTTTCCTTGAAAGCCTCAAGCAACTCTGAACCGAACGTATAAAAATCTCCGAGTTTTTCATCTACAAAAGTTTTTGTCAGCAAATAATTTAAAGCGTTTTTAACTTCGATGTTGGGTATTTTAAGAGTGTATACGCCGTTTTTCACGGGAAGAGACGAGGTGAGATAACCAGACTGGTACAAGAGAGGAACCAGCGATAGATCCGCTGCTGTCTGATTTTTTAAATACTCCCTCGGCATTGTAATCCCATCCAGAAAGAGGGCTTTTTGCGGATTAGATTCGATATGCTCATATAGAAATGTGGGCGCGCCTGAATCGAACCAATAAGAATCCAGTTCCTGGTTTTGTACGGCTTTTAGAAGAGAAAAGGGGTTGAATATCCTGTCAATGGAATTCCAAGTGTATCCATCATACATGTCTTCGAGAGACTGTATAAATGATTCTCCGTTTTTGTACTCCGTCTCTTTGAAGAGTCCTTCCGCGAACATTTCATGAATGCTGTTTTTTATGCGCTTGTCGAACTCCTCATAAGTGATTCCGCAGATGTTAGCGAATTCTTCGTCTTCTGAAATATCCGTAAATACATTGGCTCCGGAAAATATGGAAGTCATGGAAAATTTCGATACTCCGGCGACGAAGGTGAAGCGCATGTACCCGTCATTATCTAAATTTTTTACTGTTCCAAAAAAACCACCCAGAACATTAGCGTTATCCATAGCGGCTTTTGTGTTTTCTAAATCATCGAGTATAGGGCAATCATATTCATCCACCAGAATGACTATTTGCTTGCCAGTTTTGTCTTTTAGTTTCCTCACTAGCTCGATCAAAGCACTGGAGGGAGATTTTAAACATTCGTCAACCGTTATACCGAAACTTTCCGCCTCTATACGTACGCGGTTATAAAGGTCATGCTGAAGCTCGCTTACCGAACTCCAAGTCAGATCGATGAAACTTAATTTCAGAGTGGGATACTTTATAAAATCATAATTAGAGGGGTTGAGAGCCAATCATTCAAACAGATCTGATTCGCCGTTGAAAAGACTGAACATGGTGAAAAGGAGAAGGGATTTCCCGAAACGTCTTGGTCTTTGTAGAAAGAATAAAGTATCGTTATGATTGAGGAGTTTTTCGATATAAGGCGTCTTGTCCAAATATAAATAATTTGTCTTCCTAATTTTTTTTAAATGAATAATTAACCGCGGCTAGTTTCATAAGTCTTTAATTCTCCCACGTTTCAGGGGAGCCGACTGACGGGGACGACTAAGCGGAAAAACCTCGGACGCCGAAAAAGGGTGACGGGACGCCAAGATTGAAAGGCGCATCAAATGTTCTCCGACTGTAAGCATACCACGCCGCTAAAAGTTGATCCAGTAGGATATTCCGGCATCCCTGGCCTCCGCCCCTGGCCTATGGTTTTTAACCTGACTCCACTTTCCGATCCATGATTCCTCCTTGTTTTCCGCGGTTCCTCCTTGTCTTCCACGGTTCCTCCTTGTCTTCCGCACTTTCGAATCTTCCTCTTTCCCCCGGCCGGTTGCAAAAGGGTTGTGAAGCGCCTCTTAAATGTAGTCGCAACACGTCTATATTAATATCACTAGCGTCCCAAATTCTGGCTCAACTCTTCAAAAAATTTAGTGATAACCGCAAATATTCAGGCTTTCAGAATTCCCGCACCCAAACAGCTTAGAAAGACCCTATCGGAGAGTTAGTCAGTAATATAATCTGTTCCATACTACCTATCGAAATTTATCAAACTAACTATTCATATATTGGGATATAAAAAGAGGGAATTTTATATAGGACGCAAGTATATATTGATATCTACTTATAAGCGTAAAATAGCATTAAATTTATAAAATATTATAAATTAGCCAAATATAACATCATAAAAGATCACGCGGTTTTTCCTTAACACCGCGTTCTCATTGGCGTGGAAGTAGGCGCGGCTGATGTTCCAGGGCTCCTCATCGTTGTCCTCAACGGTTTCCCCTGAGGCATCGCACTCGTCGGACTAGGCCGTATCCAGGGCGACGGGATCCTAAGTCCGGGCCGTTCTAAGATCCAATGTCTTCACCCGAGACGGGCGAGTAAAGTTTCACGCGCGTCACCTCCGGCTTCCGCTCTTTGGCGTCCACTACGCGGGCGGCGTCGGCGATAACCCCCCTTCGTTTTCACGCCCCCGCCGTCCAGATTCTCCCAAGCCGAAGCCAAGGAGGCCGTCGTGATTATGGGCCGGTTCGGCGGCGGCCGATATTATGAGGTTCGGCGACTTCACTTCGTCCTCTTCCTTATCCCCGGAATTGAAGGCCTCGGTTATCCGGTCCTGGTAGTTTTTTCCCCCGCGGGAGTCGCAGGAAGCGTCGGAGTCCGACGGGTTCCGAAGGGATTCGGGGGAAAGCTCTTTTAGACTCTTTCCGCTCGACAAGCCTCGCGTAAGTCCCCGCCCTCGGGCTCGGCTTCAACGCGCCTCTGCCGGACAATCCTTTGGAGGAGGCGGAAGGTCTCCATCTTCGAGATTTCCGGGTGGTCCTTAAACATCTAGACCAGGGTGAAGAGGCGCGTCGGACATGGTCCGGATGAGACGGAGGGTTTCGGAGGGCTTTTTCCGCTTGAAATACTCGTCACCACCTTTTAGAAGCGGGCCCAGGCGAAGCCGAAATTCACGGCGTCGAAATAGTCCCCGTGGTACTTCGGGAGGATCATGATGAACCTTATCAGAGCGGAGCTAAAAAGCTCTCTCCCGCGCGGTTTTTTAATATTGGACTTAAAATGAACGGAATCCATTCAGACCTGGCTGGCGTCGAACCGGCAAGCAAGGGTCCTAAACACGGGAATAACTTGTCAGGGCGTCAAATGAGCAACGTAGCCGCTTCGCCACCTGATTCAGTCCCGTTTTACTTCATCCCAACCTCCGCGGACGAATCTCCCCCGCGGGAATCTCCATCTGACGCTTAACGATTTCGTTGTTGATACTTGAGTTTTAGAATCAAAACGTCCTTCGGTCCAGACATTTTACTTAAATCTTTGTCCGTGTATTAGTTGTGTTTCACGCCTTTCAACTTATATTTCCTTCCCACCCAATGACGAAACCGCCTCCGGGGCGTGTTTCCCCCTCGACCACGCCACAAGCCGGCCTTCACCAACGAACGCCCACTACCCGGGGCTGGTCCGCTAGTTAAATGTGGGGCGTAAAGCTTTTTCATCTTCTTACAAAAGTGGCGGTTTATCCCGACGTTATCGCAGATATTCTAGACTTCAAGTGTTCCCGCGCGCGCCATTTGTAAACCCCGCCTTCATCACATCGACGGAACCTGGGGGGGGCCTGAGGCTGGTCATGATTCTCGGCTTAATCTATGGAGGATGCGGCGCCCGATAGCCCTTCGGTGGCCGACACCTCCATCATCCCCATACTTCGGGCTTCCCCGAATTTTCAGGCGCCGCCGTCCCTAACTTTCTCGAGAAGCCTTGTTGATGTTCGCCCGCGCGGCGACCCGCTCGCTCGCCTCCCCCTGAAGGTGGCTTCACGCCTTGAGCTTAAGTCGCTTTGTCGCCTTCATCGCTTTCAAGTTCGCCGCCAGCCGAAGAGTCCTGTTTTCGGGAGGGACGTCTCGAAACGCCGGCGCGCGCGCCTCGCCTTTACATGGCGAGCGAAAAAATTTGCCCGCTCGCGCGACGTTTACGGGTCTAAGACAGTCGATACTTACATTAGTTGGCTGCTAGATGGTAAAAATCACTATATATGGCAGTATCGCGATGGCGGTCTCGAGACGATCCCGAACTTTTTCCGGAACGACTAAATGCTTGGATTACGGGAATCGTTCTGCTATAATCCGACAATTTAAATCATCCTGTCATTTTTGTAAAATATTTTTTAAGCCGCCTAAAAAGGCTTCCCTGAAAAGATCATGAAGTAAGGATGTGTTTTATGGAAACATTTTCTAGTATCGTCAGCACCCTTGACTCGTTTATGTGGGGCCCCTGGATGCTTTTTTTACTGGTGGGAACAGGCATCCTTCTGTCTTTCAGGCTGAAATTCCTTCAGTTCACCCATCTTTTTTACTCGCTCAAGCTCGCTCTGAATCCGTACTTCAAGAATAAGTCCAAGGGCGACATCAGCCACTTCAAAGCCCTGATGACCGCTCTGGCCGCCACCATTGGCATAGGCAACATCGTGGGCGTGGCGACCGCCGTAGTCGGCGGAGGCCCCGGCGCGGTGTTCTGGATGTGGATCACAGCCCTCTTCGGTATGGCGACCAAGTACGGCGAGGCGGTTCTAGCCATCAAATTCCGGGTGGTGGACAAATCCGGAAACATGGCCGGCGGCCCCATGTATTATATCGAGAGAGGCATGGGAGTGAAATGGCTGGCGGTTCTGTTCGCCGTTTTCGGTGTCGTGGCGTCTTTCGGAATAGGCAACTTAAGCCAGTCGAACGCGGTGGCGAAAGGAATCGCCCAATCCTCCGGCATCGCTCCATGGATCACGGGAATCGCGCTCTGTCTCTTGACCGCCGCGGTCATCCTAGGCGGCGTCAAAAGAATCGCCGACTCCGCCGGCATAATCGTCCCCTTCATGGCCCTCCTTTATGTGATAACAGGCCTAATCATTATAATAATGAATATCCAGCTTGTGCCCGCGGCCTTCAAGGAAATATTCTCTTCCGCGTTCACTCTTAAGGCTGGTTTCTGGGGTTTGATAGGGAACACCGTACGACTCGGAATCGAACGCGGGGTCTTCTCAAACGAGGCGGGCCTAGGCTCCGCCCCCATCGCCGCCGCCGCCGCCAAGACGGATCATCCCAGCCGCCAGGCGTTGGTATCCATGACGGGAACATTCCTTGACACAATCATTGTCTGCTCGGTGAACGGAATAGTTCTCACCATGGCTGGGCTTTATCATTCCGCCGATAAGGAAGCGGCGGGAACGCTCACCTACTTCTCCTTCGCTCAATTCCTTCCCCATGTGGGCGAGGTGGTAGTCACTGTTTCCGTGATTTTCTTCGCCTATTCGACTATCCTTGGATGGTCTTATTACGGGGAACGATGTCTGTATTATCTTACGGAAAGCAACCGCGCGAGCGTCATCTACCGAACCATTTTCTCGCTATTCATTTTCTTCGGCGCCGTGATGAACCTTGAACTGGCATGGAGCATATCGGGAATCTTTAACGCCGCCATGGCTATACCCAACCTGATCGCTCTTGTCGCTCTTTCAGGCTTGATTGTCTCCATCACCAAGGAATTTTTCGAAAAGTATTATTTAAAAAACCCGGAACTGACAACTGATGAACCGTTGGGACCCGACGGGAAAAACTTGTAACGCGGGAATAGAGGCTCTTCCATTATATAGCTTAGCCGGCCGGCCCCGCGTCCCGCGCGGCCGTCCGTCAAGACGGCGGCGAAGCCTGGAAGGGAAAATGGCTATCCGGCCGTTAAGCGCCGGAACGTGACGATTTCGCGAACGCGGATGCCGTACGCTTGGCGGAAGACGGCGTCTGGAATGGCGTTTCAGCGGGCCGAGCCGAAATTCCACCGAAATTGAAGACCATGGCGCGCCGAGTCGAACAAAAACCCCTTCGGGCTGGCGGAGTTTTCCGCGGGAAGGGGCGAAATTTGGCGGACAGGGTGAAAGGGCCGCGTATTTTCGCCTCGAGGCCGAAAGATTCCGTCATGGATCGAGGCGCCCCGGTCTTTATGAGGAATCGGGGCGAAGGACGCGGCTGGGACGCGTCGAGGGGATTGCTTCCCGCGCGTAAACCGGCCGGAAAGGATAAGAGCGTCCGGGGCCATCGCCGCATCGGCGCGCCGCGGCCCCGGGCCGTCCTCTATTTCAAGGAATTGAACCGGAGGGCGGCTACCGGGGCGGACGGGGCGGACTACGGGAAGTGCCCGATGAAAACGTTCAGACTATGGCTGACAGGCTTCATCTCGGCGGCTTTCGGCCTTTACCGGACCGCGGGGTTTACGCGCGCCAAAGGGGCCGGGATTACACGCGACCGCTAGGAATAGATTCTCTCCGGATAAGAAACTCCAACATAGCTAAGGCGGACATCCCGCAAGAGGGCTATTCGCGGGAATTCGCTGTTCCCAGCGCGGCTCCAAGCCGGGGCGGGGCCGCCCCGACGTACGGTCCGGATCGTCCGGCCGATGATGGGAAGGATGGAAGGAACCCCCCGTTTCCAGCCTTTCCCTCTCGAGGGCTCCGGATAGCCGGAGCGCCGGATTGGGAAAAACGGGTCCGGGGTGTTAAAATAGCCTTTAGATTCGATTTTTCCCTTCCCCCGGCCCATACCCGAAATCCGGCCGGCGGACGGAACCAAGCGGTTTTTATGAGTCCATCCTCCAGGATCAATTCCCTTTGGCCCTCCCCGGCCCCCTCCATCCGGAAAAACAAAGGGAAGATCCCGTCTTTCGCGGGGGAAGCCCCTAAGGCCGATGTCCCGGCCCCGGCCTTAGGGGCCTCCGGGTAGATGTCCTCCGCTGGAAAGAGCTTCGCCTGGGAGGGGCCCGGAAAGGAGGGGGAGGTCATCCTCAAAGGGGAGCTCAACGCCTCCTCTTCTTCGGTCAACCTTTTCGCCGGAGCCCTCCTTGGCTCCGGCGAAAAGAGGCTGCGCCTCGATCCCGGGGGTCTTTCGGCCCTGGATTTAAACGGCTGCGCCGTCCTTCTGAATCTTCTGGAAAAGCTGCGAAGAAACGGTGTCGAGGCGGAGCTCGGGGCCTTTCCGGCGGGGCTCGCCCCCATCTGGGATTTGGCCCGAAAGACGGCGGAGGCGGCGGCGGACGCGGCGGTTCCGGAGAGTTTGGGCTTCTTTGAAAGCGCCGGCAAGGCCGCCTGCGACGTTTTCTCCGATCTAGCCGGGCTCGTCTCCTTTCTGGGGGAGTGCTGCGTTTACGGCTTCAGGCTCTTTTTAAGACCATGGACCGGGCGCTGGGGCGTGACGCTTTCCATAATCGAGAGCGCCGTGGTGGACGCCTTGCCGGTCACCGCCTTGGTGGCCTTCCTGGTGGGGCTCATTTTGGCCTTCCAGTCGGCCATGGTGATGCAGATCTTCGGGGTGGACATCTTCGTCGCGGACCTGGTTGGCATCGCCATCATCCGTGAGCTGGGGGCGCTTTTGACGGCCATCGTCCTCACGGGCCGTTCCGGCTCGGCCTTCTCCTCGGAGTTGGCCTCCATGAAGTCCAACCAGGAGATAGACGCCATGGTGACCATGGGCCTCTCCCCGGTTAGGGATCTGGCGATTCCCCGGGTCGTCGCCCTGACTCTGGCCACCCCGCTTTTAACCGTCCTGGCCGACATGGCGGGGCTCGCGGGCGGAAACGTGGTCATGATGGGAATCGGCCATCCGGCCGCGGTTTTCTGGAAAGAGCTCGTTTTGCACGTGGACATCTCCGACATCTTAACGGGCTTCTTCAAATCCTTCGTCTTCGGCTTCACCGTGGCCGTCATCGGCTGCGAGCGGGGTCTTTCCGCCGGAGACGGACCCTCGGCCGTGGGCGAGGCCACCACCCATGGGGTGGTGACCAACATCATCGCCATAGCCGTCCTGGACTCCCTCTTCGCGGTGATGTTCTATGTCCTCGGCTGGTGAAAACGAAAACTTGGGAAAGACTCTCCCAACCGGGGCCGGTGAGGCCGCGTCCCGGGCGGAAGGGGCCTTTCCTCCAGGCGGGGGGGGGCCTCGAAACGGAAAAAAGTCCTCCGGCCCCCCGCCTTTGGAGGCGGAGGATTTGACCGTCGCCTACGACGACAATCCGCCGCTTTTGGAGCACGTGACTTTCACGGCGGAAAAAGGCGAGATACTGGGCATCTTAGGCCCCTCGGGCTGCGGCAAGAGCTCCCTGTTGAGGCACCTCCTGGGTCTCGAGCCCCTGAGAGCCGGAAAAGTCAAGATCTGCGGGGAGGACATATTCCGGGAGGGCGAGGCCTCCCTAAACCGCGCCCGGCGTAAATTCGGGGTGATGTACCAATCCGGCGCCCTCTTCGGGGATCTGAATCTCCTGGAAAACGTGGCCATGCCTTTAATCGAGTACACGAACCTGGAGCCGGATCTCATCCTGGCCGCGGCCACCCTGAAGCTTTCCCTGGTGGGCCTCGCGGGAAGCGGCCACCTCTCGCCCGCGGAAATCAGCGGTGGCATGCGCAAAAGGGCGGCCATAGCCAGGGCCCTGGCTTTGGAGCCGGAGCTTTTGTTCCTAGACGAGCCCGGGGCGGGTCTCGATCCGGTGACCGCGAGGGAGCTGGACCGCCTCATCGTGACTCTGGCCCGGGGTTTGGACGTCTCCTTCGTGGTGGTGACCCACGAGCTTAGGAGCATCATGCGGGTGGTGGACCGGGCCATCCTCCTGGACAAAACCGTCCGGGGGATAGCCGACTCGGGCACCCCCCAATACCTTTCCCGGGAATCCACCTCTCCGGGGGCCGCCGCCTTCTTCCTTCGAGACGAGTCGGACTAAAAACTTCGGGGGACGGTCGCCGAAGACCGGAGATTGTTTCAAGGATCGTTTCAAGGATTGTTTCAAGGATCGTTTCAAGGATTGTTTCAAGGATCGTTTCAAGATCATTTTAGGATTGTTTTAAGTTTTTTTAAGGGTTGTTCATGGCCAGGAAGTCCACCTATTTCAAAGTCGGCGTCTTCACCATCGCCGCCCTCCTGATCTTCGCGGCCGCGGTGCTCTTTTTCGGCCTGAGCCAGGCCTTCAAGCCGCTTTTAAAATGCGAGACCTTTTTCAACCACAGCGTCCAGGGCCTGCGCAACGGGGCGTCGGTGCAGTTTCGGGGCTTCACCGTGGGTTCGGTGGGAACTATCGGCATCACCCAGTTTCCGGGGGTGACGGGCGGGCGCCAGATGGTGAAGGTGGAGTTCACCGTCGACCCGAGCTTGATAACCGGCGTCCCCGATCAGGACGTCCAAGAGGCCAGGAAATTCCTGGAATCCGAAATTAAAAGGGGCCTCCGGATCTATCTAGGGCTCCAGGGCGTCTCCGGGATCACCTATTTGAACCTGGACTACATCGAAGAGCCCAGATTGAGGGCCATCGCCCTCCAAGACGAGCTGAACCCCCTCTCCGCCGCCGGAGTCTCCGGGGACGCCGACGACGACGGGGGGGACGATCTTCCGGGAGATGGGCTTTCCGTCCCGCCCCTCCCCGGGGACGCGGCCTTGGTGATACCCAACGTGCCCAGCACGATTCTTGAGATCGGCGAGTCCATGACGCAGATAGTCAGGACCTTCCGGGACATCGACTTCAAGACCCTGGTGGACCGCTCCACCATGCTGGTCTCCAATTTGGAGGAGCTCACGGCCCAGCTCAACCAAGGGGACGACAACCTCGGGACGGCGCTCATGGGCGCCGTCGTGGAAACCAAAAACGCCGCGGGCGAGGTGAGCCTTTTGGCCAAAAACATGAACTCCGAGCTCACCCTCTTTCTCCACGGAAACCAGCTAAAAGAGCTGGAGCTGGCCGTGAACGACGCCCGCCGCGCCGTGAACCGCCTGGACAACCTCATTAAAAGCCCCCAGGCCGCCCTCCCCGCCACCATGGACAACTTAAGGGTCATGAGCGAAAACTTGAGGGAGTTTTCCGAGCTGGCCCGGCGCTACCCCTCGCAAATCCTGTTGGGCGGCCCCCCGCCGGCCGACTAAGAAGGCCGCCCCTTTGGGGCGGACGCGTAAAAACGGCCCCCGGGGCGAAAAAACCCCTCGCGGCCCCAGACACCCTATGAAGCTCGCATTCCGGCTCCTTCACGCCCTGAAACTTTGTTTTCGGCGCCCCCCTTTCAGGGGGGCGGCCCCGCTTTTCCGCCTCTGGGCCGCCATCCTACCCCCGCTTTTTCTCCTATGCTCCTGCGGCCTCTCCGAACGGCCCTACCCCCTGGTTAGGAGCTACACCCTGGATCTCCCCGCGGACGGGTATCAGAGCGGGAGCTTCGAAAAGAAGCCCAAGGCCGTCCTTTTAGTGACGTCCTCGCCGCCGCCCGCGGCCTACGACGGCAAAAAGCTGGTCTACAAGCTCAAAGCCCACGAGCTCTCCCCGGACTTCTACAACGAGTTCTACGCCCCCCCGGCCCGGGCGGTGGCCGACGGCCTGGCCCTATACCTGGATCAAAACTCCCCCGCCCTGCAAATCGCGCGCTACCAGGGGGCGAGCGGCCCGGACTACTCTTTGGAGGTGGGAATAACGGATTTTTACGGCGACTACTCGGTCGACCCGCCGCTTTTAAGGCTCTCCGTGACGGTCACTTTAAACGATCTGAAACCCGCCGTTCCCCGGGTGCTCTTCTCCAGCCGCTACGTGCGCTCCCCGGAGCTTAAAGCCCTCCCCGATGAGGACCGCCCGGAAAACCTGGTGCGCCAGATGAGCGAGACCCTGAGCGCCGTCTACCCCGAGATCCTCAAGGATCTGGAGAAAACCTTAAATGTCCGGCGCTAGGCGGATTTTCCGGAGGACTCCATAAATGTCCGGCGCCGAAGGGAATTTCCGGAGGAGGCTTATCTGGCCTTTCCTCTTCTTTTTCATTCTAGGCGCGGCCTTTTTGATCCTTTTTCCGGAATATCCGGGCCTCTTCCTCCTCTCCTTCCTCTTCTCTTTGGTTTTCCTTTCCATCTACGCCCCGAAAAACCTCCAAACGCTCCTTACCGGTCTTTCCTCCGGCGGGGGGCGCGGGACGCTTAAAAGGCTCGCCTCCGCGGCGGCCGTCCTGATCCTGATAACGGCGGCCGGAGCCCTCGCGAAGCTTCCAATCCTGAATCCGGCCGCGCCACCCGAGGCGGAGCTGGGACCCGGGACCTTGAAGCTTCTCTCCCGAATTCAAGAGGAGGTGAAACTCACGGCCTTCCTCGCGGACGAGAGCCTGGTTTCCCGCGCGGATTTTCTTTTAAAGATGTACGAAAGGGCCCAGCCCTTAATTCGGGCGGAGACCTCTTTAGCCTTCGGAAAGAGCGTCCGGAGCGGGGAAGGCGTGGAGGCGGCCGGCCAGAACGTGGTGGTGGTGAGCTCCGGCGACTTCCTGGAGACGGTGAGCCCCATCTCCAAAAGCGCCATAGACGCCTCCCTCGCCAGGCTCTTGAACCCTCCCCGCCTGGTCTACAACCTCCTAGGCGAGGGGGAGAAATCCGTCTTAGACGAGAGCCCCCGGGGGCTTTCCCGCTGGAGCCAGGCCCTGGAGGGGAGGAAGATCTTCCTGGAGGACTTCTTCTGGGATCCGGAAACCCCGGTTCCCCGGGGAGCGGCCGCGATCCTGGCCGGACCCAGGATGCCCCTGGACCCCAGAAAGGAGGAGTCCCTTAAACGCCACCTAGAGGAGGGAGGGAGGCTCCTACTCCTTTTAGATCCGCTGGTGGCCGGGGTGGATCCGGAGTTTTTTCAAAGCTACGGAATGGAAATGCCCGAGGGGCTCGCGGCCGATCCCGACTCCGCCTTGAGCGGCACGGAGAGCGTCTTCATCGTGGCCAGGGACTTTCCCGAGCATCCCGTGACCCGGGGGCTCTCCAGGCCGGTCATCTTCCCTTTGGCCGGAGCGGTGCGGGGGAAAAGCCCGGAGTCGGACGCCCCGAAAGAAAAACCCGCCATCCGCCTTTTAACCGACGGAGAGACGGAAACCCCTCCCTCCGGAAAAGCGGAAATCCCGAACGGAGGGGATCTTAAAGGAGAGGCGGGAAATAACGTTCCGGCGCGCACCTGGGCCTTAGCCTCGACTGGAAACGGATCCTTTCTGGAGCGGGACCTGAAGGCCCTTCAGGACGGCGTGATTCAGCCAGGCGAGGGGGATCTGCCCGGGCCCTTGAACCTCGCCTCGGCCACCGAGCTTTCAAACGGAGGGCGCCTCGTTTTGGCCGCGGACAGCGATCTGGCCTCCAACGCCTACATAGGCTACGCGGGGAACGCGGAGTTTCTCACCTCCGCTCTCTACTGGCTTACGGGCGAAAAGACGGAGCCGTCGGTACGAAGCGGGGGAAGCGTTTTAACCGTCACGCGCTTTTTAGCCCGGGTCTTCTTCTTCGGGCCGGTCGTCATCTGGCCTCTACTGGTTTTAGGCTGCTGGGCCCGCTTTTATCTTAAAAGAAGAAAGCGTCTGGCGTGAAAGAAAGGCGCCGGTGCTAGTTGATCTTCATCCATCCGCGACCCTTTTCAACGGCCGCTTGAATATATTAAAGGCCATGGCCAAGATCGTTTTAGCCTAACGACGTATTTTACTTCCACGCGTTGAAGGGTTGTCAGCTTTTCCTTCAAATATTTTTAACATTTCAAAAACAACATTGTCGTTACCGCCAACATTGTTTTTAAAATCAGGAGCGCGCTCGATATCGTCTTCATTAACAAAAGCGGCCGTTGAAAACACGTAAACTTTTTTTTAAGACTTCCCGGAAGCGTTAACGCTAGTCAACGTATTCTGAAATACTAATTATCGACGAGATAGACGAGTCGGCGCGATCCGTTAAAAGATCTACCTCGCTTCCTTTCCTGGCGACTCCTTTGGCGCGGAATCCGAAAAAGCGTGGGAATTTCCGAAGCAATCAATCTTACTTTCAATAATGATTTACTTTTGTTGTTTGCAAGCCCCAGGGACGGGATCTCCAATTTTGGTAATATTTCTAGCGACAACAAAATGCATAAAAGAAGTAGTGTTGTATTCAACAATCAAATTGAATTGTATAGGTGTGCCAACAGGTAATTGTGAAAGAGTTTGATAATCTTCATATAGAAAAATAATAAAATATGATCCAAAAGCGTTATTGACTAATATGGTAGGTTCAGCTCCGTCGGTTCCTCCTTCATCAACGTCACACAGATAACCAACATCACTGGTTTTATAAGAAATTTGAATTGGATCCGCGTGTAAGGTAACTGATTGAAATGTTATAAACAGGAATGTTAAAGGAAGAATAATGTTTATAAATGTTTTCATGTTATACCTCATGAATGAGAGTGTAAAGCGTTAATACAACAAGATTAAGAAAAGAGAAATGAAACTGAATGCCACCTGTTGACCTATTTTCTTGCAATGAAGTCTTTAATCAATATACTTGATACTCGGAATGGTAATTTTAATAAATTCTTTTAGCCACCGGATCTAAAAGTTCTTTCAATTATTCCGCCGCGTAAATAAAGGCCGGCTTAACGGAAATATATTTTCAAGCGACTGAACGAAAACTTAGAAACTCAAAAGAACGCTGAAACAAAAAGCGAAATCAACGCCCCCGCGGCTTCGCTTTCTTCTTCAGCCCTCCTTTTTTTCAGTTTTCGCCCCTTTTTTCCCCCAGGGCTTCAGGGTGGAAATGGACAGCGTGAATAAAAGGGCCAGGATCTGCAGACTCCCTCCCAGGATGGAGCTAAACCTGTGGGTCCGATAGGCATCGTCTTCCAGCGCCGGAAGCCCCGCGCCGGCTATCAGCTCCGGCTGGGCGTTTAGATGAGGGCCCAGGAAAAAAACGCCCGAAAGGACCAAGAGGACGGTTAAAACCAGCTTGACCGCGACAAAGGGGTGTTTGAAAAATCCCCAGCCGGTTAAAGAGCAGATCAACACGCCCGAAACGAGCGATCCCAAAGCGCCGGGCACTATCACCAGATCGTCCACGAATTTAGCGGCCAGGGCGTATCCGTACGCCTCCTCGCCGGTAACGCCCGGCCCCAGGAAAAGCGTCATCAGATAAACCGCGATCGCCCCTCCCACCCAGAGGGAGGAGAAGAAGATATGCGTGATCTTGAGGATCCCGCGCCCTGTTTTTCCTTTGATTTTCATCTCTCCCGCGAAGGCTCCTCCCGAAAACGGAATAATCCCCCGGAACGCGTTCCTTCCGCGAGCTCGGCGGGGCGCCGGACGCCAGGGCGCCGTCAGGTTCTTCGCGGACGAAATATTCGCGGGCGGCCGGAAACGAGGGAAGCGGAGGGCGTAAGCTTACGGGAAGGGGGAACTCAGTAGGAGACGGGATAGGCCTCGGGGGCCCTCGCGAGCGGGAGATCGTTCGCCAGATCGCTTTTGACGGCGGCGTCGGGGAAGCGCTCCATTATTTTTTTCAGCACCGGGCGCTTGGCGAACAGGGCCTCCACCACCTCCGGATCGAAGTGGCGGCCGCTCTCCTGCTCCATTATCTGCAAAGACAGGGACTCGTCGAAGGGGTCCTTGTAGCTTTTGCGGGTGACCAGGGCGTCGTAGACGTCGGCCACCGCCAAAACCCTTCCGTAGATGGAGATCTCCTCGCCCTTTTTCCCCCTGGCCCTGCCTCCGCCGTCCAGAAAGCCCGGAAGGGGGGCGTTGGTGTCCGGATCCACCCAGCCGGGGTATCCCTGACCGTCCCAGCGCTCGTGGTGGTCGAGGATGACCTGGTAGGTGAGGGCGTCCAGGGCCGTGCGCCGGCTTTTAAAGAGCCTGGCCCCGATTAGGACGTGCTCCTCCATGATGGCCCGCTCTTTAAGATCGAGACGCCCGGGCTTGGTGAGGATGTACTCGGGCACGCCCATCTTCCCGATGTCGTGGAGCATGGCCGCGAGCGGCAGGATGTTGGTGACCCGGAAGCGCTCCATGTAGGGAATCTTGCGCTTCAGGGCCCAATGCTCGTAGAGCTCCAAGGTGAGGCAGGCCACCCTCTGCACGTGGGCCGTGGTCTCCCGCGGATCGTGGACGGAGAGGACCTCGGCCGAGCGCAGGGTCATGGAACGCTGTTCCAGGGCCCTTTCCAGGGCCATGGCGGCCCACTGGACGTAATAGCCGAGGACGCTCTCATCCTGCTCGCGGAAGGGCACCACCTGGCCCTGCTCCCCGATGGGGTTTATGACCTGGATTACTCCGAAGTTGTGGCCGTCCTGGCATTTGATGGGCACGGTCATGACGGCCTGGCAAAGGTAGGAGTTGTTGTTGTCCACGGCCTTGAAGTGCTCGAAGGGGGCGTCGGGGTCTATGTCCAGGGTGTTGTTTATGACCAGCGGCTTGGCCTCCAGGGCCACGTAGCCCGCCAAAGAGGAGCGGTCCAAATTGAGCTGGAGGTTCACGAAAGGAAGGAGCGCGGAGCCGCCCACGATCCGTTCCAGGTAGTCGTTCTGGCTGCTGGCCAGAATCAGCTTGTCGTCCCGGAGCATATAGACGGATCCGGCCTCGCAGTTTAAGAGGCTTCGGGCGTTGGAGAGGATGCGCATCAAAAGCAGATCCACGTCCACCACCTCGTTTAAGGCGGCGGCCAGACGGTCGGCTTTGCGGCTGGCCACGGAATCCAGTATCAGAGCGCAGGTTTCGGACACGGGCGGCTCCCTGTGACGGGGCGGATTTCAGCTCCTCCGCGATGTTCTATTCCGGAAGTCTTGAAAGCGGGGAAAAGGAAGGATTTGAAACTGAAATCCGGCGGAAAGCGCTTCCGCGGGAGAGAGGGAGAGAGGAAGGAAGAGAGGGAAAACTTGATATATTTTACCTCTTCCATAATTTACCCCTTTTCATCTTTTTTCTCAAGCTCTGTTTTCCATCTTTCCGCCTTTACGATCTCGAAATATTAAAACTAAATTATATCGTTATGCAATTAATAATATCCTAATTAATTTAAATAAAATAATTATTTACTATATATCTTTATATTTATAATATTAATGTTAAAAATAAAAATCTTAAAGCCCCCGCCCGCGCCCTAAGCCCGAAAGTCGACGATAGACGGAAAAACGACAAAATATATGGAACATATTTGAGATTTACGCTTACCACATAGCGGCCGACTTCGATGAAAAGCCGTCCGGGGCCCTTCGCGCGCGGCGTGAACGACCTCGCCCTTTTCATGACGCTTTTTCGCTCTTTTACGCGCCGCGATCGATCCGCGCGCGAAAAGTCCCCGCCGTTTTCAAACTTTGAACATGCTTTACAAGGCGTGGCGTATTTAGATTTATTCCAGATTGCGCATGTTATCTCCAATCAATTTTTATAACCCGGCTTTTCGCGCTCGCCTCATAATTAACCGCGAGGTGTTATGTCTCATTATTTTACGTCCCGTAGCATCATACCTGTTCCCACCAACTGAAGAGGCGCTAAATGTCCAACGAGGCTGGAAAACCTACTGAACAGCGAAAAAAATTAATTAACGCCGTCTAATTCTGAATTGTTGCGGATGTGAGCGTCTAAAATTTCTCAAACACCTTTTGGATTTTTTGATAGTCGCGAAAAAGCGATTGATTTATCAATTTCAAGGGTTGGAGACAAGGGTTGGAGAATGGACGAATAAACATATGTTTAAAGATGATGAAAAAAACAAGGCTATGAAATAGCGAAATGGCCGGGTAATTTTGAAAAAAACACATGGTCGACCTGTTATGTGCGACCTTACAAAAGAAAAAGGATTAAAAGTTAGTCTTAGGGAGGATGACCAAACTCTTCAAGATAAGGTGTTGAGCGTTTATCACGCCACGCGCGCGACGTTCCAAATGACGCCAAAACGCGCGAAAACAATAGAAAATCATTTAGGCCGCGCTTCTTATCATTTTTCTTCAGTTCCAAGGTAAAAACGAAACCATCACGTTCATAATCGCTAAAAACGCGATGTTCGCGGCCCTCGATTATAGCCGGCGCGAGTGATGAGTTAATTATTGGCAAACTATCGGCCGCGGGGACTATCGATTTTCAAAAAGTAATTGAAAATAAGTCAATTTCCGTGAGATCTATTTTCTTTGAGTTTGATTAAACTTAAAAAATTAAGTTCCTTGACGCGGACAATGATATATTAAATGTTTAAAACTATTTTCAAATTATTTTGAGAATTTTGAAAATTTAGGTTGATTTATCAGTTTTACGGGCTTAAAAACGTCCGGACAAACAAATTTTGAAAAATAAAAAAAATACGCCGACGAGACGGCTCCGCGGCTGGTTAATTTTGGGGAACGTGAATCACGTGTTCGACCGTTTCGCTCCGCTCGGGCTAAAAAAGTCTTCCCGCCCGGAAAAGTCGCTCCGGACGACCCGTCGCGCCGGATAGGGACGCGGTCGCTCCCCGAGCCCGCCCGGGCCCGCCTTGAGGGGGGCCGTCTCCATGGTCCGGGCCCGGGAGGGCCTCTCGCTAAAATCCTCCCTTCCGAAGGAGTTTGGGTTTTCAAGGCCCTCTTAGCCCGGATCCAAGCCCCGGGCCCCGGGCTTAGGGAATGGACGGCGCGTCCAGGGTCCCGGCGGCGCCGTCCGGAGCCGCGGGGGATCCGTCCTCATCCTTTTTCGGCGCGCGCAAAAGGAGGGGCTCCCGGTTCATGACATGGCTGTAGAAGGCGTCGGCGTAGACCGGCTGGTTGAAGGGGTAGTCCAGATGCCTCCCCCGCAGCTCGAAAAAGAGCTTGGGTCCGCCCTGGTAGCCCTCGAAGATGCGGCGGCCCAGCTTGTAGGGGACCACGTCGTCCTCCGGGCTGTGGAAAAAGAGGACGATCCTGGAGTTGATTTCCCCGAGGCGGGACTCGGTGTCGTAGGCGTCCCCCAGGGCGAAGCGCGCCGGCAGGCTCAAAAGGACGTTCAGCGCGGCCGGAACGTCCCGCAGCTTGGTGAAGGTGGAGTCGAGGATCAAGGGGTTGCGGTATTCCTTCTTCTCCAGGGCCAGATAGGAGGCCACCCCGCCCCCCAGGGAGAATCCGTGGATGACGATGTTTTCCGGGGGGATCCCCTTCTCCTTGACGAGGAAGTTCCAGGCCGCCAGGGCGTCGTCGTAGGTGTTCTCCTCCGAAGGCCTTCCCTCGGAGCGGCCGTAACCCTGGTAGTCGATGGCCAGAACTCCGTAGTCCAGCTTGTGGTAGGTCATGACGCGGCCCAGCATGTTCTCCAGGTTTCCGCCGTTCCCGTGGAGGAGGAGGACCGTCCGGGGAGGCTTCTCCGCGGGGCCGGGAAGGTACCAGGCGTTTATCCTGGCGCCCCCGGTGCTGGCGATGAACAAGTCCTCGAATTCCCAGCCGGTCGCGGCCGGGGTGATTTCGATCTCCCTCGCCGGATAAAAGACGAGCCTGTTTTTAAAGACTAAAAGGAGAAGCATGAGGATCGCCATCCCCAAAACGATGGCCACGGCTATCCGCAGATAAATCTTGCCGGAACTAAGCTCCCGGGTCTCCACGCCCCGGCCGGTGATGTAAAAACCCTTGAAAAGAAAGTCCATAAATCTCTTTTGAGCCATATTTCGCGCCTTCACCCCGCCTCGGGGCGGTTTTTTCCCCTAAATAAGCGACGGGCCGGCGCCCTCCCTTCCGGAAAAGCCCGGCCGACCGCTTCAAGCATTTTGGCACAACTTGAGTTTTTACGCAAAAATTTTTCCAAATGCGATTACTTGTATTGGTAAATTGTATATTATTATATATTTATTTTTAATTAGATTTAATTAATATTATTTTCATATAAACAAGATCAACGGCCCACGAGGCCCGAAGCCTAAAGCCAAGGGGGCGAAACGCTCGACCGGGAAAAAGAGGGCGGGAAAGCCATCCTCCGGAACCGATCGAAGGAGAGGCCCCGAAACGGATGGGGAAAACGGATCCGGAAAAGACCAGCCCCCGGGGCGCCCCGGGGCGCGGAAGGAAAAAACGCGAACCGTCGTTCCGGCTAAAAAGACCTTGACCGCGAGACCGCGGGTGTGCTTTAAAACGGGGGCCGGCTGCTTTCCCCCAGGGGGGCCTTCCCGCCCTCCGGCGGCGGAAGAAGGCCCCCGGCCCTTTTGACGCCCGCGTCGCCCGGACGCCCTCGGACGCCATGACTTCAAGCCGCCTCGTAATCGTCCCCGAAATCTTTCCCGCCGTCCAGCCGAAAGGGGAGGATCCCTTCTACCTCTCCTGGCCCTCCTGGGAGGGATTTCTCGGACGGGGGGAGGCCCCCCGGCCGGTTGGGGATTTCCCCCGCTTAAGGACCCTAAATAACGCCAGGCCCCTCTTAATCCCCGATCCCCCCAATTTCACCCGCTCCTTTTCGGCTCTGATAAAGTCGGGATCCGCCGAGGTCCGGGCGGCCCTCCTGGAAGGGCCGCCCTTCCCTCCGGCGAGGGAGGGCGATCTGAAAAGGCAGATCCTTTCCGGCCGCGTCCTTCCGGAGGAGGGCCCCGACCGGGGCTACCTCCTTTTAGCCCTCCACGGCTATTCCCTCTTGGAGGAGGAGGAATCGAACCGTCTCACCAGGCGGGCCCTCGCGAAAAAAGAGGGGATGCTCCGCCTCTTTCGGGATCCGGCCTTCGCCCCGGAGGAAAACGACGCCTTTCAAGAAGAGCCGGAGGAGGACTCCCTCGAAGAACGGGAGGCGGACTTGAAAGACGGATGGGAGGAGGACTCGGGGGATGCTTCGTCCCCCGGGGAGGGAAGGATCTTTTCGGAAAAACAGGCCGCCACGCTGCTTAAAACCTGGTTCAGGCTGGGAGGCGCCCTCCTGCGGCCGGGGGACCGCCTCCTCGCCCGGCGCCCGGAGTTCCGGGAGCTTCTCGAAGCGGATCCGCGAAAAATCGCCGGAAGGGACGATCTCCATCCATGGCCATAACCTTTAACTTCACCCCCTCCGGAAACTCCGGACCCCTGGTTTTAGGGCTCGACACCGGCGGCACCAACACCGACGCCGTCCTGTTGGATCCGGAAAGCCGCGTCATCATCGCCTCGGCCAAGGACTTCACCACCCACCACGATCTTTCCCTGGGCGTCCAGGGGGCCCTGAAGCGCCTTTTGGCCAAGCTCCCCCGGGGAAGCTTCCTAGACCGGGTGCGCTCGGTGAACCTCTCCACCACCCTGGCCACCAACGCCATCGCCGAGGGCCAGGGGCACCGGGTGGGCCTCGTCATGGCCGGCTTCGACCCGAAGCAGGACATAGTCCAGGATCTAGTCCAGCGCCTCCCCTCCTGCTTTCCCGTATTCGTGGAGGGCGGCCACGACTACTACGGCCGGGAGGCCGCCCCCCTGGATCTCGAGGCCCTCGAGGCCGGGATAAAAAAGGCCCGGGACGAGGTCTCGGCCTGGGCGGTTTCCAGCTTCTTCTCGGTGAAAAACCCCGCCCACGAGCTCAAGGCGGAGGAGCTGATAAACGCCCTCTCCCCGGGGAAACCCGTGACCCTGGGCCGCAATCTCACGGGCGAGCTGGGGGCGGCGCGGCGGGCCGCCACCGCCGCCTTGAACGCCGGGCTGGTCCTAATCATCCGGCGGCTCCTGGACGCCGTCAGGGAGAGCTTAAAGGAGCTGGGCGTCCGGGCGCCCCTCATGGTGGTCAAGGGCGACGGCGGGGTGGTGTCCGAGGCCTGGGCCCGGGAGAGGCCCATCGAGACCGTGGTCTCGGGACCCGCCGCCGGGGTGGCGGGGGCCGCCATCCTGGCGGGGGGCTTTCTGGAGCCGGAGGAGGACAGGCTCTGGATCCTGGACGTGGGGGGCACCACCTCGGATCTGGCCTACGTGGAGGAGGGCCGCCCCCGCACCAACCCCAACGGGGCCGTGGTGGGGAGCTGGAGCACCATGGTGGAGGCCGTCGAGACCACCACCCGGGGGCTCGGCGGCGACAGCATGGTCCAGTTCGACGACGACGGGGAGCCCATCCTGGGGCCCAGGAGGGCGCTCCCCCTATGCCGCCTCGCGGAAAAGTTCCCCCAAACCCTGGATCTCCTCTCCCCCGGACCGGGAAAGCTCATCCCCTCCAACCTGTGCCGCTTCTTCACCCCCAATTTGGAACCCGACTCCGGCATGAACGAGTACGAAAGGGAAATCAGGGAGCTTCTTTCAAGTCAAAACCCCCTCCCCTTCGCCGAGTACCAGAACCACTGCCTCTACCGGGAGCATATTTTCCCGGGCCTCAAATACCTCACCCACCCCTCCATCCTCGTCTCCGCCTTCACGCCCACGGACGCCTTCGCCGTTTTAGGGCTCTTTAAATCCGGCCTCTCCGAGGCCTCGCGCAAGGCGGCCTACCTTTTGGGCATGACCGTGGGGAAAAGCGCGGAGGAGCTCTCCCGGGCGGTTTTGAACAAGTTCGGCGCGCTCATAGCCGAAATCATCGTCCGCAAGGCCCTGGAGCTGGACGGCGTCAAATTCTCCGAAAGCGAGTTTTCCCAAAGCGGGGCCCTGAACCGGGCCCTTTCCGGAATAAAGGGCGGAAAGGCGGATCTCTTTTTTTCCGTAAAGGATCCGGTGATCCTCCTGGGGGCGCCGGCCGGAGTCCTGGCTCCCTGGGCCCGGAAGTTCCTCCAGGCCAAGATCCTCACCCCTCCCCGCTTCGAGGTGGCCTCGGCCTCCGGCGCCGCGTACTCCAAAGTCACCCTCACCCGGCGGGTGGACATCGTGACGCTTTCGGATCTGAAAACCCACCGGGCCTTCCTCCCCGACCGCATCCTGGACCACCACGACCTGGATAAGCTGGTTTCCAAGTGCGCCTCCCTCATGGGGCGCCACATGGCCCATCTAGCCATCCTGGCGGGGGCCGGAGAGGACTGCCCCGTCTCCTACACCCGCTCCGACAAGCGGGTTTTGACCGGAGACGGAATCTACTTCCCCATGGGCTCCGTCTTGGAGTTCACGGCGGGCTACGTCAAGGGCGAGAGGGTCGAGGACCTCTGATTTCGCCGAATCCGTTGCAAAAGCCGGTCCGGGGGGGTTAAAAACGGAAACTTCCGCCCCGAAAAGACCGAGCCTTAAAGACCGAGCCTTGGAAAAGCTCGAAGAATGTCACGAGGCGGATGAAAATAAAACGGCCGCTGAAAAACCGCCCGCCGGTGGCGTTCCCTTTTCCGAGCCCGATGGGGCCCGGCCCCGGAAGATCGGCTCGCTTCGGCTCGATCAATCAAGCCCCTCCGGACCGTCTTCCATGCGAACCATTAGCCAAAAAAAGCGTAAAAGGCCTTAACGGAACGGTCTCTTGTTTACGGTGATTTTTTCAACCGTGCGGATCTTGAGACCGCGCGCTCGAAAGCGCCAAGAGTTCAAGGCGCCTAGGCGCGGGGATATGAATCACTTCCCGGATCAATCAGGCCCGAAGACCGCCTTGACACGCTCGCCGTTTCCGTAGACGGAAATCCCGATATCGATGAACTTTTCAGCTTTTAGACGCGACCGCGCATGGTAATTTTTTTCATAAATGATGTTTAAAGCCTCTTCGGCGGACTTTTCGAGGATTCTTTCGATTTCCGGAGTTTCGAATTCCAGTTAAGGCGGCGTTAAAAACAGAGTTTGGTTTATAACTTCAAGAGGAAGCTTAACTTCGGCCGCCTCGGCCTTTGAAAAACTATTTACGACGAGGGCGGTCGGAGCCGCTTTTTCCTCTTCTAATCCCCATGTTTTAAAATTCCCGGGAAAACATAACGCTATAACGGCGAAAACATCGCCAGCCATTTCAACGCTTACAAACGGCTCTTCGCCGGATACGCCCGGAGCGGGAAGAACGTTAAAACCGGCGGAGAGAAAAATTAATCTGATTAAGGTCAAACAGGCCTTTTTTATCCGCCCGGAAGGCGAGCGAGGTGGCGGAAAACAAAACGCCGAGTTCATAGCTCAAGGCCTCTGGGCGTCTCTCTCGAAAACAGCCGACTGAAGATTTTCACGCATGGAAAAACAGTTCGGATACCCCGCTTTATCGAAAACGCTCATGAAGCGGTTATTGCGATATGAAAATCTCACCTCGAAATTCGGAAATCTGAATAAACGGCGTTCACCAAAAAACGTTTTTCCGGTAACGGGATCCCGCCTGAAGTCGCCCGCCTCCCCGCCTAGGGTCAGGTAACCGCTCTGGAAAAAAAAGGAGATCGGGGCGTCCCGGGCGATATCGGATCTTTTCAGGATAAAGGGTGCGAATCCCGTTCAGGCGCGATGAAAATCCACGGTCTTTCCCTGATCATGGCTCTCAGGCTGGACTTCCACTCTGGCTCCAGTAACCGTCAAACTCTTTATTTTGAAAAAAAAGTAAAACGGCGTACGGATTTAACACCCGCTTCGATCCGCCCCAGCTGTAGCCATCGTGCATCGTGCCAGGCGAGAATCATGTTTTTAAGCGTTTCAACGCCGAAAATTTCATTCACCCCCCTTTCATTTTTTAGATGGGCGAGAGTCTCTTCCAACCTGTCGGAGAAAAGAGAGTCTAATTCTTCGAGGGTGAAGCCGCAGACGCCGGCGTAGCCGGGATCCAGGGAAATATCGGTGAAATGGTCGGGGCCGGAATACATGGAAGAGAACGGGTACAGCGTAATCCCCGCAACCATGGTGAAGCGAACGAGGGGCGACACGTTCGGTTTTTTCAACGCGGCGAGAAAAGAGCCTATAATTGTAGCGTTCGCCTCGGCGAGCGCCAAGTCGCCATATTTTTCGGCGAACGGAAAGTCGTATTCATCGATGAGGACGGCGATCCGGCTGTTTGATTTTTTACTCAAGGCTTCGATGAGTCTAGCGAAACACCCTTCGGGTGTTTCTCCATCGATTTCGAGATTGTCGCTCATGCTATGGATTTAAGAGAGTCGACTATCATTGTCCTAAGCGTTTCGGAAGTATTCGATCTAAGCGCTAGGCTCATGAATATGACCGGGGTCTTCTTAAAATCGTGATCAGACTTGTCAATCATGAGGCCTTTAAAACGCCCGCGGCCCTCGGTGAAAAGCTCATTCAAGGTGTAAAGCAAGAGCGATTTTCCGAAACGGCGGGGCCGGGAGAGAAAAAAATCCTTTTCCGAACTTCCGAACCACTTAAAAGATCGTATAGGTATCCCGTTTTATCGGCGTATAAAAGGTTAGCGTCGATTACGTCCGCAAAAGTCAGATCGGCTACGGGAAGTTTTTTCATGGCCGTTTTTTTCCGCGTCCAAGAGTTTAAGACGCGGGTTCGTCAAGGATCGCCTGGGCGGCCTTAAGCGTCCTTTTTCGGTTGACGCCGTCAAAGGCGGCCGCTTAAAACGCCTCGCTAGGTGAAGTCGCGCCAATATACGGCGATTATTTCAAAGCGACTCCGCGCACGGTTCAGCGCCGTATTTTAAGGCGGGCTTTTCGCGACCGCCTTCCGCCTCCCGAAGGCCGCCATCGAGAGCCAGGTCGAGTGGAGGAAATTTCATAACGATGTATGGCGAGCCTGGCGAGAGGACTCCGTCGCGGTTCCAGGCGGTATTTTCCCATGGGCGTTCAAACGAAAACATTCGGAAAACGCCCTCTATTTCCTGGATTGTATACCCTGCTTTTTTTGCCCTACGTTTACACCCTACGTTTTCACCGCTTAGGGGGCCTCGCCTCCGGCTTCCATGAGATCCGCCGCCTCGAGGATCTCCCGGGCCATAAGCGGGCGCCCCAGGATGCCCCAGGCCTCCCCGAGGGATCGGTAGTCGGCCGCGAGAAAGGAGCCCGTCTCCTCCTGGGCGGAGGATACGCATCTTAGGGCCAGGGAAAGGGCTTGGAGAGGGTCGGAACCCAAAAGCTCCCGGGCCTTCCGCCTTAAGGCTCGGAGTTCCAAACTCTCCGCCGGAACCGGGGCGCCGGCGGGGGAGGGGCTTTTCTTCATTTTTTTCGGCGCGAAAAAACTGTTGGCCCGGACGCGGCCCCCATCCTTCCGGAAATAAAAAACCCCCCGCCTCTCCTCCAAAGCGAGGCCGGGGCCGGGGGCGTGGATCTCGCCCGGGTTTAAAAAAAGCAACCCCCCGGGGGAAAGGAGGGGGGCGATCCTCTCCCGGAAAAGCTCAAGGCTTCCGTCGGGGAGATCGGACATGAAGCCTCCGGCGAAAAGCATATCCGCCGGCTCCGGCGGGTTGGCTGGCGCCCCTCGGTCTCGGGGAATGAAGGGATCCCACCTATCGAAGCTTATGGGGTCCGCGGCGATGTCCTTGAGGCGGAAGTTTTCTCCGGAAGGCTTAAAAAAGCGGCGTCTGCAAGAGGAATCCAGCCCCTCCGTTTCGGAGGCCGTGTAAAGGCGGCTCTTCCCTTTTTGGAGCGCCTTCGGGGAAAAGTCCAGGGCTTTAACGGCGATGAACCAGCCCTTGCGGAGGATGCCCTGAAGGGCGAACTCCATGACGAGCGAGGCGGCCTCGAAACCCGCGCCCCCGCCCAGGATCGAAACCCTCAAGCTCCTCTCGGAAGAGAGGGCCGCCCGCTCCAGGGCCAGCTCCGCCGCGACCCGGAAAAGGGCCGGATGGCCGAAAAAACGCCCCTCGCCTTCCTGGGCGTCCGCGAAAAGCGCCGCCGGGGCCTCGGGGTCTTTTTCCCATAGCTCCAGATAAGCGGAAACGGATAGTTTCAAACGCTCCCGGCGTTTTTCGAAGGCACCGGCCAGACGCTCCAGGGAACCGGGGCCCCCGCCCCTTCCGTAGGGGCGGAAGAGCTCCCGCAGCCGGTCTTCCGGAACGGAAGGGGCCGGGGTCATGTTAGGCCGCCGTCTTCCGGATTTTTTTCCACTTCGGCCTCCGTTTCGCCGGAACCGTTGAGGATGAGGCTTTTCAGGCTTAAAAGCCCCCGGCGTATCTCGTTTATCATCTCCCGGGACGCCCCCCCGGACTCGGGCGCGACGGCCGGAAAGTCCCCGCCGCCGGCCGCGCCGAGGGCGGAATCCTTCCGCCCCTTCTCTTTGGCCCCGGCTCTTCCGCCGGAAGCCTTCGGGCCCGCCCCGGCCGCGGGTTCGTTCACGTAGTCGAAAAGCTTGTTGGCGCGGGGAACGGACCCTCCGGACAGCTGTTTCTTCGCCCCCTCCACCGTGAATCGCTCCTCGTAGAGCAGCCTTTTAATGGAAGAGAAGGTCTCCAAATCTTCCTTGCCGTAGAGCCTCTTCCGCTGGCTGATTTTCAAAGGCTTGATAAAGGAGGCGAACTCCTTTTCCCAGTACCTGAGCACGTGAATTTCCAGACCAAGCCTCTCCGCGACTTCGCCCAGCTTGAACAATAGCTGACCCTCGGGGATGTTCCTCATGGCCATGGTCCGGAGGCCGAACCGGCCGGAAGGGGGCCGGGACGCCGGAAAAGGGCGCCGGATCGAAAAAAAGCGCCGTAAAAAAATCGATGAAGACGAACGAAGGGGAGGCGCCGAAAAGGGGGCGGGAAAATCCGCCCGGACTCCCCGTCGGCGCTTAGCCCTCCTCCCCCCCCTCCGGGTCCTCCCCCGCCAAGGGAGCCGCGAAAGACCGCTCCGGACCCAGCTCCAGCATGCGGTCGTGGAGGCTGCGGCTCACGGCGAAGGTGGGTCTTAAACGCCTGGGCACCATGGCGTAGGCCCCGGTCTTGGGGTTGCGGCCGGGGCGCGCCGGAGTGGCCTTCACCTCGAAGCGGCCCAGGCTCATGAGGGACACCGCGCCTCCGGCCGCCAGGACCTCGCTTATGGTCTCGAGGGCGGAATCGATGATTTTATTCGCGTCCTTCGAGGAGAGGGAGAGGCGCTCCCGCAGGAGCTGGACCAGCTCCGCCCTGGTCAGAGTGGACGACTTTCCGGTCATTTTCGGCACCCCCGGCGTAAAAAAGCCTTAACCGGCCGGAAAAAGACCGGCCCCCGTTTCTTTCAGTCCCTGAGCTTGGCCCCGAACTCCCTTTCCAGAGCCGCCGTTATCTCCCGCAACCACCCGGCCGCGAGCTCCTCGTTTAGAGTCCTTTCCATATCCTGAAAGAAGAGGCGGAAACCCAGGCTCTTCTTCCCCGGGGGAAGCTTGTCGCCTTCGTAGCGGTCGAAGACGACGACGGATAGCAAAGGGAAGTCCCCGCTCTCCCTGACGGCGCGCTCCAGCAGGGCCGCGGTGGCGCCCTCGTCCACCAAAACGGAAAGATCCCGGGTGATCCCCGGATACGTCGAGAAGGGCTGAAAGGTCGGAACCGTTCGGGGCGGCAGATCCTCGGGGAAGATCTCGCAGAGATAAACCGGGCCGCCGTACTCCTTTAAGCCGAAATTTTTGGCGCAGCTCTTTTTTAAAAGCCCCAAATAGCCGAGGAAAAGCCCGCCGCGGAAAACCGCCGCCGCCTCCCGGCGGTCCAGAAAGGCGGGGACGCGGGCCCCTCCCCCTTCGAAAGTCCATACCTCGCCGAAGGTGCGGGCGAGCTCCTCCAGGACCCCCTTGAGGTCGTAGAAGTCCACGGGGCGCTTCTCCTCCGCCCAGTTGAGCCCGTCCGGAGACGAGGCGAGGAGGGCCCCGAAGGACTGCCGTTCCAGAGGCTTCCCGCCGCCTTCCGGGGAGAGAAACACCGCCCCCAGCTCGAAGAGGGGGAGATCCCACTGGTTGTGGCGCTGGTTCAGGCGGGCGGCGTTTAAAAGGCAGGGGACCAAAGAGGCCCGCAAGACCCCGGTCTCCTCCGAGAGGGGGTTTAAAATCGGAACCGTCCCCAGGCGCAGGGGATCGTCTTTTGGAAGCTCGAGCTTGTCCAGGCGGTCCCGGTGGTGAAAGGAGTAGCTCACGAGCTCCAGGAAACCCTGGGCGACCATGAAGGAGCGAAGCCTTTCCCGCGCGAGGTAGCCCCAAGGGGGCGCGCCCGCCGGAGCCGGCGGGGGGGGCGAGGTCGCGGGGAGCTTTTCGAAGTCCAAAAGCCGCAAAACCTCCTCGAAGAGGTCCGCCTCCCGTAAAATGTCCAAACGGAAAGACGGAGTGAAGGCCGTGAAAAGCCCCCCGCCCTCCTCTTTGAGGGTCACTCCGGCGGCGTTTAAAACCCGCCGCATGCCGGAGGCCGGATGACTGGTCCCCAAAACGCGGTTGCAGCGCTCGGGGGAAAAGGGAATCTCCCGGGCCTTGAAGGGCCGGGGGTGGGAATCCAGAAGGCCCGGGGCCGCCTTTCCGCCGGAAAGGGAGGCGATCAAGTTCGCCGCGCGGCTCGCGGCCCGCGGGCAGCCCTCCTGGTCCTGGCCCCGCTCGAAGCGGAAGGAGGCGTCGGTGGAAAGGCCCAGGGACTTGGAAGAGCGGCGGATGTTCACGGGATTGAACATGGCGGCCTCCACCAGGACGTTTCTGGTGGACTTCGTCACCTCGCTATTCAAGCCCCCCATGATTCCGCCTATGCCGACGGGCTTGTCGCGGTCGCAGATGAGGATGTTGCCCTCGCCGGAAAAGACCCGCTCCTGGCCGTCCAGGGTGGTGAAGCGCGTCCCGGCCCCGTAGGTCCGCACTATTATTTCGGAGCCGGCTAAAAGATCCAGATCGAAGGCGTGGAGCGGGAGCCCCAGCTCCAGCATCACGTAGTTGGTGACGTCCACCACGTCGGAGATGCTCCGCGCCCCCAGGGAGTTGAGCCTGGAGGCGAGCCACAGGGGGCTCCGCTTGGGGGTGGCCCCGTTCACCACCCGGGCGCAGTAGCGGAAGCAGGCCTCCGGGCATTCGATGGTCACCCGGGCCTGCATGGCGGCGGGCCTTCCCTCGCCCTCCAGGGAGTAGGACGGCTCCTTGAAGCCTCGCCCGAGAATGGCCGCCAGATCCCTGGCTATCCCCAAATGCGAGAGGGCGTCCCCCCGGTTGGGGGTGACGCCTATCTCCAAAATCCAGTCCTTTTCCGGATAAAGGCTTTTCAGGCTGGTTCCCACGGGCGTGGAAGGGTCCAGCTCCAGAACGCCTTGATCATCCTCCCCCACCAAAAGCTCGAAGGCCGAGGCCAGCATGCCAAAGGACTCCACGCCCTTGAAAGTCATCTTCTTGACGGCGCCCTCGGGAAGAAGCGTCCCCATGGGGACGAAGGGGTAGATCTTGTCCACTTCGAGGTTGGGAGCCCCGCAAAGAACCTGCGCGCGTTCGCCTCCGCCCAGATCGAGGACGCAGCGGGCGAGGGTCCCCTGGGGCTCGGCCTCCAGGAGGCGAACCGCCCTCACCTGTTCCAGATAGGCCTTGAAATCGTACAGGGACTCGCACTCGAGCCCCGCCATGCTCAAACGGTCGCACACGTCGGAGGGGCTCAGATCGTCTAAGTCCACGAATTCGCCCAGCCAGGAAAGGCTAGCAAGCATAAGAAAAAAACCTCGAAAAGGCCGGAGGAGCCAAAGGCCGAAAAAACCACGTTTCGCCGGAAAGGAAAGCCCCGGGGCCGAAAAAAGCCCCCGGGCCCTCCGAAAAAAAGCCCGGGCGAACCCAGGCGGGCCCTCCCTTTCGGGCGTGAGCGGCGCCGCCGCCCGCGCGGGGGAAGGCCCGGCGAACTCGAATTAAACCGATGATTACCGGACGCTCCAATATAGCACGGAAAAAACGGGGGTTTCAAGCGCCTATTTAGGCGCCCGTTTCAGCCCGGGCGCCATCGGGGGGTGGGGGGGCGCTTTTCCGCCGAAACGGCGGGGCCCCGGGGGCGCCCCCCCCCTTTCCCGCCCGCGGGGCCGCGCCCCCGCGCGTGGGGGCCGCAGGCCCGAACATGGGAAAGCGGGCGGGGCGGAGACCCCGGGTTCAGCGGGGGGCTGAGAGCTGGGCCTCCTTTTCCGGGATGCTGGTAAGGGAGATCTTCCGCACCGCGGCCGTGGAGTAGAGCCTGTTCACGGCGTTCACGTAGGCCCGGATGCTGGCCTCGATTATGTCGGTGCTGGCGCCGCTCCCGTGGGCCCTCACGTTGTCCAGGGACAAAACCACCGAGGCCTCGCCCATGGCGTTGGAGTGCTCGGAGGTGGCCGAGATCTTGAAGCGCTCGAGGCGCGGATGGATGGTGGTTATGCGCTTGATCGAGGCGTAGGCCGCCTCCACCGGGCCGTTTCCGCCGGCCGAGGCCGTCGTCTCCGTCCCGTTCCGGTTGAGGGTCACGGCGCAGGTGGTGGCCCCCTTTCCCACGCTCAGGGAATAGTCTTTGAACTCGTAGCTGAACTCCGGCTGCACGGAGAAGATCTCGTCGGAGATTATGGCCGCGATGTCCCCGTCGGTCGCCTCCTTCTTCTCGTCGCAGAGGCGTTTGAAGCTCTCGAAGGCCTTCGTCACCTGCTCGTCGTCCAGGTTGTAGCCCATGAACTCCAACCGGTCCCGAAAGGCGTGCCGGCCCGAGTGCTTCCCCAGGACCATGACCGCGGGCGTGGAACCCACGTCCTCGGCCTTCATGATCTCGTAGGTCTCCCTCTTGACTAAAACCCCGTGCTGGTGGATGCCCGCCTCGTGGGCGAAGGCGTTGGCCCCCACCACGGCCTTGTTGGGGGGCACCACCACGCCGGATATGCGGGATACCAGGCGGCTCACGGGATAGAGGCGCCTCGTGTCCAGGTTGGTTTCGAGGCCGTAGTAGTCCTGGCGGGTCTTAAGGCACATCACCACCTCCTCGATCGCGGAGTTGCCCCCCCGCTCGCCCATGCCGTTTATGGTGCCCTCCACCTGCCTGACCCCCGCCCGCACCGCGGCCAGGGAGTTGCTGGTGGCCAGCCCCAGATCGTTGTGGGCGTGCACGGAGAATATCACCCCCTCCGGGGCCGCCACGCCCTCGATTATCGCGCGGCAGAATTTAAAAAACTCCTCGGGCATGGCGTAGCCCACGGTGTCGGGGATGTTGAGGATGGTGGCTCCGGCCTCGACGGCCATTTTAAAGACCTTGACGACGAACTCCGGATCCGAGCGGGAGGCGTCCTCCGCCGAGAACTCCACCTCCGGAGAGAGGGATCGGGCGAGCCGCACCGCGGTGCGCGCCTGATCCATGATCTCGGAGGGGCTCATCTTCAGCTTGTACTCCATATGTATGGGGCTGGTGGCGATGAACACGTGGATGCGGGGATTTTCCGCCTGGGCCAGGGCCTGGGCCGCGGCGCGGATGTCGCCCTCCCTGGTGCGGGCCAGGGCGCAGATGGTGGCGTCCCGGACCTCCCGGGAGATGAGCTGCACGCAGTTGAAATCCCCCGGGGAGGCGGCCGGAAAACCGGACTCGATCACGTCCACGCGCATCTTGGCGAGCTGTTTCGCTATCTGCAATTTCTCCTCGGCGTTGAGGTTCACCCCCGCCGCCTGCTCCCCGTCTCGCAGGGTGGTGTCGAAAAAATAAACCCGATCGGCGGTTCTTTCTTTGGCTCGCTTTTCCTCCGCGGCCTGTTTTTCTATCCGGGTCATACTAGGGACTCCTCTGGCGTAAAACCGGCCGAACCGAGGGGCGCGGCCGAAAAAAAAGAGCCGGGGATTTTTTCCCGGCTCTTTATGGTATCGACTTAAAACTCTTAAGCTTATACTACTCCGAACCGGGCCGGCCGCGAAAGGCCGGACGGAAGAAGGAGGAGTAACAGGGAGCTTGAGCGCGAATCGCTTTCGGCCACGGCCAAGGCGATGGCCGCGGTCAAACCCTGAAAAGCCTCTCCGGCGATCTTTTTGGTCACGGCTCCCGTCCTTTTTTCCGCGGTGAAAGCTCCCCTGAAGGGCCCCCCTCGGGTTTTCCTCGAAAAGCCCGCTCGGGAACCCGCCCCGCGAATGGTCTCTCACCCTATACCAGAAAAGGAGGCCCGAGGCAACACAAATCGTGGGAAAAAAAGACCTTTTTAAAAGGTCCGGGCGAAACGGCCCCCGGGGCCGTCCGGAAACGGAGTTCTCAGGGCCCCGCGGGTCCGAAAGCCCTCAGGTCTTTGAAACTTTTGGGCGGAAAGGGGAGGCGGAGGGCGGAAAAAGCCGCCAGGAAGGCGGAATGGTCCGCGCCGGAAAGCCCGGGGCAGCATTCCCCTGCCTCCCTCCAGGCCTCCTCCGATTGCAAAAGGGAGCGGTAAAAGGGCCAATACCGGCAGGCCAAAGGTTTCACGGGGTGGATCCGGCAGCCGCCCCCCTCCAGAAAGAGGCAGGGAAAACCGGGCGCCTCCCGGCTCCTCACCTCGTAGAGGCCCGGGGCCGGGGATTTAAGATAAACCTCCTTTAAATCCTCCACGGCGAGGCCCAGAAAGAGGCTTAAGGAAAAAAGCCCATCCTCGCCCAGGTGGATCCCCCCCCGGCCGCGGCAGCAGTTGCCGCAGCGGCGGCAGACGAAGGCCGCCCGGGGAAAGCGCCCTTCGGACACTATGGCTTGGGGACCAAGGAGGAGCGCCGCCCGTTGTAGCGCTCGACGTCGTACTGATTCAGGGTGTCCACCAGGTAGAGCTTTTCAATGGCCTGCTTCAAAGGGACGGACGCGATCTCCCCGTTCCGGTAGGAGACCATGCGCCCGAAGTCCTCCTCTAAAATGAGATCCACCGCGGCTATCCCGAAGTAGCGCCCCATGAGGCGGTCCCGGGCCGACGGCTGGCCCCCCCGCTGGATGTGGGAGAGAACCACGTGCCTGGTCTCGAAGCCGGTGAGCCTCTCCAGCTCCTTGGCCAGGCTCAATCCGATGCCGCCCAGGACCTTGTGGCCGAAGCCGTCGGTCTTGTCGGAAAGGTAGACCTCCTCGTGGCCGCTGACCTTGGCCCCCTCCGAGACCACCACCACGTCGTAGCGGACCCCGGCCCCCCTCCTCTTCTCCAAAAGGCCGGCCACCTTGCCGACGTCGAAATCGTGCTCTGGTATCAAGATGATGTGGGCCCCCGCGGCCTGACCCCCCTCCAGGGCCAGCCAGCCGGCGTGGCGGCCCATGACCTCCACCACGAAGATCCGGTTGTGGCTGCCGGCGGTGGTCCGCAGCCTGTCCACCTCCTCGGTTATGACGTTTAACGCGGTGTCGTAGCCCAAAGTGTAGTCCGTGGCGTACAGGTCCCGGTCGATGGTCTTGGGTATGCCCACCACCTTCTGGCCCAGATTGTGCAGCTTATGGGCCACGGAGAGGGTGTCCTCGCCTCCGATGGCGACGATGGCGGTGAGGCCCAGGGCCTGGATGTTCTCCAAGCAGCGGGCGCTTTGGTCGTTTTTGGGATTGAAGGGGTTGGTGCGGGAGGTGCCCAGGTTGGTGCCCCCGTAGCGGTCCCAGGTGCGCACGATGAGCTCGTCCAAAGGCTCGATCCAGCGCCGCGACGACTCGGGATCGGAGGGATCCACCTCGATTAGGCCCTTCCAGCCGTCCTTTATCCCTATGACCTCGAACTCTTCGTTTCGATGCGCGGCCAGCTGGGGATCCAGGGCCGTTTTGGTGACCCACTTGACCGCGCTGTTGAGGCCGGCGCAGTCGCCGCCGCCGGTTAATATGGCTATTTTCTGGGACATGCGTCGCCCTCCTGATCGTAAGTCCTTCCGCCGGCGGGCCGCCGCCGGCGGTTAAATCGTGGGGGTCGGAGGAAAAAATTAAATTTTTCCTTTTCCGGCCCTAAAAAAATCCGTAACGAAGTCGAATTAGACAAAATTATAATGAAAAGACAAGCAGGCGGGTTTCGACGCCGGAGACCTATCGCCTTCTCAAAAAAAGTTTAACACAAGCCGGAGCTTTTGATAAGCGGGCGGGAGCGACCGGAAAGTCGCCGCGAACAACCCCGAAGACGGGAAGAAAATCGAGGGAGGGTGATAAAGTGAAATAAAACGCGCGAAAAAACATAAACACGCCCGGAAACGCCCCCGGAAAATTCGACCCCTTGTGAAAACCGAAAATAGGGGATCCGAAAAACGTGCGCGAATCCTTAAAAGGGCGACGACCGTTTTGAAAAAAAAGCCGTAAGCGTTTCAGAAAAAAAATACCGAGGATCGTTTCCGCGTAAAAGCGAATAACGCTTCACGCATGAGGAAAATTTATTGAGCGCAAGGGTCCAACCAGGTTTTCATCATACGATAATTATATCCTGGCGGGGAAAATAATCGATTTTGAAATTTCGTCGAAACCTGAAAAAAGTATGAACCTCGTAGAGTCCATTTAACGTGTTAGTTTTTCGCGGGATGTTTTCGAGGGCTTAACCCCCCTTGAATTTGCTAAAAAAAATTCAAGCGCTCGGTTACGGAAGCGTCTCCAGGCCTCCCATGAGAGTTTTATCTTGTCGAAAGGGTTGGTTGATCCTTGATTTTTCTATTCCGGCCGTATTTTACACCATGATTTAGGAATTATTTCAAGTTTGAAACGGGTGATTTTCTTAAAGATCCGCTAAGAACGTCAATTAAGGAAGCGCGCGGCTTCAACTTTAGCAAAGACGCCTCCAAGCCGTTTAAGAGTCAGGAGCGAAGCGTAAGGATAGCCATCCGCGTTTCACCGATTTACGGATCGACATCGCGGACGTCGGCTAAAGTTTCCGGTCTGGAGCGTGGAGGACAAAATATCGTCTTCCATCTCGAGGTTCCGGACCTCAAAGAGACTTGAAAGAGCGGGAGGCGTGTATTTATGATATTCAGGCGCGGGTGAATCTAAAAATTTGAAACGATCGAACTTTCTTTTCGTCGCGACTGACCGCTCGACTCTTTGGAAGGCGCGTCCGAATATGTTATCTAAATGAGACTAGCTAATCAATAAAATATTCTATTTAATAATATTATTTATTGCCAAAAAATTGTCATATTTGTAAATATAAAATATTATCTTTATTAAATTAACAATATATAAATACAATAAAATTATGCTTATAACTAAATATTAACAATAATTGAAGAAAAATTGAACACGTTCTCTCACAGGTCGAACAATCTTAAAGCGCGCGCCAAAAGGCTTTGGAAGATTTCACGAAAGCCGGCGTCCGCGGGTCTCACGAATTCCGCCCGAACGTTTCCCGCCCTTCCCCCGACGGACCCCGAAGGAGCTCACCCTTATCGGCGCGGAAGGGAGTTTCCAGCGGTCTTCAGACCCGCGGATCCGATAATCCAGACCCTTGACCTTCGGGGCTAAAAACGCTATGCTTCTTTAAAGGACGTCCGGCGGCCGGTCGCCGCCATACCCTCCGCTTCCGGATTATCCCGACCGGCGCGGCCGGTCGCTTAGCGGATTCATTTCCTTACACACGAAAGGCGCGAAATCATGGAACAACGGTCCGGAAGCGGAGTTAATTGGTTCAACTACCGCGATACGGCCTGGAAACAGGCCATTATTTCGCTGGCGGCGGCGTTCGTGGATTTTTTCTTCCCTGAAACGGCCAAAATGATGAACCGCGACCTTGAGATATCTTGCACATTCGAAAAGACGCTGCACGCTCAGGGAGCGATTTCGTCCTTGGGCGAAAGGCGCGTGGACGTTTTGTTCGATGTCCCGCTCTTAGGGGAGGAACCCTCGAGTAAAATTATCTTTATAGAGCAGCAAGAGCTTAAAGACTTGCTCATGAACCTCAGGTGCTTTGAGATCCTGATACTCCTACTAGGTATGTATTTCGGCTCAAAAATCGACGGCCTCGTCCTCTGCACCGGCTACGAAAACGAGGGTGATTATCTGACTCATGAGCTCAAAGCCGAACACTCCCGCGTGAAGGCTGATATACGGACGATCAACCTTAGTAGCTTTAAACTGAAGGCGCTGGAAAACGACGACCGCGTTTTCGCCCTCATCCTTTACATCGCCCTCCTGGAAAAGCTCGGAGGACAGGAACCGGCGCGGCGGGAGGAAAGCGCCAGAAAGGCGCTTAAGCACCTGAAAGGGAAGAACCTCTCCCCAAAGGTTATGAGCGCCTGCTGCCTCTTCGCCTTTATCTTAATGAGGCTTGACGACGCGGCCATCAACCGTGAATTGAGAGAGGATTTCAAAATGTTTATTATTGAACACGACA
>JAISMF010000053.1 GCA_031276865.1 Deltaproteobacteria bacterium | reverse complement strand
AGACTTCCCAACAAAGGGGAGTCTTTGAAAATATTATAAAGTACTTCAAGAATAAAACTTTGTTTTTGGTTTCTTCCAGCTAGCGAGATCCAATCATCATATGGCACACCAATAGAAAGTCCGGAGCATGCGATATTCATTTCAGGTAAAATTCTATATCCACCTGCGCCAGGATATTTCCAAGCGGCCATTGCTAGCGCGAAAACAGCAATTTCAACACATCTTTTGTCAATTTCCAATCCATATAAATTTTCGGAAATAACGGCATTAACGGATTCATTTACAGTAAGAGTATCTGCATCCATTCGCATAGGAACTAGCATCAAAAAAGCGGCGACTAAAAAGTGACCAGAGCCGCAACATGGATCGAGAATTTTGAGATTTTTGAAGTCGTCAGGCCATAAATCAAAGGTTCCAGCGGCTGGACCCCATGTTCCACCATCATCTCGCACGAAACGTAAATAGTCGAAAGTTTGCCCCTGTAAGGAAAGTTTATTTCGAAGTTCTTCCTCGGTTGCGGCGGATTTAAAGTCTGTTTCCGACAGTTTTTTTCCTGCCCACCAGGCACCTAGCGAATTACATAATAGGAACTGGACCATATACTGTTCGGTGAAAAGCTGTGTTACGGCGGGTAGTTCTCTTTCGCCTATCTTCACTTCAGACGCGAGAACGTCCTTTTTCCTCTTTCCTTGCCAGAATTGATATACCCAGCCGAGGCTGTCCGTCGCCGAATAAATTTCGTCTGGAAGGTCTTCAATGAGTTTTTCCAGCTTATTTTGAAATTCAGCGGAAAACTTTACGGAGAATACTGGAGAATCGATGCGGAAAATTTGGGGAAGCATCTCCGCCGCATATTTTGAAGCAAGTTCCCAGCCGTTCGATGCTCCTTTTTCGGGGGCCAATTCTTCGCATTCAGCAAGCGATATAGGCACCGGATTAGTAGGATCCGGGAACATCAGAAGGTCGTTTTGTTCTAAAAACTTGGCAAACAGCATGCTATGCCAATGCTCGTAGGCGGTCTCCTCCACCAGACGATCCATTCGTCCGTTTTTCTCGCTTGCGTCATCCAAGTTGTCCCCAATCTGTATGGCGTGTTCCCTTAATCTTGACCGTTTTTCTAGATCCTGGGAGTCAAGGTATGCCGGTGCTTCAGGCTTGTCCACACCCAGTTGGCGCAAAACAGCCTTGGCCGCCTCTTCGGAGAGATCCCGGGCTTCTTTAATTGTGCTCTCAAGCTTGCTCCTGAGAGTTTTGTTTAAAGTCTGCAATGTCTGCTCCCTTAATTTCATAAATTATCATACTGAATTAAAACGGCATGTTATACGAAAAATTTATTGCATAATAATTTTTATTCATTATTTTAAAATCCTTTGAATTTGAATTGAATTATCAATATATTCTACTGAATTCTAACCGGACCCCCATTGTTAAGGGCGTTTATGAGCGTGGTTCTCACTTCCTCCACCCATATGTCCACATCATTTTTATTATTGAAGGTGCCGGAAGAAGGAAGAGTAACTGATTGAATTTTCGGCTCAAGAATAAATGCCGCTTCATCCATAATCGCTTTGAAGCGGGTTGGCAAAGCCGCCAGCTGATCTCTGAAAGCCTTGATGGGAAGGATCTTTAATGTTTTTAAAATATCCTCAATACTGTTGACGGTTATTTGCGGCTTGGCGGAGTCGGAAAGGGAATACTTTACCAGAAGTTCCTTACGTATTTCCTCATCCAGTTTCATCCACGATTTGTCCTCTTCTAATTGGCTCTGGCCTTTCGTATAAACGGATAAATACTCTTGGTTGAGACTGTTTAACTCATTTCTTAAAAGTGAGCTGAAATTCGTCTGCAGCGTAGGTACCGTATCAGTATCGCTAAGTAATAGGCGGTTCTCCTCAATTGCCCTGACATGTTTAATGTCCTCAACAGAACCAGGAAGACCAGCCGCTTCGTTTGAGAGCTCTTTTAAAATAATCCACCCGGGCCAGCGCTTTTGTATTTTTTCAGCTGATGTCTTCCAATCTTGAATTTTGGTGGAAAGTTCGTCTTTGACATTTGATAGATATAGAAGCTGCTCGTTTCCGCCTAATGATTTCATAGTCTCAAGAATGGAAACGTCCGGGGGAACCGGTTTAGGTTTCTCGCCGCCGGCATCATTCGCTAGAAAGAGTGCTTTCTCCAGAAATAACGGTATTTGGGAAAGTTCCTCGTCTTTTTTGGGCGGCACTCCCACCTGCTGCAGGAGGCTTCTGACATTGAGGCGGTCTATAGCGGTCAGGTTAACGGTTTCAGGTTTGAAACGCGTTTTTCCAATATTTTTTCTTTCAAGCTCCACGGGTTGCACCCGACGGTTATTCTGATCGTTCGCGTTTATTAGGCCGGAAACTAGGAGCACCTGGATAGCGCCGTCCACGCAGTCACCGCTCCAACCGTAGGGAGGCGATTCGAATGTGGCTCTGATCTCATTTCCCATTTTGGATCCGGCCAGAAAATCCAGCATCGTTCGGCATACCCTGTTGTTCTCTGGTGGTCCCTCATAACCCACGGCCTTCAGGGCGTCGGGGGCTCCATCTTTTGCGTTTCGGTAAACCTTCTCCCAGCCAATGGAATTGGAGAATTTAAACTGGGGATATAGTCGGTTGATGGCGGCGTCTCCGGCTTTTAACAGCATGTCCCGTAGGCTTCCGTCATTTAATTCGCTTCCTCCGCCCTGAAAGACCTTGGCCTCGGAGAAGGCCTCGGATATTATATTATTTACCGCTTTCTCCGATTCATTCTTTCTAGTCTCCATTGACTCTTTCGCCTCCCGCCCCTCCGGAGTGGCGGGAACTCCCAGCTTTTCCAGGGTTTTCGTGGCTGCCAAGTTTTCTATGATTTTGTGTCGTAGGTAATCGGATGAGCGCCTGGGCACGAAGACAAAGATCAAAGGCGAATCGTTTCCGGCCTCCATAGCATCGTCTGAAACTGACTTTTCATCGGTTTCCCAGCCGCTGCGGACCCAGACGCTCAACTTATCTTTGGCCTCTTTCGGGAGATTTGACTCGAAGTAGACGTGGATATTACGAGTAACTTTAGATTCCCCCTGGACAATTGAGAGATTGCCGATTAAAGATTTGAATATATTCTTGATTTTTTCTGAACGGATAGCTTCAACGCTTTGATCGTTTCCAGATAAGAGGCTGCGCTGGGATTCAAACTCATCGTTCAAAGCTAGGCTCTCCTCAGTCTGGATGCGGTACTCATCACCCACCTTCATGAGCAGTTCGCATTTTTCTGCTATTTCAGGTATTTTTTGTAAAAGGGAATTTCTTTCTGTTTCCAGATCCACTAAAAGAAGATCCGTTATGGTTTCTTTATCGGCCTTGATACCCGTGTCGCTTTTGGCGCTGGAAAGCTTGTTTATGAGAAAAACTGTTCCGCAGATCCTGGCTTTTAATATATCTTCTTCGTTCTCACTTTTGATCCAGGTCATGGTTTTTTCATGGAGCTTGCGTGGAAGCATCCGTGCCTGGATAAGTTTGTCAGCCAGGTCGAAATAGAGATAATCCGCCGCTATCACGTTCCCCACGGGTTTGTCCAGGTTCGTCTGGATGGCCTTGTACACCATGCTCAGCTGGTTACGCAGCTGACTATCGGTGCCGGAGCGGTCGAGAACCCTCAGACTGCGCTCCCAGAACCTTCTTCTCGTGGGAAGGATGGGGTAGTCTTCGGCGAAAGTGAAGTTATCTTCCTGGCGGTGGGACAAAGCGGTGCCTAGGAGGTGCCGGGAAATCTCTCCTTGGTTTCTATCCCGCACGGCCTCAATCACCTTGATGGCTTCAGGCTTTTTAAGGAGAATAACCTCGCGCACCACGGTGTCCACATCGGAGTCGGAAAGTTCAATCCTGACTGTGAAGCGGCCCTCCAGTTTTTTCAGGCGGTCGGTTGCCGCGATGGCAGATTGGCCGGTGGCTATAAATAGGAGTTTGGGTCCTATGGCCTTGCAGCATGTCTCCACCGCCTCCTGGACAAGGCTTGAGCGCTCTCCGCTTTCTCCTATATACTGTTGCACCTCATCCAAGATGATGAGAGTTAAGGGAAGTTCGTCTTTGCGGGAGAGGGCGTGATTCTTCACCAGAGCCTGCCTTATCCCGTTCGCCAGCTCCTGGTTGCTCACGTCTTTCTTGAAGGGGAACTGCTTTAGGAGGATCTCGGAGCAGAGCTGAGTTTTGCCGAAAACATTGGGAATCACCGTGGCAAGCGCCTGGTGCAGCTCTCCCGCCACTAAAAAATGAGAGAGCTCATCTTCCCAGTCAATCCCTTTTTCTTCTATCATCTTACGCACTTTCGCGTAATTTCCGCTCTCCTTGAGGTACATGACGAAACGGGCCAAGTGGTACATCTCCGGAAGTCCCGCCGAGCGGAAAACAATGCCCAGAAGCGCCAGACGCACCGAATCGCTCGCCCCGGACCCGAGGGTGCCGGAGGCGGCGTGGAGGCCATGATGTCTGCTAGCGAGAGTCTTCAACCTTTTAAGCCCGAGGCGCACCTCATCCGATAAATTGGCAATTACGCTAGCCTTTTCCCCGTTCTGGAATTCCACATCCGTCCACAGCGCCCTCAGCATTTTCACCAGGTGGGATTTTCCCGAGCCGAAAAAGCCACTCACCCACACCCCCGGCTGCTGGGCGCGTTCGATATTGGAGTGATAGGTGTCCAGAATGTGCGCCATCCCCTTCTCGTATTGGCCCTTGCAGACAAAGGTTTCAAGCTCGTAGCGCAGAACAGCCAGACTTCTCTCATCCTGGGAGTCGTTTACGCTGGCGACCCCTTCGTTTACCAGCTTGCGCTCGGAGGGCGCCTTCAGATAGACATCACGGTTGGTGTTTATAGTCATAATCAGATATAGTCAGCCTTGTCGTCAGAGGTGATGGGAACGGCGTGATAGTTCCAGCCATCGTAGGCGTCCAGAAGCCTGTAATTATTGTTCTCAAAGCTTCCGGGGAAAAAGATTAAAAGTCTACCCTCCACAAGGGGGGCCATCTTTTCCACCGCCTCGCGTACTTTTAGGAATCCGAAAAGGGTTCCCGCGCCGATGACCGCCACCACGGTGTTGCCGTCAACCGAGTGTTCGCTTAAAAAGGTCTCAAACTCCTTGATAATATACTCTAAAAATTTTGGAAGAAGCGTATTGAGGTACTCCGGGTTGCTGAAATATTCTTTCGTATAGCGCTGACTGGTCAGCCAGGAGGCGAAAATATCAGTCAGATCGAATTCCTCCCAAGTGTGGCCCGCCTTAATGGTCGCTATTTTAAATTCTTCTTTGCGCAGCCTCACTCTTCTCTCAATTGTCTTATCGTAGACGGAAAAGATCACCCGCTGGAGGGCGGCGGCATCCGTCCAGGGAATTTTGATGTAATTTTCAAAGTTTTTGGTCAGTATCTCAATTTTATCCACTTTGAGCCGCCTCTCTCTTTTCAGGTCGCGCCGGTTTCACCGCGGATTCCGCCTCTTCCAATTCCTCAGTGGTGATGAGTTTGGGGAAGAGGACTTCAAGCACATTCCCCACCATTTTAAAATTAATCCAGCCTCTCCCCGAGGCTTCCGCCGCGAGATCTAGAGCCCGGTCGTGGGGGCACTCCAAGAGAGACGCGTATTCGCTTTCAAAAAGACCTCGACCTCTGGCGCCTGCCAGGTACCCCAGAAACAACGCGTAGCTCAGACTACCGGCGGTGGCCTTGACCCTGGCTCTCTTTTTTCCGAGGCCTCCCTCCAGAAAGCCGGCCTTGGACCAGGATGAGGAGAGATTCTGGGCGGCCGATTTTAAGGTGTTCCGGCTATAGTGGCCGAAATCTTTGGCGTCGATTACCGAGGCTATATTCCGCCAGCTGAGAGACTCTCCAGGGGACAGTTCCAAGATAAAGCTGGAAGTGGCCCGTAAAAGCCTATCCCGGGTATAGGCTTCCAGTAGGGCCAGCAAAGGTCTTCCTTCCGGATCAAAGTTCCAGAAGAATCTGAGCGCCCGGAAAAGGGGATTGGACGGTTCCAGCGCGTAGAGCCCGGCCAGGTTCTGGAAAGTTTTTGTCCGGTTGACGCTGGAGCGTTTCCCTAGGCAGTTCTGTTTGACCACGGCGTCCCGGTAGACGGCTTTGGAGGAGGCGGGATCAGTTACCTCGGCCAGGAGAATTTCCAGCTCCTCCAGCATTATGGTGCGGGAGCTATGCACCCCGGGGAGGTCTGGCCCGAAACCCAGTCTGGTTAAAACGGCGTCCCTCGCCAGGGGTTCCGGAGAAGGTTCGGGAAGCTTGGCAGCAAGGGGAGACGCGGATGTTTTAGGCGGTTCGTCAGCGGGCTCCGGCGAAAGCCCCTGGAAATGTTCACCGGACTGCGGGTCTCTTTTGGATTTAGGTTTTTTTTCTCCCTTTCCCAGGGTCAGTCCATTTTTGGGAGTTGGTTTTGCGGTACTAGGCTTTACAGCGGAAGCCTTCGGGACAGGAGCCTTTGGAGTGGGTTTCTTTGTCGCTGCGGCTATTGTGGCGCCGGAACTCGGACAGGAGGACGCTTTCTGTTTTATTTCCGTTTTGACCACAGTAAATACGATATCCTAACAGCCCCAGGGGATGCCCCTCTCGAGGGGACGGCGCTCTCCAAAGAGAAATGTCCTTTGGAGAGCTCCGGAAAAAGTGATTCCAGGTCAGGGTTTATATTATGTGCCGAATTGCGTTTTTTTAATGTGCTTAGCCGTAAGTGAGCCGCAAACTGGATAGTCGGAAAAAGGCGTGAACAATGATATTTTAAATTTTAACACTTTTGGCTGTTTTTGTCAACATTATCCCGGATTGAGAGATCTTCGACAAATTAGCGGTATTTGTTCAAAAAAGAGTTTTGAGGTTTTTTACATGGGTTTATTCTCTTTTTAGAAATGAATATGAGTACCTTGCAATGAATTAACATATAATATAGATACAGATTTTCTATTTATTCAAATTTATAATATCATTCTATTTAATATTATTTAATTTTAATAAGTAAATGCTATTATAAATACACTTAATTAATTTAACCGTTATATTGATAGTTCTAGGATTGATATGCGTGACCTTTTTAGTGAACTATTAAATTTGTTAGGTAAACTATCACTAGCGTCCTAAATACGTGAATAACTTGACTGAGCTTCAGCTGAAACCCTATATATCCGAGCTTTCAGACATCCAGTCCCAAAAATGCTTTGAAACACCCTTTTTAAAAATTCTACGGTAATTTATCTAACCACCTACTATTCACTGATAATGAGTAAACTTTTTAAACATATTTTGCTATAGTATGGACACCAGTAATTTATTCGGGCCGCTAGTGTTAAACTATATCATATGAATTGCATTCAAAATTGCATCTTAATCTAATTGTGGTCATGGAGGTATTTTCATGGCGAAATCAGTCACTTTATCTCCAAAAGACTTATATTTACGCGCTAACTTAATAAAACATTCATGGGAGGCCAGAGCCCATTCGGCCAGCTAGCTCATGAAAGTTTTCCAGTTTTTTTGGTGACTTGTAGCCCCCGATGAAAAAATACTTTCCTATATAACTCATTCTATATATATTAGAATGAAGCCGCACACTATTAACACATTAGCATATTTAATTTTATAAGTTTTGGTTTATAACATTATTTTGGATAATTTTCTAATATTTCGACAACGGTGTAATATATCAGTCATCTCATATGCCGTGTGACGTCGTTAAACGTTTTTCAATGCTGAACTTTACATACCTACATCGTCAATTCTACAAATAGAAAAACTTAAAATTATCACTTTTTTATACAACCATATCACAAGAATGAACCCCTTGGGAAAAATGCGGACCGATCCTCCTTAAATCTCGTAAAGAGCCGATTTTCATAATTAAGCGCTCCGCTATGAATAATGTTAATTACCGTATGGTTTATAGGAATTTTCATATGCGGGCGATTAATGACGAGCCGGACTTGATCAGATTGATTATGAAAAAAACTAACATCCAATCACATGAATAATTCTTCCTTCATACTCTGTAGTATCCCAGGTAATTTTTTGATCCCAGCTTTTACTCCTGCCTCGATCAAAAATAACCAGCCAACCTTCTTTTTCGTTATTAGTTTCCAAGTATCCTGCTAACTGGGTTAAACTGGATTCTAACGAGTAATTTCCTTTAAGTTTAACTTCAATTATGTACCGGCGTTTCATGTAAATTATTCCTATATCAACAGCCCTGCGTCCGATGGGTAATTCACGAATTACCACCGCTTTGCTGTTAACTAATCTTTGCAGAAATGCCTCAAGAATAAAAGAATACAACGCTTCATCATAGATATGAGCTGTAAAATTTTTTTCTCGAAAAGGAAAAGAAAGAGAGCCATTGCGCCAGAATTGTTGAAACTCTTTTAAAATATCGCTTATAAAAATTACCTTACCATCAGTCCACGGGAGATCAGGTATGGTATCTATGAGTATATCCTTAATTTCATCAGTGATTAGCCTTCCCATTACATCTCTATACATGGCGTTAGACGGACGCAGTATTTTTTTTCATTAACTACCACTAGTCCCAAATCTATACAGAGACGTCGATCTTCATCAGTAACGGATTTGTAGCTCATTGTGCCGGCGAATACCGAATCCATGACTCTTGCGACTCTTGGTTCTTTGAGACGTTCCCTAAGAGAGTCGATATGCGTATCCCGTCGGTTACTCAAGACGGTGGCGGCTTGATCGATAATTTCACCGGTTACAGCCATAGAATAATCATTTTTCAGTATTTCGCAAATCGCTTCATACGCTAAGGCGTTTACCATCCAGGGCTGACCCTCAGTCCAGTACCATGCCCTGTCGAAGACGGAGTCTTTAAATAATTGTCCACTTGCGTTGGTATGCTGACTGTAGAGGCTTTTGATTTCCTCATAGGTGAAATTAGCTAGAATTAAAGTCTTTTTTTTAATATTGAAAGGGCTGGCAAGCTGTTTTGAATCAGATTCAGGGCGGGTCTTTGTCAGATAATCTCTGATATCCCTCATCCCAATCAAAGATATTGAGCTGGGAAACGAAAGTTTATCAGTTCTATCATAGCGGTTAATATAACCTAAACGGATCTGCCTTAAAAAAGTTATTAATGGTTTTTCGGAAACGCGGTCGGTTTCATCAAAAAATATAATTAACGGCTTATCAAGTTTGGTGCATATATAATGTAAGAAATATTTTATTTTTGTAGTTGAAGTTAAAGGAGGAAAAGATCTGTATTCTTCAATAAATTTTTCCGAATCAACATAATCCTCTTCCAGTAGAGCGGTAAAAATTTGATTTTCAATTTCTATTATTCCGCTATTTCTACCTTTTACGCCTTCTAAAGCCTCAAGAGAGCAGTATAAAGCGTGATACTCCCCGGTGGAATTAATAGTGGCGGTCAAAGATTTAAGTAACGTGGTTTTACCCGACTGACGAGGAGCGTGAATGATGAAATAATTATCTCCTTTAATCAACTCGGTTATTTCTGGGATGCGCGGAAGAACCGGAAGCATGTAGTGCTTACTTGGAATACATGGTCCGGTAGTGTTAAATATTTTAACCGGGAATTGACTCATTTTTTTTGATATCCATTATATAGTTGTAAATAGTTAGCTAGTTATAAGAAAGTTATCTGATTTATACTATAAAAATAGAAAAATATGATATAGTATATAATAATAATTTAAATGTTAAAAAAAATTGTGTTTTTAGCATACCTCTTTAAGTAAACGTTCACGTTTTGATAAATACAAAATGAAGTATTTAATTATTTGCATGCCGTAAGATACATGATAGCCTTCCTGATTTTCGAGATTGACTGGACTCTGATTATTTGATTATAGCCCACATATGTACTATATCATGAAAACAGCACTAAATAAAGAGCGGTATCAAGGGAAAACCCCCGAGAACGCTTGCCGGCGAAGTGGCGTGTAATTAATAAATTTATGGGTATATTTAGCCATAATTAATAAATATACATCAATTTATTGTGACAAAAAGCCCAAGAACGTGATATCCCACGCTATCGCCAGGTAATTGATCTTCTCCAGATAAAAGAATATCATTGAACATGCGTTGACAATAGTCCTCTTTCCGACCACGCCTTCAATTTTAAATAAATTTCATGATTTAGGCTCTCTAATGAAAGATTTTCCTCTGGGCATCCAGAACCTTGATGAAATAATCAAGGGAGATTATCTCTACGTTGATAAGACGGATCTGCTACCGAAACTGATTAAGGTAAAACAAGTTTTTCTCTCCCGGCCTCGGCGTTTTGGCAAATCTCTTCTTCTTGACTCCCTGGAACAAATGTTCCTAGGTAACGCCGAACTTTTTACCGGGCTGAAAATCGCTGATTCCGGTTATGAGTTCAAAAAATATCCGGTTGTTCATCTAAGTATGACGATGGACTGCGACAGCCCGGAAATGTTAAAGGAAATGTTGATAAAACGTCTTAAAAAAATCGCCAAATCTTACAACATCGACCTCAGAGAAGAGAATCCTGGTTGGGCTTTACAACTTCTTATTGAGGAACTAAGCGAAAAATTCGGCGAAAAGGTGGTAGTGCTGATCGATGAGTATGACAATCCCGTCAGTATGCATATGGATGATATCCCATTAGCTAAGGCCAACACTAAAGTTCTCAGCTCTTTTTATATCGGGTTCAAGGAGGTTGATAAATTTTTGCGTTTCGTCCTAGTGACGGGGGTAACCCGCTACGCCATGATGGGTCTCTCCTCCGGACTCAATCAGTTGGTCGACATCAGTTATGACACTGAATTCGCCGCAATCTGCGGCTTCACACCTGACGAGTTGGATCAATATTTTAGCGACCGTTACAGCGCTACCCTTGAGGATCTGAAATCTACCGGCTACATTCCGCCGGAAAGCTCGGAAGCGGATTTGCGTCAAAAAATACTTGATTGGTACGATGGTTACACCTGGGACGGGAAAATTAGGGTTCTGAACCCGATTTCAATCCTGAATTTTTTTAAAAAGCGCGTTTTTAATCCTTATTGGGCCGCCACCTCGCCTTCCATCGGCTTTCTTTCCAATGAGATTAAAGCTAATCCTGTATTATTCACAAATACTCACCTTCAAGGATACTCTTATTTAGATATTTCACTATCCACCGTTGGGAATGTTCTTCCAGTTCCGCTATTATTTCACACGGGTTATTTGACTTTAGACAAAATCATTCTAGTCAACGATAAATTACAATACTCATTCAGAGTTCCTAATTTCGAGGTCGAAACGCCTTTTTATGATATATTAAATAGCTATTTATTTATAGAAGACAGCGTAACCGAGGCTGCGGAATTAAACGAAGCCCTTACCAAGCGCGAAGGGACGCTGTTGACTAAAATAATCAGAAGACTTTTCGCGCGTATTCCCGCGGAACATTACAAAAAAAACGAGAAGCTGAATGAGTCCTTTTTTCATATGATTTTAATGAGTTATTTTTCCGGCTTGCTGCCCGATGTAAGATCCGAACCGGCCGGATCCGTTGGCGACGCGGATCTGATCTTGATAACCGCGGGTGGACTACGCGCGGTTATGGAAATTAAATTCGCCCCGAGCGCCGAACCGGTCAAGCTTGAAGAAACTCTGGACAAACTGGCCAACCTGGGTCTGAAAACCATCGGTAAAAAAAAATATGGAGAATCCGACCGGCTGAAGGGCTGCGATTTCGCGGTCATCGGGGTGGGAGTCGTAGGCCGGGGCAATGCCAAAGCCGTCTTCGGCGTCCCCCGGAACGCCCCGGCTTAAGAGCGTCCCCGGCGCGCTTCAGCATAATGAATATTCTAAAATTCGAATCCGATACGACTATTGATTCGCTTTAAACTTCAGAAAAACCACTCCGCCCTCCCGGCGATGGGCCGCGTAACTTAAACCTCATTTTTTCAGTTCCAACTCAACCGCTTCTAAGGTCCGCGCATCTCCTGAATATGGAAACAATCCGATACTTGACGCGACCGCGAAAAGTCACGGCTGTTTTAAAAATTAGAAACAATCTACTTTATGGACTATATGCTATTATAATTTATCCTATATTTTGTATGTGATCGGTAAGTATTTTAACTCCGCGCTTTTCGCGCGCGAGTAGCCCTTGGCGAAAACCAAGACCCGGCGTCTTGAACGGCCGCCCCCCCTTTTCCTCCGAGCGGCGTTTTCAAGCTCCGTTGAAACGCCGACATTCGGGCGGCCTGACTTCTCTGGGCCGCGGCGAACCGCCGAACCGCGCTTTTTAAGGAATTATCATGAAAACACACGGGCTTTTGATCTGCGCTCTCACCATCGCCTTCTCGCTCGCCGCCGAAAACGCGTTAACGGCCGCCTCCAAAGAGAAGGTCATACTGGACACGGACATGGTGGACTCCTTCGATGACGGAGTCGCCATGGTGATTCTGGCCAACGCGCCCGATATCGAACTTTTGGGCGTGACGACGGTCAGCGGCAACAGCTGGGTTAGCGAGGGGGTGGCCTCGGCCCTCCGCCAGCTGGATATTGAGAAACAGACCTCCGTTCCGGTCGCGAGCGGCCTGAATCTCCCTCTGCGTTCCAACCGGCATGAATTATTCTCCCTCGAACGCCAGGTGTTCGGACAGGGGGACGACACCTGGGTGGGATCCTTCGGGTATCCCGATCCCGGATCCTGGCGGAAAGTCTACCTCGAGAGGTACGGCGAAGAGCCCCGGCTCGCTCCCATTGACCAGCACGCCGTCAATTTCATCATCGACACCGTCCGGGCGCACCCCGGCGAGGTGACCATCGCCGCCATCGGACCCTGCGGCAACCTGGCCTTGGCCGTGAGGATGGCCCCGGACATCGTCCCATTGATCAAACGGGTCGTTTACATGGGAGGGTCTTTTTTCCAGACGGGGAACATAACGCCCGCGGCGGAATTCAATTTCTATTTCGATCCCGAGGCCGCTAAAATAACGGTGCGTTCCCCTTTCAAAGAACAGACCCTGGTCGGCCTCAAAGTCAGCGAGAAGGTAATCTTCACCCGCGACCACTACGACGGCATCCTAAAAACTCTCGGTAAGAGCGGGCAGGCGGATCTTCTGCGCGCCTCGTTTTTGGGAAAAAGCTTTGAGGCCGATCCGAATTTCACCTTCTTCGTCTGGGACGTGATCTCCGCGGCCATTATCATCGATCCCACCTTGATCGTGAAAGAGGAGCATTCCTATATAGACGTGAACGACCAGTACGGCCTATCATACGGCCAATCCCTGGCGTTTCGGGAAAAGAATCCGCCCATGACCCAGAAGGCGAACATCGTCCTCGACATAGACGAGAATCGTTTCTGGGAACTCTTAACCGACCGGAAGTACTGGGCCTCCGCCCGGGATTGACGCCGGACGAGGGATCGCGGGCGCTTTTACCGGATCCGCCGGAGAGATTTGCCGAACCCCAACCCGGCGCGGGCGGGCGTCCCTGGAATATCCTTTGTCCGTGGAGAAACGGGTGGGCCTGTATTTTCGGGCCCGGCGCTCCGATCCGGCGGAGTCGCTTTAGCGGTTTTAGGCGCGACGAGGGGGATTTCGGGGTGGAGCGAGGCCGCCCGCCGGGCGCCTTTACGGCGGTTTTTAAGGCGATTTTCGCCGCGCCTCAGGCCGTTTTAAAGAGCCCCCGGCGTTTATGACGCGGGTTAAAAATCAAATTTTAATTTTGTTTTTCCCTAGACGCCGTTTCTCGGACAAACCCTGGCGATACCGCCTCGACCTTTATGATAAAGACTTACGAATATGCGCCCCTCGGAGAGGCCGGAACGCCTCCGCTTTTGTAATTTAGAAAAATTCATTCCGCGCTTTAGGCGTCATCCATGTTGAAACATCCGTCTTATTTAGAAGAGTCATGAGGACCCTCGTGGTAACGGAAAAAAAGAGAGAAATAGGCTTTTTCGAGCTTTATTTAAGCGTCTGGGTGATAGCCTGCATGGCGGCGGGAATCCTCGTCGGTAAATTTCTGCCGGCGGTTCCGGCTTTTTTAACCCGCTTGAAGTACGCCGAGGTATCGCTTCCCGTCGCCGTCCTCATCTGGGTGATGATTTATCCGATGATGCTCAAGGTTGATTTCGCTTCCGTAAGGGAGCTGGGGCGGAATCCAACGGGTCTCGTGGCGACCTGGGTCGTGAACTGGCTCATAAAGCCCTTCACGATGTATTTCATCGCCGGATTTTTTTTCTTATCGCTCTTTAAAAGTTTCATAGCGCCGGATCTGGCGGCGGATTATCTCAGGGGAGCGGTCCTTTTGGGAGCGGCCCCCTGCACGGCCATGGTTTTCGTGTGGAGCCATTTAACGAAAGGCGCCCCCCTCTACACGTTGGCGCAGGTGGCGTCGAACGATTTGATCATCCTCTTCGCTTTCACCCCCATCGTGGCCTTTCTTTTAGGGATAAGCGGAGTGAGCGTCCCCTGGACGACTCTATTCCTCTCGGTTATCCTGTTCGTGGTGATTCCCCTGGCGGCGGGCGCTCTCACCCGGGTGTTCGTCATCAGATCTCGGGGGATATGTTATTTCGAAGAATCCTTCGTCCCGAAATTCGAGCGCGCGACCGTCATCGGGCTGCTTTTAACCCTTGTCATCATCTTTTCCTTCCAGGGGGACGTGATTTTACACAATCCCCTTCATATTATTTTCATCGCCGTCCCCCTCACGATTCAGACTTTTTTTATCTTCGCCGTCGCCTACCTGGCTTCCTGGTTTCTGAGACTCTCCCACGACATCGCCGCTCCGGCGGCCATGATCGGGGCTTCGAATTTTTTCGAGCTCGCGGTGGCCGTGGCGGTTTCCCTTTTCGGAGCGGACAGCCCCGTGACGCTCGCGACCATCGTGGGAGTCCTGGTGGAGGTTCCCGTGATGCTTTTCCTGGTGAGGATAGCCAACTCCACCCGGGGAAGATTTCCCCGGAGGCTTAAGACGTCGGGAGCGGATTATCCCGACTGAATTGGAAACGGCGGCGTCGGAGGGCCGGAACGGGGAGTTTAAAAAGAGAGGCTTTTCGGACTTCCCGGGGGAAACCCCCTGGAAAGCCCCCTCCGCGCTCCCGGGGGTGACGGGAGGGCTCCCTTGGCGGTCCCGCCGGTCTCGCTTCCCGAGATCGCCTGGGAGGGAGCTTCCCCCCTTGGGTTCCGGGACGGCCCGACGGGCTCGGGCGGCGCGCGGAAGGGTTTTCCGCGGGCCAGTCTTGGAAAAAGGCCGGAAAAGCGCGATAATCGGGGGAATCCGTTGATATAGGGATTAAAATTTCCTCGGGCGGTGCCAGGTTTTATGAAAGCGGCTCTTATACAGCTCAATCCCAAGGTGGGGGACATCGGGGGAAACGTGAGGAAGATCCTCCGCGCGGTCCTTCGGGCGGCGGATCTGGGGGCGGAATTGGCGATCGCTCCGGAGCTGGCCGTGACGGGCTACCCCCCCCGGGATCTGCTTTTGTACCCGGGCTTCGCCCGGGAGGCGGAGAAGGCCGCCGAGACGCTCGCGCGGGAGATCGAGTCGACCGGCGTCACCGTGATAGCCGGATCGGTCGGGCGCAATCACGGCAAAGGCCGCCCGCTTTTCAACCGGGCCCTGGTTTTGGAAAAAGGGACGATAGCCCGAAGCTACGCCAAGAGGCTGCTTCCCACCTACGACGTCTTCGACGAGGCTCGGTACTTCGAGCCGGGAAAAAACCACCTGGTCTTCAAAATTGGCGGACTGCTGGCGGCCGTCACCGTTTGCGAGGATATCTGGAACGACGAGGCCTTCTGGCCCCGGCCCCACTACGAGCTGGATCCCCTGGAGGATCACCCCCCCTTCGATCTCCTGGTGAACATCTCCGCCTCCCCCTTTTCCGTGGGAAAGCAGGCTCTCAGAGAGGAGATGCTGAAGGCGCTGGCCCGGAAGCACTCCGCCCAGGTCCTCTACGTGAACCAGGTGGGGGCCAACGACGAGATAATCTTCGACGGCCGCAGCTCCCATTTCGGAGCGGACGGGGGGCTTTTAAGCCGGGCCCGGGCCTTCGAGGAGGATGTTTTGGTGGTGGATCTGGACAATCCCCAGGGTTCGACCGCCCCGGACGACTTCTCCCCCGAGTCCGAGACCCATCGGGCGCTGGAACTGGGGGTGAGGGACTACTGCCATAAAAACGGCATCTCCACGGTGGTTCTGGGCCTCTCCGGGGGGATCGACTCGGCCGTCACCGCCGTCGTCGCGAAAGGCGCCGTGGGGGCGGACAACGTCCACGGGCTCATCATGCCCTCCCCCTACTCCAGCGCCCACAGCGTTAAAGACGCGGCCGATCTGGCCCGAAACCTCGAAATCAGCCTTTTAGACGAAATAGAAATAAGGGAGGCCATGGCGGCCTTCGCCAAGATGCTCAAGCCCGTCTTCAAAGACCTCCCGCCGGACTCCGCGGAGGAGAACATCCAGGCTCGGATCAGGGGGATCCTCCTTATGGGGGTCGCGAACAAGTTCGGGAGGATGCTTTTAACCACCGGCAACAAAAGCGAGATTTCCGTCGGGTACTGCACCATCTACGGAGACATGTGCGGCGCCCTGGCCGTGATAGGGGATCTCTACAAGACGGAGGTCTTCAACCTCGCCCGCTTTTTAAACCAGGACGGGATCCTCATCCCGGAGAACACGCTTTCCAAACCCCCCTCGGCGGAGCTGAAACCCGGGCAGACCGATCAGGACAACCTCCCCCCCTACGAGCTTTTAGACGCCATTTTAAAAGAGCTTCTGGAAAAACGCCTGACGCCGGACGAGCTCGTCCAATCCGGCCGGTTCGGGGAGGAAACCGTGCGCCAGGTCTCCCGCCTGGTCAAAGCCGCGGAGTTTAAGAGGCGCCAGGCGGCGCCCGTTTTAAAGATCACCTCCCAGGCCTTCGGGGTGGGCTGGAGGATGCCCGTCGCCGCGCGCTCGGTTTTCGGAAACTAAAAAAAATCCCAAGGGGACGGTTTTTTTCGGCGGAAGACCCTAGGAATTAGGCGGATCCTCTTTTTTAGAGAATAGGCGGGGGGATCTTTTTAAACGGAAAAAAATATCCGCCATTTTTTTTTGGAAAGTTTTTCCAAGTCCTCCGGCGTTCTCTTTCCTTCGCTTTTGTCCGCGATATTTCCTCCGCCTCTTCATCTTCTTCCTCTTCCTCTTCCTCTTCCTCTTCCTCCGCCTCTTCTTCCACCTCCGCTTTTTCACGGCTCGCGGACGAAGAACGCCGCGCCCTTGGATCCCCAGGTCTTCGTTTTAAAAAGCGGGAAGCCCGGATAAAGATTCGGATCGACTCCTGGAAGACATTTCGCGTCCATCTCCCAGGTAAGCAGGGATCCAGGGTTTAACAGTTTCAACTCGATAAGTTTTTTAAGGTTCTCTCCGGGGGAAAGCTCCAGACGGTAGGGGGGATCCATGAAGACCAGATCGAAGGGGGAAAAGCTTTTAAGGCGGGAAAGCCCCTCGGGGAGCTTTAGTTTTAAAACTTTTAGCTCGTTTTCCTTCGCGGAAAAGAGGGCCAAGTTCTTCCCTAAAATGTTCACGGCCTCCGGGGAATCGTCCACGAAGAGAGCCGATAGGGCCCCGCGGCTGAAAGCCTCGAGGCCCATGGCGCCGGAGCCGGCGTAGAGGTCGAGGGCCTTTTTCCCCACCTCGAAGCCGCCTAAGACGGAAAAGATCGCCTCCCTCACTTTGGCCTGGGTGGGTTTAAATGACGGGTTCGGGGGGAGGTGGAGCTTTAAGCCCTTTCTTTCGCCGGAGAATATCCTAAGGGGCATCGGTCTCTCCGAAGAGCTCCGGGTTTATTCCGGTTTCCAAAAGGACTTCCACGGGTATGTCCAATACCAAGGAGACGCAGCCCGCGCCCGCTTTGGCGTTGGTTAAAAGGATGCTCATCCCCCGGCGGCTTAAGAGAAAGTCGTTTTTCCCGAGCTTCCCGCCCGCCTTTTTTCCGCCGATTAGGTATTTGTCCAAGGGACAGGCGTCTCCCATGGTTTTAAGGATCTCCTCCGCCTTCCCCCAGAGGAGGGGAAGGGATTTTTTCGGATCCGCGTAGACGTCCGTAAGTTTCAGTTCGGATCCGGTGGAAAGGTCGTAGTTGGTGAAATGGTACGAGACGGTGGAGTTCAAATGCCTTCCCCGTCTGGTGTTTCCCGTGAACCTTTCCACCTGGAGGATGGAGAGAAGCCTTTCCGAGCTTCGTTGGAAAAAAAAGGAGAGCTCGAAGGATACCGGAAGGCAGAATCCCCCGCAGCCGTCGAAGAAGTCGTTGCAGGACATCTTCAAAGCCTTGGCCTTGGCGGAGTCGAATTTTCGGGTCACCTGGTTTTTCAGATAGCTGTCGAGGGCGGGGGAACCGGTGCCCTCGGGGTATTCGTAGTGGATGAAGATCCGATCCGTCACGCAGGCCGGAGAGCTCAGCTCGTGGGAGAGCCGAACGAGGCGCAGACGCGAAGGGGGATCGGAGAAGGGATTGTCCGGGGGGCAGTATTCCGGCTGGCAGGGTTCGGGGAGGACGCCCAGAAACTCCGAAGGGGGGAGCGCCCGGGCCAAGCCCGCGGACATTAGGAAAACGAGGGCGGAAAGGGAAAGAAGGGATATAAGGAGGGGGGAGGGGGGGGATAAAAGCCGCCGGAGGCGGTGGCGGAGGTTTTTTTTAAAGTTCATGGAAAAGGGGAGCTTTAAGGGGCGCCAACATGTTTGCGAAATCCGGGTTTTTCTCCGGAAGGCTTTCCTTTGAAAGCTTTTCTCCGGACGTCTTAGGCCCCGGGCCTAGGGACTTGGGACGGGGGGCTTTTCAGCTTCGGGCTTTTTCCTCATCGAGGGCGTTTAAGATCGCCTCCGCCGTTCGGGGGGCGGCGGGAGTCATGCCGCGCACGGCTTCCAGGGCGTTTATTCCGGCCTTCATGGCGGTCGCGGGCGTCTCCAGGAAGTGGGAGAAGAGGGCGGGGAGGTTCACCGGAAGGACCATCTTGGCGGCCTTCCTTTTCATGAGGTAGCCGGCCTCCTCGTTGAAGGACGACATGTCCGGCCCGAAGACCGCGGCGCGGCCTTGGGCCGCGGGTTCCAAGGGGTTGTGGCCCCGGCGCCTCACGAAGCTCCCCCCCACCAGGGCCAGATCGGAGCGGGCGTAGAATTCCGGAAGCCTTCCCATGACGTTTACCACCGAGACCTCCGGTAGGGCGGAGGGGTGAACGGCGGGGTCCTCCACGATGGCCGCCTGGAAGCCGTTTTTCTCCGCGAGCTCCTTTAGCTCCCGGGCGCGGTTCACGTGCCTGGGGGCCAGGATGAGTTTGATTTCCGGTGGCGGGCCCAAGTCTCCCAGGGCCCGGGCGATTCTGGCTTTCAAAAGGGCGCCCAGGATGATCTCCTCTTCTCCGGGATGGGTGGAGCCGGCCGTGACGACGAAGGGAGGGGTCAAAGAGGAGGGGGCGGGATCGATTCTTTGGGCTTCCGCTATGAGGCGGTCGAACTTGGGGTTTCCCAGATAAAAAAGCCGCTCCGGCCGGGCGCCGAGTTCTAGAAACCTCTCCTTGTCGCCCTCGCCCGCGGCCGCCACGAGCCTGGCGCCCGCGAGCATCCTTTTCACCACCGGAGCGATGAGGCGGTAACGCCTCGCGGATTTTTTCGAGACGCGGCCGGCCGCGATCATGAAGGGGAGCCCAAGTTTGCGGGCTTTCAAGACGAGCCCGGGCCAGAGCTCGGTTTCCAAGACGATCAAGGCCTGGGGGTCGATCCTTCGCAGATACCTCCCCGGAGACCAGAAGAAGTCCAAGGGGGGGGCCAGGAGTCTTAGATCTTCTATGGGGGAATTTTTTAGATCCGCCTCCGCGTAAGCCAAACCCAAAGGGGTGGAGACCGAAAGGACGAAGTTTAAGGAGCCGCGCCTTTTTTTGAGCTCCCTTATTAAGCTTAAGGCCGAGCCGCTTTCTCCGGCCGAGGCCGCGTGGAGCCAGAGGGGTTTTTTCAAGCCGGAGACGGGAAAGCCCAGCCGCTCCTCCCAGCGGCCGCCGAAGCGGCCTTGGAAGGCGGAAAGGAGGATGGGCGGAATCGAGAGAGGCGAGCCCGCTATCTGGTAGAGGGCGTAAAAAAGGTCCAAAGGATCCGGACCCGAGGCCAAGGCGGGAAGGTTCGGGCCCGCGGGAGGGCTTTGGGCGCCTCCGGCCTCGGCGGGCGGTTTTTCTTCCTCAGGACTCATTTCATTCACCCCAGCTTTTCGTTTAGGGAGGAAGGCGCCCCGGCGTTTGCGGGCGAAGGCGCTTTTCCGTCCACGGGCGCCTGGAGGAGGGCGTCCGCCTTTTTTCCCCGGGCGAGGCCGGAGAGGGGCTCCACGGCGAAGGACTCGGCGTGCATGGACTCGTCCGCCTGGATGCGGACGGTGGTTTTCAGCCTCTTTTCCAGATCTTCGAGTTCGCCGCGGCCCTCGTCTAAAATCAAATCCCTAATGGAGGGGCGCAGCCTTAAAATCAGAGGCTCCCCGGGGTAAAGCGAGGCCGCGAGCTCGAGTTCCCGGAAGGCCCGGTGGCACACCGTGGTGCCGGAGAGGAGGAAGCCCTGGCCCTGGCAGTAGAAGCAGGGCTCCCTTAAGAGGCGGTCGATGTTTTCCCGGGCTCTCTTGCGGGTCATTTCGATGAGGCCGAGTTCGCTCATGGGGAGCGCCTTGGTCTTCCCCTTGTCCCGCTTCAAGAGCTCCTGGAGGACTAAAAAGACCTTCTCGCGGTTTGGCTCCTTTTCCATGTCGATGAAGTCTATGACTATGATGCCGCCGATGTTTCTGAGACGCAGCTGGTAGGCTATCTCTTTCGCGGCCTCGAGGTTGGTCTTAAGTATGGTCTCCTCCAGGTTGCGGCGCCCCACGTAGCGGCCGGTGTTCACGTCCACGACGGTTAAAGCCTCGGTGGATTCGATGACCACGTAGCCGCCGCTTTTAAGCCAGACCTTTTTATTCAGGGCCCGCAGGAGGTCGGTTTCGATGTTGTAGGCGTGGAAGAGGGGCTCTTTTCCCTGGTGCAGGGTGAGGGCGGGAAGAAGTTCGGGGGCGAAGGCCTGGAGAAAGTTTTTCACCTTCTCGTATTGGTCCTGGTCGTCTATCACCAGGGATCCCACTTGGTCGGTGAAGATGTCCCTCACGGCTTTCAACGAGGCGTCCAGCTCCTGGTAGACCAGGGCCGGGGCCTGGGCCAAAGAGGCGTCTTTTTCGATCTTCTCCCAGAGCTGGGTGAGGAAGCTGGCCTCGCACTTGATCTCGTAGTCCGACGCCCCCTCGGCCATGGTCCTCGCGATGAAGCCGAAACCCGAGAGATCGCTTTCCAGAAGCTCCCTTAAGCGCCTTCGCTCGTCTTCGTCTTCGATGCGCCTGGAGACGCCTAAGTGCGAGACCTTGGGCATTAAAACCAGGCGCCTTCCGGCGATGGAGACCAAGGTGGTGACCCGGGCCCCTTTGCGGCCAATGGGCTCCTTGGAGACCTGCACCAGGATCTCCTGGCCGCAGGTTAAAAGAGTTTCGATGGGGGCGGAATGGGTTTCGAATTCGGAGGGCTCCGGAGATTCCTCCGGAGAGCCATCCTCCAAATCCCCCTCCTCGTCCCCTTCGGGATCGGCTCGGCCCAAAAGCCGCGAGAACTCCCTTTCGGCGCACGAGATGTCGTCCACGTAGAGGAAGGCCGCCTTGTCGAGGCCTATGTCCACGAAGGCCGCCTGGAGACCGGGGAGGATCCTTAAAACCCTTCCTTTGTAGATGTTTCCCAAAAGCCCGGCCCCCTTCGCGCCCCGCTCCATCTGAAACTCCACCAGCTCGCCGTTCTCCACCAGGGCCACGCGGGTTTCGTAGCCGCGGTAGTTGATGAGGAGCTGGGAGTCGGTGGTCATGCGGCGGAGCCTTTCCGTGAAGGCGGACAAGGGAACGGGGTTTTAGACGCGGGGGAGGGAGGCCCGGGATCCGGGAAAACGGGGCCGCGGGATGTCGGACCACCGCCCGGGATCCGCGGTCCGCGGATCAAAGCTCCCTGGCTTCCGCGGCTAGCGGCTCAAGGCGCCCTGGCTTCCGCGGTTTACGGATCCGCGGTTGGGAAGCCCCTTCCGCTCCGGCGAGGGGGAGGCGGGCTTTCGGGGGAAGGGAGGCGCGGTTTCCGGAAGGCGGAAAAGGGATCCGGGGGGAGGCGGAAAAGCGAGGCGGCCGCTAATGGAATATAGCAAAGTCGAGCCCCCCGGTAAAGCGCGGGGGCCGATAACGGACGGAATGTCGGAAGGAAAGCCCGGGGAGGGAACTCTTTCTTCGCCCCCTCTTCGAGGGGGGAGCGTCCCGCTTTCCGGGGGGAGCGTCCATCTTTCAGGCCGAAGGCTTCGCCCAAAGAGGGTTCGGGGAGGGCGGTTCTTGGATCAGGGTTTCGAGCTTTCTAAGCGCGAGAGGGCTGTCCGGGGGGAGCTTCCACAGAAAGAGAAAGGTGTTGAGGGGCCTGGGCGAGCCCTTTTCATTCTGGATGATGTCCAGAGTCGCCTTTCGGGGGGAAAGCGCCTTGATATTCTCCACGTGGTCGTCTATCGGGTAGCGTCTTTCCCGGCCCTTGTGATCCAGGTAGGCTAAAACCGCGCCCTTTGGCTCCGGAACTCCGCAAAACAGCTCCCTTTCGCTTTCCGCCATCCACCTAGCCCCTTTGAGGCGGATTTTCGGGCCCTTTTCCGGCAGACGATGGGCGGAGAGGATGGTCAATCCCGCGGGGAGCTCTAGCCGCTTGATGATTTCCCCGGGAGGGACCGGTTCTTCAAGCCGGATCTGGAGGCGTTCGTCCAGGCTCTCAAGTCCCAGCGGCAGGGCCGTGAGGAAGGACATGTTAGGCTGGGGGTGGAAGCCTTTGGAATAGCTTAAGGAGAATCCCGCCCTCCGGAAGGCCCTTTTAAAAAGCTCCATCAGCTCCAGATGCCCGATGTAGATCGAGGGGCCGATCTTTTGGAAACGGAGGGAATAGCCCGCGTACGGCGCCGCGGGCGGAATTTTCCCCGGACGGACGGGGGTTTGGGGGGCGGGGGCTTCCGCCGCGGACCCACCCGCGGGGGGGGGCGCTTCGCCCGCCTCCGCATAGGGAGCGGCGGCGGAAACCTCCTCTTTTTCCGCGGGCGGGGTGAAGCCGGAGCCCTCCGCCTTTCCGGCGGAAAGGCGGAGGGCGGCCTTCTCCCTCGCCAAAGAAGCGGGGGAGGCGACGTCGATTTTAAGGTCCCCCCGGCAGACCCCGCAGCCGCGGCAGCCCGCGAGGCGGCAGTCCGGGGATCTCTCCCCCCGGAGGGCGAGCTCCAGCTCCCGTAAAAGAAAGCTCTTTTCCACCCCGTACGAAACGTGGTCCCAAGGGAGGGGGGAATCGGGGGAAAAGGATTTAAGGAGCGGCTCCAAAGGGATCTTCAACTCGTCTAAAGCCTCCTCCCAGAGATTTACGCGGAAGCGGTCGTTCCAGGCCTCGAATCTCGCCCCCTTGCGGAAGACGAGCTCCAACACGTCCGCCATCCTCCTGTCCCCCCGGCTGACGAGGGCCTCGGCGAAGGAGCCGCCGGCGTCGGGACGCCGGATGAGGATCCGTCTTTCGGCCGCCCGGTCTTTAACGTAGGAAAGGCGCCTTTCTATCTCCCTTATGGTGGAGCCCTCGCGCCACTGGAAGGGGGTGCGGGCCTTGGGGGAGAAGTGGGAGAGGCCCACGCTGATTTTAACTTTCGCCATGCGGCTTAAAGCCCGGGAGAGTTCCGCCGCGGCCTCCAAATCCTCATCGGTCTCGGTGGGAAGCCCGCACATGAAATAGAGCTTCAAGGTCTTCCAGCCCAGATCCGCGGCCGTCCTGACGGCGTTGAAGATGTCATCCTCGGTTAAATCCTTGTTGATGACGGCCCTAAGCCTTTCGGTGCCGGCCTCCGGGGCGATGGTGAAGCCGGTCTTCCTCACCCTTTTGATGTTCCAGGCGAGGGACCGCGACAGGGATTTGACCCTTAAGGAGGGAAGCGACAAAGAGACCCTTTTCCCCTGGAAGCGGTCCATGAAGCCCTGGACCAGGGGCTCGCAAGAGCTGTGATCGCCCGCGGAGAGCGCCAGAAAGGCGGCCTCGTCCTGGCCGGTGGCGGAGAGGTTTTCCTCCATGAGGCGGAGGATCTCCTCCGCGCCCCTTTCCCGCACCGGGCGGTAGAGGTAGCCGGCCTGGCAGAAGCGGCAGCCCCGGGAGCAGCCCCGGGCGATTTCCACGGCCACGCGGTCGTGCACGGGTTTCACCAGGGGGAGGATCTGGGCCCGGGGGAAGTAGGCGCCGGAAAGCTTTAAAACCTTGGCCGCCCGGGGCGGAGGCGCCCCGGGCGGGCCCTCCGTCCCCGCGAAGGGGGGATAGCCCTTCGCCTTCAAGCTCTCCCCGTAGCGGGGCGTGTATAGGGAGGGGACGTAGATTCCCTCGCGGACGGACAGGCGCTGAAAAAGGGTCGGACGATCTTCTTTCCGGGAAAGGGAATCGGAAATAACGGCGTAGTCGGCTAAAAGCCCGGCCTCGGCGTCGCCTAGGAAAAAGACGTCGAAAAAGGGGGCCAGGGGCTCGGGATTGGCGGCCCCGGGGCCGCCTCCCACTATTAAAGGATGAGAGGAGTCCCTATCTCGGGCCCGCAAAGGGAGGCCCGATAGCTCCAGCATGTTCAATATATTGGTGTAGCCCAGCTCGTATTGCAAAGTGAAGCCCACGACCCCGAAATCCCTCACCGGGGCGCCGGACTCCAGGCTTTTCAAGGGAGTTCCGGACTGTCTCAGCCTTCGCTCCAAATCGAACCAGGGGGCGTAGACCCTCTCCGCGGAAAAGCCCGGCGTGGAGTTGAAGAGGCCGTAGAGTATCTTGTGCCCCAGATGCGAGTGGGCAATCTCGTAGACGTCGGGAAAGGCCAGGGCTATCCGGAGGAGGCGTCCCTGGGAGTCGGGGATTTGGTTGGCTCCGGAGTTTAGTTCGGTTCCCAGGTAGCGTCCGGGACGCTCGAGGGATCCCAGGATGTCCGGGGGATAGGGAAGTCGCGGCATGAAGGGGGCCGAAATAAGGGTTTTCGGCTTTTTTCGCCGGGGCGTCGAAAAGCCCCGGCGAAAAAGCGCCGGCGAAGGAAAAAAATCCCCCGAAAAAGGGGGAGGGGGAAAAGGGAAAAACAGCCGAAAACAGCCTAAAAGTTTAAAAAAAGAGCCGGATAGGGGAAAAACAGCCGAAAGTGAAAAATACGGCGAGGGTGGGGGGAAAATAGCCGGAATGGTCGGGAAAAAAGCCCGGGGAAGGGAACGGGGGCGAAGATCCCCTGGGGGGACGGGTTTTTCACCGCGGGTCCAAGAGGGCCTCGTCTAGCTCTTCAACCGTTTTCCTGGCCGCGAGGACGGGGTCGTCCGCGTCGCGGATGGGGCGCCCCACCACGAGGAGGGTGGCGCCGGCGGAAAGGGCCGCCGCCGGCGAGGCCACCCGGACCTGGTCGTCCCCTTTGACCCGGGCCCAAAGGGGGCGCAGCCCGGGAACCGCTATCACCGCCTCCTTTCCCAGTTCCTCCCTGAAGGTGGCGAGCTCCAAAGGCGAGGCCACCACCCCCCCCAGGCCGCAGCTTAGCGCCCGGCGGGCCATGAAAAGGGGGTAGCGCGCCCCCGAGCGGAGCTCGGGGGCGATCTCCGCCATGTCTTCCGCGTTGAGGCTGGTTAAAAGGGTGACGCCCAAGATCAGGGTCTTTCCGGCGTTCTCCCGGGCGCTTTGGAGCATTTTCTCGCCGCCCTGGGCGTGGACGGTTAAAATGTCCGCCTCGAGGCGGGCCGCGGCCCGGGCGGCCCGGCCCACGGTCTGGGGGATGTCGTGGAGCTTCAAATCCAGAAAGATTCCCCGCTCGGGGGCCAGATCCTTTAAGCGTTTCAGGAAGTCCGGACCCAGGGCCGTGAAAAGCTCGAGGCCCACCTTGAAGAAGCCCACTTCGTCTTTTAAGAGGGAGACGTATTTAAGGGCCGACTCCAGATCCGGCAGATCCAGGGGAAAGACTAAGCGGTCCCGGTTTTTAAGGGGGCGTGAGAAATCCGGCGGCACTTTTCGACCCTCCCCGGGTCGTCACTCGTCGTCGAGGTCGTCTAAGAGGTTGTCCACGTCCGCGAACTCGGTGCCGTCCACCGAGAGGGCGTCGGAGTCGTGATCCAGGTTTCCCAGATCGGGCGTTTCCAAGTCTCCCGCCGCGGCCTCGCCTAGGGCGAGGTCGTCCGTTAGATCTTCCGCGGCGTCGGAGTCCTCGAAAGAGGCGCCGCCCAAATCCGCCTCCGCCGGTTCCGTCTCCTCGAGGCTTCCCTGGGGCACCATGAAGGTCTCCGCGGCGGCCTGGCCGCCGGAGAACAAGGGAGCCGGCGCGGAGGGGGGCGGAGGCGGCGGTTCGGGCCCCTCGTCCATGGAGCCCAAGTCGGACGCGCCCAAATCCAGATCCGATATATCCATGCGGTCGGCGTCCGGAGCCGGGGCCGGGGGCGCCTGAGGCGCCGGATAGGGGGCGGGAGGCTCATCCTCCTCCACCACCTCCACGTCCATGATGGCGTCCGGACTCTCCTGGGCCCGAGGCGCCCCCGGAGGCTCTTCCGCGAAGAGGTGCGAGACGTCCATCTCCCCGGGGTCGGCGGCTCCGGCCGGAGAGGCCGGCGGCGGCGGCGGGAAGGGGGCCGGAGCGTTTGGCGGCGGCGGCGGGAAGGGGGCCGGAGCGCTTGGGGGCGGCGGCGGGGGGGCGAAGGGGCGGCCTGAGGGGCGGCGCTTGGCGGACTCGCGGTGATATCCGGCCTAGGGGCCGAAGGCGGCGCCGGGGGTTCCGGAGCCGGGGGCGGAGGCGGAGGCGGAGGAGGGGGCGAGGGCGGGCTTAGGGCCGGGGAGTGCTGGGCCTCCCTTTCCGGGGCGGGGAAGGCGGCCGGAGGCGGAAAGTCCGGGACCGCGGGCGCGGCCTGGGCCGCCCCCGCGGCGTGCATGGCCTCTTGGGCTATGACCGCGGAAAAGGCGGCGTTCTGGGGCTTAAAGCCTCCCCCGGGCTCCGCCCTGGGTCCGGGGGAGGCTTCGCCGCCGGCGGCGTCCGGAATATCCGGGGCTTCGGGCTCCAGGGGGGCGTAGGTGGAGTTCGGTTCCGCGGGGCTTGAAAAATCGGGCGCCCCGAATTCTTCGTCGCCGCCGGCGCCCTCCTCGCTTTCGTGACTGAGCTCGCCCTGATCGCCCCGGGCGAAGATCTGGAAGAAATCGAAGTCCCCCGGGGCGGGTTCCGTTATGAGGAGCTGCCTGCGCGAGGGAAGAAGATCCTTCTTGCATTTAGGGCAGACGAGGTTGTAGTCGAAGCTGTTGTAACCGCATTTGGGGCAGCGCATGAGGCCTCCGGGGGATGGGATGCGGCGCGCGTGATCCTTAAACGGAGCGGGGGAGTTGGAAAGCCGTCTAAAAAGATTCGAGCGTCTTCAAGCATTATAAGACAAACCGCCGCGGAAAAAAAACCTCCGCGGCTTTTTCCGGGGCCTCGTTTAGGCCTTTTCTTTAGTGTTTCCGAGGGATCCGCGGATGACGGGCGTCCGCTCCGCTCCTTCAAGGGAGCGTTCCCGAAAATTCCGCGAACTTTTCGGACGCCGTTTAGATTAAGCTTTTTCGCTTCCGGTCAAAGATGGTTTTTCGGAGGACGCGGGGGGAGTTTTCTCATCCGGCCCCGGCCCTTTCTTCTTCAGCGCCGGGATTGTTTTTTTAAAATCTTTCCGGCGCGCCTTTTTCCCCACGGCTTAGGCGATCGCGCCAGGAAACGATGGGGGGCGGAGGCGGGACTGGACCAGGGGGCGGGGTTGGCGGCGGGCGCTTGGGAATGAAGCTTGAAAGGCGAGGGAGGCAGAATGGGGATGGGGGAGGGGGGATGGAAGCCGGAGGAGGGAAAAAGGGCCGGAAAACGGAAAGCCAGGTTTTTCCGCGTTCCGACCCTATCCCGGTGGGGTTGACATTCAGATCGCCGGTCACAGGTGGGAGGCTGTCATCAAGAAACCTTAAACGTCAACCCGGTGAGCATCTTACTTTAAATGAAACTCAATTGCAATAGTTTTTTTAAAAAATTTTTACCGTAAAAACAGTGATTTATTTTTACGGCTGTGATTTTTCGCACTTTTTTTTTCCTTTTTTGGCCCCAACTTCCCGGGGAGGGGGGGCGGGGGCGGGTTGGAGGCGCCGGGGGAGCTTTTCGCCGGAGGGAGCGAAGGGTCCCGGGGATTTACCGGCGGCGGGCGGCCGCGCCGGAAATCCCCCCGCCCGGATTCCGTTTCCAATCCCGAACCTTCCGCTTTTGGTTTTTCGCAGCGGACCAGCCCGGGCGTTCCTTCTTTTCCGGCCGGTTCCCTCGCGGCGGGGAATGTCGCTTCCAGCGTCGTTTTTCTTCCACGCTCGGGGACGCCGGAACTCTTTCCGGTCGTTCGCCGCGGAGACGGGCTCCGGAGAAGGGCGGAAAAAAGAGGGGTCGGAGGAATTGTCGTCCACTGTAATTTACGACTTGGCGAAGTGAAAAGAGCCGAAAAGAAGGGTCGGGAGCGGATTTTCACCGGAGAAAAATTTTTTAGCTGGCGGGCGGAGGATAATTTGGCCAAAAAAACGACAAAAAAGATGCCAAATGAATGCTAAAAGGCCAACAAAACAACAAAAAAGTATGTTTTTTTAGGCCGATTCGGGTTCTAAAATTACGCCGGAGCGGAAAAATGGTCTATTATCAATATTTTATTCGCATAGGCTTGAGAATTAGCGTTTTGGCACGCATCGTGCACAATATATGCCGCATACTGGAAGCCAGGACCATCCACAGGCGGTGTCAGCACCCGCCTCTGCCACGTTCCTTAAACCTCCTCTTCGCTCCCTCCTCTTCATTCCTCCGTTTTTTCCCGCGCGCCATCCTGGCGGTGTTTTTTCCAGTCCTCATTCAACTCTCCCAAACGTTGGCAGATTGCCGTCCAAAAAAAACTCAAAGGGACGCTGAAACCAAAGCGTTTCTTCAAGTTTTTTTAATTCGTCTTACCACTCCTTTGTTCTTTGTGCGCGTGTTGAGCCACCCTAAACTCCAGTTAGGGTGGCTTTTTTTCGCTTCGTTTAGGCGTCTTTTTCTTCGGGCCGGGTAAACATCCTCCGGCGGCGGGTGAATCTTCTCCGGCGGCGGGGAAATTTTTTCCGGCGGCGGGCGCTTTATCCGCGAAAATTGGCGCCAACTTAGTTCGCGTACTTGGCGTTTAGCCGCCAACTTTCCCGCCAAATTTTCAGTTTACCGGGCGCTTTTCCGCGGTCGCGCCTCGGGAGCGAGTCGGGCGGGGGGGGAGGGGGCGGAATTTTTTCCGGCGGGAAAATCCAGCATTTAAGGGCTTTGAAAGGAAAAGAGAGGTTTTTCGGCGGATTTCGTGAGACCGCCGACCTTTTTCTGGGAAAGATGGCACGTTTATTGCTTTTTAGTCTAGTCACTGGAGCCAGGGACAGGCACGGGGAAACCCAATCTACCACGCAAATCCCACATCTGCCTAATCATCCCGCCTACTAGTTGATCCCATCAACGCATAACCACCCTGGCGGTTAAAATTTCTCACCCGATTCAAACTCTTACCTCTTTACGTTGGTAGATGTTGACGGGCCTCGCGCGAGCGAGGCCCGTTGACTGCCTACTTCTAAGATTTCGGGAAAGCCCCCGGCCTTCCGGAAATCCCCTCCCTTAATTCAATCCCCCTAAAAATTTAGACGCGCGTGGCGGCCGCGGCCAGCTCGTGGACGGACGGAACGTTTGGAGCCGATGAAATCTCCTCCGCTCCGGCGGAAAATATTCGTAAAGCCCGCGAAAACTTAAGCCCCCCAAAAGAAGGAAGCGGGCGGACCTAATTTAGGTCCGCCCGCTTTTCCAGTTTTTGGAAGGCGGCTGTTTTTAGTTTCGGGATAAGGCCGCTTTTCGGGAGTCTAACGGCTTTGAAGGCGTCCTGGGCGGTTTAGGCGTCCCCCCTGGTTGGAGGCCGTCGGGTTAGAAGCCCTCGAGGACGAGCTTTTCCAAAGTGAGCCCTCCCGTCTTCCTTCCGCCGTCTCCGGACTCCGCGGATCCTAGGTGGAAGAGGAGGAGGCTCTCCACGTGTTTTCCCAGGATGTCGGTTTCCAGATTCACCCTGTCGGAGGTTTTCAAGGAGGACAAAGTCGTGCGTTTCAGGGTCTCGGGTATGACGTTCACCGAAAAGGAGCCGGATCTTTTCTCGTTCACCGTGAGACTCACCCCGTCCAGGGCGACGGAGCCCTTGGAAACGATGTGGCGGCCCAGTTCCGGGGGGTGGGAGAAGAAGAGCTCCAGGCTCTCCCCTTTGGGAGTCCTGGAGGCCAAGACGGCCGCCTGGTCCACGTGTCCGGAGACGATATGGCCCCCCAGGCGGTCGCCCAGCCTGAGGGCCCTTTCCAAATTGACCACCCCGGCCGCGCTCAAGGTGGAGCGGGAGAGGGTCTCTTGCGAGGCGTAGGCCTCGAAGGCGCCGGCGGAAAGGACCCGCGCTACCGTGAGGCAGACTCCGGAAACCGAGACGCTCTCGCCTCCGGACAGGGGCGAGTCCCAGGCGAAAGAGGGGCGGATCGTTAAAACGGATCCCCCTAAGGCGGGGGAGCGTCCGGCGATCAGTCCCGTTCCCAAAATCAGGCCCGTGAACATTATTTGAGCTCCACCTTGTCCGTGGGGGCGCCGTAGCTTCCGTCCCGGAGCACCACCGCCCGCCAGGCGGTGACGGGCCGCACCGTCAGGTGCAGATCCGGACCCTTGCGCCCCAGTTTCAGAATCTCCTGCTCGGGGGCGAGGGTGAGGCTGGGCGCCCCCGCCCCGCCGACCATGGAGGGGGAGTCCTGGCCGCCCAGGAATTTAGGGGCGATGAAGATGTGCGCGAGATCGACGACCTTCTCCTCTATCAAGGCCGAGGCCGCGAGGGTGGCGCCAGGCTCGATTAAGACGCTTTGCGCGCCCAGGCGTCCCAGGCGGGTCAGGGCCTCGCCCAGGCGCAAAAGGCCGCCCGGGCCCCGGGGGACGCGGAAAAGCTTGTGGCCCAGGGACTTGAGCTTCCGCGCCTTGTCCTCGGGCGCCTCCGGGGAGGCGAAGACGATGGTGGGACCGCCGAAATCCGGATTGAAGAGTTTCAAAGACAAGGGAAGCTTCAAAGACGGGTCCAGAACCACCCGGCGGGGCTGGCTGTGCATCTTGCGCTTGCCGAAGGGCCGAGCCGAGAGTTCGGGGTCGTCGTTGGCGGCGGTGGTGCGTCCGATTAAAATCGCGTCCACGCCGCTCCTTAAATGATGCCCGAAGTTGCGGGCGACTTTGGAGCTTATCCAGCGGGAGTCCCCCGAGGCGGTGGCGATCTTTCCGTCCAGGCTCGCGGCCGTCTTGAGGATGACGAAGGGAATCCCGGTCAGGGTGTGCTTGATGTAGAACTGGTTGAGCTCGAAGGCCTCGTCTTCCAAGAGCCCCCCCCGGGTTTCGATCCCCGCCTCTTCCAGAATTTTTCGGCCTCCGGAGGCCACGGGATTGGGATCGGGGATGGAGTAGTAGACCTTGGAGACGCCGGCCTTGATGATGGCCTCCACGCAGGGAGGGGTGCGTCCCTCGTGGGCGCAGGGTTCCAAATTGACGTAAAGCTCGGCGTTCTCCGCCTTGGCGCCGGCGGCGCTCAAGGCCGCAGCCTCGGCGTGCTGGTTTCCGGGACCCGTGTGCCAGCCCTCGGCTATGACCTTGCCCCTCTTCACCAGGACAGCCCCCACCATGGGGTTGGGGGAGACCATGCCCCAGCCGCGGCGGGCGAGCCGCAAAGCCTCTTTCATGAAAAAGGTCTGTCTCTCGGTGAAATTCTCCATAAGCTCTCCCTAAATCCCCATCCCCCTCGTTCAGGCCGCCCCGGAAGACTGAAAAGACCTCCCCGGGCGGCCGGAAGAGGCCTCTTGGGAAGCCGGAAACGGTTGGCTTCCGCGGCCGGAAAAGGCGTCCTTTTCCGTGAAAAAGTCGTTGACGTTTAAAAAATCCCACAATCTCCGGCTTTTTTCAAGTGGAAAAGAGGAGGCGGGGAAAGGGGAGGGGCTTTGGGGGGCCGAAGGCGACTTTCCGGAGCCGACCTCGGGGGCTCCGGCGCGACGGGGAAGAGACCCCGAAGAGGAAAAGGCGCCTTAAAGCCGGGGAAAAGCGCCGAAAAGCCCCGAAAAAGCGGGTGAAAAGCGAGGGGGACCGGAAAATTGGGCGATGAATTTTCCCCCGGGCGAAAAAAAAGACGGAAAAAAATTTTTTTCGCCTGGAAAAAAAAAAAACAGAAAAAGCGGGGCGTCTATTTTGGCTGAATTAATGTATATTTATAATAATTAGATATAATTTCTGGGTTAAAAATATTGTAAAACAAAGGGCGAATTTAACCTGCGTATCAAGAAAAGTGTAGTATTTATGAGATTCTCTAAGGAAAAATACTCCTAAAGGATTAATTTTGGTAAGACAGCAAAAAAAATTGATACTAAAGGGAAATAGGCAAAAAAAATAGTTGCACTATTAAATTAATTATGTATAATTTGAAACAAGGCACATAGAGCGACTTTTTCATCGGGCCCGGGCCCGCCTTTTAGACCGCGAACCTGGTGTTTGGAAGTCCGGAAGGAAGGAAAACGCGGGATATCCTCCTGATTTTTCCCCCGGACGTCAGATCAGGGACTCCCCGCCATTCCGCCAGCCGTGAGCGGAGAGCCCCGGCCCTCTTTCCGGATCGACACACCGGGAGGTGTGATTTCGCCTTTACACAAAAAGTGGTATACAAAAAGTAGTATCCGTGCTATTTTTGAGCTCTACCACCGCAGGCGGAGTTTTTAATCCGGGCTCTTCCCCTCCGGCGCTTCGCCGGAAAAAGCGCCTTTCCGAATTTTACTCATCCGCGGAATTCCCAGAAATGACCCTGAAGGGTCGAAATATTATTTAACAAGGAGAATACAAATGAAGTGCCCTTTTTGCGGTAGTTTGAACAACAAGGTGCTGGACTCCAGGGTCAGCCGGGAAGGCTCGGCGGTGCGCAGGCGCAGGCTCTGCCCGGCGTGCAACAACCGCTTCACCACCTACGAGAAGGTGGAGGAGCAGACCCCCATCCTCATCAAGCGCGACGGCCGGCGGGAGATCTACAACCGCGACAAGCTCAAGAGAGGCATCATGATGGCCACCCAGAAGCGGCCCGTGGCCATCGCCACCATCGACACCTTCATCGAGGAGACCGAGAGGCGCCTCCAGGACAGCAACTACAAGGAGGTCTCCACCTCCGAGCTGGGCGAGAGGGTGATGGACTTCCTCAAGAACACCGACCTCGTGGCCTACATCCGCTTCGCCAGCGTCTACAAGAACTTCAACCTCGTGGACGACTTCGAGCGGGAGGCCCGGGAGGCCAAGGAGGAGTCCCACGGAAGCGGGAAGGCCCGCTCCAAGTAGGAAAGCCTCTTTTCCGGACCCGGACGCTTCGGCGGAGCTGGCGTCCGGAAAAAAACCCCGGCGTGGCGGCCGGGTTCGAAAAACCTAAAAAGGGAGGTCTTCGGAGTCTTTTTCTCCGGAGGCCTCTTTTTTTCGTCCCCCCCGAAGCAGGGGGCGGGGGGATTTTTCCGGCCGCCCGCATTTAAAACGGATCCCCCGCATTTAAAACGGATACCCCAAGGATCCTCCCGGGGGCGGCGGCCCCCCGGGGAAAGGCCCGCCTAAAGCGGCCGCGTCTTAAGGTCTGGACTTTTAAGCCCCGGATGTATATTATGGGTGCGCGTAGGCATGAGATGTTCGGGACGGCGGATTTCAGGGGTGTTTTTCCCCGGAAATATTTTTAACCGCGTAAAAAACGCGCCGCCGCCCTCCGGCTCGCCTCCGCGGCGGCGCCGGTAGGCCCAGGGCGGATTCGGGACGGAGCTCGCTTCAGCTTTTCCCGGCTCCCGGCCCGTTTCCCCGATAAGGAGGCCTTCTCCGTTTTCCGGCCCCCGTTCTCCCGCCGCCCCCTTCGGGGGCGGCCCGGCCCCCTGGCCGGACGCGTTTTTGTCTCGGCCCCGTTCCGGCCGACTCCCCCTACAACATCTTTTTAAGCGTTTTCAGCCGATTCAAAATACGTTTGTCTTTCCGGCGCCGCCCCGAGGCGGCCGGAGACGCCTTCGGGTCGTAACAATAGTGGAACCGATCACAGCACCGAAAAAAGAGGCGGAACTCCCCAGCGGGGAAAAACTCGAGGAGTTCAACAGCCTGATGGAGTCCTCCTACCAGAAGGCTAAAAGGCTCCTGCCCTTCATGGCGAAGCAGCGCGTCCCCCTGACTCCCTACAACTACCGCATCTTTTTCGACTATTTCGATGGCCAGAACGCCTATCTCAAACAAAAGCTGGACAAGTACCTCCAAGAGCGGGTCCTCTTCACCCCCGAGCTCTCCGAGCGGCTTTACCGGGAGATCTACGACTACTCCGAGGAGAGGAACAAGCAGCTTTCCTCCGTGAGCCGGAAATTCGAAACCGTCTCCCAGGATTTGGGGAAAAATCTAAATAAGACCCTGAACTCCACCGGCCACTACCGCCAGATCCTGAGCGAATCCGTCGCCCAGATCAACAGCCAGGGGGCGACGGGCGACTCCATCCAGGCCATGCTGAGCAGTCTTTTAGAGGAGACGAAGTACGCTTTAAACGACCAGTCCGATCTAGCCGATCACATCCTCAGCACCAACAAGATCATCGCCACGCTCACCTCGGAGTTGCGCGACCAGACCCGCCTCGCCAACATGGACGAGCTCACCCAGCTTTACAACCGCCGGTACTTCTCCGTCCGGTTCCAGCAGATGCTTCAGGAGTCCGAAGACGACCCCCTCATCTGCATCGCCATCTTCGATCTCGATCACTTCAAGGCCATTAACGATAACTTCGGGCATCCCATAGGCGACAAGGTTTTAATCCTCTGCGCCAAGATCCTTTTGGTCCATTCCCACGACGACTGCCTGCCCGTGCGTTACGGAGGCGAGGAGTTCATCCTCCTGACCCGGGGGAAAGCCATCGAGGAGGTGGCCGAGCTGGCCGAGACGGTGCGCCGGAAGGTGGAGGCCACGGAGGTGAAGGTGCGGGGGAACTCCGTTCCGGTGACCATTTCCGGCGGAGTGTCCCGCTATCGACCCGGGGAAGAGCTAATCGACTTCATCGAGCGGGCCGACCAGGCCCTGTACCGGGCCAAGGCCTCGGGGCGCAACCGCGTTTTACTCGAGGAGCCTCTTTCTTAGAGGAGGCTTCGCGGGGAGCGTGTCAGCCGGGCGTGGAGCGCTCCTGAGAGCCCTTAAAGGGAAGGCCCGGCCGGGGCGGTTTTATCCGCCTTCGAATTTTATGAAATAAAGAGAATTTGGCAACTTGATTATCAACGTGAACCCTGATTTTCCCCAGGGAAGGCATCTGGTGAAGCTCGCCTCCATGCTCGCGGACGGCGCCGTGATAGCCTACCCCACGGACACGCAGTACGGGATCGGCTGCGATCTGCGCAAAAAGAAGTCCATCGAAAAACTCTACCGCGTGAAGCAGAGAAGCCCTAAAAGCCCTTTCAGCTTCATCTGCGCGGACCTCACCCACATATCCGAATACGCGATAGTCTCCGACTTCGCCTACCGCACCATGCGGAGGATACTCCCCGGACCCTTCACGGTGGTCCTACCCGGAACCAAGCTGGTTCCCCAGATCATGCTCTCCAAGCGTCACGAGTGCGGGCTCAGGGTTCCCAACCACAACATCCCCATCGCCCTGGTGAAGGCCCTGGGAAGCCCCATCATCAGCACCTCGGCCACCCTTCCCGGCCGCGAGGACGATTCGACCCCCTCCCCCGTGGAAATCGAGGAGCTCTTCAAAGGGAGCGTGGACGTGGTCATAGACGGGGGCCCGGTGCCGGGAAAACCCTCCACCGTGGTCTCCCTGGTGGACGACGACCCGGTGATCCTCCGGCAGGGCCTGGGAGCGTTCTAGCCGGCGGGAAAACATCCGCCGTCGTTTACGAGGGCCCTGTCGTGCTTCCGCTTTCCCGCCTGGGCGTCCGGGTGGTTTTATCGGCGTCGGATTAGAGGGCCCCCTTCGCCGGTCGACCGCTCAAACGGGACCGGAGAATTTCTTCGGAAAAGTCCGCTTGGGCTTTCAGTTGGCGGGGCGCGGGCTCATCTATTTTCATGAGCGCTTTTCCGCGGTTTTTCTGGAAAGCGTCGGAGTGATTGTCAGCAGGGGAACGGCCCCTCGCGCGGAGCCGTCCTCGATTTTTTTCCGCCCGGATGGAAACGCGCCCCCCCCGCCATCGGCCGGCGCCGGGGACTATAATTCGACCTAAAGCCCCTTCCTCCCTGGAAGGCCGGGCGGTCGTGGCTTTGGCGACAGCCGCGGAGGTTTTTTTTTAAGTTCATTCAATTCTATATTTATAGTATTTATTTATTATAAATAATATATAAATTATAAGTTTATCGATAATTATAGTTAATATTGTATAATATTATATTCCATAATGCGGCGTCCACCGGCGGGATCGCTCAGCGCCAAGGGCTTTCGCGGCTTAGAGGCGCTTAAAGAGCTGGGCGTCGTCGACATTCAAGGCGTCCGTTCGTCGGGGTTTTCAGAGACGCCTGAAAAGGGTGCATTCGAAAAAACATGGTTTTATATTGACATCTTTCGATAATTGGAATATAGTTTTAATATGGGGGGAGTCTTCCAGATGATTAGTTTTTAAAAGGATGCTACCAATGTCAATGCCGAGAGAGATGCAAGAAC
>JAISMF010000019.1 GCA_031276865.1 Deltaproteobacteria bacterium | reverse complement strand
GCTTGAACGCTTGAACGCTTGAACGCTTGAACGCTTGAACGCTTGAACGCTTGAACGCTTGAACGCTTGAACGCTTGAACGCTTGAACGCTTGAACGCTTGAACGCTTGAACGCCTTGGTCAGGTGAATTGAATCCGTGTAAAGTGTAAACGCGCCGATACGAAATTTTAATTGATTGTTTTATTTATGCCTGTTTTTTTCTTTTATATTTAATCTCCTTCCCCGAGCGCTGAAGAATGCTTAATCTCGATGGGAATGAATTTCGTCCTCGTTTTCGGCGGTTATTATTCCTATAGGCTAACTATTAGCCAAGGATATTTGTTGATGGTGCTACTTCAGGCTGAATGTTATCACCTCGGGGATAAAAATAGAATAATCCTGAAGTCTTAATTTTTTTTCCACCATTAATTTAATATTTTTTTCTCGCCAGCTTGTGTAAAATTTTACTTTAAATTAGGTAAGTTATATTTATAGTTTAATTAAATATTATTTAGTATAATAATATTTTTAGAGTATTTTTTAACCTTATTAATACTTTATTAATGCTTGCTTAGTTTAAATTTTATTAGTAATTCCTTTAGGTCTACCAGGTTTACGTTTAGTTATAGAATTATTATTTATATTATTTTTAATCGTATTTATACTTCCTATAGGACGACCACGTTTAGATTTGTTTTGAGTGATTGTATCTGTTGCTGAAAAATCATTTGTTGATTCATTCAGTTATCTTTCAATTTATTTGCTTTATTATAACTAAATTACTTATTTTTTCTATTTTTTAGTCGAAATTTTCTACGAACGGATCTTAAACTCTGTAAATAGCCGTTACTATATTCTTTTGATAGATCTACTTTAACAGGGCGTTCTAAGTTTAATTCTAATAGATGCGAATGCGAAAAGTTCGGCGCGGAAAATTGTTTGACGTTGTCACACAGCATATGTACTAAACTTAAATAGTTTATAGCTCATAAAGTATATTAATTCCCTCATTAAAACCTAAGGGTTTTCGCGTAGGCGTCATCGGCTTTTTTTTAACCATCGTCACCGCCTCCGCGCGCCGAAGACCGCTCCAACTCGATGGGAATGTTTTCGTCCCAATTTCCGGAGCTTTATCACGTGACGCCCCTCAAAAATTGAATCAGATTGGATTAAATTATAACGCATTATATGCCATATATATGGTATAGTCCGTTCACCTTCGCTTTTAAGGATTCCCTCATGGGCGACATACGCGATTCACACCCACCTAGATTCATGTTAAAGGTTGCGGCCGAAGCTTTAAGCGGCCATCACACTCTGGCTGAACTGTCAAACAAATACGGAGTGAGTTCCGCTGAGATCAGCCGCTGGAAACAAAAGCTTACGGAGCAAGGCGAAGACATCTTCACCAAGCCAAAAGACATGGCCAGCGCGCGGGAAGCTCAAATAATTCACGAGCTTCAGCTTTTAGCCGGCGAACAGGCCATGCGGATCGAAGTGTTAAAAAAAAAGTTTGGGCTATAATGTTTTGGAGAGGCGCGGTCTCATCTAACCCGCCTTCGGTTTTACTTTGACAACCGCTAGTCGACATCGGCTTTACGGACTACTTGAAGCTTGATGCATGTGCAAAAAGTCTGAGTTTGAAATATATTTTCCGACCGCATACAAAATATAGGATAAATTATAATAGCCTATAGTTCATAAAGTATATTATTTCTATTTTTAAAAAATCAGGGACTTTTTGCAGTAGCATCAAGCTTTTGTTGTTTCCCTCGCCGTTGAGAGTGAATTCAAGCTTATGATAATGAGGCGTATAGATGTTTCGCCTCCCAGGCTCCGAGCCGATTTTGTGAATACATTTTGAATCAAAAAAATTGTGATTATAATTATCTCTAATTTACAAATTTTAAATATAATAGTTTTTATTTTTAATATTCATAACTAAAATTAAAATACAATATTTGAATAGAACATTTTTAAAATAAGACGTAATAATTAGCAATTCATATTGATATTATTTTAAAAGATGATATAAAATTAAATGAGTATTAATAAAAGATGATAAACACAAGCCCAGGAGAGAGCGGCGACAAGTCGCTTGAGAAGAAACGAAGGCGCCCGTGTTTAGACCGCGTAAAAGATTGGCGCGGTTCTAACGTACAACGGGAATTAACGAACGCCGCGTACGCCTGGTTTCCGAGTTTACGTCCTTAACAACGCGGCGCGCGGGCGCGAAATCAGTTATATTACCCCGGCGGACAAAAGTTGGAACGTTAGGATGAAGAGGTTCCCCCCGTTATCCGGCTTCTTTCCAATATTTAACCGCCGGAGTGATATTTAATCGCGGCCACGAAAGCCGGTTCGCCAGCCGTTAGAACGCCCCGATGGATCGCTTGACGACCTTGGATTACGTATTATTCACCATGGCCGCGAAAGATCTCGGGATAACGCGTATACGTTGAGCGCTGTGATTTAAAACGAATATTTTTACCGGATCGCCTCGTACTTTCCATTTATTTCCATTTAACAAAAATTATAATGACACGTTAAGGAGAACGGATATAATGAGACAATTTTTAATTTTCGCTTTGGCCATTCTTTGCCTAGGGCTAATCACGAAAACGGACGCTCAATCAAGCGATACCTCCGGCGGAACTAACAATCGAATTCTTGTCGCGTATTTTTCGTGGAGCGGGAACGCCAAGGCGCTCGCTAAACAAATAGCCGAGGAGACCGGCGGGGATTTGTTCGAGATAAAAACCGTGACGGCCTATCCCGAAACGTATAACGAGACTATCGAGCTCGCTAAACAGGAGCAAGAAAATAACGCCCGCCCCGCTCTTTCCGGAAGCGTCGAGAATATGGAACGATATGGCGCGGTATTTTTGTGCTATCCGAACTGGTGGGGAACATTGCCGATGGGCGTGTTCACCTTCCTTGAATCTTATGATTTTTCGGGTAAGACTATTTATCCCCTCGTCACCCACGGGGGCAGCCGATTCGGGCGCAGCCTCGATGACATAAAAAAACTCTCTCCGAAGGCGGTCATCGGAGAAGGGATCGATGTCGTCGCTTACGACGCGAATCCGAAAAATGGTCCGGTCGTGACGTTGCCGAACAAGGAAGTGACTTCCTGGCTTACCGAACTCAAGATGATCAAGTGAAAATCGGAAAAAGACAAGAGCGGATCATGATATGAAACGGCGACTGACAAAGCGACTTATCTTCGATGTCGCCATGCTAATTCTCTTGTTATGCGCTTACGCTTACCGCGTGATCGGAGACGCCGCCCATGAATGGATCGGTATTTTCGTATGCGCGTTGTTTATCGCCCACAACGTAATCAACCGGAGGTGGTATAACGACATTTTTAAAGGCGGACACGCCTTCCGCCGAACGTTTACGGCCATTGTGAATATCCTGCTCGCATTCTCCATTTTGACGCTCTTAGTAACGGGTTTGTCGCAGTCCCGGACGATACTCGCTTTTCTTCATTCGCCCGGGGACGCGCTTTTGCGGCGGGCGCATACAACCGCTGCCTATTGGTGTTTGCCCCTGATAGGCGTCCATATCGGTCTCCACTGGGAGATGATCAAAAACGTGTTTCGAAAAACAACCTGCGTAAGCGGATCAAGCCCTGTTAGGATGGTGATTTTTAGGACGCTCTCCGTCATGATTGTCGCCTTTGGCGTGTACGCCTCGTTCGACAGAGATATGGGTTCGAAACTATTTTTGGGCTATTCGTTTGATTTTTGGAACCCGAATCGCCCGGCTATCCTGTTTTTCGCCTACAACCTGGCCATAATGGGCGTCTATGTTTTCGCAACTTATTACTTTTTTAAGCTGCTGTCGTTCCGGCGAAAAGTAAAAAACGGCGCGGGCGCGAAAAGACTGGCTATGAAGATTGAATAGAGATAGCGTAGGATATATGGGTTAATTAATAATATCATGCGGTCATAAAAGCGTATTGTTTCAAAATTTCAAAACGAAGCTAATTTTCGCCTTAGCGTTGATTATGACGGCTGATAAACCTCCCGGTATTGTTTCAGCGACAATTCGAGGCGTATGTGACGGCTAAGATTCTTTTTCGCCTTCTCCGTCTTTTTTTTACTCTCGGCCTTCCTTGAAACGGGCCCGCCGCGTAAGCGATCCGGACCATAAAGATAAAAAATTGAGCGAAGCGAAAAACACCACCTTTGTTAAAGTTTCACCCCTTCAATTATGAAGATGGCCCGTCTTCAAATCGGCCATTGATTCAGCGACGCGGGTGTTATATCATGGAGCGAAGAAGCGTCAAAAAAACGAGCCGCGACTTATAATTCGCCTTAAACGGCGGGCTATTCCATTTTCAGAAGATGAAAAGCATGCGTAAACTACTTGTAACCATAGTGGGAACGGACCGCCCGGGGATAGTGCATCTGGTGTCGAACGCCCTTTACGAGCGGGGATGCGCCATTTCCGAGCTCACCCAGACGACCCTTCACGGGCAGTTCGCCGGTCTGTTTTCGGTGGAGGCCCCGGAAGCCCTGGACGCCGCCGGCCTCGAAGAGGCGCTGAGAGCGGAGCTCTCGCCCGCCGGCTACTCCGCCTGGCTGAGCCCCATGGCGCCGCGCCTTCCCGCGAAGCGTCCCGACGCCGAGCCCTACGTCATGACCATTTCCGGCCCCGACTCGCCGGCTTTGATTCCGACTCTCACCGCCAAGGTGGCGTCCTTCGACGCCAACATTGAAAATCTGCGCTCGGTGGTTCTGTCCGGTTCGCCCGATTCGGCCGAAACTAAATCTCCGGTGGTCCTGGCGCTCGAGATCTCTCTTCCCGTAACGGTCGAAAGAAGGGTCTTCAGGGAGGCCCTGGCCGTCACGGCCGGAGAGCTGGGCCTCGAGATAAGCCTGCAGCACCGAAATATTTTTGAAGCCATTCACCGCGTGTAGCCTGTTTAACCCCCCGGTAATTTTAAACTAGGGTCCGGGCCGCCGCCCCTTCAAAACGCGGAATCCCTCCAACCCTCCGCACACCATTCCGTTCGGGCGTTTAAACCTTCCCTTTTATCTCAACCGTTGTTTTTTCCCTAAATCCCCTTTAAGAGCCGGCGCGTGTTTTTCTCCGGCGTTTTTTTCCGACCCCGGCGACCGTCCTGAGGAGCGTTATTTTGCGCGACTTGTTTAAAGAGCCCGCCGCGCGGCCCGCCGCCTCGTTTCGCCTGGTTCTTAACGGAGCGGGTGAAGCCTGGGGTCGGCTTTTTTCCCTCCTGTCTTGCGCGGCCGCCTGCGCTCTTTTAGTCTTTTTCGCGGCCCCTCTCCACTCCGACGCCCCCGTCTCCTTGAAGATCGCGACCCTTCCCATCGCCGACACGGTCCTCCTCCATATCGCCGGGAGGCGGGGTTTTTTCGCCGCGAACGGATTGGAGGTGGAGCTCATCCCCTTCCAGAGCGCCATGGAGAAGGACGCGGCCGTGGCGGCGGGCGGCCTCGACGGCCATTTCTGCGAGCCCGGCGCGGTCATCATGCAGCGATCCATGGGCCTCCCTTTCATGATCGCGGCCACGACCTCGCATACCGAGCCGGAAAGGCGCGTTTTCGGACTGGTCGCGAAACCCGGCAGCCCGGCCGGGAGATTGGAGGATCTTGCGGGGTCCTCCATCGGAGTCGCGAATCTGTACGTGGTGGACTTCATGACGGACGTTTTTTTGGAGAAGGCCGGGCTTCCCCTGGACTTTTTCGTCCGCCGGGACGTGAAAAAAATCCCCCCGCGCTACCAGATGCTGGTAAACGGCCGGCTGGACGCCGCCCTTTTCCCCGAGCCCCTTTTATCCATGGCCGAGCTGGCGGGGGGGAGGGTCTTGATGGACGATAGGGATCTGGACATGCCCCTCGCGGCGGTGGCCTTGAAAAGCTCCCTTCCCCCGCGGGCGGTGGAATCCTTCCGGACGGCCCTCGCGGAGGCCGCCCTCTGGGCCGCCTTGAATCCCGGGGCCGTTAAAAGCCTCATGGCGGATTTGGGGCTCATACCCCCGGCCGTCCTTTCCAGCTACGAGCCGCCCCTTTTCAAGCCGGAGCACGTCCCCGGGGCGCTTCCGGACAAGGCCCTCTTCGAGCGCTACGTTCGGTGGCTCGTGAAAAACGGGGCCCTCCAAGACGAGGCCGGCCGGGGCCTCCGGCCGGCCCCCTCCTACGAGGAGACCGTCTATCGGGCGCCGGAATCCGTACGGGAGCCTTCCGGAGGCGGAGATGGAGACCGTGGAAACTGAACCGGGGGCGGAGGCGCTCTTAACGGTCGGGAATCTCCAAAAATCCTACGGGGACCGAGCCGTTATCGCCGATTTGAGCTTCACCGTCTTTCGGGGGGACTCCCTGGTCTTACTGGGGCCCTCGGGCTGCGGCAAAACCACCCTCCTCAAGATCCTCCAGGGGCAAATCGCCTTCGACTCGGGGAGGGTGGAGTTCTTCCCCCAAGACGCCCCCCGCTCGTTGGTCGCCCAGGACTACGGGCTCTTCCCTTGGAAGACCGCCCGGGGCAACCTGGAGCTCCCCTTGCTTTTGGCCGGGGTCGAGGCCGGGGAGCGCCGGAAGAAATGCGCCCGCGTCTTTTCCGAACTGGGCCTCGCGGGCTTGGAGGGGCGGCACCCGGGCGAGCTCTCCGGCGGGGAGCGCCAGAGGCTGGCCCTGGGCCGCTCGCTTATCATGGAACCCTCCATCCTCTTTTTAGACGAGCCTTTTTCCGCGGCGGACCCCGTAACCCGGGAGGGGCTCGAGGATCTGCTCCTAAGCCTCCGGAGGAAGCTGAATTTGACCCTGGTATTCTGCACCCACAGCCTCGAGGAGGCCGCGCTTTTCGGGGAGAGGATCCTCGTCTTATGGGGGAGGCCCGCCCGTCTGGTCCGGAGCGTCGAATTCCCCGCGGCCGGCCGCCGGGAGGCCGGAACCTCTCCGGAATTCCTGAGGCGGGTTTTTTCGCTTCGGAAGGATCTGGAGGACCTCGCCCGGGAATACGGCGCCGTCCGTGCTTAAACGCCAAGTCTCCGCCCTCGTCCCCATCCTCCTCTTTCTCCTTTTATGGGACGTCCTGGCCCGGCGCCTGGGGCCGGGGCTTCTGCCCCGGCCCCAGGCGGTGTTCGGGGACTTTTGCCGGCGGCTGGGGGATCCCGTCTTTCTCGGACACTGCGGCTGGAGTTTTTTCCGCTCCGGGGCGGGCATTCTTTTGGGAACCGCCGCGGCGTACCCCCTCGGAGTCCTTTTGGGGGCCGTCCCGTGGCTGGGGCGCTCGCTGTCGCCTTTGATCTCGCTAAGCTACCCGGTGCCCAAGATCCTTTTTCTGCCGGCGCTTTTAGTCATCCTGGGCCTGGGCGAGGCCCCCAAGGTGATGTTGGTGGCCTTGACCGTGGGCTACCTGGCGCTGGTGACGGTTAAAGACCGGGCCGCCTCCTTGGACCGGGGCTATCTGGAATCCTTCCATTCCGTTTATCCGGGGGGAGGGGGCCCGGGAAAGACCCTCCGAAAGGCCTTCCTCCTCGCCCGGCACGTCCACGTCCCCTACACCCTTCCCGCCGTCTGGAGCTCCCTGCGGCTTTCCTCCGGGACCGCCGTGGCGGTCCTGTTCATGGCGGAATCCTTCGCCACCCAGGAGGGTCTGGGCTTCGTCATCATGGACGCCTGGGGGCTCATGGATCTGCCCCGGATGTTTTCCGGCATCGCCTTCATGGGTCTCTTAGGCGGCTTATACTTCGCCCTCGCCGGGATTTTGGAACGACTCTTCTGCCGCTGGACCCGGATCTGATTTTCGAGGCCCCGCCGCGGGCGCCCGCGGGGAAATTCCGGCGGGCGCCCGGGGCGGAAGTCCGGAGGAGCTTGTTTTTTTGGAGGGCCGCGTTTTCCGGAATATCACGTTTTGGGCGAAATGTGGTTTTAATAAAATTTATTTATGATTGTTTTAGACTTTTTTATTTGAATAGATACTTCTGTATTATTAATATTAGTCTATATAAATTTTAAAGTCTTATTTATACGTCATTATTATTTTTTATTATACGCGCGCTTAAATAGCGCCCACGTCTTTCGCGCCTTTTCCCGGCCCCCCCCGGCCCCCTTCCTCCGGAACCCCTTCCCTCCGCCCCCGTCCCGGCCCCTCCCCGGCCCCTCGCGCCCCTTTCCCCGCCCGTCTCCGGTATCTTGACTTTTTACGGGCCGGGTCTTAAACTTCACCAATGCGCTTCCGTCCGCGGGACGCCTATTTTCCGCCCGCCTTTACTTTTATTTCGCGGTTTTCAGCGCCGGCCGCGCCTTTTAGCGGCCGGACGAGTTTCAGACCCTTCCGCCGTGAAAGGCCCCGGGGCTTTCCTTGACCCCCCTTTTCCGGCGGGTTTGGTCTTTTTTTTTCCCGCGGGGTCCAGGAGGTGGCCCTCACGAATGCTTACGGATCGGGAAGTCGCGGCCACTTTGGAGATGCTCAAAAACGAGCATCTGGACGTGAGGACGGTCACCTTGGGGCTTTCGCTTTTGGATTGCGCCTCGGACGATTTGGACCGGCTCCGTTCCCGAATTACGAGTAAAATCGGCCGCCTCGCCGATAAGCTGGTGGAAACCTGCGATCTGGTGGCGGAAAAGTACGGGATCCCCGTGGTGAACAAGCGGCTGGCCGTCTCCCCGATCTCGGCTTTGGCCGGACCCTTCAAGCCCGCCCAAATGCCCGCCCTCGCGAAATCCCTAGACGAGGCGGCGTCCCTTGTGGGGGTGGACTTCATCGGCGGCTACGGCGCCATGGTGGAGAAGGGCTTCACCCGGGGGGACTCGTTGGTGCTGGACTCCATCCCCGAGGCCCTGGCCGCGACCGAAAAGGTCTGCGCGTCGGTGAACGTCGCCTCCAGCCGGGCCGGCATCAACATGGACGCGGTGGAGCGGATGGGGCGGATCGTTAAGGAGACCGCGAAGCTCTCCTCCGAGCGCGACGCTTTGGCCTGCGCGAAGCTGGTGGTCTTCGCCAACATACCGGAGGATACGCCCTTCATGGCCGGAGCTTTTTCGGGCCCCGGGGAGCCGGACGCGGTCGTAAACGTCGGGGTCTCCGGCCCCGGGGTGGTGAAAAAGGCCGTGGACCGCGCCATGAGCCGGGGGGAGCGCCCGAGCTTCGGGGAGCTTTCCGAGCTGATAAAAAGAACGGCCTACAAGGTCACCCGGGTGGGGGAGATCATCGGCCGGGAGGTGGCCTCCCTTTTGGGCGTCCCCTTCGGGGTGGTGGATTTGTCGCTGGCCCCTTCCCCGCGGGTGGGGGACTCGGTGGGGGAGATCTTCCAGTCCTTCGGCCTCAAATCCATCGGCGCCCCCGGCTCCACGGCCCTTCTGGCCCTTTTGAACGACGCCGTGAAAAAGGGCGGGGCCTTCGCCTCCAGCCACGTGGGTGGCCTCTCCGGCGCCTTCATTCCGGTTTCCGAGGATCTAGGGATAGCCCGGGCGGCGGTCGAGGGGCGGCTCTCTTTGGAGAAGCTCGAGGCCCTGACCTCCGTCTGCTCGGTGGGGCTGGACATGGTGGCGCTGCCCGGCGACACCAGCGCCTCCACCCTTTCCGCCCTCATCGCCGACGAGATGGCCATAGGGGTGGTGAACCATAAAACCACCGCCTGCCGCCTCATCCCGGTTCCGGGGAAGAAGGCCGGAGACTCCGTCCGCTTCGGGGGGCTTTTGGGCGAGTGCTCCATTATGGCGGTGGCCGACTATCCGGAGGCCGAAGCCTTCATCTCCCTGGGCGGCAGGGTGCCGGCTCCGGTGAGCAGCCTGCGCAACTAAGGGAGTTTTTTTCCCTGGTTTTTTTCCGGGATCGATTTTCCGGATGATTTTTTTCGTCTCTCCGTTTGTTTTTTCGGTTTTTACGTTTGTTTTTTTAGGCGTTTTTTTTACGTTTCTTCGAGTTTTTTTCGTTCGCTGTTTTTTGTTTTTTTCGTTCGCTGTTTTTTAGTTTTTTTCGTTTGTCGAATTTTTAGGTTTTTTCGCGTTCTTTCGCTTATTTCGTTATTTCCGGCGCGTTTCACGCTCCGTTTTTGGGATCCGCGCCTGCTTTTCAAAGTCCGGATTTTTCCGGAAGCCGGATTTTTTCAGGCGGTCGCCTTCCCGGGCGCCCAACTTTTGGTGTTTTTGAGTTTTTTTCGCGCGTTTTCCGGCGGACGGCCGGGTTTTTTGGAGGATTTATGGAGTTGGAAAGGCCCAACAAAGAGATCAGGGTCGGGGGCGAGACCGAGGCCTACTGCACCAAATGCCGCCGGGACACCACCCACATGGTGGTGACCCTTGACGGAACGAAGATTAAAAAGGTGGAGTGCCTCTCGTGCAAGGGCCAGCACATGTTCCGCGCGCCCAAAGGGACGGCCGAGGAGGCGCCCGAGAAAACGGAGCCTGGCGTCCGGATAAAGAAGACCCCGAACGCTAGCCGCGCTTCCAAAAAGGATCCTTCCTTGGAAGCCGTAGTCGAAACTGACGTCCACGACGAGCTGGACGACGAGCTCGCGTCCTTGAACCTCGATCCTTCCGGGGAGGGCGAAGGCGTGTTTCCGGAAAGCGAGGAAGACAAGCCCGCCAAGGCCAAAGGCCGGGGCCGGGAGCCGAAGGCCCTGAAAGATCCCGGGGAGTCCCCGCCCAAGGGGGAGGATCCCGCGGACGACATCGACGAAGAGGAGCTGGGGCTTCTTAAGGACATAAACATCTTCGGCGACGACGAGCTGGACGGCATCGACTCCAACCCCTTCGACGACGATCTGGACTTGGACTTCGGAACGGCGGAAATAAAGCCCCGGGGGAAGGGAAAGAAGCCCAAGGCCCTTTCGGCGAAGAAGACCAAGGAGCAGAAGCGCCAGGACGATCTGCGGGAGCAGCACTCGCTCGAGTGGTCGGAGAGGACACGGAGCATCAATCCCGACAAGGCCGTCCTCTACTCCACCTCCGGCTCCTACGACTTCGACCAGCCGGTGCGGCACTCGGTCTTCGGGGTGGGCTACGTCACCAAGGTGGTGCCCCCCAACAAGATCCACGTGAAGTTCAAAGAGGATACCAAGATCCTCATAACCAACGTCGAAAAAGAGAAGGCGGAGCCCGGGGGGGAGCCGTGAAATTACCGGATTTGATCGACCTCCACTCCCACAGCCTGCACTCGGACGGCGAGCTGTGTCCGGCGGAGCTGGCCCAGAGGGCCAGGATGAAGGGCTGCGCCGTATTGGGCCTGACGGATCACGCCGACCTCTCCAATTTGGAAAAGGTCGTCTCCGCGGCCATCCTGGCCGCGGAGAGCCTCTCCGGCGTTTATCCCGGCTTTCGGGTGGCGGCCGGAGTGGAGCTCACCCACGTCCCCCCCTCCGCCTTGAAGGAAATGATCCGCGAGGCCAGGCGGCTGGGGGCCTCCTACGTGGTGGTGCACGGGGAGACCCCCGTGGAGCCCGTGGAGCCGGGAACCAACCGGGCGGCCCTCGAGGGGGGCTGCGACATTTTGGCGCATCCGGGTTTTCTCTCGGAAGACGAGGCGAGGCTCGCGGCCCTGAAGGGCGCGCATCTGGAGATATCCGCCCGGGGGGGGCATTCCCTGACCAACGGTTGGGTGGCCTCCCTGGCTCGGAAGTTCAAGGCCAGGCTCCTCGTGAATTCCGACGCCCACGCCCCGGGGGATCTCTTGACCCCGGAGTTTCAGCGGGCCGTGGCCCTGGGGGCGGGTTTATCGGAAAAGGAGTACCTGGCCTGCCTGGGGAACGCCCGGGAGCTGGTGGACGGGTTCGCCCGGAGCATCTTCGACGCCGGCGGAACGGCCGTCTGAGGGTCTACCCTCCGGCGCCGGCGGTTTTCCCGCCGGCGCCGGAGGGCTTTTCCCCGTCAGTTGGGAGGGGTTATGAAGCACGCCGTTAAAATCGCCCTCATCTTAGCCGGCGTCCTGATCCTCTTCTGGTGGGGCTGGTCGGGGAATTTTCTCTACCAGCGGGGCTCCCTTTTCCGCCTGAGCGCCGGGGAGGGCTATTACTCCCTCTCCTTGGGAAAACGCCCCCTGGGCTACATGAAAAGGACGATCCGGACGGAGGGTCCGGAAAAGGGCTTCAGCGTCCTGGAGGACTCCGCTTTGGAGATTCCGGTTCCCGGCTTCAAGGGCGGGGCCAGGGTGTCTTCCGTTTCCGCGTACCGGGCCGACGGCAGGCTCGAGTCCGCCTCCTTCGCGCTCCTGAACGTCCCCGGATCCGTCGCCCGGGCCCGAGCCGACCACGCGGCCGGAACTATGGAGTGCGAGCTTGTTTTGGGCGCCTTTGCGCGGAAAAAAAGCCTCCCCCTTCCCACGGCCGGCCCCATTCTGGTTTCCGCCGTCGTCCCCTGGCTTTCCCGGCAAAACGAGCTCCCTTTGGGCAAAGTCTTATTGGCGCCGGTTCTGGACTACCGGACGATGGACTTCCAGACCGCCGAGCTCGCGGTCCAGGACGTGACGGCGGAGGCGGACGAGTTGAGAATCTTCGAGGTGATCGTTAAAACCCCCGCGGGGGAGTTCGCCGAGCGGGTGGACGCGAACGGCCGCCTCCTCCTCCAGGAGCTTTCCGGTCTCGAGGCGAGCTATATCCAGCCGGAGGACGCCGTCCGTTTGGATCTGGCGGAAAAGGCCCTTTCCGCCGACTACCCGATAATCGAGGCGGATGAGATCCCGGAGCCGCTGACGAGGCTCCTGGAGGACTATCTTCCGGAAGGCTGACGGGGTTGCTACCGCTATGATAAAGCTCTCCAAGGTGACCAAGCTCTACCGCCGGCACGCGGCCGTGAAGGATCTCTCGCTCCACGTTCCGGCCGGGGAGATTTACGGCTTTCTGGGACCCAACGGCGCCGGCAAGACCACCACCATCCGGATGGTGGCCGGCGCCCTGGCCCCTAGCAGCGGCTCCATCTTCCTGGGGGGTTACGACCTCGCGAAAAAGCCCCGGGAGGCCAAAACCATCCTGGGCTACATTCCGGATCGGCCCTTCCTCTACGAGAAGCTCTCGGGGCGGGAGTTTTTAAGCTTCACCGCGGACCTTTACCGGGTGCCGGGGAAAGAGGCCGAAAAGAGGGCCGCCGAACTCCTGGAGCTCTTCGAGCTCTGGGACTGGCGGGACGAATTAATCGAGAACTACTCCCACGGCATGAAGCAGCGCCTCATCATGGGGGGCGCCCTCCTCCCCCGGCCCCGGGTGCTGGTGGTGGACGAGCCCATGGTGGGGCTCGACCCCCGGGGGGCCAAGCTGGTGATGGAGATCTTTAAAAACCTGGCCCGCGGGGAAAACGTCTCCATCTTCATCTCCACCCACACCATGAGCCTGGCCTCCCGCCTCTGCGACCGCATAGGCATAATCTCCAAGGGTATCCTCGCGGCCGAGGGGACGGAGAGCGATTTGAAAAAGGGATCCGGCGTCGCGGGCGGAGGGGATTTGGAGGATCTCTTCCTGGAGCTCACCTCCGGCTCCGGCGCCGGAGGCTCCGGCGACCCGGAGGAGCCAGCCCCCGCTTCCGGGGGGGAGGCCTCCCGGGAGGCCGGAGGGAGCCGTTCTCCGAAGACCGGAGACGCGGCCTCTCCGGAGCGGGAAAAAGAGGGACCCCCCAAGCGGGAGGGCGCCTGAGGCGGGAGCGCCCGCGGCGGGAAAACGCCCGAAGAGAGAGTGCCTGAAGTGAGAGAGTACCTGACCCTCCTCAAACCCTACCGTCTGGGGCTGGCGAACTACCTAAAGGATCCGGGGCCCGGGGGCAGAGTGAAGCTCGTCTCCCTTTCCGTCTTCACCTTAACCCTCTGGGCGGCCCTCTTCCTCCTCTCGCTTCGGACCCTCAAGTCCTTCTACTCGGTGGAGGGCTTCGGGGACATTCTGGCCCAGAAGACCTTCGGGCTGTTGTGGCTCTCGGGCGTGGCCCTCCTCGTCTTCTCCTCTTTCATAACCTCCCTTTCCAGCTTCTTTTTGTCCCGGGACCTGCCCTTGCTCATGGGGGCGCCGGTGGACAGGGAGTCGGTCTTCTGGGCCCGCTCCACCCAGAGCGTTCTGGCCAGCGCCTGGATGCCCACGGCCTTCCTCTTCCCCGTCTTTCTCGCCTTCGGCTGGCACTTCAAGGCCTCCCTCCTCTACTACCTCCTTTTGGTTCCGGTCTCGGTGCCGGTCCTCATCACCGCCTGCTTTTTGAGCCAGACGGTGGTCATCTTGCTGGTGAACGTCCTTCCCGCCCGAAGGACCCGGGACGTTTTGAGCCTTCTGGGGCTCTTCGGGTTCGTGGTCTTGTATTTGATTTTCCGGCTCTTAAGGCCCGAGCAGCTGGTGAATCCGGAGAGCTTCCGCACGGTCGCGGGCTATCTGGCCTCTTTGCAGACGCCCACCTCGCCCATGCTCCCCACCACCTGGGCCGCGGAGCTGCTCTGGCCCCTTTTAGGGGGGACGCCCTCCGACTTCGCGTGGGTGTATCTGCTTTTAATCTGGACCGGGGCCGTTTTGAGCGCCCTCGTTTCCTCCTACGCCGCCCACTTCCTTTACTGGCAGGGCTACAACAAAAGCCAGGAGGGGGCCGGGCGCCAGAAGGCGGGGGGGCTTTTGAACATGGTTTCCGGACTTTTCCGGATCATTAGAAGGCCCGAGTACCGGGCCCTGGCGGTGAAGGACTTCAAGATCTTTTTTAGGGACCACACCCAGTGGTCGCAGCTCTTCCTTTTAGCCGCCCTGATGATAATCTACCTCTACAACTTTTCCGTTTTAAACCTCAAACGCTACCCCCTCCACGCCTTTTTTCTGGAAAACACCATCGCCTTTTTAAACGTGGGCTTGGTGGGGCTGGTGACCGCGACCCTCTCGTTGCGCTTCGCCTTCCCCTCCATCTCGGCCGAGGGCTACTCGTATTGGATCGTGCGCTCGTCTCCCATTTCGGTTAAAGACTTCATTTTGGAGAAGTTTTTCTTCTGGCTCTTCCCCATCGCCTTGGTGGCTTTGGCCCTGACCTTTTTAACCAACCGTTTTTTGGACGCCGCCCCGGTGATGGCGGCCACGGCCTTCGTCCTCACTTTGCTTTTAACGCCCGGGCTCTGCTCTTTGGGGGTGGGTCTGGGTTCCAGGTTTCCCCGCTTCGAAACGGAAAACCTCGCCCAGGTGCCCACGGGCTACGGGGGGCTCATTTACATGATCTCCTCGTCAATTTCCCTTCTACTAATAATCGGCCTCTCCGCCTGGCCGGTGGTGCGATACCTGCGCATCCGCCGGGGCATGAGCCACTGGGGCTTGAAGGAGGGGATCCTCATTCCGGTTTTATGCCTCGCCGTGCTCGCCCTCTCGGTCCTCTTGGTCGCGAAACCCATGCGCGTGGGCCGGGAGGCCTTGGAGGTCTACGACGAGGATTCGCGCTTTCCGGACAAGGACTCCGGGGAGGCGGACGGCGGGGGGCCGGACGAAGGCGGAACGCTGAAGGCTTGAGGCGAAGGAGTTCCGGCCGGGGTTTTTATTTTTCCGCCGCCGTTTCGGATCCCTAACGGCGGGACGGGGCGAAAGAGCCCCGCGCGGAAATAAGTTAAGCGCCGTCCGTTTTCGGCCCGCGAACCCTTCCCCCGGGCCTTCCGGCGTCTCGTAATTTTTATCCTTGGGGGGCCGCCCTTTTTTTCGTTTTTTAATCAACTTTATGAATCCAGCCGCGAAAGCGTTGTCGGAGGGTGTTTCAATGAAAAAAAATATCTTAGCCAAAACTCTAAAAAAGCCGTTTATTTTATTAGGAGTGTTTCTAGCGGCCGCGTGCGCCCTTTACGCGGTCGATTGGGGCGAAGCGTCGGCGGACTCCGAGGCCGATTACTGCCGGAAAATCTACGAGGGACAGTATCTTGGAACCCTCCACGGCGATTCGGGTTTCTCCCGGGACTATGTGGTCCACGGCGTCTCTCTCGACGGCTACGCCACGCTGGCCATCCATGTGACCAACTACAATGAAAATATCTACAGACTTGGATTTTTTGAAACCACCTGCCAGAACGCCTATAAATTAGCGCAGAGGCAGCGGAGGGATAAAACCAAGTCCCATTACTACGCGGACGATTTCGACCCTTTTAAATAAGATCCCTCCACCCCGGACGAAGTCCGCGGACGAGCCCCGGCGCCGGGGGCGGGGGAAGGCGCCCCGCAAGCCATCCGTTTCACGCTGAATGGACGATTTTGGACGTTTCTCGCCCTGGCGTTTCGCCCGCGGACCGAAGCGCCCCGCGAACGGGGCGCTTCTAAGCGGAGGCCCCGGATCCCCGACCCCGATCTTTTTCCGCTTGACGCCTTGCGTTCGGGCCTATAATATATGGCGCACAAGGTTTACAATTTGGATTTCAATTGCGAAATATCATTTTAAGAAGTCAGATTTCGGTGGACGGTAGCTGAAATAAGCCGTTTCCGCCGTTTCCTAGATTCGGAAAATACGAGAGCCCGCGCGCGGTCTCGAATCGGAAGGCGAGCGTCCCCGCTCTTTCCCCGAACCCGCCCTCGGCCGCGGTTTCCGCCGGTTTTCGGGGCCGTGGTCCTTGGTTTTGATTGAATGTGACATAATTATCGCTCTTTTTTTATCTTTTTCCATCAAACATAATCTTTCTCTCTCTCAACATCCAGGATTTCCAGATCCCGTCGGTTTTAACCGGAAACTTCTTTATTCGCGTCATCTTCCGCGGCCTTGATTACGGCCTTCGGAGGGTGGTTTTTTCCGCCTCCGGCGCGGGCTTCGGCTTGACGCTGAAAGTCCCATGCGGGAACGGCCGCGAACCCGCCCGTCAAGAGCGCGGCGGCGACCGCCGCGCCGGCGCGGAAAACAGACGGAGGCGAATAATCGATCCTATGAACATGAACGCCGCGTGTTTCAGTTGAGAGCGCTTCAACGAAGCTCCGTCAGTCGCGAGGTTTTATCGGCGACGCTCTTTTGGACGGCGCGACCCCGCCCCAGTTCGATACCGGAGGACGTTTCCGGAGCGGGGCCCTTTAACAATTCCATCAGGCTCCATCAGGTGACTTATCATGAAAACGCGGTTTCCCGAGCTGTTTTTTTTCGCGTTCTTATTCTACGTTTCCTTTCTCGCTTCTCCAGCGTTCCTTCAGGCCGCGGACGGGAACATCGGAAAAGTGATCGGCCTCGCGGGGGACGCGGCGATCGTGCGGGAGGGGCGGGAGATCCCTGTCGAGGTGGGGCAAGAGCTCCGCGTCTCCGATTCTCTGCGGACCGGATCCGAAGGCAGGGTGCGGATACTTTTCAACGACGACAGCATGGCGGCCGTGGGCCCGGGATCTCTTTTCCGGATGGAGGAGTACGTCGACTCGGGATCTGAGCAGAGTTTTAAAGCCCACGTGGCGGAGGGTCTGGCCCGCTTCGTCACCGGAAAGATAGTGGAGGCCAATCCCCGGGGATTCAGCGTGACGGCCCCCGAGGCCGTGGTGGGGATTAGAGGAACCATCATCACCGTGAGGGCGGAGCATGAGAGGACCACCGTCTACGTGGAGAACACGACCCGCAACGTCTACGCGAACAACGTTGACGTGCCCTCCGGAAACAAGATAAGTTTTCCCAGCGGGACTCAGCTGCCGGAACCCATAACCCAGGAGGATCGCCGGGAGATATCCAAGGATCTGGCCTTTCTGGGAGGCGAGGGTTCGGCGGCCGCGGCCCCGGAACCAGCCTCCGAAGAGACGCGGACGGCCGACGCCGGATCCTCCGACAGCGGCGAGGATTCCTCCGACAGCGGCGATGGTTCCTCCGAAAGCGGGAGTTCTACCTCCGAAAGCGGGAGCTCTTCTTCCGGAAGCGGTGACTCATCCTCGGGAAGCGGTGGCTCATCCTCGGGAAGCGGTGGCTCTTCCTCCGGAAGCGGGAGCGCATCTTCCGGAAGCGGGAGCGCATCTTCCGGAAGCGGGAGCTCTTCCGCTGGAAGCGGTAGTTCATCCTCCGGAAGCGGGAGCGCATCCTCCGGAAGCGGGAGCTCTTCCGCTGGAAGCGGTAGTTCATCCTCCGGAAGCGGAGGCGCGTCCGGCGGTGGCGGGGGCGGAGCCTCCGGAGGCGGGGGTGGAGCCGCGGAGTCCGGAAGCTTCGCCGGAGCGACGGCGGTTTTAACCGGGGAAACTTTTAGCGGATCAACTCTTGCCGAGACGCCCGTGGCCTCGCAGAGTATGGGGGACTCCATCCGGCCCGAGCTGATATTCGCGCGTTACGCGTACTCCTCCGGCGGCCTGCCCACCCCCGGCGGCGCTTTTCAGTACCTGGATTTCTCTTTCGAAATCAATCTTCAAAATGGCGACATGCGCGACGCCACCATAGTTGGAAGGGCTCCGCAACCTATGGCGCAAGAATTTATCTTTACGGGCGGTCACGGAGGTTACTTCAATAGATTTGGAATCGTGGGTTACCGCGCCTTGAATTTTACCGGCGCCGATGCGGACTCGGTTGGGGGCTCCATTTTATTGCCCATCCCCGGGTCGGGGGATTCATTAGGGGACCCGGTGGCTTACGCGACTGTAGGAGTCATGGTGTTTGATTCGTACAACGGTGTACTGACGCCAGAAGAGGCTGGGTTGCCGGCGGTCATGCAGTGACGTCTGAAAGACGGAGGCGGCGGGAGTAAATTCCGGCCTTTCACGCGGGGAGGGTTCCCGCCTTGAAATACCATGGGGCTTTCTACCCTTCGCTGGAATCCTCCATTTTGCGACGCCGTCCATCCTCTTAAAGTTTTCTTCGCGGGAGTTCCACCATACGGCTCTTCGTCCCAGGGATCGGCGTCCGCCCCAGAAAGGAGCGCCCGGACAGACGCGGTTTAAAGGATAGCCTGGTATCCGCCCCGCCTTCCCGTTCCGGCCGATCCCCCGCTTCCATGCCGCGCCCTCTTCGCGCGGAGGATTAGCTCCGGGCGGCGGGGGCGCTATACGCGACCCCGAATGACGCTAACGTGGCGGAGAAAGTCCGCCCTGGGACGGGCGACGGAACCATCCGCCAAGAGCGAGGCGCCGGCCCTGAGGCCGGCGCTTAAAGAAGTTGAAGACGATTCGCCTCTCCGATTATCTTAAATAATTATGAAAGGCGGCCAGGCGCGGACGAGCTTCCGAGACGAAGCGAGGTCCACTGAGGAACCGGAGAGCTTTCCCTGGATGAGATGCAAAAAAACCGCCGCCTTTTTAAGGGCCGCCGCCGACGGCTCCGGCGGATTCTTTGGAGATCCGAAGGGAACCCGGCTTTGTAGGCCGTTATCAGCGCGTACGCCCTACCGGTGTTCCGGAGGGTCGCCTCTTTCACTCCAAATTCCGAAGAGCGGAGGGCCCAAGCTCTTGTTTTTTTTCGCTTTTTCCTCTTGACACATTGATTTTGACTTTTTAAAATGCCTCAAGTTAAGTTTCCTACTTCGGTTTTCAATGGAACTTAAATTTTTTAGAAGCCCGGTTTCGTTGAACGGTATCCGAAGATAGCCGGTTTCGGAATTTCAAAAAACGGATGAAGGACGAGAGTAGATGCGCGATTTTGAGTCATACGGTCGGCTTCCGGAAAATTTCTACGGCCCCAGTCCTCGGCGGGATTCCAGCCGCTTTCCGGGTATGTTTTCCGTGGTTTCGGATATTTCTGGCATGATTTTTGCTCTCTCTCTCTCTCTCTCTCTCTCTCTCTCTCTCTCTCTCTCTCTCTCTCTCTCTCTCTCTCATAACGATTTTCTGGATGCTCCTGGTTTTTTAGCCGGGAGCATCTTTATATTTTTGTCACCGTCCGCTGCCAGAATTTTTGCTGCGGAAGGTGGCTTTTTTATTTTCACGGGTCTCCAGCGGAAAAAATCGGAGGCGCTTTACCCTGAGTCTATAGGGAAAAGAAACCCGCGGAAATGAACAGACTTCAATCAGACAAAAGGTGTCCCTGGATGTTTCAGGAATCGTCTTTCCGTTGTGAGTTCTACTGGCTTCAGGGAATGATTATTTTCGTTTTTAATAAGATTGATATGATAATTAACAATAATTGCTACTTTTCTCAAATTCTATAAAGGCTCTTTAGAAAAATAAGGCTTTTTATCTGAGAGCAACTTTAAATTAAGCCACCGCCCGTGACTAGAAATATATGGCTTCAAGAGGTGCCATTTATATTTTTACGTTCCGTTTACGTAAAACTTGGAGACGGTTTCCTTTGAATATGGATACTTCCAGTTCTTTTATGTTTGACAGGTTTTAAATTTGGAGGATCGTGATGATTGCGCATTGTTTCAAAACAATAATAGCTATAGAAGCTTTGAAAATATCTAGAACTTGCATTATTGCTTTCTTAATTCCTATTATTACGCTTGCTTCTATGCCGATAGAAGCGCAGCAGCAAGTAATTATCGACTCTGACAGAAATAACAGTGTTTTTGGAAACAGCGAGGGTCCATTGTATACGTGCACACCCGTACAAGGCAGCTACTGCTTAAACGGCACTCCCTTATCGCCGGATGGTAATAGTTTGACGGTAATTTCCAGCACGATCAGCAATGGCTCCGTTTACGGCGGATACAGCGGGAACGGATCCTCAGCCAACAACAACATAGTAACCACCGATGGTGCGCATGTGGAGCATACTGTTTATGGGGGGATCGTTGGTGACAATGCATCGACAATAACAGTCAACGGGAATATGGTCAATATAAACAATAATAGTATAATTGATTCTCAAGTTTTTGCAGCAGCTGTTTATGTAAACAACTCAGAAGTCATGTCGAACGGGAATACAGTTAATGTAAACAGCAGTACTGTAGGATTTCACATTGCCGGAGCAAACGTATCTGTTGCCATCTCTGGATCTGTTTCAACTAATGACAACATTGTGAATATCAATAGTGGTACCGTGAATAACTCTAATGGGTCAATTACAGCCGGAAACGCCTATACAAGTAACGGCAATGCGAATGCCAATTTTAATCGTGTCAATATCAACGGTGGCAATATAGGAAACTCCACGTCTTTAGGAATCTATGGAGGCCAGGCACACGTGAACAATGGTAACGCTATAGCCGAATGGAACGAGATCGTCATATCAGCGGGTATCGTTAATGGTATTTCAGGCGGAGGATACTACATTGGCGGTGGAGTCGGACAGGCTGCGTCAATAACGGCTACTGCCGTCACGAAGGACAAT
>JAISMF010000092.1 GCA_031276865.1 Deltaproteobacteria bacterium | reverse complement strand
CCGGTGTGGGTGTCCTTGGGGATCTCCACCTCGTGGTCCACTTTGTAGACCAGGATCTTGTCCTTCTTGTCTCCGCCCTGGGGGCAGTCGCCCTTGATGTCGCCTTGGGATTTGCCTTTAACCGCCAGATAAGCTGTGAGAGCCATGATGTACTCCTTCTAAACCGCGCGATCTTCGCGGAAGATGTTTGTTCACCCCGGGACGCCCTCTCTTTATTCGCGAAGAAAGCGGGCGAAAACCCGCGCGCCCATTTAGGTGAAATCAGGAAGGGCCAGACGCCCAAAAATAATTCGATGGACCGGAAACCCCGGGAAAAATCTTAGAGCTTACGGCCGCCTTGAATCATCCCGGTCCTTTAAAACCGGTCGTTTAATTAAAGGAACGAAAGGAAGACATCAGGTCTTGTCCAGTTTGCCGGTGAGAGACAAGGTGAAGTCGGCGCCCATGTACTTGAAGTGCGGCTGGGCCTGGATGGTGACCGAGTACCAACCCGGATCCCCCTCCACGTCGTTTACCGATATGCGGGCGGCCCGAAGCGGCCGCTTGGAGCGGGTGATGGCGTCGGGGTTGTCCATTTCGGTCACGTACTGGCTCAGCCATTTGTTCAACTCGCCTTCGAGCTCGCCCCGGTCCTTCCAGGTCCCGATGTTCTCCCGCTGCATCACTTTCACATAGTGTGCCAACCTGTTCATGATCATCATGTAAGGAAACTGGGTGCCCAGTTTGAAGTTGGTTTCGGCCTCTTTTCCCTCCTTGGTGTTCGGGAAAATTTTTGGCGCCAACACGGAGTTGGCGGAAAAAAAGGCGGCGTTGTCGGAGTCTTTCCTCATGGTGAGGGCGATGAAGCCCTCCTCGGCCAGCTCGAACTCCTTGCGCTCGGAGATTAGGGTCTGGGTGGGGATCCTGGTCTGCACCGTCCCCTTCTCCTCGAACTGGTAGAGGGGGAGGTTCTCCACCGCTCCTCCCCCCTGGGGACCGATGATGTTGGTGTTCCAGCGGTATTTGGCGAAAGAGTCGTGTATGCGGCTCACGAAGGCGAAGGCGGTGTTGCCCCAGCAGAAGTCTTCCAAGTCGTCCGCCTTCTCTTTGAAGTTGAAAGCCTTCACCGGCACCGTGTCGGGACCGTAGGGAAGCCGGAGCAGGAATTTGGGGAGGGTGAGCCCCAGATAGCGGGAATCCGGGCTCTCCCTCAAGGAGCGCCACACGGCGTACTGAGGCCCCTCGAAGATGGAGCGCATGTCTTTGAGGTTGGGGAGCTCGGTCCAGGATTGTATCCCGAAAAAGGACTTGTCGGCGGCGGCGATGAAGGGGGCGTGGCTCATGGCCCCCACCTGGGAGGCGTAGCGGAGAAGCTTTATATCCTGCGGCCCGGGGCCGAAATCGTAGTCCGCCACTATGGCCGCGATGGGTTTGCCGCCGAACTGGCCGTACTCCGCCGTGTAGACGTGCTTGTAGAGGCCGCTCTGCACCACCTCGGGGGAGTCCTCGAAGTCGCTTAAGAGATCGTCTTTGGAGACGTTTATGAACTCGATGCGGTTGTTCTGCCTGAAATCCGTCTGGTCGACTAGGTATTTGAGCCCCCGCCAGGAGGCCTCCATCTTCCTAAACGGCTCGGAATGCATGACGGTGTTCACCTGGGCGGAGATCTTTCCGTCCAGCTCGGCTATCATCTTGTCCACCAGGGCGCTCGAGACCTGGGAGGCGCCGGCGCCGTCGGCCAGCTCCTTTAAAAAGGCTTGAAGCCCCGTTTTCGTGGCGTCGTAACCGGTGTCCCCGGGTTTGAGGCGCGAGGCCTCGACTATCTGATCTAGAAGATCGGTCTCCTCCGCCGCGGCCGCGGCCGGAGCGGCGTCCGTTTTTGTCTCTTCAGCCATTTTTCACTCCAGAATGATGAATTTTCGTCTATGACCCGCTTTTATCGATGTTCAGGGACTCCAGAAGCTTGTTCACGGCGCCGGGGTCCTTCACCAGCTCCTGGATCTTTTTCCGAAATTCCGGCACGTTGGCCAAGGGACCGCGGAGCGTTTTCAGGGCCTCCCTGAGTTCCAGGAGCTTGGATATCTCCGGGACGTTCGCGGCCACGGCCTCGGGTCCGAAATCTTTGAGGGATTTAATATCCAGATGCACGCTGATTTTATCGTCCGGTTGGCCGGAAATCGTGTTGTCCACCGACATATCCAGCTGAAGATTCTGGCCCTTCAGGACCTCTTCAAAGTTGTCCTTGTTGACGGAGACGGGGTCCCTGTCCTCCAAGGGTCTGTCGTCGGGTTTCCCGGTGAAGTCTCCGAGAACCATGACCTTGTTGGGAAGCTCCACCTCGGCTTTGGCGTCGCCAGTCGCCGGTTTGTAGACTATGTTAACTCTCTCCTTGGGGGCGACCGAACCATCGTCAGGCATAAACGCACCTCGCTTGTTTCTTTGGGGGGATGATTTCCGGAGCCGCCGGGGGCTATTTCGGGGATTTTCACCCGCCGGATGGGAATAAAAGGATGGATGTGTTTTCCGCCTCCAAATCCTACAAGGACGGCCCAATCTCCGGGCTCTGGGCGGAACGTTTCAAAAACGCCTTCGCGCTTGTTTTTCACCGGCCCCGGCGCGGGGGCGCGGCCGGATATTTGTAAAAAAAAAGATCGGGATCCGTCCGGTTTCGCATTATACGCTAAAACGCCCGCGAAGCCACGGATTTAGTTTCGCCGGTTCCAAGGCGGCCCTCCCCCGGATAAAACCGCTTCGCCGTACAGGTCGCGGCGGCGTGAATACTAAATGAAGCGTTCTTTACTTGGCGTAATGCGAGATGCGGGAAAACTTTCCCTCAAATCACGGAGACGCTCCGGACTTACGACTTTTGGATGGCGATTTGTAATTATGGCGCCCGGGGGAAATTCCGGAATAGAAATATTTGTAACAAACCCACTTTATATATGTAAAAAATAATATACGTGTACAATCTATAAAGCAGGTTGTTTAAAAACCGCGCGCCGTTGGTTTTCCACCTAAACGTTAAAGATCGATTATAGCATGAATACGACGCTAAATTTGCTAAATTCATGCACTAAAAACGGAAAAAGGGAAAACTCCGCACGCGCTTAGCTTTCCCGCCACATCTTTCAACATTAAAATTATTAAAATACATAAAATAGTTATTTTTAAATATACTTTAATTATTAATTATAAATATTGGTAATCCATATTTAGAAAAGTCTTAAAAACGTGCTTAATTCCATCCAGGCGCCAGAAACAATTCCGTTCCCGAAAGCGGCCGTCAGCCAAATTTCGACCTGTCGCCAGCTAATTCTATATTTACAACCTTCGCCTTTAAGCTTTTCGTCCGGCCCAAAGAAAAACCCGAAAAAAACGCGCGCTATGTTATTAAGGAGTGAAAAAGAAAAACGCGTAAAAAAAACCCGCCCTGCGCCGGGTTTTAAACCGGCCCGGAAACGGGCGTTTAATCCGTAAAGGGATTCGGCGGACGCCGGTCCGCCCTGGCTAACGGGCTTCCGGCGGGGCTCCTTGGGAACCCCAGCCGGAAGTCCCCGAACGTTTTAACAAAAACCCCGGGCTTTCAACCCAGGGGTTTACGTGAGAATAATTCCGGCGCCCGCCTTCCGCAGAGCCGTTGGGTTCCATCTCCGAAAGTTGAAACCGCCGCCTCTAGCGTGTCGTTTCGCGGGTCGCCGCGCCCGGAAAAAGCCGCAAGCTTTTTCGAGGGCGGAGCTAAGCGTTTTTTTCAGATTGTTTTAAGAGAGCCGTCGCCGGAGGGAGCCCGGGCTCCCCATCGAGGCGAGGGGGGAAAATCGCCGCTCTCTTTACGGGAGAGACGCGGCGGGAGAGACCGTTCGCTTCACCCCGCGGCCTTAAGCCGCGAACGGGGAAAACCGGAGAGGCCGTCTAAACCCGGCCTTTTAGGCCTTCCAGTCGTCGGTGTACTCGATGTTGCCGTCGTTGTAGGTCCAGGTGATCTTGGAGTAGGTAAAGGAGATGTCCTCCATGTCCAGGTAGGGCTTGTTCTCCGGAAGGAAGGTCTCCGGGGTGTACTCCCTCGCG
>JAISMF010000066.1 GCA_031276865.1 Deltaproteobacteria bacterium | reverse complement strand
CAGTGCTGTGATCTCACCTATTGGCCTTGCAGACAAAAAGGGGAACAGCTCAAGTTCAAGCCGATCCATGATCCTGGAGGTGTAGCTCTCCTTTAAAGAGGCTTTTTTGTTCTCGAACCATTCCCTGGCAACTACCTCAAAAGAGTTAGAGGAATCGGCTCTCTCGGCCTCTTTAACGGCACGTTTTTGGATCGCTGGGTTGATGCCAGATTGGATATTTGTTTTGGCCTCCAAAAGCTTCGCTCTGGCATCTTTCAGTGAAACCATCGGATAAGCTCCGAAGGTCAGAGTCTACCTTTGTCGTCGAAACGGTAGTCGAACCTCCAGGATTTTAAGCCTGTTGGAGCGAGGTAGAGGTACAATCCGCACCCATCGCTGTGTTTTTGGGGCTTATCCGTCGGTTTCAGATTTCTTAAAAAGCTATCGTTTAGCGGCATGACGGTATCGCCTTTTAAAAAATGCTCGATACCGTCACTTATTTCGTCATTTTGTCTGGATTGCAACGGTATAATGCGGTCTTCCGTGGACGTGACTTTAGAAAGCAAAAAGGCCGAAAGCCTTTATTTATCAGGGCTTCCGGCCATTTATGGACTATGATGGAATGTCAAATGGTGGAGATGAGGGGGATCGAACCCCTGGCCTCAGCATTGCGAACGCTGCGCTCTCCCAGCTGAGCTACATCCCCGTTACTTGAGCCGATTATAACGCGGCCGGAAGGACTTTGCAAAGAAAATCATTCTTTTCGGCTTCCCCGAGCCCTCCACCAGCGCCTCCGGCGTTTGAAGCTTTTTAAAACGAGTTCGTCCCGAAACCGCCCCTTGAAGAAGCGGCCCAGTACGTTTATCCGGCCACGAAGTTTCCGGCCTAACCCTTGAAAACAAGCCGTTTCCGCCTGGAAAACCCTAATTTGCCCCGCCCAAGGCGCTTAATCCGTCAGCATCTTTCGCCCTATTTTCCGCCGCAATATTCGTTATCTATATTCAGTAATTTAAATTAAATTTGATATAATATAAATATTTAATCATTATATTAATATAATATCTATATATAATTTCTTATTTTTAAAATTTTATATAATTATTGATCAGCGACACTTCACAGGGAGAACCACCCGTCTAATTCTCAAGCGCGTCCCCTCCCTCGGGACAGGGCAGGTTGAAAAATTCCGGCCGGATTCAGGCGGTCAGCCCGTTTCTTCCATCATCGTCCGCGCCGAAAGTCGGAAGTCGGAACGGAGGGGACGCGTCAACGGGTTACCCCAGGCTAGTCCTCGCCCATTAAAGGACGCTTGAGAACGGCGTCTCTTCATGCCCGACGCTCCGCGCCTGGGAATTACCGATACGCATCGCGCGCCTGATTCCGAAAAGGTTCGCTGGGGCGGCAAGGCCGGAATCCGGCGTCACATCCCTTTTGAACCCTGAAAAGGGTCGGGCCTATACGGCCTCATTCCTCCGCGGACCATCGCGGAGGGCGAGAATATCCTGCTCCGAAAACCCGCTCAATTCGGAAATGGTGGCCAGCGGCAGTCCCTTGACAAGCATCTTCATGACCATCTCCCGGCGCGCGTTGATATCACCTTCCTGCAGGCCTTCCTTCCGGCCTCTATATCGGCCGAGCTCAAGCAGCTTCTCATCGTGTTCAAAAATATACATTTTAAACTCACCTCTCAATTTGTCGCAGATGGCCTCATCGTCGAGCCTCAATATTGTCAAGGCGAAAAGGCGGCAGGCGCGCATAGCCTCTGGTGAAAGATTTTTCCTTTTCAGATGCTTTAACACCTTTCTGGCGATTTTCTCCCGCTCCGCCGGAGTCTTACCGCCGGCTTTTTCCAGAAGGGCGATGTAAAGGACGCGGGCGAAAAGGCGGTCGTCGCTTTCCAGCACCTCTAGAGCGCAGTTGCCGAGGATGAACGTTTGTATATCAAACTTCATGCTGGAGCGCTCATCTTTAAGCTCATAAGTCAAATAATCATCCTCGTTTTCGTAGCCGGCGCAGAGGACGATGCCATCAATCTTTGAGCCAAAGTAGTAATTCATGAGGAGTATGCTGATATCAAAGCACCTGATGTTCATAAACTTGTCTTTAATCTGCTGCCGCTCTATAAAAATAATTTTAGTCGACGCGTTCTTCCCCAGCAGATGGACAATTAAAACAACGTCCCCGCGCCTCTCGCCCATGGACGAAGTCGCTCCCCGCGCGTGAAGCGCCTTATCGATGAATCATCCGAATCGGCCGCTCGCGGTCCATCAATTTGGCCGTTTCGGGGAAGAAAAACTCCATGAACGCCACCGGAGTCATTACAATGACCTGTTTCCAGGCCGTATCCAGGTAGTTTAACCATTTTTTTTCGCTTCCGGACTGTTCCATGAATTCGCGCCTTTCGGGAGAAGCGGGTGAACCCGCGAAGCGGTCGGCCGCGCCGGTCGGGATTATCCGGAAGCGGCGGGTCTAGCGGCGCCGGCCGCCGGGCGTCCTTCGGAGAAGCATGGTTTTTTTAGGCTCAAAGGTCAAGGGTCCGGATTTTCGGATCCGCGGGTCCGAATACCGCTGGAAACTCCCGTCCGCTCCGGCCGAAGCAGCTCCTTCGGGGTCCGTCGGGGCCGGGTGGGGAAACGTTCGGGGGGAATCCGTGAGACCTTCGGACGCCTGCCGGAGCGAAATTCTCCCAGGCCGCTTGCGGCCGCCCTTGATACTGGTCGCCCGCGGACGTTTAGAATCTCGCCTTTTTATTGAACGTTGAGAATATTTAATAATAAATACCATAATTATACATAATAAAATGTTTTATATTAACTATTAACATTAATTATTCTACCAGAGAAAGCTAGGCGGGGAGAATTCCCGTTCCACTCCGCGGCCGTGAATTTACACCCCGGGGCCAGGCTCTTCAGACGTCGAATCAGCCTTAGGTCGCGAAGCTTCCAGTCTTCATTTTCCGCCCTCCAAGCCCCCGCCGCCCCTCCCGCGCCCCTTTCCCTCCCCTTAATAGAAACTGAAGTAAATAACAATATTTATAGCTATCTAGAATAATATATGCCGTATGTGGTTATTCAAGAGAGCAGTCAACTTCGAGGAAAACCGTTGGAAACTTACCTGGAAATAGCGAGGGCGCGAAATAACAGTTTCTTCTACTGATTGGCCACTATATATTGTGGTTGGTTTGCTTTTTAGACATTAGCGGGGGACGCCAACCTGGGAGCTTCCGGACTCGTTTTAAGCCTGAGGCTTTTGGCGGCGCGCCCACCCTGCTTTTCCCCGTCCGCGGCCAAACGCCGCGCGCCCCGGTCACGCGGCCCCGTCAAACTTTAAAACTATTGATGTTTTTCACCGATCAACGTATAATGGGTGGGAACGCCGTTTTATACAAATAAACGGCGTCATCCGGCTTCTTTTCCCGAATCCGGCGCGTCGGGCCGAATTTGTTTTTTCCTTTATTCATTAAACGGCGCGTCATTTAAGCCACCGCCCATAAAAACGAGACGAATCCGGAGGCGATCGCCCTCCTTCGGCGCCCCCCCTTCCCCATCTTCTTTCCCGGCGCTCCGTAGCCAACGCCCTGAACGGTACTTGAAATGAAAGCGAACAACGCCCCGTCCAAAAGCGGGAAGGAATCCTACAAGCTCATCTGCTCCAACAAAAAGGCGGCGTTCGAATACGAGCTGGGCGAGCGTCTGGAGGCGGGTTTGGTCCTGGCGGGAACCGAGGTGAAAAGCCTCAGGCTGGGAAAAGCCAACCTCTCGGACTCCTACGCCAAACTCTCCGGAGGCGAGCTGCACCTTATCGGCGCCCATATAAGCGCCTATCCCTCGGCCTTTTACGGAAACCACGACCCCCTTCGAAAACGCAAGCTCCTGCTCCATTCCAAGGAGATCAAAAAACTCACCGGCAAAATCACCGAAAAGGGCCGCAGCCTCATCCCTTTGAAGCTCTACTTTAAAAACGGGTTGGCCAAAGTTGAAATCGCCCTGGCCAGGGGCAAGAAGCTGCACGACAAGAGGCGGTCTTTAAAAGAGCAGGACACGAAAAGGGAGATCCAGAGAACCGTGCGGGAATACAACCGCTGACGAAAAAGACCGCCTCCTCTTTTTCCGCCGTCTTTTCCCCCTCTTTTTTTTCCGCGGCGTCCGGAGGGAGAGACGTTTTTTTACAAATTCAAAGGCCTTTTTCCCCGCCCGGGCCGGAGGGGTCGTTTCAAAGTCCTTTTTTCACGCCGAGTTTGATTTTCAATTATCCAAAACGTTTTATCCGGGAAAAAACATGGTTTTCCCCCTTGACATTTCGCCCCTCTCATAATAAAAAAATATTAAATATTATTAGCTCCTTCGCGGCTTCGGCCGCCCTCGGTTTTTGATTCATAACGCGAACATAAGGGAGAATGGTTGCTCTCCAAAACAAAATAAAACCCCGAAAGAGAAAAAAACATGTCCGAAAAATCGCGACTTCTGGTTTTCGTGGACGAGGCCAACGTCACTAGGGCCGCCTCCAAAAACTTCAATAAAAATTTCGACTGGTTGAGATTCCGCGACTACATAACCAATTACGGCGACTCTCCCCGGGAGCTGGTGGAGATGGTCGTCTACGTGGGGCTCCCGCCGCCGCTCGCCGAGTGGATGGACAAAAGGGAGTCCAAGCTTCACTACGTCCACTGGCTCAAAAGCCAAGGCTTTTTGGTCTACGAGAAGAACGGCCAGCCCAGGCCCAATTGGTTCAAGGCCAACGTGGACGTCATCATGGCCATAGACGCCATCGATCTGAGCCTGCGCATCAAGCCGGACATAGTGGTGCTCGTGACCGGGGACGCCGACTTCGCCCACCTGGCCCTCACCATCAGGCGGGAGGGCATCAAGGTGGAGGTGGCCTCCGTTCCCCAGACCCTCTCGTCGGAACTGCGCACCTCGGCCAACGGCTTCATCGATCTGACCGATATCTTCAACTCCTTCGAGCCCCTGGACGCCTCGGAACCCTCCCCCCCATCCGGAAATGACTACGAATCCTGACTCCGGCCTCCGGAAAGAGGGCCGGAACGGAGGGGCCCCGCCCTCCGCTCCGGCCGGAGGCGACCTCGGGTTTAGAACAAAGGGGAAGGCGGCGGGCCGGCTCGGCCCGCCGCCCCTTATTTTCCTCCGCCTTCCCGGCCTCCTTTTCCGCCGCCTTCCCGGCCTTCTTTCCGGGCTCCCCCTCCCCATAACCTCCCTCCTCCTTTTCCTTCTCCTCCTTTTTCCGGGAGCGCTGCGGGCGGCTCCGGTCTCCACCCCCTTCGGCGAGTACACCCTCACCCAGGCCAAGATCAGGGAGGGGATGTGGTACTTCCAGATAAGTAAGGAGCCCCGACCCCTCTCCGACACCCTGAACCCGTCCCCCATGCTGAACGATCCGGCCTCCATCAGGACGGACGGCGCGGATTTCACGCCCTTTCCGGTCGTCACTTTAAACGGCGAACCCACGGTCACGGTCCTGGACAAGGAGAACCGGGTGGTCTTCTCCTTTTCGGCCTTCTCTCCGGAAAACCAGCTGGCGGGGATCGTCTTCTACGGCGACGACTACACCCACGTTTCCGGCCTGGGGGCCAGCTTCGGGTTCAGCTCGTCTAAAATCAACCATTTGGGATCCGTCTTCGACCCCAACGGCAACACATTCGGCACCACCTTCGAGCGGGGCGATCCGGCGCGGCAGGTCCTGGAGCACGCCTCGGGCCTCCAGGCCCCGGTGTGCTACGTCCTGGGTCCGGAAAAACGCACCGCCGCCCTCTTCGTAAACGAGACCCGGCCGCTCTTCTGGGACTTCAGCTCGTATCCTTGGACCGTCACCCTCAAGGGGCCGCTCCCCCCCAGCGGGGCCATCGGCTTCTTCATTTTGACGGGAGACGATCTCCCCGCGGTCCGCCGGGCCTTCATGAGCTTGGCGGGCCGCTCCCCGGCCCCGCCGCGGTCCATCTTCTACCCCTGGATTTTGGAAAAACCCGACGCTCCGCCCAAGGGGGTGCAGGCCGCGGATCATTTCACGAAGCTTAGGGAGCTCTTTCCGGAATTCAAGGGCCTGGGCTTCGTGTACTCTACTTTAAACAGCCCCCTTCCCTACAACGCGGCCAAGGGGGCGGGGGTGGAGCTTTTAGCCGAGGAGTCGCCCTACGTTCCCGTCTCCAGCCCCTATTTTCCCGAGCTCTCCAAGAGGGGATTTTTAGTCAGATCCCACACCGAGAAGGGCTCCCCCCTGATTTTGACGTACAACGGCGTCTCCTCGGGACTCCTCGACTACACCAACCCCGCCGCGGCCTCCTACTGGCACAGCCTGGAGCGCGGCGTCGCTTTGGACATGGGGGCCTCCGTCTTCTACCTCACCGGCGGCGAGCCCGAGGTCTACAGCCCCTTCGCCTGGTACCGGGGGGTCTCGGATCCGAGCTCGCACTCCCACTACGCCTGGGCCAACCGCTTCTCTTTGAAGTGGATGGAGTCTTTAAACGGCTCCTTCAAGCACCAGCTGAACTTCTTCACCCGCCGGACGGAAACCTTCATCCTCTCCCGCTCGGGGCTTGGCGGCATGAGCCGCTTCGGGGCGGGGCTTTTCACCGTGGACCCCAATCTGCCCTTCCCCCAGGTGGCGGCCCAGGCCCGGGCGCATCTAAACCTCTCCGGCGTGGACTACTACACCACCGACGCGACCCCCTTCATGGGCTTTCTGGATTTAAGCATAGCGGAACCCCTCTACGAGGCCTGGTTCTCCCGCAACGCCCTTTTAAACCTCCCCCTCATGCTCCCCAAGGACTTCATCGATCTGCCCTGGGCCAGGCAGATCCTCTACCAGAAGGCCAAACTGGAGCCTTACTACTACTCCTGGAGCCACCAAATAGCCTTCTCCGGGGACCCCATGAGCGCCCCCCTCTTCTACTACTTCCAAGAAGATCAAGTCGCCCGGGAAAGGTCCTTCGAGACCATGCTCGGTCCCCACATGCTCATCGCCGCCGGCGTGACGCCGGCGGCGGAGACGGTGGACGTCTATCTGCCGGCCGGACGCTGGTACTCCCTTTTGGACGATGAGCTCATAGTTTCGGAAAGCGGCATGACCGTGAACCTTCCGGCCAAGCAGGAGGGCATGCAGCAGCCCCCCATCCTCCTTCGGGCCGGAGCCATCGTGCCCACCTGGAGGGAACCCGAAAATCCCCAAGGCCTACCCTCCGTCGTCGTCTTCCCCGGGGACGCCCCCACCTCCTTTCTCTGGTACGAGGAGGACGCTTCCGTGAACTTGAACCCCCAGGATACGGACGACCGGGTGACCATAACCTCTTTGGTCCTCACCCCCAAGAGCGGCGGAGAGGGCCCCCTTCTGGAGTTCTCCATTAAAAGCGACGCCAAAAACATCCCCAAAGGCCAGGACTCCCGGGCCTACTTTTTGGAGTTCGTGGGCATAGGAAACGTGCGCACCGCCACATTGGACGGGGAGCTCCACGACCGGGTGACCAGCGTCTCGGAGTTGGACCGCTTGGAGTCCGGCTGGAGCTCCTCGGGAAACGGGAAGCTGGTCTTCAAGACTCCGCCGGTCTCCCTTTCCGCCGAGCACGTGATCGAGATCAGGTGAGTACCCCATTCTCCGCCCTCCGGCCCTAAACCCGGCCGCCTCCGACGCTGAAACCGGCCGCCTCCGACGCTGAAACCGGCCGCTCGGCTCCCCTTGATTCGCCCCGGGCCTTTCCGCGACCCCCCTTCGGGGACTGAAACCCCGCCGCCCCGAAAGCCCCCCACCCCCAAGGCCCCAACTCCCCTTCCCGCTTCTAAAATGCCCCTCGACTTGAAATCGATTTCGGACCCTTCCCCCTCCCCCCCGCCTCCGGCTCCGCCGGAGGCGGACGGGGGGAGGGGCCGGGCGGAAAACGTCCGGACGAGCGGGGAAAAGGAGGGGGGCGGATCCTCCCCCGATAAAGGGGCCGCGGCCCCCTTTCCGGAGGGGGAGGCGGAAAAGGACGCCGGCCTCTCCGGCCGGGGATATTTCATCGGCTCTTTGAAACTCTCCTCCCCCTTCCTCCTGGCCCCCATGGCCGGGGTCACCAACTGGCCCTACCGCCTGCTGGCGGCCGAAGAGGGGGCGGCCCTCACCTACAGCGAGATGGTCTCCGCCGCGGCCCTTGAGCACCGGGGCAAAGGGGCGGTGAGGCTTTTAAAAAGCGAGGGAACCCCCTCCCCCTTCGCCGTCCAGCTCTTCGGGAAAGACCCCGGGAGCATGGCCAGGGCGGCCCGGGCCGCCCAAAGGGAACACGGCGCGGATCTAATCGATCTGAACTTCGGCTGCCCCGCCCGGAAGGTGGTTAAATCCGGACACGGCGCCGCCCTGTTGAAAGACCCCGATCTCCTCCTTTCCATAGCCGAGGCGGTGGTGAAAGCCGTCGACCTTCCGGTGACGGTGAAAACCCGACCGGACGTCGCGGCCCCCGCGGGGGGCCGCGAGCCTCTGATCTTCTCTTTAGCGCCCAAGCTCGAAGCCGCCGGAATAAGCGCCCTGGCCCTCCACCCCAGATTTTTGGATCAGGGTTTCAAGGGCTGGGCCGACTGGTCCATGTTCCGGCCCTTGAAAGAAATCATAAAGATCCCCCTCATAGGCTCGGGCGACGTTTCCTCGGCCCCGCTGGCCCTGGAGATGCTCAAGCTTGGCGCGGACTTCGTCATGCTGGGCCGCGCCACCCGGGGAAGACCCTGGCTGTTTCGGGAATCTCTGGACCTCCTTTATAAAGGGAGCTTCCGGGAGCCCCCGCCCCGGGAGAGGCTCGCCTTCGCCCTCAGGCACGCCAGGCTCCTCCACGGGGAAATCGGCCGCAGGGCGGTTTACCTCCTGCGCTCGGTCATCCCTTGGTACATAAAGGAGCTCCCCCGGGCCGCCTCCTTTCGCGACCGCATCTGCCGGGAGGAGGACTTTGAAAAACAGCTTGAAATCATGAAAGAGGCCTTCGCCGGCGCCCCGGAAAACTAAAAACCACGCCTTCCCAACCCCCGGGGGGTGAAACCCTCAAAAAAAGAGAGAGAAAGAAATGGAAAAAACAGAGAAAATGAATAAAGGAAGGTATGGAGGGAAGGAAAAAAGGAAAGAAGGAAAAAAGGAAAGAAGTAAGTAGGTAAAGAAGGAAAGAAGGTGAGGAAGGAGGAAGGGAAAACGGGAAAGGAGGGACGCCCGCGACCTTTCCCCCACCCGCCCTTTCCCAGGGAAGCTTTTCCGGCCGGGCCCCGAAGAGAGGGCCCTCTCCGGCCCCGGAGGCCGGCGAAGTTCAGGCGAGCTTGAAAAGCCGGACTTTTTATGATAAATCTGGACTATAACGGCGAGTCCGCGTCCGGCGGCGGAGATTACGGGAGCATCCGGAGACTAAACCCCGGCGCCCGTCTTCCTGACGGCCCGGCGCCCGCGGCGTTTTTCCAGACTCGCGCGAAGGAGGCTTAAAATGGCTAAACACAAAATCCTCGTGGTGGACGACGAGGCCCACATCCGCCTGCTGTATTCGGAAGAGCTGGCCGAGGATGGCTACGATGTCATCACCAAGGAGAACGGCCAGGGCCTTCTCGAGCTCATTGAAACGGAAAAACCCGACGTGGTGGTTCTGGACATCAAGATGGTGGACTACAACGGCCTCGACCTCCTCCAGGACATCCGCAACAAGTACTACGATCTGCCGGTCATCCTCTGCTCCGCCTACGACACCTTCGTGGACGACATGAAATCCATCGCGGCCGATCACTACGTGGTGAAAAGCTTCGATCTGGCCGAGCTCAAGCAGAAGATAGCCTCCGTCCTCGCCTGACCAAAGCCCCGCCCCCTCCGTGCAGCCGCCTAGACGCCCCGTTCTGGATGAGATCATCGCCCGGGAGGAATCCGGCCTCTCCCCCGCGGCCCGCCGCTCGCGGCGGAGCGTCCGCCTCAAACCCGAGGCGCCCTCCCCCTTCCGCACGGCCTACCAGCTGGACTGCGACCGCATCATCCACACCCGCGCCTTTCGCCGCCTGGCCCACAAGACCCAGGTCTTCACCGCCGCCTCCGGCGATCACTTTCGCACCCGCCTCACCCACACCCTGGAAGTCTCCCAAATCGCCCGGGCCCTCGCCCGGGCTCTCCGTCTAAACGAGGACCTCTGCGAGGCCGCCGCCATGGGCCACGATCTGGGCCACGCCCCCTTCGGGCACGCGGGCGAGAAGACCTTGAACTCGTTGTGCCCCGGGGGCTTCGCCCACCAGCTCCAGAGCCTGAGGGTGGTGGACGTCCTGGCCAACGACGGCCGCGGCCTCAATCTCACCTTAGACTCGCGCGACGGCATTCTGAAGCACTCCAAGGGCCGGGGGCCCATCTTCGTGGACCCGCCCGAGGGACCGCTCTCCTTCGAGGGAATGGTGACCCGGGTGAGCGACATCATAGCCTATCTGGCCCACGACATGGACGACGCGGAGGAGGCCGGAATCTTAAACCGCGGGGACATCCCCCGGGAAATCCTTGATAATTTCGGCGACAACGCCGAAAGCCGTAAAGACGCCATAATACGCGATCTCCTAGCCGGATGCTTTGAGCGGGAAGGAAAACCCGTCCTGGCCTTCTCCCGGAAAATGGAAGAGGACATGTCCTCTTTAAGGGAGTTCATGTTCACGAAGGTCTACCGCGACCCGAAAGTGATAGCCCAGATGGACGAGGGAAGGAGGATCGTCACCCTCATCTACCGCTCCATCATGAAAAGCGACGAGCTCTACCGGGAGCTCCCTTTAAGAAGCCTCGCGGAAAACCGCTCGGAAGCGGCCAGGGACTTCATAAGCGGCATGACCGACCGTTTCGCCGTGAACTACGCTAGAGATCTCTAAAACGTTTTTTCCCATTTTTTTTAAAGCGCCCCCGAGGGCGCTTTTTTTCGTCCTGTTTTCGTTTAGGGAGCGAAAACAAACGCCGAACAACCGCGAAGGCTCCGCCTTTTTCGCTTAACGCCGTAGCCCTATTTTTCCCTTCCCGGCCGTCATGGGTCTAGCTCCCGCCGAAGCCCGATAGGGGCGCGGGCTGGAATTTTTTCATCGCCACGGCGCTTAACTAAAACGAAGATCCTGAAAGAAAGGAACCCTAAAAAAGCGCGGCTTAAAAAAACGCGCGAAAAAGGCGGAACCCGAAAAGCGGAATGTGGAAAACGGCGCCTTTAAATAAAAGACCCGAAAAACCGGAGCGTTAACTCCAGATTTCCGGGTCGCGGCCCTTGGGTTCCGGGGTTTCGCGAATGATCGAACGCGCTTTGTCCCGGGGCTTGAGAAAAAACGAAAAGAGGATCCCCGCCGAAAACGCCGGGGGGGCCTTCCCGTCGAAGCGTCCGGAGAAGGGGGGATCGTTTGGATGTTTTTTCTCCCGAAGGAACGCCCGGGGGAAAAATTTCACTTTCCGCTGTTGACGGCCTCCTTGAAAGACTTGGAAGCCCTGAATCTCACCATCTTTCTCGCCTTAATGATTATGGGTTCCCCGGTGCGGGGGTTGCGGCCCTTCCTCTTGGGTCTTTTGACAACCTCGAAAACGCCCAGGCCGTACAAGGGGAAACGGGGCTCCGATTTCAGGGACGAAACCAGCGTGGATATGATCTCGCTTAAAACCTTCTCCACGCTCGCCTTACCTAGATCCGTCGCGATCGCCACTTTTCCGATTAATTCTGATTTGGTCATTAAGGACTCCTAATTGAATTTGATGGTTCGGGGCCGAAACCCCTCTTGAGATAACAAGACTTCTTCCAGGGCTCCGTCCCTAAGGATAAAACGGTAGGGGAAATCCGGACGAAGAAAAAAGAGACGCGTATGACTTTTAAGTTTCAAGCGCGCGGAGGATCTTAGGGGAAAATAGTCCTCCCGCCGCCGTTTTACGAAGACGCCGACCAAAACCACGCGCCTGAATGATAAATTATTCATCACGCGGCCCACGGCCGCGGGCGGTCCGCCCTCCGCCCTTTATCGGCTCCGTGGGCCGCGGGTTCCAAAGAGGCGAAGCCGGAACGAATTTCATCCTCCGGCCGGAAACTGTTCCGGGGAAAAAAGCTCTTCCGGTTTTCCGGACCGCGGGAATTTTTTATGTTAAAAGGCGTCGGAGCCAAAAAAAAGAGAGCGGGCGGACCTTCCTTTCAGGCGAAGGGAAGGGCGGGCCGGAGGTAAGGGAATGTTTTTAGGCGGGTAAGTTCGCGAGGCGGATCCCTTATACTACAGATCAAAGAAATTAGGCAAGGGGAAAAAAAATTTTTCGCCCTTCGGCCGCGTTTTTCCTTTGTTTAAAACCTCCGCCCCACCGAAGAAAGAGAGCTCGTTTTTTAGCTCTCGAAGGATCTTATTCAACAACGGCGCGGCTTTCCGAGCTTCGCGAGAGGTTTTTAAGAGTTTTTTCGAGCGAGTCTTTTTGGATTATTTCAGCGGGTCTTTCAGCGTTTTTCATCTAAAATAAAACGCTTAGCGAGGGTTGGAACGGTTAATACGTTTTGAAGTTAATCAGCCGCCCTCACGAACGCCTAAATTTTTGGCGGCCCGGGCCTCGTTGTTTTCCATACCTGATTATATTTTTATCTGTTTCGCGTCTAAATTGATAAAATATTATCACAAAAAAAAATTACCGAATTTTTCTTCCGCGGCGCTTTTTCCCTCTTAAAATTCCCCCGTCTCCACGGAAAAACGGCCGCGACCGCCAACGAAAACTCCGCGCACCCAAGAATCGCGCGCCGTAATTTTCCGGATAAAACTTCAATCTTAAGGCCCGGATAAAATTTCAACCGAAAAAAACCCAAAGGAAATTCAGTCCCGGCTAAAAAAAGTCCCCCTTCAGGCGGAAAAATCGAGCGGGTTTTTTAAGCGTTTTTCATCCCGGGAAAAACGCTTAAGGGAGGGTTGGGGCGGTTTTTCCGTTATGAAATTAATCAGACGCTCCCACGGACGCCTAACTTTTCCGGAAGCCGGGGACCCGTTGTTTTCCATACCTTATGATATTTTTATCTGTTTTGGATCTAAATTGCTAAAACATTATCGGAAACGAAAAAACCGATTTTTTCTTCCGCGGCGTGTTTCCCGGTTAAAATTCCCCCGCCTCCCCGGAAAAGCGGCCGCGACCGCCAACGAAAAAATCCACGCGCCCGGGTAAAATTTGAAACGAAAAAACCCGAAGGAAATTCAGCCCCGGCTAAAAAAAGTCCCCCTTAAGGCCAAAAAAACGAGCGGGGCTTTTAACGTTTTCCCGGAAAAAACCCTTAGGGAAGCTTGGCGCGTTTTTTTCGTTCCGACTTTTATCAGCCCCCCCGCGGACGCCTTATTTTTCTGGAAGCCCGGGTTCCGTTGTTTTCCATACCTGATTATATTTTTACCTTTTTCGCATCTAAATTGCTAAAATGTTATCGGAAAATAAAGAACCGATTTTTTCTGCCGCGGCGCTTTTTCCCAGTTAAATTCCCCTGTCTCCCCGAAAAAACGGCCGCGACCACCACCGAAGAAACTCCATAGCCACCGAAAATAAGATCCGTAATTTCCCTTGAAAAAATCCCGGGCGAAACCTAAACGACAAACCATGGAAAATTCAGCCCCGGCTAAAAAAAGTCCCCCCGCGGGCGGAAAAAAAGAGAGGGGGGGTTTAAGCGTTTTCATCCTGGGGGAAAACGCTTAGGGAGGGTTGGGGTGGTTTTCGCGTTACTACCTTTATCAGCCTCCCCCCAGGGACGCCTAACTTTTTTCGCGGCCCGGGCCCCGTTGTTTTCCATACCTGATTATATTTTTATCTGTTTCGCGTCTAAATTGCTAAAATGTTAGCGGAAAAAAAGAACCGATTTTTTCTTCCGCGGCGTTTTCCCAGTTGAAACTCCCCCTCCCCGGAAAAACAGCCGCGGGCGCCCGCGGAAAAACTCCCCGCGCCTGGGAAAACGACGCCGCCATTTCCCGAAAAAAAACCCGGGTTGAACGCCCGGGTAAAATTAGAAACAAAAAAAAACCTGGGGAAATTCAGCCCCGGCTAAAAAAAGTCCCCCTTCAGCCGCGGGGAAGGGTCAAAGGAGAGCGGGTGATGTCCGGCGGTTTCGGAAACATCCTCTCCAAGGCGAGCCCCGCCTCCAGAAGGGAGCGCTCCTTAAAGGGCTCCCCCATGAGCTGAACGCCCACCGGAAGGCCGTCCGATCCCTCCCCGCAGGGAAGCGAGAGCCCCGGGCCTCCGGCCAGGTTCAAAGGGAGGGTCATTATGTCCAATTGGTACTGCGTCAGGGGATCCTCCGTGAAGGAGCCGAAGGGCCAGGCCGGGATGCTGGAAACCGGGGCGAGGATGAAGTCCGCCTCCTCTAGAGTTTTAAGGTACTCGTCCCGGATGAGGCGCCTGGCCTGAGCGGCCTTTTTGTAGTAGGCGTCGTAGTAGCCGCTGGAAAGGACGAAGGTTCCCAAGAGGATGCGGCGCCGGACCTCCCTTCCGAGGCCCCCGGTGCGGGATTTCTTGTACATGTCGGAAAGATCCCCGTACTTTTCCGCCCGGTATCCGTAGCGCGCCCCGTCGTAGCGGGCCAGGTTGGTGGAGGCCTCGGCCGCGGCCAGGATGTAGTAGACGGCCACCGAATACCTTAGAGCGGGCATGGAGACAGTTTTCAGCCCGACGCCCGCGGCCTTTAAAAGCTCCAGGGCGCCATCCAGCGTCTCTTTCACCGCCGGATGGAAGGAGGCCTCCCAGAGTTCCCGGGGAAGGGCCAGGGTGAGCGAGCCGGGCGCCTTTTCCTTAAGATTGACATAGTCCTCCGGCGGGCGCCTGGAGCAGGTGGAGTCGAGGCCGTCCGGACCCGCCACCGCGGAAAGCAGGCGGCCGCAGTCGGAAACGGTGCGGGCCAGGGGGCCCGCCTGATCCAGGGAGCTTCCGTAGGCGATGATCCCGTAGCGGGAGACCCGGCCGTAGCTGGGTTTGAGGCCCACGCAGCCGCACAGCGCGGCCGGCTGGCGGATGGAGCCGCCGGTGTCGGTGCCGAAGGCGCCCGGGGCCTGGCCGGCGGCGACGCCGGCCGCGGCCCCGCCGCTGGATCCCCCGGGGACGACCGCAAGGTTCCGCGGATTGCGGGTGGGGCCGTAGGCGGAAAACTCGGTGGAGGACCCCATGGCGAATTCGTCCAGGTTGGTTTTGGCGATGAGAATGGCTCCGGCCTCCCTGAGCCTTTTCACCACCGTCGCCTCGTAGCTGGGAAGGTAGTCCTTCAGCATCCTGGAGCCGGCGGTGGCCGGCGCCCCCTGGAGATTGTAGACGTCCTTGAGCGTGACGGGCACGGCCCAGAGGGCCTTGGAGGGGTCGGGTCCGCTTTCGTCCATGGCCCGGGCCTGTTTCAGGCTCTCGTCTTCAAAGACCGCCAGGCAGGCGTTCAAGGCCGGCTCGGTCTCCCGGATCCGCCGAAGCAGGCTCTCCACGAGCTCGAAGGCTGTGAAATCCCGCCTCAGGAGCCCCTTCCTGGCCTCTTCGAGGCTTAAGGAGCATAAAGCCTTGTCCATAAAAAACCCCTCCTAAACCACCCGGGGCACGGTGAAGAAGTGCCCCGAAACCCGGGTTCCCTTTTCCAGAATGGATCGGGCTTTTTCGGCCCCGGCTTCCTCGTCCCGGGGGACGTCCTTTCGGGGCTCCTCCGGATCCGTCATGGGCGAGTAGAGGGGCTCCACCAGGGAAGTGTCGATTTCGTTTAAGATGTCCATATAGCCCACGATCTTGGTGAAATCCTCCACCAGCTTCTCCCCCAGCTCCCCGCCCTCTTCCGGAGAAAGCTCCAATCGGGCCAGCTCGGCCGCGGCCAGGGCCGCTTTCTTATCCACCGTCATGATTTTTCGGCCTCGTCGTGTAAAATAAGGTCCCGTATGATTCCGGAGGCCTTTTTGGGATCCGCCCTTCCCCGGGAGAGCTTCATGAGCTTCCCCACCAGAAAGGAGAGTATCTTATCCTGGCCGGCCCGGTATTTGGCCGCCTCCTCCGGATGCGATTTCACAACCTCCCGGGCGATCGCCAAAATGGCCTCGTCGTCGGAGATCTGCTCCAAGCCCTTCGCCTTTAAAAGCGCCTCCGGGTCGGATCCGGTTTGATACATTTCCGGAAAAAGCTCCTTCACGCTCCTTCTTCCCGCCAAGCCCTCCTCCATGAGCCGGGCCAGGGTGGCGAGCTTCTCCGGCCCGAAGGGGGCCGAAAGGGGATCCCGCGAATCCCTCCAGCACAATGGGAGGAGATGCTCCTCCATGAGCGAGAATATCCTGGAGGCGTCCGGATAAACGCCGTAAGCCTTGTCGAAGTAGGCCAAAGCGCCGGGCCTGTCCAAAAGAAGCTCCGCCCGGCCCTCGTAGACGCCCAGGGCGCTGAGCCGGGAAAGGGCGTCCTCCCGGGACTCGGGGAGGCTCTCCCGGAGGCGTTCCACCAGCTCCGGACTCACGTAAACCGGAGGGAGGTCCGGCTGGGGAAAGTAGCGGTAGTCGTGGGCCTCCTCTTTGGATCTAAGGCTCCGGGTCTCGCCCTTGACGGAGTCGAAGTGCAAAGTCTCCTGCCGGACGGGAAGATTGTCCCGATACAGGGCGCTCTGGCGGCGGATCTCGTATTCCACGGCCTGCCCCACGAAGCGGAAGGAGTTTAAATTCTTTATCTCGCCCCGCACCCCCAGCTTGTCCGAGCCCTTGGGACGAAGCGAGATGTTCACGTCGCAGCGGAACTCCCCCTCCTCCATGCGCCCGTCGGTCACCTCGAGGCGCACCAAAAGGGAGTGGAGGCTCTTTAAAAAGTCCACCGCCTCCTTAGAGGAGTTCAGATCCGGCTCGGTCACTATCTCGATAAGGGGGGTGCCGGCCCGGTTCAGATCCACCAGGGTCGCTCCCAGCCTGGCGTCATGGAGGCATTTGCCCGCGTCGTCCTCCAGATGGATCCGGTTCAAACGGATGGTTTTTCGGGAACCGTCCTCCAGGGCGATGGCGAGGCTGCCCCCCTCGCAGATGGGGGGGTCCAATTGCGAGGTCTGAAAGCCGTTGGGAAGATCGGGATAGAAGTAGTTCTTGCGGGAGAACAGGGAGAACTCGTTCACCCTGGAGCCTAAAGCCAAACCCGCCTTGGCGGCCAGCTCCAGGGCCCTGGCGTTCATCCGTGGCAGAGCCCCGGGTTGGCCCGTGCAGATTTCGCAGATGTTGGTGTTGGGCGGAGCCCCGAACTCCGTAGGGCAGGAGCAGAAGAGCTTGGTCTTAGTCTTCAGCTGGGCGTGTATTTCCAGGCCGATCACCGGCTCCATGTTCTCCATCTCGTCCGTCCTTAAACATTGGTGAAAGCGCCTAACCGGAGGCCCAAAAGCGGCTCCGCGGCGAAAAAAACCTCATCCGGGGAGGCGACGCAGTTTCCAATGGTACTTGCCCGAAGGCCCTAAAGTCAAGACGGATCCGCCTCCCCGCCTCCCCTGGCCTCCGCCTTTAAGGCGCCTTTACCGAAATTTTAAGCCTCCGCCGCTTTTAAGCCCGCGCCGAAAGCGTCTTCAAGCCTCCGCCTCCTCCTCTAAGCCGAATGAATTGGCGGACCCGGGCCGAAAGCTTTAGGGCCAGGAGGGAAAAGAACCATGGGCGCGCGAACCCTCCAAAGCGCTCGCCCGGGGCATGGGTTGGCGGTCCATGAAAAAAACGGGAGCCTTCGAAGCGCTTCCCGACCCGTCAAGCTTTCGCGGCGGACACAAATACGCCGAGGTGAAACGTTTTTGGGGTTCGGCGGCACGTCGGCTCCCCAAGAACGCGTTCACGAAATATTCCCATGAATCTTCCCCGCGGCGTTTCAAGCGAGAAGACGAAGAGCCTCGTCACTTTCGTAAACGTTTGAAAATTTTTCTTCCAATTAGATGCCGTATTTCATTACTTTTAGTTATACCGGGCGATCGACTTGACCTTTATCTTCATCGGGACAAAAGCGTCACGGGTTTTACGACGCTTCATTCCGGCGGATGAATATTAGAAACCGCCAAGCGTAAGTAAGCGACACCGACCGATAATATTCTAACTTTTATCCTTCGGGGAAATAACGTGTCCGAAATAATAAATCACCACGAATTTTACATTTTAAGATCCATGATCCGAAACCGTCTTGGTTCGCGTTTTTATGGCCTGAAGGCGAGTTTATCGAGTCCATAGGCGAGGCGTCGACATCTGTAAGAATATTTTTACAAAAACGCGATAATTTGGGCGCTTCTGAAAACACAGCGTCCCATTCTATTTCCCTATCCGTCAAGTTAAATAAAAAAGCGAACGCGTTCCGCGCGCCTATTACTTTATTTTAAGGAATCGTTTTCACCGCTCGTTAAACGCCTTCGACAATTTGACGAAAGATCACCAATTCGCCTAATATTTAAAAAAATAGAGTCGAATTAATCTTAATCGTTTTTACGCTTTTACTTGGATATTTCAATATACCCAACATTTCCATAAGTCTTTTACAACGACCAAGAATTTACGGTATTTATAAAGAAGAAGGAGATTCAAAGGAAAAACCGTCTTGAAACCAAATATACGCGAAAATAAACAAAACAACCGCCGCGATAATAAGAAAAACCACGGGGATGATAAAGAGAAGCATGACCATGTTACGGTTATATCCGGCGTCCACGCTACGACCTTTTGAATCGGTATAATTTCCGTTAATCGCGTTCACAAAATCTATACAATACCAGATGGTGAGACCGCCAAAGGTCAGTAGCATAAATATTCCAGATGTTATTTTTCCTAGATAAAATCTGTGAACGCCGAAAAAACCCAAAAAATACGCTAATAGTATAACCGTGTTTCTTTTTTTTGGTGATATTGTTTTTATCGTAAAATCAAGAGTTCCATGATCTTCGGACGGCGGCGTTTCCGTTTGATCTAGATCATTTCGCAACGTGGAGACGAGATCTTCCCCGCAATCGGGACAATGCGTCACATCATCCATGAAGAATAAACCGCAATTTTGACAGTACATCATAGAAGAAGCCTCTGGAAAATTTATCACCCGCGATTATCCCATAAACTTCGGTGAAAAGCAAATTTTAAAAATAAAAATCTCTCACCGGAAAAAGAAGTAGCGACAATGGATCCGGGCGCCTCCACTCGAAAACGGCTATTCGGAAGACAACATGGCGACCATCCCGGCGCCCGCACGGTAGGCTCCGGAATATTTTACAACGGCTTTCCCCGACCGCGGAAAAAATCAACATTTCTAAATAGCTGGACTGAACGCTCGCTTTCAGCTACAATAAGTTGCGATTGTTCAATAAAAACCTCCGGATGAGTTTGTAAACGAACCGCTAATAATAATAGCGTAACAACAAGCATGATAAAAAGAGGACATATATGTCAATATGCAAAAATTGCGGCGCGAATATCGACTATTCGGATAATTTTTGTCAATATTGCGGAACTAAAGCTGAAATAGCCATCCAGAGATCTCCGAATACTCCTCCGGCGCCGGCGCCATCTCCCCCGCACGCCCCGCCCTGGACCCAAGCTCCCGCCGCGTATCAGGGCCAGGACGCTAATATCGGCGCTCCACTGGATCCTGAGAAAATACTCTCCGAAATATCTTTACGATTCAGGGCGTCGGAAGAAGTCTACGTTTTCCCTACCATACCGGCCCAGAAGTTAAACAACGTCATCCAAACATACGCGGGAGACACGCATCCAGCGGAGGTTCTTTTGTTAGTGGACGACACGGTCTTCGGCAGCGCTAAAGACGGGGCGATTCTGACAAAAGATTTTCTCTACTATAAGGAAATACTAGAAACCGGAGTTAAACTTCACCTAAGAACGCTGGAGTATATTAATTGTAACGGTCTTACTTTAAAAAACGGGGAACAAAAATTAATCGGTTTTAGCGTTCCAAGTAAGAATGATATTCAACAGCTGGTTGAAGTTATAAAAATACTACAACGCTACTATCATGGCATGCCGGTGTGACTTTCATCCGCTGGAAAATAAAGTCGGAGGATAATTTTAAAATTTCATATTCCTCTGATTAAAGGGGACTCAAGGGTGAATAAAAAAGGTTAAGAGAGGGTTAGGGGGTTCCGCAGGAATCGTATTTATAACCGATATTAGCGTTGTTTTTATGCTTAACGCTGAAACTTACGCAGTCATTTCCCGAGTTTCTATCATAGTAAAGCGTAAACTTATCGTAAAAAATATCCGGATTAACCACAAGATTGGCGCCGCTCACCAGATCGTTTATATTATCGGTGTAATAATCATTTTTTGAATGATACAGATGTTCGGCGGAAACTACGCTACGTATCGCCGCATGAGTTTCCTCGTTCATATCTTCTTTCGTATCCACCACGTCTTGTCCGGTTTTTAGAGAATCCGCCGCGCAGGAATCAAAAAAATAACCTGTTTCCGGATCTTTTTTATCAAAAACAACATAACTGTAACACTTAGATCCCGATGAGTCGGAATAAGTGTTCAACTCCTCAACGGAAACATCATCGTTAATGTTCATCGGAGAAATGGTATTAAGCTGCTTAATATCGTTGGTGTAACTTTTGTTGATGGCGAAAAAAAGCTCTTCCGCCGAGTTGATAGCGTAATAGGCGTTAGAAACGGGATTTTCTTCAACTGAAGCGGCGGCCGGAGCGTCGGCCACGGTTCCGGCCCCGTCGGCTGGGGAAGTGTCGGCGCTTTGTGTCCCGCCTTCAGCGGCTACGGAGACGCTTCCTGATTCATCAACTGGAAGAGGGCTGGCTTTTATTTCAGCGCATGAATCATAACTCACTCCGATAGAATTATCGTTTTTATACCGAAGAATAAACGAAAAACAATGAATTCCGGTAACTTTTTGCGTATACAGTTTGACAGGCTCGTAAATAACATCCTCTTGAACGATCAAGCCAGCTTGAGTTCGCAAATCGTCATAATTATCCGAATATCTGTTGTTCAGCGCGTAAAAAGCCTCTTCCGCTAACGCGGCGTTCATATACGCCGATTCGATATCAAACTTTCTTGTATTCGCTCTCTCTTTTTTAGAAAAATGGAAGAACGCGCCCCCGCCGATTAAAAGCGCTAAAACTATGGCGATCAGGATAACCACGTTTCTTTTCTTAGATGAGCCTTTTTCGGACTTTTTCGCGGCGGTAGGGCCGCCGGGTCTGGTGAACTTCCCCGCCGGCGGATAACCTGCCTGCTGTGGACTTACCGTCATGCGAGGCGGCAACTGTCCCTGATTATGTCCTCCGTCCTGAGGCCCTCCGTCCTGAGGCCCTCCTTTCTGAGGACCTCCTTTTTGAGGTCTTCCGTCCTGAAGTCCTCCGTCCTGAGATTTTCCGTCTTGAGGCTGAGCGATGGAATATTGAGGCGGAACGCTCTGAGTCTGAGATGGAGTCCCGTAAGGCTGAGGCGCGGTTCCGAAGGGCTGCTGAGGAGCTTCGTAAGGCTGAGGCGGAGCGCCATAAGGCTGGGACGGAGCGCCGTCGGGCTGAGGTGGAGTCCCGTAAGGCTGAGGCGCGGTTCCGTAGGGCTGCTGAGGAGCTTCGTAAGGCTGAGGCGGAGCGCCGTAGGGCTGCTGAGGAGTTTCGTAAGGCTGGGGCGGAGCGCCGTAGGGCTGC
>JAISMF010000044.1 GCA_031276865.1 Deltaproteobacteria bacterium | reverse complement strand
CTGCCGGAATTACTCACTCTTGGCCAATATGACCCGGAAACGCTTACTGGACCGGGAATCTGGCTGCGCTGCGCCATAGCTGGAAAAATTGATGATTTCCGGTGCCCTCCGGAACATGTACCGATAGTCTATCTTCCGGGAGTGGGGAAAACGGATCTGAATGCTTCGGAAACATGCCCAGACCATTTAATATCCCTGGCAGAACTCCAGTACCGTGGTTCCATCTGGTTAAACGAGCACGGAAGAGACTGGTTGCCGGAACAGTTTTTAGCATCAAAAAAGAAAGGTCTTGGTCTGAACATCGCCAAAGACGAAACCGCCAAAAACAGCCTTCACAATTCTCTACACACCATCCTTTTAATGGATTTGGATGATCTTAAGGGCAAACACTTAGATGATTCCTTTTTTAACTCTTTGATTATTTCCGACCCCGACAGCTTATTTTTGCGTTGGTTAAACGATGGTGATAGTTTCCGTAAAGAACAGAACGAAAACTCCTGGAAGGCTTTTGTGAAACACTGTGAAAAGAACCTGAAATTCAATCCAGATAAAGACGGATCGTTAAAAGCTGCTGAGTTATTGGCGTTCCATCAGAAAGATTCATGGAAAAAGATTTGGAACCGTTTTTGCGAGGCGCCTGAAAGATATAAAAACATTCCCGAGCATATCCGCTCCCTTAGACCCCCTGACAATAAATTAAGCTGGCGACTAGCCTCCACCACCGAATTCGAAGGCTTTCCTCAGTGGAATGATTTTCATGAGAAGGCCCTGTCCAAGGCTCTCGCTAATCTCTCCAATTTTGATTTTAATAAAGCCAAAACCGAAATTATCAATCTGGATACTGAACACTCGGGAAGGCGCTCCTCGCCGGAAAAACCAGCGCTGTGGGATGAACTGGGGCAGGCGCCCCTGGCGCGGGCTCTGGGTCATCTGACGGTCGCAGCCAAAGCCGCCTCTACTACTCTTACCGGCGGCGCTCTGGCGGATTTGGAAAAATCCTATGTTACTGAAGGATGGAAAGTGGACGATGGAGTCATGAAGGCTCTTTCCGAGGTTAGAGAAACTTCCGACATAGACGCGGTGATATCGGCGGTCAAATCATTTTACCTCCCCTGGCTGGAAGAATCCGCTAAATATCTCCAAACGACCGCGGCCGACTCCGGATACCCCGCCGGAAGACCGTCCGTTGAAACTGCGCCATCTTACCAGGCGGGCGACCTTATTCTTTTTGTGGACGGATTAAGGTTTGACGCCGCTAAAAATTTATCCGAAAAGTTATCCTCCAAGGGTTTTAACGTCACCGAAAACCCTCTCTGGGCGGCTCTTCCCAGCGTTACCGCCACTGGAAAAGCCGCGGCTTCCCCGGTGAGGGACAAAATCAAAGGTTTGTTGGGAGCTCCTGATTTTACCCCCGTCATTTCCGAAAATGAAAATCTTTTAACCGACCAGCGCTTTAAGCAGCTCTTGGTAACAGAGGGCTGGACTATTTTGGACGATAACTCCACAGGAGACGGCGAAGGAAAAGCCTGGTGTGAAAACGGGAGTATCGATCACGCCGGACACTCCACCAAACAGATCGAACTCGCTTCCCAGATGGATTACCTTCTGGAGAGAATTGTCGTCCGCGTAAGAGATCTTTCAAACTCCGGTTGGAAAAAAATCACCATCGTGACGGACCACGGTTTTCTCTTCCTCCCGGTAAATCTTCCCAAAAGCGTTCTTCCCTCCGTCCTAACGGAGGATAAGTGGGGCAGGTGCGCCTCCATAAAACCAGGGGCTAAAGTCAAACAGGGGCGTTTCCCTTGGCACTGGAACCAAGAAGAGTACTACGCGCTCGCCAACGGGGTGAGCTGCTTTCGGGACGGCCTCAAATACTCGCACGGAGGCTTAAGCTTACAGGAATGCCTGACCCTTCGTCTGACGGTTATTAAAGACGCCGGATACGAAGCGGAAAATTATATTCAAATTACGGATATCAAGTGGACCCATAGCCGCTGCGCTGTGACCGTCTCCGGGAAAGCCGCGGGCTTTTCTTTAGATATTCGCGGAAGCATTAATGACCCTGAAAGCTCTCTCGCGCATAAACCAGTTGAATTTAAGCCCGCGGAAAACCAAAACGACAACATCTGGACGGCTTCAGCCGTTTACCTTGATCCGGATCCGGACACTGATACTGTAATTTACTTGGTCGTGCTTGACAAAGAAAAAAGATTAAAGACCTACCGTAAAACCGTTAAGGAATAGACGATTATGGTAAGTCTTATAATATTATTTCGACTTTTTTCATGACCTGAACAAAATATTCTTTACTTTTTGCTTGGCGCATCTATTCATTTTATCTTCCAAATTCTCAGCCTAATATTCAATAATTCATTTGTTCGCTCTCTTATTATTTTCAAAGTAGACTTTTTTTCAATTATCAGACCCGTTCTTTGATATTTTAAAAACAATGTCATTTTACCCTATGATGGGAGACATAGTGAAAAAGGCTCTTTTTACTATCCATTACAAAATTGAAAACCTTACACTTGCCACCAGGCGCCAAAAGAGGTATTATCTTTCGATGATTTTTTTAAGGCTTTTTCACACCGATGCCGTCTTTGCGGATCAGCGTAGATCAAAGACCCCTGAATTAGCCGCCCGCGACGGTTTAAAATGTTTAAGACTATAGGCTTTTAAGACTGATGATTTTTACGGAGGAATAAGATGAGCGGGATGGACAGATTGGATGAGATAGCCGCCTCGGCTCTGGAGGGCTATCTGGTGCGCAAGGATCTCGTGCGCGTCTTCAGCAGATCTTTTCCCGTCCCCACCTATGTAGTGGAATTTCTCTTGGGAACTTACTGCGCCAGCGTGAACGACGAGGAAATTAAAGAAGGGCTCGAAATCGTGGAAAATCAGCTTAAAGAGAAGACCGTCAAGGCCGGAGAAGACGAGCTTTTTAAATCGAGGGCCAGGGAACAGGGAAAAATCAAGATAATCGATCTGGTGACGGCGAGGCTGGACACTAAGACCGACTCCTATTTGGCCACCCTTCCCAGTTTGCAGCTTAAAGACGTGCGCGTCAGCCCGGAAATAGTCAGATCCAACGAGCGTATGCTGACGGGCGGCTTCTACGCGGAGCTCACCCTCCTCTACGACTCGGTGGAGGCCCAGATAGGAAAAGCGGGAAGACCCTTCCAGGTGGAGGGTCTGCGAGAGATCCAGCTCTCCAAACTGGATATCCTGGAAAAGCTCTCGCGGGCGAGAGAGGCCTTCACCACCACGGAATGGAAGGATTTCCTCTTGAGGTCCGTGGGGATCGAGCCGGAGAAAGTTACGCCCAGGGGCCGCGACGCCTTTCTTCTTCGTATGGTGCCTTTCGTCGAACGCAACTACAACATGGTGGAGTTGGGGCCCCGGGGCACGGGGAAAAGCCATCTTTTCCAGCAGGTTTCACCCTACGCCCATCTCATATCCGGCGGCAAGGCCACCGTGGCCAAGATGTTCGTGAACAACTCCACGGGCCAACGGGGCCTGGTCTGCCTCTACGACGTGGTCTGTTTCGACGAGGTTTCCGGGGTCTCCTTCGACCAGAAGGACGGAGTGAACATCCTTAAGGGTTACATGGAGTCGGGCGAATTCAGCCGCGGAAAGGAAAGCATCCGGGCCGATGGGAGCGTCGTCATGGTGGGGAACTTCGACGTGGACGTCTCCCACCAGCAGCGCGTGGGGCACCTTCTAGGGCCGCTCCCCCCTGAAATGCGGGACGACACGGCCTTCATGGACCGCATCCACGCCTACCTCCCCGGCTGGGACGTCCCTAAGATCTCCAAAGACATCCTCACCGACCATTTCGGCATCGTGAGCGACGTGCTCTCCGAGTGCTGGTCGAAATTACGCCGCCAAAGCCGGGTGGGCGTCCTCCAAAACAGGGTCTCCTTCGGGGGGGCCTTGTCGGGGCGCGACTTTAACGCCGTTTCCAAGACCGTGAGCGGGCTCATGAAGCTCCTCTATCCGGGAACCGCCGACGTCCCGGACGAGGAACTGGAATGGGCCGTCCGTATCGCCCTCGAGTCCAGAAGGAGGGTGAAGGAGCAGCAGAAGAGGATAGGCGCCTCCGAGTTCCGCAACACCAGTTTCAGCTACGCCTTCGGGGAGGACGGGGTGGAAAAATTCGTCTCCACCCCGGAACTCCAGAGTGAAAGCTGGATAGGGGGCGATCCTTTGGAGCCGGGGCAGATATGGACCGTCTCCATCGGCTCCCCGGACGAACACCCTGGACTTTTCCGTATCGAGATAAACAACGGACCGGGTTCGGGGGTGAAGATCCTGAACAAACCCGCCCCCGTGGACTTCAAGGAGAGCGTCAGCATCGCCGAACAGAACCTCTACGCCAGAGCCAAGCAGCTGGTGGGAGACAAAGATCCCCGCCGCCATGAATTCTCCGTTCAGCTCCGGGCCTTTGATTCCGCTAAATCGGGGGCGGGCACCGGAGTCGCCGTACTCATCGCCCTGGTCACGTCCATTCTCCGAAAAAACCTCCGCGGAGGCCTGGTGGTGGCCGGATCCTTGAATCTTGGCGGCTCCCTTGAGCCCGTTTTCGACGCCGCGTCCATTGCGGAACTGGCGGTGGAAAAGGGCGCCAGCTCCCTACTTCTGCCCGTCTCCTGCCGCCGGCAATTAAACGACATGTCCGACGACATGGCGGCGAAAATTGACGTGCAGTACTACCGGGACGCGGGCGAGGCCCTTTTAAAAGCCATGGCGGAATGAAATAGCCGGCATGATTAATCGATAAATTTAATCGTCCCCAAAATTAGCGCTATTTTAAAACAAAGGCGCAAAGATGGAATATCTTGTTACTCCGGCGGATAACACTTAGAATAATCGCGGTCCGTGTCACTGTCCTATAACTAGGCTCTTTTCTACTGGTTTGTCCGTGATATGACGTAATAAAGGTAAAATTAATCCGCGGCGGGAGACGCTCTTTCGCGCGCCCCCCCCGCTGATCCCAGTGGGCGCTTCTAACGCGTCGGATTACTCTTTGGATGACGACATGATATCTATCAAGTGACGCGGGAGGCTCTTTTCAGAGAACGTCCCGTCTCTTTCCCTCAGCACGCTTCGGATGATTCCGGCGGTTACCGGATCCCGGTTTCAATATTCGGGAAGAGAACGGAATCGACCGATCCTTTTAAATCCCCGCTCTCTTCAAAGAGACACCCGGCCGGAAAACCGACGCCAAAGACCGAGAGAAGGTTTACGAGAGTCGCTTTCATGGTTTCGGAGAGGAAGGCTTCGTTTTCGAGCGGGAAACGGTTGCTCCGAGAGAATTGGTCCGCTCCCGTGACGCCATGTTTAAAGACGCCGCCGGAGAAATCGACCTGGTTTATCAATTCGCTCCGTTTCAGGAACATTAACCTGGGTTACGCTCATCTCAGGGTCAAGGATTTCGTCCGGCGGACGCCGTCGGTTATGAAAAGCCCGCCCGACGCCAATCCCTTGGCTGAAGAAGCGGGCGATTCTTTCCGAGTCATACAGGCCGCGCGAACCGCCAAAACGCGACGTCTTTTTCCGGCATCACGCGCGGATAAACGTTTTGACGGAGGGGAACCGGACCTAAGACCCCGGGCGAAGGGTCGCGAAGAGAGCTCCAGGCGTCTAACGGGGGGCTTCGGGAGTCGCTCAGGGTCCCCATGATATGGGATTCCGACGTAACTCCCGCCCTTGCTCGACGCCCGCCCCCATCCAGCCCATCCCCGCTCCTTACCCCGCCGGATCCTCGCCTTCGACCTCGTAGACGAAGACGCGCCCCTCCATAAGCCCCATCATATGCTTGGTGCCGCGGCTTCGCCCGTCCCAGACGGCGACCCCGAAATCAGCGTAGGCCGCCATCTCTTCGTTACGCCGGTAGCCCGCCGAGGGTCCGAACCTTTTCCAGTCGGCCGGAAAAAGCCTCACCGGAAGCCCCCTTTTCCGCGCGAACTCCTCGCCCAGGGTGTCGACTCCCCGGGCGCGGCCGCTCACTATCTCCGTAACCTCGGGAAGCTTCCCGGAAAGCTCCACCGCCCTTTCCACGCGCCTTATATCGGTGATTCCCCTCGAACCGAAAATGACGAGTTTCATCGTATCAACCTCCATCGTCTGTTTCGCGGCTTAACCGCGACGCCCTTAGGGCGGAAAAAAATTACTACTTCACCCCGGCGCCTCGAAACCCCTTCCCCTTCCGACCTCTCCGGCTGGGGCGCCTCGGGGCGGAATCCGTCCCCTAACCGGGGCGGCGGGGAAATAGTTTTAGGGGGAAAGGCGCTAAGAGATGGGGATGGGGGGAAGAAAGCGGCGAAGTCCGGAAGACCCAGGTCTTTCGGACTTCGCCGCGGAAAAGCTCCCGGGCCCCCTTGGCGATCTTCCGCGACCCTAGGATAAGCTCTTTTAGGACCTTAAGGGAAGGCCGCCCGTTAAGCCTTCTCGACCTTCTTGGCCGCGATCTCCCTCGCCAGGGCCTTCGGGTCGGCCAGGAAGTCCGTAAGGGAGAAATCGCCCACCCAGACCCTCATT
>JAISMF010000025.1 GCA_031276865.1 Deltaproteobacteria bacterium | reverse complement strand
GTCAATAAATAGTAGGTGGTAAGATAAATCACGTAGAATTTTTAAAAAGGGTGTTTCAGAGCGTTTTTGGGATAGGATGTCTGAAAGCCCGATTATATGCGGTTTTAAGTTGATGCCCTAACAAGTTATTCCCGTATTTAGGACGCTAGTGAACAATTTTGATTCAGTTTACTATAAATAAATTATTATTTCCACCTCACCAGGTTATCTGGTTATCTGGTTATCGGCTTATCGTTAGTCATTTATGATGCCTGTGCAAAAAGTCTGTCATTGAAAACTGATAGGTACGCTATCAAAATATAGAATTAATCTAATGATTATACGGCACATAATGTAGTGAATTTCAATTATTTGAATATCTCAGAGGTTTTTGCAGTCGCATCATTTATGATGCAACTGCAAAAAATCCAACAAAGGATAAACAGACTGAGGCATATACTGTATATAGATTTCTTATCTTAAATATAGAGCGTATTAGGTATCCTGCTTATAAGAACAAAATTCGCTAGGGGTTTTACACATGCGTCAATTATCTGTTTGATGCGATTGCAAAAACCCATAAGATTTTTGGATAAGTGAAAACTATTACTTTATATACTACATATTCACTATAAATATCATATATATTGTATAATATTTCTCTTATTTTTTCAGTGTCAGACTATTTACACATGCATCATATTTAACCACCGGAGTAATAATTCCCAATTTAGATAGCCGCCCGGCGGGAAACGCTCTCCGGCTCGGGCAGGAGGAAGTCCACCGGCTGGACGTCTAAAAGGGCGGCCGGAAGGGTTTTGACGATGCTGCGGACGAAGAGGCCGGTCGCGGGATCCTTCTGGCTCAAATCCACCTCTTCTCCGGGGCTGAAGGTCCCGTCCTCCCCCGCGTTCATCAGCACGGCCACGGGCCGGGCGCCGACGGCGGAGCTGGGGGTGTGGCGGGCCATGGCCACCTCGTGGGTGTCCAAAACGAGGACGCTTCCAGGGGGGTGGGACCCCAAAACGTCCACCAAAACTTTGAGTATCACCGGATCCAGCTTCAGGCCGGCGTCCCGCAAAAGGAGACGCAAGGCGGAATGGGGGTCGTAGGGCCCCCGCCAGGGCCTGACCGAAGTGAGGGCGTCGTACTGGTCCGCCGCGGCCAATATCCTCCCGAACAGGGACAGGGGCGGCGGCTCCCCCTCGCCGTCCAAGTCCGGCTTGGGGTAGCCGGAGTGATCGAGACCCATGTGGTGCTCCCCGGCCGGGGCCAGGATGGAGTGCTTCAAGGCGTGGGAGGCGTTTAAGCGGATGATGCTTAAGACGCTTAAGAGGGAATGATTCCTGGCGGCTTCCAGATCCGCTCCCGTGAGTTTTTCGGGTTTATCCAAAACGTTTCGGATCTCTCCGGCCTTCCCCAGGTCGATGAACAGCCCGGCCAGGCCCAGCTGCTCCAAGGATCCCCGGGTGAGGCCCAGGCGCTTTCCCACGCTTAAAGAGAGGATGGCGGTGTTCACGCTGTGGGTGTAGAGCTGATCGCCCGCGTCCCGGATGGTGCTCAAGGCCAGAAAGCTCGCCTCGTCCTCGTTTAAAAGGTCGATCAAGCTCTCGATGGCCCTCTTGGTCTTCTGCACGCCGGCGCTTTTTCCGGCCTCCAGGCGCTCTATCAGGGTGCGCAGGGCGGTGAGCGTCTGGGAGTAGCAGCGCCTGGCCGCCAGGGCGTTGGACTGGGCCCCCTGGCTCTTGAAAAGGGCGTTCCGGCCGGTGGGACCCTCCCCTCCGGCCTCCCCGTCCACGTAGATCGTCGTATCCTCGTCCCGGCTCACCTCCACCCAGGGGAAGCTCGCCTTGACGTTCTCATCGAGCCACTCGAAGGGGTCTTCCGCCTTGGTGGCCCGGTTGAAGACGTCCATGAAGCCCACGATGTCCTTCTGGGAGAGCTTCCCCTTGTCGTAGAACTTCACGCCGTTTATCCCCCGCGCCTGGAAGTACTCCGTCATCTTGGCGGAGGTGGTCCACATGGTGGGGGTGTAGACGATCCTCTCGTCGTTTAAGTAAAACCTCCCCCGGTGCAAGGAGAAGCTCGCGACGGAGTAATTCGCCCAAAGCTCCTCCAAGACGCTCCGAAAGAGCTCCACGTTGTCGGTGAAGAGCTTGTTGTTGGCCTGGTGGATCTTCACCACCTGCAAGAGCCTAAACATGTTGTGGAGCAGCTTCTCTCCGGGGCTGGCTTGCTTTTTCTGGCCCTTCTGGGCGTCCCGCGGCCTGGTGAGCGGCGTCATGGTGCCTCCCGAAAACTTTCAGCGTCGGGGTTGGAGGGTGTTAAAGCGTTCGCTACTTGAAAGGGAAAAAGACGAAAATAGTCCCCCGTCCCGAAAGCCGGGACCACAGAGCGGAGGGCGGGCGCCCGCCGCGGCGGCCGCGGCGGGCGCTTCCAAGGGGCTCCCCTTTCAGCGGGACCTCTCTCGGGGATCGGCGGGTTTCGTCATCTTCGCCGCGGGCGGGGGGGCGCCGATTTTATCCCCGCCGCCCAGGGGCGCGGACGGGGGAGGCGGAGTTTGAATCCCGCCGGCGAGGCTGTTCGAAGCGGGGTTGGACGCCGCCGGCGCCGAAACCGCGGCCGCCGGATCGGAGGCCGCCCGGAGAGGAGGATCCGCCGCCGAATCCGGCGCCTCCAAGGTGGGAGGCGGCGGGGGGCCGGGCGGTGGCGGCGGAGGGCCGGGAGGCGGCGGCGGAGGGCCGGGAGGAGGAGAGGCGGATCCGGGAGGAGGAGAGGCGGATCCGGGAGGCGAAGACGCGGACCCGGAGGGAGCCGGAGTCCGCGAAGGGAGGGTTCCGGAACCGCCGTTTCCGGAACCGGGAGCTTCGGAGGGGGAAGCGGGGCTTCCCCGGTTAACCCGCCTGATGGCCCTGGGGGGGGACTGCTCGGGGATCCTGGAACCCTCCGCCACGGGCTCCTCCGAGGCCCTCCCCTTATCCCGGTCGTTTAGGGATTTTAAGGCTTTCAGACTTTTAATGCGCCTAATCTGTTTGAGCTTGATATCCGAGGTGGCCACCTCCCCGGTGACGGGAAGCGCCTCCACGTCCACCCGGCCGGTGACCCTGACGCCCGCCGCCGCCGGAGCGGCGCTTTGAATCTTAGGCTCCCGGGGGATGGTCTCCTTGTGGAGCATCTTCAAGATCTCTCTGGCCTCGTCGTCGGCCTCCCTGTAGGCTGTTTTCAGCGACCTGTGCCAGCTATGGGAAAGGTCGTCCAATATCGCCCCCTGGCCCAGGTCGCTCTGCATTAAAAGAAGAGCGAGGACCGCTCCCTTGCGGTAGAGGCTCTCGGTCTCGCCGGAAACGCCGAACAAGGTTTTCAGGTCCTTTTTCAAGTAGCCTTTCAGGAACTCCAAGGCGAGGGGCGAGGCGGCGGAAAGCCCCAAGGTCCGGAAATTTAAAAGGACCGTCTCGGACGAGCGGTTCATCTGCAGATCCCTTCCGGACTGCAGGAATTTCATGATCGCCCCCTCCACCTGGACGTTGGGCCTTCTCCCCAGAAGGAAGTGCACGCGCCGGGCCGTCCTGGGCTCGGCCTCGTTTAGAAGATGAGGCAGCCCGACGATGAGTTCCGGCTCGTCTTCCAGGAGCATGGCGGCGGAAAACTCCCGCACGTCGGGGTGAGCGTGTTTGGTGAGGCCGCTAAGGAAGGGCTGGGAGTCTTTTTTGTTCTTCCGCTGGACGTCCTTTAAGATCGTGAGCAAATCGTCCTTGGTGAGCGCGGTGTTCACGATCTGGGCCAGCTCGGCTCCGCCGAGGGGCGCCCGGTCGGCCACCGCCCCCAGGAGCTGGGCCCTTAAATGGACGTCCTTTATCCGGTAGGCCGTCTCCGCCAGGACCCCGGCCGCCGCCGGGGGCAGGAAGGCTAAAAACTGGTTGAGGCTGATGCGCTCCTCGACGGGGAGGTTCGCGGCCTTCTCTTCCAGGCGCGCGAGCCCGTCCAAGACCTCCGGAGACGAGGCCCAGGCGGTAAACTCCTCCATCACGCCGGAAAGCAGCGGCCCGTGGGCCGCGACGCGCTTTTCCAGCTTCCGGATGATTCCCATGATCAAGGTGAACTCGGCCCGGGCCAAAGAGAAGCGCACGGTCTCGGTCAGGAACATCAAAATCCGGGAGCGGTTTTCGGGATCGCTCACCTGGTCCAGGAGGGCTATCGCGAGGTCGAGGCCCAGCCTGTAGTTGGCCTTCCTGGCCTCCTCCGTTAAAAGGTTCTCCAGCAGGGACCTGTCCCCGGTATTGAGATCCCAGGAGCCTTCCCGGCGGATCCCCGCGCCGCTCTCCGCCTTTTTGGGGGAATCCCCCCCCACGTCCCCCCGCTCCGATCCGGTGTCGGGGGGCCTTAGATCGTCACGCTCCGGGGCGGCGGGAAAAGGCTTGGTTCTCTTTTCCCTGGGCTGGGCGATCCAACTTAGAAGGGCGCCGATGGCCGCCCGGCCGGAGGAGGCCGCCTCTCCCTTCCGCGCCGCCCCCTTCACCAGGAGCCGCTGTTCCGAATCGTCCGCGGGGCCGTCCAGCGTGGCCAGACTCACCTTCATGGCGGATATCTCGGTGACGGGGTCTATCTCCCAGAACTCGTTGGCCGTCTTGTACTTGATATACTGGAAATCCGATCCCCACATGGCGGTGACCAGATCGTCCTCGTCTTCCTCTTTGAGCATCCGGAAACGGGTGAGATGATCCAATAAGGTCAACATTTCCGCTTCCGGCAGGCCGTCCAAGAACTCGATCCACTGAACACCGTCCCTAAAAAAGGGGAAAATGATCGCGGACTCCACGCTTTTTTCGGTTAAGACCGGCTCCCCCAGGCAAAGAAAGGTCTCGATGTCCACGAAGAGCTTTAAAGATTCGTTGGCGTCCAGATAGGCGGTTATCCATTCGAAAAATTTGTGGGTGGAGGCCTGGCGGATCTTGCTGTTCTCCGGGTAGAGGGCCGTGTTCTTCACCGCCACCGTCAGGCTCTGCATACCGCCCCGCACTTCCCGGGCGAGTTGCTTCTCCTGGCTGAGGGCTCCGGAAAGATCGACGCCGACCGGATTTTCAGCTGTTTTAACGGCCTCGGACACTGCGGAATCAGGCTCCTTCGCGCTTTATCCCGGATTATTCACTCCGGCGGGGGGTTTTTGAAAAGTGTATGGGATTATTCTTCAAATCGAATGTTCCCCCAGTAATTTTACACAAAAGTCGGATGAAATGCTAAAAATAAAAATCGATGGATCGGAAAATCGGCCGCGCGCGGGAAACCCGGGCTTCCCAAGAGGGCGTAAAATCAACATTTTTCGAGGCGCCTAACTTACATATACGGAAATATATGCCATATATGGAAATATTATGATATATATATCAATATACAGAACACTTAATCGTTTCAGAACGGAGTAAAATTTATCGGAAAGGTAAGGGAAAAATTTACATGAATTTAACGACTTTTTCCCGTGTCCGCCGGACGCCGGAATTTACTCGTCGGCGCCTTAGAAGGGGGGGGAAGAAGGCGCCGCTTTATCGCGGACGCCGTCCCGCGTGAACGACCGTTCGGCGGATATTTTTTTCCCGCCGGCCTAACATTAAACCCGCAAAGGCGAGGGGGGTGGCGCGCTCAAGCGGGAGGACCGCTCTTAAGGGTGAACGCCAACCCCGCCCCGCGAAAAACATTCGTTTCAATACCTAAAAGCGGTCGAAGAGGACGAGGGAAAAAAATAGGCTTAAATTCGCCCTGGGCCGCTGAAAACAAACGCGTCCCGCTCGCCTGGATCACTCTTTCCATAAGAGCTCTTTTTTGATTTCCATAAGTTTTAAAAGAGACCACGCCGTTCCGGATTCCATCTTGAAATTGTTTAAAATGTCAATCAATAAGCTTTTTTTAAACGGCAGGATAAAAAGCTTTCCCTCGTCTTGATATGGAGCGTAATATAATTTTCTATTCCACACATCTTCTACAAATTCTTCAGTTTCAAGATAAAAACTAAACTGCTGGACGTTGCGGCTCGTATCGATTCCGAAACTGATCATGCGGAGATCGTTTACATTGATATTCATGTTGAGCTCTTCATGCAGCTCTCGCTTCGCCGTAATAAAAGGATTGGCCTCAAAATCCAATTTTCCGGATTCATCGGCTCTATAATCTCCATAAGTGTCGTAACTCATTTTACTTTGCGCGGTATCGTAAAAATCACAACTGGCGGCGCTGGGATAACCAAGTTTTCCCGACTCCTCTAAAACCTTCCAGCGCTTCTCCAAAAGTATGTACCTTTTTTCTCCGCCATCCCGACATTTTCCCAAAATGAGCGTCCCGCATCCCGTGAGCGCCATGCCGGCGTCGTTAAGTTTAAACTCTGAAGCTCCGGTTTCGTTAGATCGGAGGATAACGCTATTTGTTATATATTTTTCATACAAATTTCCAAGTTTTTCTTTCAAGTGTTTATAGATTTCTTCTAAGACTCCTGTATCCTTATAATGTTCTTTTATGACGTCAATTTTATTTACAGTGGTTTTAACTGTGTTAGAATAAAAATTAATAAATTTGCTAAAAATGTCGGAGTTATCGAGAAGTAAACGCAGCGTGTCGTACTTCAAAGCGTCTAACAGCACTTTTTCAATGGAATCGTTTCTTAAAGATATGAAAAAATGACGGCGGGCCACGGCTTCAAAATACGGTATTTTCCGCGCTTTAAATTTATAAAAATTATTTTTATCGTCAAATTGGCTGTCGAAAATATACATTTTGCGTTCAGACATTTTACCTCTACGAGCGCGGTTATTAATCTCAAGCGCTTCACTTTCCAATATTTTAAAAAGAGGTTCAAATATCGACAGATCCGAATCCAGACTAGGTTTATGCTTTTCGTCGCGGGTGAATTCAAAATCGGATATACTGTACTGAAAATCCTCGGTTGCGTCAATAAGAGGCATGTAACTGATTTCACCGTCTAAATCATCCACTTTCCGATATTCCCGCTCTCTTTTAGAACGATCAATGATAGTTTCAATTTCTCCCGCGCGCCCGGAGACGTTAGGCGACGCTTGTGACAGCACATTCTTAGCTTCCTCGTATAGAATTCTACCGTCGTTGTTTCCAGGATACCAGTTTCTGTCAATTTGAGATATTATACCGGGCATCAGATCAACACCAGTGAAAATACTCCCGAAAACGTATTTAAAAGAAGCGTCTAAATCACCAAGCGGTGACGTATCGGATAACTTACCGGAAGCTATCTGTTTAGGATACTCGTAGATATCAACATGCGGCGTGACAGTTTTAATTTGCGATTTACGAAGCGGATACTTGCCATCGTAACGCATGGGTTGATGCTTTGAATAAAAGGCGTTATACAGAAGAGACAATTCGTAAAAAATGGTTCCGGCTACCGCCGGATCGTAATTAAACTTTAAGTGGTCATTATATGTATACTTAAATAAATTTTCACGTTCCGCCAGACGCAGGAGGTGTCCGTACATATTGAAGTACCTGCGAAGCATATCTTCGGTATCATCATAATTCACATTTGAACGGATAGCCCGTAGTTGATCCGATAAATTAATTAAATCGGAAATAAAATGTGTTTTATTATGTCCGGGCAATTTGTCATCAGCTTCATTTTCGAACGATAAATCCCTATTTTGTTTATCACGAAAAATATCATGCCAGTGAAATAAAACCAACGATAAATACATGCGGTTTTCAGTAAGCTGGGCGACAATGTTCGGAATGAAAACAGGCAACTCGTTGAAAATTGTTAAATGCGTTTTGTTTGTTAACGGCTTAACCAACATATTTAAAAGCGTACAATTTTCTGAAGCTTGTTTTTCGTAGTGATCCAAATAATTTAACACTGCCTGGTGACTAACGTTGCATTGCGCGCTGATTCTGCGCAAGCTGAGATTAGTATTTAAATCCGGCAACGTAATTTTTTTTCCTAGATAATTTTCAACTGATAAATAGCAATCAAAAATTTTGAGTAGATCCTCATGCTTTCTCTTATAATTTTCGATGGAAAGAAAGTTCTCAACTTGAGATTTTACAGACAACGACTTATCTTGATTACCTTTTTGCTTAGGAGAAATATCAATTTTTGTAAAAATAGATTTAAAAAAAATTTCAATCAACTTAAGCGTGTAAATAAAATACTGTCCTGAACAAAGTTTATATTCCATATTAATCACTTAGATAATTGTAATTCAACAATGGCGGCGCGATGTAATTTTAAGCGAATAAATACGCCGAAAGGAAGAAACCTAGATATTTATTTCAACCGCGCGCGCGCGGTTAAAAAAGGAACCCAAAGAGGTAATAAAACGTGGAAAAAATATAAAGGAAAGAGGATTTGCGCTATTATTTGTCATAAAAAGATTATTCTTGGAATAATCAAATATTCTTAAAAAGCGCGAACGTGAAGTTAAATTTCCCGCTGGTCAAAAAGGGAGTCAAGAGTTAAAACGGCGACGTTTATAATGTAGCGGTAAACGCAAGAAAACGCAAATAATAATGTCGAGAAGTCGAGTATATTTCAGCGCGTCTTCGTGGGTTACAAATTGTAGATAAATTTATAATAGACTATGTATAAAAATTAAAATTTAGATTATATCTTAAAGGTGTAAAATTATTTTTGTCGGATTAATACCTGGCGCTGGCGGCCTCGGGGGGGGGGATCGCCAACGTTCCGACGACCAATTATCCGGATGAAATACCATACCTTCATATTATTCACGCTCCCTCGTCGCCGTGAATAATACACCCGGAAGGCGGCATGTCACCGAGGGAGGACCGTTGACGCGTAAATAAACTTTAGCATATATAAATGATATATTATAAATATTTGATAAGTCAAAACAATGATATAAATTTTAAATAATATATTATAATATAATAAAAAAATTATCCGCCATATCCAGCGCCGGACGACTTTTTACAAAATTTACCCGGCTTGAGTTTTCCGTCAAGTTGCTTACAGATGAATTATCGCTCGATACGGATGTAAAACAATTGCCGAAAATTTAAAAAAAAATCTTTTTTTGAGCGAAAAAAGCAAGCGAAACATATACCGATGTCGTAGAATCAAATAGGAATAAGCCTTATTAAAATTATCAAACCGTCCGTTGTTTCTGAAAAAATCATGACGGTCTTGGTAACAGGCCGCGGAGACAGACAACGTTCACCCCGGGAAATCAACGGCGGCTTCCGGTTACGAGTAACACACAATCCCTAAAATTCATCATATGTTAGATGACGATACACCCGGGACGGCGAACGGTTGGTAGGGCCGACGCCGTCCAGGTGTCTCGCGAAAAGACGTCATTAATGATCGTAAGTTAATAATATTGCGATATCTCAATCGCGCAATACGCTTTTTTTGAAGGTGATGCCGATGAACGACTGCCACAAGCGCGAAATTCACCCCGAACCGGTTCACGGCGAAAAGCGCCCCGACCGGTTTCACCACAAAACCACCCTCGGATCTTATCACGTCGGACCTCTGAACGGGAAACTCACAGTATCCGAACCAACGCCGGCGAATAGCATCCGTCGGCGCGAGTCGAAAAAAACTCCCCGTCACTCCCTAGGCGTCGCCCCCCCCGTCAAATGGCTCTTCAATGGATACTTATTAACTACCATATACGACATTCATGGCGATTGATGTTTTCCGACCGTTATCGTTAAATCGGAGTCTTCCGGTTGCCGCGCTGGCTTTTAAGGTCGTTTTAACGCGCGATATATTAGCGGCCGCCGCCAAAGATCAATCTTAACGGGGAATAATCCGAAAAGTAACGGACGCTTTATCCTGTACTCACTTGAAGCGAGACGGAAAGCCTGAAGAAAAATTAACAAACGCCGATCATTATAACCTTTACCATATCTCCTTACCGGAGGCCGCGCTTTTCACTCGGCCGGAACCGACGGGTCGCCGCCTCGTGTACCCTCGTTTTTTCGCCAACATCCCTTATTTTTAAACTCTTTAGTCCTCTTTTTTTGACCGGATCCTCTAGGCGGCGGATGGAATTATATTTACCGCTGGAGACTTCTTTCGCTCCGTGTTTCGACAATTTGAAATTACCACCGAACGCCCGGGAGATAGCTCCGATATTTCGACAGAACTCCTTAAACCGTCTGTTGATAGATGATTTAAAAAAAAACTTTTCAAATTTATTTGGCCTCATCAAACAAAATATAAAAGTAATTATTATAAAATAAATCCTATACACTATATTGTTTCATATACATAAATAATTGTTCGCCAGATCACCTTCCATCAACGAGCGCGTAAAACTTTTAAAAAATTGTCATTAGCTTAGAGCTATCATAATTATCCATAATTAATCGTTGATATATACAATATTATCAAATAATAATAATAACATTTTCAAGAACGCATAACGATTATAAAACTATAATTAGTCTTTTCGCAGCCAGTTCTCTTTGTTACAAGAAATATAGAACACGGAAATTTTCGTAAAGTTTTTGACGGCAAAATTAATCAATCGAAACAAAGTAATACATTTTCCAATACAAAAATAAAAAAATTTAATTTTATCACAAATCTAATTTACCAAGGATTATTAACCTTCTAAGATGAAGTTAACATGAGGTATTGAATACATCAAACTTACAGATATTTAACACAAACTACTCAAACGGTTTTAATCCTGTCAACCAAAAGCACTCACCTTCGCTACGATAAATCAACAGCGTAAGGCTGTATACCAAGGAGAGATAAAATGTTGAAAATAATATCACTTTTATCCACGAAGAAAAAAATTCAATATTTTTTTCTGGCCATTCTCGCCTTGCTTGGGGCGATCCTTGTATCAGCAACTCCGGTTTATCTAGGTCGTACTATTGACGGAATCTCTAATCAATCGGAAAATTGGCGTAAACTGATCGTAATATTCGCAATAATATTTGCCAGTAGCCAAATAATCCATCGTTTAAGAGGGATGTCGGTTGACAGGGTAAGCGCGGCGGTTGAGGAGGATCTGCGAAACAACACGATTTTCAAGCTTCTCAGACTACCGCTAAAAGATCTGAACTCTTCGGAAATTAGTGGAGAGCTAGCCGCAAAATTAGAAGAATCGGTTGAAGGCGCCTCAAAGCTTGTCAAGCTGACATCAAGCGATCTACTCCCTTCTTTATTTATCGCTGGTTGCATCGTACTTCAGACTATCAATCATACAAGTCTCTTTTTAGGGATCGTTATTATAACATACATATTTATCACGTTTTATATTTCTTATCTACAAATTAAATCACAGAGAGGAATACGGGTCAAAATATTGAATTTTAAAACGCGTCTCAACGGATCAATATGCCAGTCGATTGCCGGCATAGAGCAGATTAGGGCTTTAGGAGCGGAAGACGCCGAATTCAAACGGCTGGCGCCGCAAACCAAAAAAATACGTCTGGTCGAATCCCAACACCATACCACCATGGCTGTATTTGATATTTTAAAGCTGATGGTGAAAGTTATATTTTTTAGCGGATTGTTGTTTCTTATCTATAATTATGTCTCAGCGGGTGAGCTTACTGAAGGTGGCGCTTTAACGATTGTACTACTGTTTCAGCAGCTGCTGCAGCCGATAGACGAGTTTTACAGATTCCTGGATGAGATATCAGAATGCCTTTCCAAAGTTGATATTCTCAAACGAATTGAGAATCAGGATATTGATTTCTCTTTCAAAATCAATGATAACAAATTAATTGACACATCGGTATTAATGAATAATTACGATGTTCAAGTGAATGAATGCAAAGTATATTCACCTGATTTTAAAACTTTAATTTCCGAATGTCACGCCTTGAGTTTAAGCACGAAGAACAGTACGGCGATAGTAGCCAGAACCGGGTTCGGTAAATCAACTTTGATCAAAGCCATTATCAGACTGTATCCCCAGGAGGGTTCAATCAAGATATTCGGTTACGACCTTTCAATGATATCACAAAGGAGGTTGACACAGTTACTACATTATATACCTCAACAACCCTTCTTTTTTGCGGGAACTGTGAGAGATAACCTAGTATTCGGATTAGAACCTGAACCAGCTGATGATGAGATCTGTATTGCGCTGGAAAATGCGTGTTTCCTTGATGAGCTGAATAAATTAGCGAAGAGCGTATCAGACCCATTAGATTACGCCGTGGAAGAAAATGCGAAAAATCTATCAGGCGGTCAAATTAAAAGAATGGCTTTTGCGAGAGCGTTTCTAAGGCATCCAAAATTGTTTATATTCGATGAGACTTTCGCTAATTTAGATCAAATAACGGTTGATAAGTTAATGAAAAACATAAAGCGGCATACCGCCGCGATTGGAGCAGGAACTGTCCACATTTCGCACGAACCCCGGATAATTAACAGCTGTGAAATCAAAATGCGGCTGGACGCCTGATTTTATAAAATTTGGCAAAGGAGAAAAAGTTATGAATGACCCCCGCAATCACGATCTTCGCCACGGACCGCAAACCCACGCTCCTCACATCGGCCCGCGCCATCACGGCCCACATCACGAAGGACCGTTAAACGACATCCGCCTTGGTCCTGATCATACGCCGCATGAGCCCATCCATCCGCATCCGCCGGGAATAGCGCCTCACACCCCTCACAACCACGGATCATCCGTCAAGTTAATCTTTGATGAAGACTCATTAAACGGCTTAACCGAAATCTACGAAGACCGTAATTACTTGACAGACATTATTGAACGGAGTCCTCCCGAAACCAAACTCAATTTCGCAATCGGCTGCGGAATAAAAGTCTTAATGGGTAACTCTCCGCAGCCTCCCGGGGTAAACGTCCGGTTCTCTCACCCCTTTCTTACCGAGAATAACAGCAATTTGATCATGGAATCTATACAATGCGCCGATCCGGAGAAGGCGTTGAAAATTTATCGTTCCCGCCCGCCGGAACAGGCGTTGCTTGGGTTAATCCTTGCTGTTTTGCGTAAAAAAGAGTGAAAAAGACAAAATTTATTTTTCATAAAGGGGTTAAATATGAACATCATGTCAACAGTTGAGGAAATCGGTATCCTGGAAACGTTGAAGGTCGTCGCCGCCAACAACGCCGGGCAGAAAATGCTTGCCACACACCTTCCAATTGTGTCCAAAGATTACGTTGAAATACTTACATTGAACCTGGCAGAGGCGCTTTTTAATACCGGGAAGAGGAAGCTGCTTCTGATTCTTCCTGAAATAGCGCTATTAGAATGTCTCGCCGAGATGAATTGGCGGGGGAAAGCCATAATCCTCTTGCCTTTTGACATGGAAGTCGAAAGCAAAGAAAGGATCAAATCAAACATACCGGCGGGAATCGAAACCGAAATAATCGATGAAGGAGCTTATCCATCAAAATTCCGCCCTGACAACGGAGCCATTGTCTGCACTGGAATGATCCAAAATGATTTTTTTTATTATACCCTCCCAGCATCGAGCAGAATGATGGGTCAGTACCGTCAATTTAATGGAGAGAAACTATTTCTATCTTGTTGTCCAAAATATTCAAAAATTCCGGAAACTGGCTGGACTTACTGCGATAGAGAGTGTTTCAGCCTGATCATGGAGGATACTTTATGAAACAGGAAGTTATCCATCTGTCTCCGCCCCTTAAAATTATTTCTTTTCTGCTAATAGCGGTTATTTTCGTAACATCAGCATCATACTGCATGATAATGAATCTGCCGATTGCGGATATCATGAAGAACTTTCAGTATAATGTGCTGGTAATCCTTATTTCAATGGAGCTGTTTACAAACCTGATTGTTGAAACAGGGATCATGCAGGTTATAGCGGTGAAACTTGCTCTCCGATCAAACGGAAATAAAAAAGCGGTATTAGTTCTTTTCGGTTCGATGATGTTCGTGATTTCCTCATTTTTAAACAATATCACTGCGGTAATGATCATCCTTCCAGTGATATTTGTATTATTAAAGGCCGTCGATCTTACACAAAAATATGTGCGCATTTTTTTTGGAGCTTTGCTTGCGATATGTAATACGGGCGGTGCTAGCTCGCCTATAGGCGATTTTCCGGCTATTATCATCATGACCAGCGGTATAACCACTTTTTTCGATTATCTTCGCCGGGCAATGCCGATTTTTCTTTTTACCACTATGGCTATAATCTGTTATTGGTCTCTTAAAATTAGCGATAAAGAGTCGCGTGAACTTCAGAGCCTTGGGGTTAATTTGCTGCGGGCTCGCCATAAACATATCAAACTCGACAAGAAACTTTTATACGCTCTGTGCGTAATTTTTACAATAATGTTTCTAACATGGTCTTTCGCTCCACAAGAAATCATTCCTCCGGAAGTAGTGGCCGTGTTAGGATACGCCGTGGCGGCGGCTGTATCTGCTCTTTTAGGAAAAAAAATCAAATTGACTATAGATTTCAAGGCTGTTCTGACAATCGCTTCCTTTTTGTTCATGGCCGGAGTGATAAGCGCCACTGGGATCCTAGATAGAATGGCTTTCATTTTAAAAGATAATATCTCGGACCCACGCCTGCTGCTGATAACCATAATGCTGATAACCTCCATATTATCAGGTCTTTGCAGCGCCGGTCCAGCAGCGGCCGCTATGATGCCTGTTATCATCGATCTCTGCCAGACAACTCTGTCCTCACAGTCCCATTGGGTGGCGATCGCTTACGCCGCGTCAATCTGCGCTGGAAGTTCATTTTTTCTCTGGAGCGCCACCGCCGGATTTATACTATCCGCGAAAATTGAAAACGCTGATCTGGGTTTCGTCTGGGGTGCGGGAGGATACTTGAAATACGGACTGGTAAATTATGTTATCCAGATGATAATCGCGCTTTACGCAATCATTTTGTTAGTGTAAAGTCATTTGCTGGTCATGTCATCATTTATCGCCTTGATAAATTTCCGGAAACAACTTCAGTGTTTTCTTAGGCAAAGCAATTCTAAAAATGTGCATGACACGCTGTAACAGCGTTTCCGCCACGCTATTATCTTCCCCCTTATTTTTCTCCAAGACCGCTATGTTTTATGCAACTCGCCCACCCCACCCTGGGAGCCTTGCTTTCATCCCCCCAAAACATTTGTTTTCTCAGTCCGGCCGCCTTTTTTTCTGTTCAATACCCGCCTTCAAGGTGATTTTTTCCAAAACGGCGGCCGATGGTCTTAATCCATGCCTCAGTCGGACGTCTTCTCCCCGGAATCGTTACTTCCGGCTGGCATCTCAAGCCATATATTCAGAGCCGCGAAGAGAACTTTGTAGGTTATGTGTTTGTGTAGTTGGTCGTTCATGCCAGAGCGATGCTCATCTCTCTTTCCATATTCATGGCAAGGATCGTCATTAAGAATTTAAAATAATCCGCATAGCCGAAGAGGGCCTAGGCGGTGCTTAAAGCCAATCTCGACCATCTCGATATCGTAAATACAAAGTAAAGCATTTGTTGAAATACGCCTTTCTTTTTCCACGCGCCTGAAGGGATCAAACGAGTCGTTTGTGGATGAAAACAGAGCCATCGGTTTTACCCGCCCAGAAACGACCTTGACTTATAAAAATGGCCGCCGAATCCATATCCGACAGAGTCCCAGACGGAGCCGGAATCGTGAAGAGCTTTCCGTCAGGGCGCTTAAATTATTATGAATGTTGGTGATTATGATAGACCAAAATAATGAAAACTCGCTCGCGAATATGTACCTCCAAGAGGGAAATAAGTATTATCGTGGCAAGGACGCGCCGCAAGATCCAGTCGAAGCCTTGAAATGATTCCGCATGACAGCTGTGCTCGGGGACGAAGAGGGTCGGTGCTCCGCCGGATTCACGCTCCTGGGTGGAGTAGGCGTCCCCGTGGACTACGCCGAGGCTTTTCACTGGCTAAGGCTGACCGCGGAACATGGGCGCATTGAGGTTCAGGCCGACCTCGGCGGGATGCGCCGCTTCGGCCTCTAGGTCGCGGCGAAATACTCTGAGGCCTTGAAATGGCTCCGCCCGGATGGATAACGGTGGATCCCTTCCGCCTGATTGATTTGCTATATGTGGATATTCATCATAGCTGATTTTCCTCTAAAATGGTCTAGTAATTTGTGACCTCCGCAATTAATTGTTTAGGCGTTCCATAATTGTACCAATAATTCAAAAATTTTTTGTTAAATAAAAATTGAAGAATTAAATAAGGATTATAAACATAAGTTACACCGTCAAAGCAAAAACCATTATAGTAATGTCTCATTTGTTCGAGAAGATCATTTTTTAAAATTTTGAGGTGTTCGGCTGTTTTATCAAGTTCGCTCGCATAGTAACATTCCAGCTCAGTATGAGTAAATCCCGTTAAAGCTCCAAAATCCGGAGCGAATGAAATATCTGTCGGAGTGTTGAAGGCTGAATATAAACCACCTTGGATGTATTTAGTTTTTCCCGTAACGAATACGAAAGAAATGTATCTATCATTAGCGTTTATTTCCCTATAGTACGCGTATAGTATATTTAACACAGCGTTTCTTTCCTTAGGCGAGTCCAAAAAATCCGTCACTGGTGTATCATATTCGTCTATCAGAATTGCCATTTTTGTTTGATATTTCAAATAGACTTCTTCAATCAATATGGTAATAAGAGTTATGGAAAACAGCTCCGCAGGTAAGTCAATACCTAAAAATCGTCCAACCCTTACTGTTAAAATATTCAAAGATTTTTCAAATCCATGAACGCCAGTTATCATATCGAGTTTGCTCATATCAAGATAAATAACCGGACGACGCGAGAATCGTCTCTCTTGAAGCCTATTTTCAATCGCAAGTCCTTTGAATAGTTCCTTTTCTCCTGAAAATATCGACTCAAGAGTGGAAACAGTCAAGGATTTCCCGAAGCGTCTGGGGCGGGAGAGAAACCAGGTCTTTGTGGGAGTTTCAATCAAATTTGAAAGAATCGCGGTCTTGTCCACATAAATTATTTTTTCTTCAATTATGTCTTTAAAAGTTTGTCCGCTGACCGGTGTAAGTGAATTTTCGACCATTGTTAATACCCTACCTTCTAGGAGATCGGAAATAGGCCATATCCATTGATGATTTTAAGTAAGGAAAGATTGTTATAGAGTTTTAGTCATAGATTATTCGATTATTACCCCGGCGGATAAAAGTTAGAAAGGTAAAAGGAAGAGATTCCCTTGAATACGTGACTTTTTTCCAATATTTAATCGCCGGGGTAATATGATTTGAAGATAATCACTGTGCGGTACCGGTATAGCAGTGTAATCGCTGGTCGGTATTATTTGTAGTTAGAAAATAATTCCGAAACTTCAGTTTACTTAGTTTATAAGCAAACACTCAATTATCCCGCTTCCATCGCAAAAAAACCACCATTCATCCGCGTATTTACCTCTGAATTTCCTCTAATTCTCCGCTGAAAGCGGGGTGATCATTGAAGATTCCCCAAAAATCCAATATGGCGCTTTCGCCTTTCTTTGTCCCTGCGGGCTATATGCTCACGCTTATCTCGACTTAGCCGGTGGGAGTCGAAGGTTAACTCGAAAATTTACCGCCAATCTTCGTCAATTACAACTGATTTGTAAAAATTCATCTTTTATGGATCTCCACGATGAAACGCCTCTAGGAAGGCGTCGGCGGCCCTCCCCGAAGGGTCCGCGGGGCGGAGGTCTTAAACTTTCTTTTCCTCCCCCCGCCTTCTTCGTTTTCTTCGTCTTCTTCGCCTTCTGTTCCACCGCCCGCGCCCATCCTTTTTCCCCGGGGCGGTCCATTTCTTCCCGCGCGCTCGTTTTCAGACGTCCCTCCGGGCGCCCTTTCCCCGCGCCCGCCCTCCTTCCCGGGTAAAGGTTTCTGTTCCGGCGATCCGGCGATTTCAAGCCTCCGCCGGAGCGGCGGGCGCCTCGGCCTCGGATCCGGTTGGTTTCTTAATCCATCGGTTCAGGGCGGCGAAGAGGTCGTTTAGGATTATGGGCTTGGTTATGTGGTCGTTCATGCCGGCCGCGAGGCTCATCTCCCTGTCCCCGCTCATGGCGTGGGCCGTCATGGCTACTATGGGGAGAGCCTCGTAGCCGGGAAGGGCTCTGATGGCTTTAGTCGAGGTGAGGCCGTCCATTTCGGGCATCTGAATGTCCATCAAGACCAAATCGTATTTATTCGCGAGCACCTTCTCGAAGGCCTGCCTCCCGTTTCCGGCTATGTCCACCACGAAGCCGGCGTTTTTAAGGAGCTTTCGCGCCACCAGCTGGTTCACCTCGTTGTCCTCCACCAGTAAGATGCTGGAACCCTTGAGATGCGAAACCGAGGAGGCGTCCATCTCTTCTCTGGGGCGGCTTTTCCTTAATCGCTTGGGTAGGCTCGCCAAGGTGTCGTTCAAGGCGTTAAGCAGGCTTGACACCATGACGGGCTTGGAGAGGATGACCCGAGCTCCGACATCCTTGGCCTCCATGGCCACCTCGTCCCGGTCCAGGGCGGTCACGATTATCAGGGCCGGCTGCTTGTCTTGGGGGAGCTCCCTTTTAATGGCCGCCGCCGTCTCCGCCCCGCTCATTTCCGGCATCTTCCAATCCAGAAACACCAAATCGACGGCCTTGGGGCCCGCGGCCTTTTCTTTCAAGATTTTCACGGCCAGGGCGCCCGATTCGGCGGTTAGGACCGTCAGGCCCAGGCTTTCCAGCTCCCCGGCGATGACGGTTAGGGCCGGCGGAGAGTCGTCCACGGCCAAGGCGAGGAGGCCCTTGAAGTCCTCCCGGGAGGTGGCGTAGCGCTTATCGGCGTCCCTGACGCCGAAGATGCCGGTAAAGGAGAAGGTGGATCCCTCCCCCGCCTTGCCCTCGCACCAGATGTTTCCGCCCATCATCTCGACAAGCCTTTTGGAGATGGCGAGGCCCAAACCCGAGCCGCCGAAACGCCGGGTGACGGAACTGTCGGCCTGGTTGAAGGCGGTGAACAGCCGGGATATCTGCTCCCGGGTGAGCCCGATTCCGGTGTCCTGGATGGCGAACTTTAAGATCACCTGCCCCTCGGTTTCCTGGAGGATGGATATCTTTAAAACCACCCTCCCCCTCTCGGTGAACTTCACGGCGTTGGAGAGGAGGTTGTTCATGACCTGGCCCAGACGCATGGGGTCGCCCACCAAAGAGGTGGGAACCGAAGGGGAGATTTCCAAGATGAGCTCCAGGTTCTTCTCGTTGGCCCTCACCTGGGAAAGGTTCACGGCGTTGTCCACCACCTCCTCCAAATTGAAGGGGATGCGCTCCATGGTGAGCTTTCCGGCCTCTATTTTGGAAAAATCCAAGATGTCGTTAATTATCCCCAAAAGAGACTTGGCCGCCTGCTGGATCATGGTGAGGTAGTCGCGCTGGGTGTCGGACAAATCCGTTTGCAAGGTGAGCTGGGTCACCCCCACGATGGCGTTCATGGGGGTCCGTATCTCGTGGCTCATATTGGCCAGAAACTCGCTTTTGGCCCGGGCGCTGTCCTCGGCTATGTCCCTAGCCAGGGCCAGATCCCTGGCGTTCTCCCTCAATTCGGTCACGTCCGTGAACCAGCTCATTATCCCCTTGTCGCCGTAGTAGTCGGAGACGAAGCTGTTCACCAGGACCTCCCGCACCTCGCCGTCCCCGCGCGCGATCTTCATGGGGCGCCAGTTCAAGACTTCGCCCCCCCGAAGCCGCGTTAAAGCCTCCTCCAGCTCCTCTTTGACCGCGAAGCGGTCCATCAAGGTCTCGCCCTTCTTTTTCCCCAGGAAGTTCTCGGCGAAGGGGGTTAAAAAGGCGATGTTCCCGTCCACGGTGATGGTGAAGCAGATGGGGCAGGACTCCAAAATCCGCTGGAAAAGCTGGCGCTCCCGCTCCAGATCCACCTGGGCGGCCAAGAGCTTCGCGGTGCGCTCGTCCACCAGGGATTCCAGGTTGCGGTTGAGGCGGCGATTTTTCCGGTTCTCGTAGAGGAGCCCCAAAAGGATCAAGAGGATCAAACACAAAAAGACCGCGAAGTAGGGGATTAAATCCCGTAAAAACTTCTGGTTGTAGTCGAACATCCGGGTGTTCCAGCGCTCGTCGGCCTGATCCACCCCGGATAGGACCATGGCCTTGTCGAAGACGGCTCTAAGCTCCTCTTCGTCCTGATTCAGAGCGAAGCCGAAGGGCACCTGGTAGTCGAAGACCAAACCCGCCTTGAAACCCGGATCCTCCATGTAGTTGGTGCGGCTTAAAAGGAGGTTGGTGGATCCCATGACGTACATCACGTTCCGGCGCCTTAAAGCCTGGAGCGCCCGCTCCATGGTCGGGTAGTAGACCACGTTGCGGCTGTTGGGAAACCACTTGCGGTAGAGATCGCTCTTGCGGTCGCCCCTAACCAGGCCCACGGTCCCGTAAAAAATCTCGTTGAAGCGGATCTCGTTGGAGTCGATGTTGGCCAGAAGGGCGTAGCGGTCGTAGGAATGGGGCCGGGGCACGATGAGATAGCCCCCCACGTCCTCCATGAAGTTGTAGTTCGCGAGTATCTGGGCCTCCCCGTAGGAGACCATCCTTTCCAGCTCGGCCGTCCCCACGGAGGGGTCGTTGGCTATTTGGAATTTAAGCCCGCTGATTTCGGATATGTCGGAAAGGATGTCGTGGGCTATCCCCTGGAACTCCCGGGTCTTGGAGTTGTAGAAGCTCACCGGGTAGTCGTCCGGCTCGGCCGCGACCAGAACCGGCCCCGCGAACTTGATTCTGGCGGAAAGCCACTCCTTTTCCTCTCTGGTTAAGGACTTCTCGAAGAGGAACCGCCGGTTCAAGACGGCGGAGCGGGTGTAGAGGCCGGAGAGGTACTCGAAGCCCCCGGCCTCCAGAAACTTCTGCACCACGGATATTATGGGCCGGTACTCGGCGTTGGCCGTCCCCAAGGAGAGGGGGAGCTCGATGGGGGGGAAGTAGTCCTCGGAGACTATCCCCTCCAGGGACTCGAAATAGGAGTAGGCGCCGGACTCCTCGAAAAAGGCGTCTATCTCCCCGGCTAAAAGCTTCGCGGCGGCCTCCTCCAAGGTGCCGAAAACGAAGGTCTCCACCTGGAATTTAGTCGCGTCCAGGACCTTCTCCTCGATGCCGGCTCCGGCGAGAAAGCCGTATTTAACCGGCCTCTGCCGGGCGATCGCGCGCAGATCGTCCGTACCCCTGAGCTTGAAAACTTTAACCGCCCGCACGTAGATGGGGTCGGTCGCGAAATGCGGCCTCCTGGCGTCGTTTTCCGGCCACTCCGCCTCGCAGGAGAAGTCCAGCCAGCCCGTTTCCAAAGCCTCCCTTAAAATGCCCCGCTCATAGAAGGTGGGTTTGAACTGGAGGCCCAGAAGCTCGCTTAAGAAGTCGGCGAAGGCGATTAAAAACCCCGATTTACGGCCCTCGGCGTCTTCGAAGGCCTCCGGGGACGGCTGGGTGCCGAAGCTGAAGGAGAGCTCCCGGGCCTGGAAACTCAAGACGGCGTTTATCTCCGACTCGGTCACCCCGGGAATGGTCCTAAAGTCCCGAATGTATCCCTGGACGAGTTCCTCCCGGGAGCCTCCCTCCTCTCGCTCGACGCAAGAGGCGAAAAGGAGGGGGATCAGGGCCGTGATGAGAACCAGCCGTAGTCTTCCGCTCAGCTTCCCCGCCATTGAAAAAATCCGCCTTGAAAAGGTGAAATGAAACCCGTTACGAGTATGGAAACCCCGCGCCCAAATCCGGCCCGGGCGCCCAACGGGCGCCAGGGACCCCCAAAGCCCCTCCGGGGCTTAAGCTTGGGGCTATTTCCCCCGCCTCCGGCCGTCCCGAATCCGCCCTCGGAGCCCGCCCTTATCTCCGGCCAGACCGTCGGGCCGGCCTCGCCCGGCGCCTCCCCCGCCCTTTCCCGAAAAAGAACCGCGCCCCTAAGCCAAGCCGGCCTGGGGGAGGCGAAGGACGGGAAGCGGGGGGGAAAGTCCGGGCTCAGGGGGGGAAACCCGCCGCGGAAAGAGAAAGGCCGGCGGTAAAGCCGGAAATCGGGACGAATTCAACCGGATGCGACCGGAAACGCGTATCACTATATCACCTTGAGAGGCGATCATGAAAGAAGGAACGGGGAGGCTTTAAAACGGCCGCGGAAAGCGCCCAAGACGCCCCCCCCGAAATTAGGGCGGAAAAGAAGCGAGCCGCCCCGCCGGAGAGGAAGAAAAGGGTTTTTCCCGGGCGTCTTCTAAAAAAAAGGCCACTTTCCCGCCCAAGAAGCTCCGTTTTCGGCCTCTTTCCGGCCGGAGCCGGAGAAAACACCCAAGCCCCCGGCGGAGCGCTTTTTTCGGGATCTCCTAGCCTCCCTTGGCTGTTTACCGCCCCCAAAAACGGCCCCCGGGGGGGACACGGGGCGGAAAAAGCGAGCGGGCGCCAAGGCGCCGGCGGCTTAGATTCCCGCTCAGCCCACACGAGCCCCCGCCTCGGCTAAAAGCTTCCGGAACGACCGCTCAAAGCCCTTCGGGAGGGAATTTTGGCCCCGCGAAGACCGGAGACCGGGGTCTCGGCCTGGGGGGGGCGGAGACCTTTCAAGCGGCTGGGCCAGCCAGACCTCTAAAGACGAATTCGCCATAGCCGGGACTAAGACCCCCTCCCGGCACCCCTCCCGAAGAGGGACGATGAAAGGGACTCGGAGAAGATCGCTCGAATGGGAGAAAAATCACCTTTCACCGGGTCTTACCGACGATTTTCGAACAAAGGGCTCCGGCCCCTCCGGAGGAGTAAAGGCCCCGCCAGGGGCGCGGGCGTCCGCCCTCGGGCGTTTAAGAGCGCCCCGACCGCCTCGTCATTGGGTTTCCCGATAAGTCGCCGACTTTCCAAGAGAGCGATGGCCCGGAGATTTTAAGCGGCGCCTCCCCGCGGACACAAAAAAAGGCGCGGCCCCGCCATCGGCCGAAGGCCAAGGAGCCCTCCCGGGGAAACGACCGCGGGGAAAGTCGGGGAAGCCTGGAAGGCCTCAGCGGCCGCCGGGGAGGTTTGAAGCTCGGACGCCAAGGGGGAGGTAGAGCGGCCGGAGATCTCCAGCCGGCCACGGAAAGCGAGGCGGCGGCCGATCCCGCGAAAGAGCCTACCCGTCTATATATGGGGATCAAATTCGATATGACCGCCACCTAGGCGATCTAGACGCCTTAAAAGAGAGTCCAGGGAGCTTGAAAGCGGCCGGAAGGGAGGAAGCGGCGAGAGGAGCGGGAAAAAAGGGGGGGGCGCGCCGCCAAGCGGGGCCGTCCAGGGGTAAACGCTCCAGGTTTTTCCGCCGCGGAAAATCTTGGTTCCTTGATGGAAATTAGGAGATCCGGCGCCGTCCGCGTTTGTCTCGACCCCAAGCCCCGCCCGCGCCTCAATTTTTAAACGGCGAAAAAAGACACGCCTTAGGAGAACGGATCCGTTCGCGGAAAAGAACAACAGGAGATAAGGATGACACGCTACGGCGTCAAGATATTTTGTAGAGTTTCGGCCGCGGTGAAGGTAGGATTTTTTAAGCGACATGGCGCCGTAAAATCCCGAAGGAGAGGCGGAGAAAACAGCTCCGGACGCTTTTTGCCGATCCGGGGTCATTTACGGGAGGATGACGCGTCTCTCGCGGATAAGAAGTTAATTTGTAAATTCATTTTAAGCGTATACGGTGAAACGAGCCCATGAACGCTTAAATAGACGAAAAATTAGGTTAAAAGCGGATCCTTTGCTCAGACGCGCTCACGGTTTTCTCTCCGAGAGGGCGCCAGATGTGTATAAATCCGGATCCTTATTAGGAATATTTACGGGCGCCGCCTAAAAATCGTTCCAAGAGATGGAAAATTATTTAATCAAAATTCGCATGATAAATATTTCGGCTCTGATCGCTTTAACTATTACCCCGATGGATAAAAATTAGAATAATGACAGTCAATTTACCTTTCCTTGTTCCTGGCTGCTTCCAATATTTAACATCCGAAGTAATACTAAACCTCAAGTGTTTTAATTATTAATTAAAAAATCCGTCTTTTCCAGAGTAATTTAACTCAGCTGGGCGCCCTTTTGTGGTATCCCACACTTTCAATCCGTTGCATTAATTATATCATCGGGATTTTCTCCCATCCCGCCTCGGCATTCCCACCACGTGACGGAGCGCGTATCATCATCTATCACGAGCCCCAAACTGACGGGATCACGGTAAGCTCCGGCGTAATTTTTCTCTTTGATTTGATTTAAAGCGTCATTGGCGATTTTCCTGCTTTTATCCTTATTAGGAGACACCTTAACTTCGATAACCCAGCTTTTCTCTTCATAATTGATGACAAAATCCGATGCGCCCGGATTTCCGCTTTTTTCGGCAAGGGGATCCAAACCAATGATATAAAACAGGAGAAATATTTTTGAACTATAAAATCCTTCATTTCTTTTATTCTTTTCGTAATACTGATGAGGAAGCGATGCGAGCAGCAGATTAATTTCTGTTACCAAGAGGAAAGGATCACGTCTCGACAAAGCGGTTTTAACACTTTCGCACATGCTTTGCGCTCCATCATGAGAATTAAGAAAATTCTCAATCATATGCCTCGCCGTGGACTCTCTCACTTCAGTATTGGGATAATCTACTATATACACCTTATCTGTCGAACCTAGACGCAAACTTAAACAACCCAGCTGATAAAGATAGACAATAGGATCGCTATATCTCATTTTATTTGGATTTAAAAGCCTGAATCTGTCGATTTTCGCTCCACGGAATTGTTCAAACGTTAATTTTTTCTTTTTAAAAAATGAAATCATCTGCTCAGACGAGCCGGACAGATACCAGAAATTATCAAACTGTCTTGTATCTAAAAAAAGTATTGTGGAATAAGGATTATAAACAAACGTGACACCGTCAAAACTATAACCGTTGTAGTACGTTTTCATATTTTCTAATACTTTTTCCAATGACATTATTTTATAAATCGCTACTTCTTCGAGTTTTTTTCGAAAGCATCGTTCGATTTCTTCCTGGGTGAATCCTGTTAACGCTCCGAATTCTTGCCAGAAAGATATATCCGTTGGATTATTAAAAGCCGAATATAATCCGCCCTGAACATACTTTGTCACACCTGTCACAAAAACAAAAGAGAGTAATCTGTCATTAGCCTTCAACTGCTTATAGTATTCACGAAGTAACAACCTGACGGAATTAGCTTCAGCGGGTTTATTCAAAATATCCGTTACAGGCGAATCGTACTCGTCAATCAAGACCGCTATACTGTTGTTGTATTTTTCAGAGCAATTTTAAATTAACAAGGAAAAAAGAAAACTGCTTGGTAAATCTAAAGGCAGCTTTATCCCAAGTTTTTCACCGACTACAACGGTGTAATATCTTAAAGTTTTTTCAAACATTTCTGTTCCGTGGCTGGAGGATACGATGCTCATGTCCAGATAGATGACTGGTCTGGGAGCGAATAATTCCTCGTCAAGCCTAGATTCAACCGCCAATCCTCTGAAAAGCTCTTTTTTTCCGGATAGCAAAGTTTCCAGCGTTGAAGCCGTCAAAGATTTCCCAAAACGCCTAGGACGGGCGAGAAAGAAAATCCTCTTGCCGCTATCGAGCATTTTGGCGAAGTAGACGGTTTTATCAACGTAAATCAGGTTTTTTTCCTGATTAATTCAAAGGTTTGAGTATCCGATGAAGTTTTTAACAGGTTTTCCATTCCCTTACGGCCCTCCTATTAATATAATATATGATGTTATTTATAGTGTCAAACAGTTCTTTAATCACGATAATTTTGGCGCCTACGAGAATATCCCAACTGCTTTGTAATTAAGGAATTAATATATAAATTTTGTCCACAAGTAGCTTAACGCCGCATAACCATTCTCAACACCGCAAACTTCGCGCCAGCGTCTATTTTTAATTAGCGGCGCGGACTTTTCCCCACCGGGGCGCCGGAAGCGGAGTTCCGGCGCCGTTTTCACTCCCCTCGGATTAAGCCGCATCATGGCCCTTCACGCTGCTTTAAATTTTGACGCGCTTGCAAAAATTCCAAGCTGTTTTTAAGATTTTGCAAAAATATACTTTATGTACTATATAACAGTAGCTTATATCCTATATTTTATATGTTATCTCTAATCACTTTTATTATAGCCAAACTTTTCGCATTCTCAGCAATATTTGACGCATATGCGAAAAGTCCCTTCGTTTGAAGATTTTGAAACAACATACTTTATAAAGCGTACTATATTTTAATTTAATCTAGATAATAGATGTTATCTCACCAGCGTCCTAAACACGGGATCAGCTCTACAAAGCATTGGCTAAAACCGGGTATAGTCAAGCTTTTAGAGATCCCGCGCCAAAACTACTCAGAAAGCCCCTATTTGAGAATTGGCAGCGATATTATCTGACTTCATACTATTTATCTGAATTTATGTAAATAATAACCTATATATTGGGTTAGAAAAAACGCGAAATTTAATTTAGGACGCTAGCGACGTTATCTCTATTCAATTATTTTAGGCGAACTTTTCGCGCTCGCGTCAATTTTCGATGTAACCGCAAAAACCACAGCTTTTTAGGGATATCTTAAATCATCTTCTAACAATCGGCATAATCAGTAGTAATAGTATATATATTGTATGATTTCTGTATCCTTCGATTAATTTCGGACTGTTCGCGCGCGCGTCAATTTTAAGACGAAACACGTTCGCGCTCGCTCCCCCTTCCCCGGGGACCATTCCCGTGATTTTAGCCAAGGGCGGCGAAGCTTGTTTTCACCCTGACGCGCCGGAACAAAAACGCGCCTTTGAAAGGATCCGATCCTTCCGCCCGTTAGCGTCCGTTTTTAGGAATCATCATCCACCAGCCGGAACACCGGAACGCCGCCGCGCTTGGGTTTTACTTCGATGGCGGCGCTCATAAATTTTCTCAGAGGGTGGATTAAGGCTCTATACATCTCGTCGTCGGGACAGCGTTTCAATTGTTTTTCCAAATGTTTGGATAAAGTTAAAACCATCGCCGAATTGTTTTCCCGGGAGTGGGCCTGGATTAACTCAACCGCGGCGAAGGACCAGCTGTGGAAAAGCTGGGGCGCGACTTCATGCTGTCTTCCGAAGGCGATAATCAGCGCCTCCGCCTCGGGGAGTCGGCCGGCGCGGGAGTGATAGACGCTCACCGCCGACAGGGCCGTGAGGCGTTCCATATCCCCGGCCACGTCCAAGATATCCTCAAGGATCTGGTCAACTAGATCCCGCCTATCCGACGCTATGGCCGCGACAAGTAAATCCCTCCGCAATTCCGCGCAGGCGCGGTCCCCCGCGCTGGTGCCGGAAAAACCGAGGAGCGCCTCGTAAACGTCTCGCATGGCGGCGAAATTATCATCGGGGAGGGCCGGACCGGGAAAGGTTTCGGAGGAAAGTCCCCGCCCCCCCCCGAGGGCCTTGGAAACCGTTATGGCCACGTACGACTGAATAATCTCAATCTCCTTAAACGATTCCAACGCCATGACTTTTTTAAAATAAGGGAGGGTTTCAAGGCCTGGCTTCCGCTTGATGAAGCGGTTGACGTAAAGCAAAACGCTCCAAGCGTAATACTTGGACGCGCGCGGAGCGTGTTCCCCAAGGCCTTCAAAGGATTCTAGCAAGCCCCGGCATAACCCGTCCAGTTCCTTAATTTGGGGGACGCGTGAGACAAGCTCGTAGGTCATGCGCGCGAACCTGACGGTGGCGCTTAAACAGCGGGGGTCGCGGAACGCTTCCGCCTGCTTGAAACGCTCCCAGCCCTCGTCCGGGCGAGAGAATCCTTGGAAAAAACGACAAGAGATGGCGCTCGCCTGAAAAAAGAGATCCAAGCTGAAGGCGGCGTCCTTTAAAAGCTCGCGTTTCATTTGGTCCTTTCCCTTGTCGCCAGCCCGCGAAACGGATCCCGGCGGCCCCAAGCCAGCGGCCCGCCGCATGACCGTGGACAACGTGGGCTTTTCCACGGCGGAATCGTAATTCGCGCTTTTAAAGACGAAGGGCTCCTCTTGGCCTAAGGCCTCCGCCTCGCTTTCGGAGAGGTGGGGAGCCCTGAAAAGGGGAAGTTCGGGGATGAACGGCGAAAACTCGTTGTATTTTTGCGGATGGAACTCGGGGATGGACGCCTCGCCTCCGGCGAGCTCCTCTCGCAGGAGGACGGCTTGACCGTGGGCGGCCATATCTCGAAGCTCCCGAAGGACGTCTTTGGCCGAGTCGTCGTCGCTTGATTTGGTGAGAAGGTAGACGAGGTTGTAGGCCGCGACCGCCCGGGTCTTAAAACGCCGGCGAAGGGGGCCCTCCATGTCCTCCGGCCGAAGGGGGGGGATTTCCCTAAAAGCCTTCAAGCCCCATTCGACGTCCATATAAATAAGCGAACCGTAGACCAGGACGCCCAAAAGCCCGTTTTTAAAATCGTCCCTCCGGCTCGGGTGGATAGGCTCCGAAACCGCGGAAATGTTTTCGAGGATTCCCGAATAGGGGTGTTCGAGGACCTTTTCCAGGAATTTCGCGACGGAGAGTCTCGCTTCGGCCTCCTTTACGACATCCTCCAGAGAGCCGAGGGCCAACGCGTCCTTCGCCTTCAGCCTCTCCAGGGCGCCCTGGGCCGCTAGGTTGGCGGCCCGGATCCCCTCTCGAAGTTTAAAAAACAAGCCCTTCCCCGCTAAATATTGACGCGACAAATTCGCCGGAACATACTCTTTTTCTTCCACGAACTTGGTTACGAATAATTTGAAGGCCTTATCGAGGTTCCCGCGGAGGGTCTTGAAATGGAGTTCTCGTTTGTCGGCGGAAGGCATGTCGTGGGATCCTAGATGGAGAAGAGTCGAAACGGTCGTCGGAAAAATTCAAAGCGAGGGGGAAGGGGCGTCTTCCTCAGCTCCCCAACCGCCCGGTCAAAGGTTTAAACGGACTTATTCGATGAAAGCGGGAAAAGTCAGTTTTGAAAACTGTTTAATAGATAAAACACTAAACGCGTGTTAAATTATAACGATATATAGCCTATAAAGTATAAAGTATAAAGCATAAAGCATATTGTTTTAAATTTTTCAAAAGAAAGCGCTTTTCGAGGACGCGGCTTATTCTACTATATTTACGCCGCCCTCGGCCAATGGAGAAAGGCGGGAGGGCCGTAAACGCGTCTCCGGCGGCCGGATCCGTTTCGGCGGACGCGGCCGGAAAAAAGACCGCCCGCCGCTCTATTTATGAAGACGCCCAAAGACGCCCAAAGACGAAAACGCCACGATCCTACGTTGATTTTACTTTCACCGGCGCCCTATATGGAACCAGTTTTCCCGAACTTCCATCCCCTGGAGGCGGAAAACCCGCCCTTAAGCGTCGCCGGGGTGACGCCTTCCCGCCGTGGGAGCGCTCCGGCCTTCCCCGTCTCCTTTTGGAAATCGGTTTTGAAATGGAGGCGCTCCCACCAAAAGGGTCCGAAATCTTTCGCCCCGCCTTAGGCCAAAGGGGCCTTAGCCGGCGGTCCGGACGAAGATCATCCGCCTCCAACCCGAATTTGACGCCCGCGGCCTTTACGCCCCGAAGGCTCCGGCGCCGGGATTCGGTTTCATAAAAATGAGCGTTCCGCTCCGCCTGAGAAGGCGATCTCCCCGGGCCCTCCGGCCGGATTTTCCTTCTTTCCTTGGGACTTTCTTCTCCGGCTTGACAAAAACGCGTTACCGGGCTATTTTCGGGCTATGGGAAGAATCTTCGTCATAGCGCTCCTGCTTTTAGCCCTCGCCCTGCCCGCCTGGGCCTTCGGCCCGGCCGCGAGGGGCTGCTGCGGGCTTGATTCTTCCGACCCCGCGCTTTCAATGAAAACCCAGGACCCGGGCCCGCTTTCCCTCGCCCTTACGGCCCTTTTCCCTAGGCTCCCTTTAAAGGAGTTTAAAAATAGCCGCGCTCATGGGCGCGGGCACGGGAATCATCACGCCCCTTCACCGGAAGATAGTCGGAAACCGTCTCAAACCGTCCACGCCGACCACTCCCCTCCCTCCTTTTCCACGACCGGGGACGTTTCCGGGGAAGAGGAGAACGAATCCGCTCCGTATCCCTGCGGCCACTTCCAATGCCCCCCCTCTTCCGGCGGCTTCGCGGCTCTTCTTAGCCGGAGCCTGACGGAACTTCCCCGCCTTTCATCCTTCTTCCCCCTCCCCCGGGACGAGGATGCCTCCCATTCCCTTCCCTTCTCTCCGCCTCTCCATCCCCCTCAGACCCTTCTTTTCAGCCTTCGCTAAAAAACCCCTCTTTTAAACATTCAGAGCCCCGGGGCCTTCCCCCAAAACGCTTCCCGCGGCCCGCGGCCCGCGGAACATCCGTTTCCGCCGGTTCAAGCCTTTCCGCGATCGCGCCTTAGCCCTTTACAGGGATTCGGGACGGATGAATCATCCGCGATCCAATCCCTAAAGGCGGAATCCACCCCTAAAGGCGGGATCCGTTCCCTAAAGGCGGAACCCATTCCCTAAAGGCGGAACCCGTCCCCTAAAGGCGGAACCCGTCCCCTAAAGGCATCGTTTCATGGGATTTTTTCCCCGCGGATCCCGCCAAAAGGTTCCGTCCGAAACGGAAATCCGTCCGAAACGGGGATCTATTCCGATCCGCTTCGTCCGGTTTCGGGCCGCCGTTTCGAAAACGATTCGGATCGGGGATTCCTCAGGATCCAGGGTCTATCCTCCGCCAGGTTTCGTTGGAACCCCAAATCCGTTGTTGTCAGGGATCCGCTCCGGCGCCGGAAAAGGGCGTTTAACGGACGGGGGGCTCTCTGGCCGCTTTTCTCGGCTTTTTCAGCCGGATTCTACGAATTTTTAAGCCGATTCCTATGAGATTTTCGACATTTCACCAGGGAAGGGTCTTTTTCGGCCTTCTCCTTCTTATCTCCGCTTTTTTCTTCGGAGCCTGCTCGCTGGCTCCGGAATACCGTAGACCCGCCTCCCCGGTTCCGGAAAATTTTCACGGCGCCGCTCTTTCCGGAAAGCCCCTTTCCGGAGCGCCGCCGTCGACGGAAGAGGCGCTTTCCCCGCGGGAAGTTTCCCTTCCCGGCGTTGAGGAATTTTTACCGGAGCCGCGGTTAAGAGCCCTCGTCTCTTTGGCTTTCCAAAACAACAGGGATTTGAAAAGCTCGGCTCTCGCCATCGAGGAGGCCCTCTCCCGGCTGGGCTTGGCCCAAGCCGAGAGGCTCCCCGCGCTCGAGGCCTCGCTTAGGGCGGATATTTCCGGCTCGCCGAATATGGAAAGAAGCGAAAGCTACCGCTCGGAAATCATGATCCCCTCTTTCGAGCTGGATTTCTTCGGAAAATTCAAAAACGCCTCCCTTTCCGCCCGGGAATCCCTCCGGGCGGCGGAGGAAAGCCACGCCGCCTTCAAGATCTCTCTCGTGAAAGCCGTGACCATCGCCTATTTAGAGGAAAGGCTGGCCCTGCAAAAGGAGCTTTTAGCGGAAAACGCCGTCAAATCCTACCGTGACGCCCTGGGCTTCATGGAAAACCGGGTTATTTCCGGCGAGGCCTCGCCTTTGGAGCTGGAGCAGGCCAGGGGCCAGGTGGAGTTCGCGGTAAACGAGGCCCTAAGAGAAAGAGTGGCGGGGATAAGGACCCGCGGCAATCTGGAGCTCTTAACCGGAGACTACGGCGAGGCCTCGCTACCCGCGGCGCTCGATCTGCTCTCCTGGGAGCCTCGGGTCCACGCCATCCCCCCGCGCTCGGAAATACTCCTTTCAAGACCCGACGTGGCCGCGGCGGAGCGCGCCTTGATTGGCGCCCACTACGACATAGGGGCCGCCCGGGCGGCCTTCTTCCCCTCCATCAGCCTCACGGCGGCTCTGGGCTACATGAGCCCGGAGCTGGACTCCTTAATCGCCTCGGACAACTCCCGCTGGTCTTTGGGACCGGGTCTCAATCTTCCTCTCTTTAAAGGAGGAAGGAACCAAAGAAACCTGGAGCTCGCCTACCTGAACCGGGACAAGCTCGCTTTGGCCTATGAAAAGGCCATCCAGAGCGCTTTTAAAGAGACGGCCGACGCCCTTCGGCCCCGTGAGGACCTGAAAAACCTCGTCCTCGCCCGGGGAAAGTACCTGGAAACCCGGAGAAAAACCTTGGAACTCGCCATGAACCGCTATTTAAGCGGAGCGGTGGGCTATCTGGAGGTGCTGGAGGCCCAGAGGGGCGTTTTCGATGCCGAGAAGGATCTTTTGGAAGCCAAAGCCGACTGGATAATAAACTCCGTGAACCTCTACGCCGCCCTGGGGGGCGGCGCCGACAGCGAAGCTCCGGCCGAGCCGGAGCGCTGACGGCCGTGTTTAGTCAACCTAGAGCCCTGTTTAGCAAATCTAAAAGCGGAGGGCTAAGAGCCTTCCGCGCCATAAATTAAAGGAGCAACCCATGTTTAAAATCATTTCCGCCCTCTTCGGCGTCCTTCTCTTCACCGCCCTTCCCCTGGAGGCGCGGGAGAAAAACCCCGACCCGGGGGCCAATATCAAAGCGATAACCCAGGCCGACTCCCTGGACGCCGAGCAGGACCAGGCGATCGCCGAACCGGACGAACTTGAGAACGGAAGCGATGATTACAACGCCTCCTTGGAGAAATATCGCAATGTGGTAGACGAGGCCGCTCGCCTGGACGCCGATTTGGACGCGATTCTCTCCTCAATGGAAGAAAGTCGGAACGCGCTCGACGGGGACGGAGCCGCCACGAAAAATAATTCCGAAATAGCGACCGAGCCGACATCTTTGCTAGACAGAGAATTGGACGTGATGATCGCCGACGCGGAACAAATGATAAACGCAGTCAACGAGGACGGAGCCGCCGGGGAAATTAAAAACGCGGGCGAGGCGATATTCGAAGGCGAGGGCGTGGTGCGATCCATCGACCGCGGAAAACTTAGCGTGGTTCTGCGCCACGCTCCCATCCCGGCCTTGGGCTGGGGCCCCATGACCATGGGCTTTCCCGTGGAGAATCCCGCTCTTTTGGAGGAGGTGAAGGAGGGAGACCGGGTGCGCTTCGATCTAAGCTTCGACGGCCCCCCGGATCAGCCCACCAGCAGATACAGCATCGTGGAAATGGAGGTTCTAGAGTGAGGAAAGATTTCTCAACCCCTTTAGGCGGTTCTTCCCCTCCGGCGGCGGGAAAATGCCCGCCGCCGGAATCCGGAAAGCGGGGACTCCTTTGGAGGCGCGGACGGTCGTCCGTTTCACCCGCTTTATCAGCCCCGGTCGCCCTTCGCCCGCTTCATCATCACCTTCTTCTCTTCTTTCTCCCTCTTTTTTTCATCCAAACGATCCTCTTTCCGGTGGCCGCCGTCGGCTCCGAGGAAAGGGAGGCGCTCTACTGGTACGACCCCATGTATCCGGGAACGCGGTTCGACAAACCCGGGAAATCCCCCTTCATGGACATGGATCTGGTGCCCCGCTACAAAGACGAGGAGGAGGGCGAGGGAATCCTAATCGATCCGGCCATGACCCAGAACCTGGGGCTCACCACCGTCAAGGCGGTTAAGGGGCGGCTATCGTTTTCCGGGGAGTATCCGGCGGACGTGGAGTTCAACGGCTACCAGACGGCGCGGCTGCAACCCCGGGCCGGAGGCTTCGTCTCCAGCGTCCGGAACATCTATCCGGGGGACGCGGTAAAGGAGGGGGATCTGATTGTGGAGATAACCGTCCCGGCCTGGGCGGGGGATCAAAGCGACTACCTCCTTTTAAAGAAGCAGAACGCCGAGCCGCGGATAATTAGGGGGGTGCGGGAGAAGCTGAGGCTTTCCGGCATGCCCGAGGAGATGCTTGATGAAATCGACCGGAGCGGAAAGATTCAGACGGCCTTGAAGATAACGGCGCCGGTTTCCGGGGTTTTAACCGAGCTAAACGTCTTTTCCGGCATGAACGTGGAAAAGGAGATGACCCTGGCGGTCATCCAGGGAATGGATCCGGCGTGGGTGACGGTCTACGTCCCCCAAAGGGATCTCTTCTTGATAAACGGAAAACCCAGACTCACCCTTTCGGGCTACCCCGGCAGGGTTTTCCCCCTGGAAAACCCGCGAATCCTCCAAAAGGTGGACACCGCCAACCGGGCCGTTCCCGTGCGCTTCACCGCTCCCAACCCCCAGGGACGACTTATCCCGGGCTTAAGCGCCCGGGTTGGTCTGCGGGCCCAGGGTGACGAGGGCGTCGTCATACCCACCCAGACCATTATCGATCTTGGCGATGAAAAAAGGGTCGTCATCCGCACCCCGGAAGGGCGCTTTCTTCCCCGGAAAGTGACCGTCGGGGCGAGCTCCAGAGGCCGGAGCGTCGTTTTGGAGGGGGTGAACGAGGGAGACGAACTGGTGGAGAACGGCCTTTTTTTAATCGACTCCGAAGCCAACTTCCGGGGGGCCTTCGCCAGAATGGAAGCCCGGGCCGGGGAGGCGCCGGAAACGGACTCACCCGAAACTTCCGCGCTCGGAGCGGAACCTAAAGGAGACGATCCGCAAGGAAGCGTCTCTCACGCCTTTCATTCACATGGAGCGGCTCCCGCGAACGAGGCGTCCGGCGGGGCGGCGGATAAAGAGGGCGGGGAGCCTTTGTGAGTCGAGCCCGCCGGGGGGGGGAAAGGAGGATCGTTCGGATTTTTTTCGTCGCTTTCCTTTCTTTCGCCTTTGAGCGTTTTTTTCAGCCTTTCACCCCGTTTTGTTCGTTTTATCCTAGTCTTGTTCAGCATCCGGCGCTTTTATCCGGCATCCGTGGCTTTTATCCGGCTTTCTCCGGTTTTATTCAGCCTCCCCCTCGATTTTAATTCGCCTTCAAAGGCTTTCCGGCCTCCGCCGGTTCCGCGCGTGTTTTTTTCATCTTCAATTTTCCCCGCCGCGACTACCGACATCCACTACCGACATCCACCACCGACATCCAGGACCGACATCCGCAACCGACATCCGACATCCCACGCCGGACATCCAACCTCGATCTTTTTTTAAGTGACTTAAATGATAGCCGGCCTCATCAAACTTTCCGTCCGCAACCGTTTCTTCGTGCTCTTCCTGGCGGCGGCTCTGGTCTTCGTCGGGATCTACGTCCTTTACCGCACCCCGGTGGACGCCCTTCCCGATCTCTCCGAAACCCAAGTCATCATCCGCACCCCGTATCCGGGGCAGGCGCCGGGAATTGTGGAAAACAGAATTAGCTACCCCATATCCCGGGCCATGCTCACGGCGCCCCGGGCCGAAAGCGTCCGGGCCTTCTCCGCCTACGGGGACTCCTTCGTCTACATAATTTTCGAGGAAGGGACGGATATCTACTGGGCCAGGTCCCGGGTGCTGGAAAACCTCCAAGAAATTCTAAGCGAACTTCCGGAAGGGGTGACGCCGTCTCTGGGTCCGGACGCCACCGGCGTGGGCTGGGTCTACGAGTACGCCTTGGTGGATAGAAGCGGCGAACACGATCTCGCCGAACTAAGATCCATCCAAGACTATGTGCTGCGCTTCGAGCTCTCGGAGGTGCCGGGCGTCTCCGAGGTGGCCTCGGTGGGAGGGCAGGTGAAGGAGTACCAGATCATCCCCGATCCGGTGAAGCTCGCCTCCTACGGGGTGACCCTTTCCATGCTGGAGGAAAGCGTCGCCGCCTCCAACAGCGAGGCCGGCGGCTCGGTGATTGAGCAGGCCGGAGCGGAGTACATGATCCGGGCCGGGGGCTATCTTAAGGAAATCGAGGACTTTGAAAACATATTCATTAAAAACACCGCCCCAGGCGTGCCGGTGTTTTTGGGAGACGTGGCGGAAATAAGGATAGGCGCCGCCATGAGGCGGGGCGTAAGCGAGCTGGACGGCGAGGGCGAGGCCGCCGGGGGGATCGTCGTCATGCGTAACGGCGAAGACGCCCGGGAGCTCATAAGAAACCTCTCCCGGAAGATGGAGTCTCTGAAAGCGTCCCTACCGGAGGGGGTGGAGATAGTCCCGGTCTACGACCGCTCCATGCTCATAGACCGCTCGATTAGCCACCTCAAAGAGAAGCTCGCCGAGGAGTTCATAGTGGTGGCCCTCACCTGCGGGCTCTTTCTGCTCCATTTCCGCTCGTCTTTGGTCGCCATCGTGACTTTGCCCCTGGGGCTTTTAATATCCTTCATCGTCATGTATTTCCAGGGCGTCTCCGCCAACATCATGAGCCTGGGGGGCTTGGCCATAGCCATCGGCACCATGGTGGACGCCTCCATCGTGATGGTGGAGAACGCCCATAAGAAGCTGGAAAAGCGGGAAAGGGAGCGCCCGGGGGAGCTTTTAACCGGAGACGAGCGCTGGAGGCTCATAACCGAGGCCTCGCTGGAGGTGGGGCCCGCCATCTGCGTCTCCCTTTTAATCATCACCATGTCCTTCATCCCGGTCTTCTCTTTGCGGGGAGAGGAGGGGAAGCTCTTTTCGCCTTTGGCCTTCACCAAGACCTACGCCATGGCCGGCGCGGCCTTTTTATCGGTGACTCTGATACCCGTTTTAATGGGAATATTCATCCGGGGGAAGATACCCGGAGAGGATAAAAATCCCTTAAACCGCTTCTTAATAAGAATCTACCACCCCCTTCTAAACGTCGCGCTGAAAAAGCCCCTTTTAACCATTTTTTTAGCCATCCTCTTGGCGGCCTCGGCCGCGATTCCCTGGCGCTCTCTGGGTGGCGAGTTCCTTCCCCGAATCGACGAGGGGGATCTCCTCTACATGCCTTCCGCCCTTCCCGGCCTCTCCGCCGCCGGGGCGGCGGAGCTCTTGCAATTAACCGACCGGCTCATTAAAAGCGTCCCCGAGGTGGAGACGGTTTTCGGGAAGGCGGGAAGAGCCGAGACCGCGACGGACCCCGCCCCTCTGGAGATGCTGGAGACGACCATCCACTTCAAACCCAAAGAGGAGTGGCGCCCGGGCTACCGCATGGACGATCTAATCGAAGAATTGGACCGAACGACGCGGGTGCCGGGGCTCGCGAACCTCTGGGTGCCACCCATCCGCAACCGTATCGACATGATCACGACCGGCGTGAAAAGCCCCCTGGGGGTGAAGGTGTCGGGCAACGACCCGAAGGCTTTAGACCGGATGGCGGTGGAAATCCAGGAGGCGGCCAAAAGGGTGGAGGGGGTGAGCTCGGCTTTGGCCGAAAACCCCGGCCAGGGCCGCTACGTGGAAATCGACTTCGACCGGAAGGAAGCCGCCCGCTACGGCCTCTCCCTGGCCCGGGCCCAGGATTTCGTGAGCCTGGCCGCGGGCGGCATGAGCGTGGGAGAGACCGTGGAGGGGGTGGAGCGCTATCCGATAAGCGTACGCTACCCCCAGTACTACCGGGATTCCATCGAGGCCTTGAAGTCGATGCCCGTGTACACGGAAGCGGGAGACGTCATCACCCTCTCCGAAATCGCGGACGTCTCGGTTAAGACCGGACCCGCCATGATTAAGAGCGTGGACGGCCGGCCCACGGTCTACGTCTACCTGGACGTGAGGAATCGGGACATTAAAAGCGTCGCGGCGGATCTGGAAAAGGAAATCGAAAAAAGCGTCAAAAAGGAGCCCGGGGCGTCCATTAGCTTCACCGGTCAATACGAGGCCATGGAGAGGGCCGATAAAAGGCTCAGAGTCATGATCCCGATCACCCTCCTCATCATCCTGGTTCTGCTTTACAGCGAGTTTAAAAACTTCACCGACTGTTTCATGATCCTCTTCTCTCTGCCCTTCGCTTTGGCCGGGGGGATTTATTTCATGCGGATAAACGACTACGCCCTCTCGGTCGCCTCCGGGGTGGGTTTCATCGCCCTGGCCGGACTCTCGGCGGAGTTCGGGGTGGTGATGCTCTTGTATTTAAGGGAGTCCACCAAGGCCGTCATGGACGAAAAAAACCCGGGAAAACTCAGCCGGGAGAGAATCGACGAGGCCATCTACAACGGAGCCGTCTTAAGGGTGAGGCCCAAGGCCATGACGGTCGCGACCATCGTGGTGAGCCTCATACCCGTCTTCTGGAGCGAGGGAAGCGGATCGGAACTTATGAAGCGGGTGGCCGCGCCCCTCTTCGGGGGCATGGTCACGGCCTTCACCCTTTCCATGTTCATCCTCCCCGCCGCCTGGAAGCTCAAGCTGCGCTACGGGCTTCGGGGAGGAGGAAAAAAAGCCGGAGACGATCCGGCCGGAACATAGGAAAAGGGGAAAACCCCGCCGGACCCGGGAAGGGTCCGGCGGGGGGGGTGGACGGCTACTTGACCCTTTTGGGGGGAGGGGTTTTCACGAGCAAAGCGGGATCCGTCTCGGTGAGAAACCCGCGGGTGAAGGCGTGGACGGCCTCGTTTAAGTGAAAGACGTCGAAAAGGCCCTTTTGGACGAAGTAGGAGACTATTTTATCCTTCAGGTCGGCGTAATCGAGGGCGTGACCGAACGCCTCGAGGTGGGTGAGAAAAGTCGGGGGATCCGCCTCAAGGGAGAGCAAAAGCTGGACGACGTTCCCCTTGGCGAGGGACTTCTCCCTTTGGGCCGGGTCTTCCTCGGCATCCTCGGAGCCCTCGAAGAGGATGTTTTTTAGATCCTTTAGCCGCAGATTGGCTTTTTTGGCGGCCTTCTCCAGATCGGAGCCGTAAAGGCCATCGATTATCTTCAAGAGCGCCTTCCTCGACTCGTCTAAGGATGCCTTCGGGCCGGCCGGGCCGATAAAGGAGGAGCCGTCGATATAGGCCTTCAAGGCGTCTTTTTCGGCGGGGTTTAGGCCCAAATCCTTTTTTTCGAAATTGGAGAGGAAGACGTTTATCTCCCGATCCGTCTGGAGGTAGGCCCCGATGGAGTCCACCGCCACGTGGAAGGCCTCGTTTTGGGGGTAGCCGTAAATCCCGGCGGAGATGAGGGGAAAGGCCACGCTGTTGCAGTCGTGGGTGGAGGCCAAGGTCATGGCCTCCTGGTAGGCCGAGCGCAGGAGGGCCTCCTCCCCTTTTCCGCCCCCTTGCCAGATCGGGCCCACGGCGTGGATGACGTAGGTGGGTTTGAGCTTGTAGGCGAAGGTGATGGCGGCCTTCCCCGTGTCGCAATGGCCGTAGGCCTGGCAGTCCTTTAAAAGGAGGGAGCCGGCCCCCTGGAAGATGGCGCCGCAGACCCCTCCGCCGGGGGAGAGGTTTTCGTTCGCGGCGTTCACGATCGCGTCCACTTTGAGTTTGGTTATATCCTCGTAGATGACATAGAGCGGCATGGGAATGTTCCTTGGGGTTTGTCTCCGGCGAGGGCGGGCGGCCGGAAAGAGTGAGAACCGGATTCTTCAGCTATGCTTGAATCTTAGCACAAAGAAGGCGTTTTAGCCATGATTAGGGGGGCCTCCCCGCCGCCTTCGGCGGCGGGGGGCTTTCCCGCTCATTTAAGCAGGGAATCGAAGATCTCCAAGACCTCGACGGTCTTGAAACCGAGGATCCCCGCCACCTCCCCCTCTTTTTTAAAATAGTCGGCCAAATTCTCGTCCAAGGTGTCCGCCACCACCCTCAGGTTGAAGAAACGCAGACCCTTTTTTTGGGCCAGGTAGGCGAAGGCGCCGGACTCCATGTCGCAGACGAGGGCGCCGAAGACCTTTCCCAGGGCCAGTTTGTAGTCCTTTCCGCAGACGAAGGTGTCCGAGGTGAGAATTCTTCCGGGAAAAAACCCGTTACGCTCGAGTTTTTGGGAAAGCTCGACTAGCTCGGGCGCGGTCTCTTTAACCGCCATAAGCTCGACTCTCTCTTGGGAGGGGGGGGCGTAGTCGAAGACCCCGTAGGGGCCGATCTTAACGTCGTCGCCGTCCTCCAGGCGCCAGTCGGAGACCACGCTATCTAATGAAAAGACCATGTCCCCGCCCCTGAGCCTGAGGCTTAAGGACCCGGAGGTGCCCACCCCGGCCAGGATCAAAGGGGTGGGATCGTCTCGCCCTCGGAGGACGGCTTCGGCCGCCCCGGCGGCGGCGTTGATCTTTCCCGGACCCGACTCCAGAAGCTCCAGGGAGAAGTTGAAAAAGGTCTTCTTCTCAAGCTCCGCCTTCACCCCGGCGTACTCGGCCGGGGTGGGGGCGAAGAGGAGGATATGGGCTTTTTTTGTCATGGCTCTCCTTTAATTCCCCGGAAGACCAATCCGGGGAGGCCGGATGTGTTTTGTGATTTTTTAAAACGCGTTTTAGGGCGTCGAATCTAATTCACAAGCTTTTTTCGGCATTTTTTACCCTTTTTTTAGCTCTTTTTTTCTCTTTTTTTTCTTTTTACATTTTTTCCGGTCTTATTCGCTCTTTTTCGCTCTTTTCAGTCTGGCCACTTTCCTAAAACACACTATAGTTTCCAGCTTTTTCCGCCCCGATCTCCGCCCCCCAAATCGTTCCCCGCCCCCCCCTCGCTTCGCTCGGCCGCCGGCCTCCGGCCGGCTCCGCGGGTGGGCGCGCGAGAGCCTCCCCGGGGGGCAGGGGAGCCCGGGGTGTTTTCGGCCAGGTTTTTCAGCCCGGACTAAAAGAAAAGGGATCCGGGAAGCTTTAGAGCGCTTGGTTCCGGAGCCCTCCGGAAGAGTCCCGGGGCTTTTCCCCGGGCCTCTCTTAGTCCGGACGGGGGGCCCCATCCCGCCTCTCCCGGTTCCGCCGGAGGAGCGGGCGTCTCTTTAGTCCGGCCGCGGGTTGGGAAACAGACCCGGGGAGACGAGGCCCAAAGGGCGGGCGAAAGCCGGGGCGCGGATAAGTTTCGGGCGGGGAGAATCGTAGACCCCGCGAAGAGGCTCTAGGGCGCCTTTTTATCCGGCTCCAGGGCCATGACGAAGGGGACGCTGGGGTGGTAGCGGCGCACATGGACGTTTCCGAGGAAATTGTGGGAGTACTCGCCAAAATAGTATTTCCAGCCGTTTTCGGTTTTAACGGCCGTCTGGCTCTGGAGGCCTCCGTCCATGCCGATGAAGGGACCCATGTCCAGACTCCGGAGAAGGTCTCCTAGATCGTGGAGGGAGGCGGAACCCTCCACGGCGATCACCACGATGAAACCCTCCTTATCCTCGCCCGCGACCAGGCGGCTGGAGAGCCGGGAGGTGTCTTTGACCCTTATCCGCCGCTGGCGGTCCACTATCATAAAGGACTGGGTCTGGGTTTCATAGGAGGCGAGATCCCCGGAGTCGTCCAAGGCCAGATCCGTTATCCGGTGGCGCTTTCCCCCGGGATCCCGGGGATCTCCCGTCATGAAGCCCTTCCAGTGGGGGTGGATCGCGCTTTGCAGCACGACTCCTTGCCGTTCCAGGTAGCTCATGGAGCTGCGGTCGCCGTAGTACTGGGGCCCGGTGAAAACAAGGGCGGCGTTCGCAAGCCTCTCCGTCCAGCCGGAAACACCTTTAGGCGTCTCCGCCCAGAGGGGGTTTTCCGCCTCGGAGTAGGGCCTGAGGCTCCATAAAGAGGGATCCGCCCTAAATATCCGCAGAAGCGACGGACCCATCCGCACGCCGTGGAATACGGGAAGCTCCGCTTCCCACATCCCCTCCCTTAAAGGCCGGAAGCGCAACACCCCCAGCTTCTCCTCATTTTCCAGGCTTTTTAAAAAGAGGGTAAGGGCGCTCAAAAAATCCCCGTAATGACGGCTCCCTTGGAAATAATCCCCCCCGAAGGGGACGGAGTCGGCGTAGGATACCGCCCTCCCCCCTTCCCGGTATTTCAACTCCAAGGCCTCGGGCCAGGGCTCGGCGTCCTTGAACTTCAAAAAGAGCGAGCTTTCTCCGGCCGAGCCCTCGTTTATCGTCCTCACCCTCCACCCCGGCCGCGACGGGTCCTCGAAATACGAGGTGAAATAGGCGCCGATCTCGAAAATCAAGGGGGCGAACTCGGGAACCCGGGAAAAAGACTCGGGCCCCTCCACCGCGCCGGAAGGGTCCGGCCGGAAAAGAAGCAAAAAAGCCGCCGCCAGGACGGATATCGCCCAAAAACGCATGATTCCCATTTTAAGCCGCGTTAAGCCGCGTTAAGCCGCTTTAAACCGAGTTAAGCCGCTTTAAACCGCTTTAAGCCGTCTCTTTAGAGTTTTTTTCGGCGGAAGCCTTAGACGCCCCGGGGACGCCCCCGCCCTTTCCGTACTTTGCCCTCCCCCCGGGCGCCCGATTTGATCCCTCTCGCATGAGGGCGGAAGGCAAAAAGAAACACCTCAAGAATACCACAACCAACGCCCGCCATCGTCCGCCTGGAAAAGCTCTCGGTAGCCGTGAAAGGCTCAGCCTGGACCCCTTAACGACGCTCCGGGACCCGTTCCCGGATCGTGGCGGGCGAAGAAGACGCCCACCCCGAAAAATCCGGAGCGCCTGAAAACCGAGTTGAACGTCAAGATCCGGAGCGCGGGGAAAAGGGCGCCCACGTTGAAAGCCGTAGGCGGACGCCGCCAGGTGGTAGACGCCTTCGAGGCCGCGCCCGGCCTAACGCGGGAGGATGAAGCCTCACATAACAGTTGGGCCGCCTTAGGCGCCGCCAGCTCTCCTTCGCGCTCGCAGATCTTCCCCGCGACCGTCCTGGCGCCGCGGGTCCCGAAGGCGGCGCTCGGAAAAAAATCAGCCGCGCCCCAAAAAACACAGGCGGAGGCGGGGAAGGCCAAATAGACGGTCACGGCCGGGGATGGCGCCGCTAAAATAGGCGCTCGTGGCCGCGGAAAAAGTTTATCCAGCCGGAAAGACCTCCCTTAAGTATACGAAAGTCGGGGGAGCTTGAGAGCCTTCCCCTTCGGGGGAGCTGAAGCTTATGAAGGCGGCCGCCAGGACAAACGCGCGCGTGAGCGGGAACGCCACCTCGAAACCCCGCTTGGAGGGGATAAAGACGCCGGCGGCTGCTTCCAGGGCGCTGGCGGGGGTGTTTCACGGATCCTTAAAGCCCAAGCCCGCGGAAAGCCCCGAGGGGGGTGAGATTATATCGGCCGCCAAGGAGCTTAAAACCGCGGAGGTCAGAGTAAAGCCCGCCTCCCCCGGCAGCCAGGAGAGATGGCGGGAGCCGGTATGATGGAAGAAGAAGAAAAGGGCGCCGAAAGCGATGGGCGAGAGTCCCATCGTTAAAAACCCAGCCCCACCCGTCGTTCTTTCGAGCCTCACGGCGAAGAGCCGGAAAACCGCGGAGGCGACGGTGAAGGATCCCTTCCCCGCCTCCGGAGCGTCCCGCTTATCCAAGTAGAGGGCGGGTGGAAAGGAGCATGTAGAAGCCTAAGGAAGACGCGGAAGAACACGATCATCAAAGTCAGGAAGAACTCCTACCAGAGCGCTTTCTTCCCGCGCGCCAAACAGCCGTTAACATGTTCGCGATGAACGGTTTTAAAAGTTAAACAACTCTGGTCTGTTTTCATATCCTTAGCCGTCCGGAGAACTTTCCCGTAAAATTTCCCCCCGCTTTTGAATTCCACCCCTAAATAACGAGAAGGCTTGTTGAAACCCCTGAAACACTCTTTCCTTCCGGGACACCGTTACTTTTAAAAAAAATCGTTTCGCGGGCGAAAAAAACCGGAAGTCGTGAATAGAAGACGATTTTTAAAAGGCTCTCCTTAGGAATCGCTATGACCGCGGGGGTGACCCCGCCCTGGGTCATCGATTTCTAGAAAAGAGCGGGGTGAGTCACAACGTCATATTCCGGGATGAAGCGGGAGCTCCTCTCAAGACAGACCGCCCTGATCTCTTACTAAAAAATGCTTGTCGACGCTCCGGCGCGAGGGTTGCGGAAGATGTTTTATTACCGCTAAGTGGCTGGGCAAAAATATTCTTGACAATTTTGCTAACTGAAAGCATCTTGCTGAAATAAAAGCGACTGGGGAATAGATTGGATTAATAACTATAATGACTTATAAATTTTACGGAAAGCGAAATAGTATGCTGATCTTGTATTTTAGAGCTAAGTAGGATATCATCCTGAATAAGCACTACCATACAATATATAGTAGTCAATATTTTTAAGGATAATATTATGCCTACTGTGCGCCATTCTCATTCCGTCAACTTCAAAATTAGAGCTGTTTTTGAGGCCGGCAGCTCCCAGTGCACCATGAAGGAAGTCGCAGCCAGATTGGGAGTACACCCCACTCAACTCAGCCACTGGAAAAAACAGGCTACCGATGTATTAGAAACGCATTGGCCAATTCCCCGAAAACCAGCGGGAAAAGCAACCGCGCCGAGAAAGAGTTCCAGGAAATGGAAAGGCTGGTTGGTAAGATGGCTTTCGAACTTGAGTACTATAAAAAAAAACTGGGTTGCTAGGGATCGCGGAGCGCAGAGCCATGGTGGAGAGTGACCATCCCCTTTTCAGCGGTCCCGAGCAGTGCGAACTACTTGACATATCCCGTTCTTTTCTCTATTACACCCCCGCGCCTGAATCTGAAGCCAATCTTTTAGCCATGCGCTTAATGGACCGTGAACGACTCAGACACCCTTTTTACGGCAAAAACGCCTAAGGTCCCATCTCATCCACCTCGACGAGGAAGAGGTCTTCACAGAGCTCTCAGAGAGCGATAAGATGTTATGGAGGAACGACTTATCGCACATCGGACTTGAGAGAGTGAAGCGGCTGATGGACAAAGTCGGGATAGAGGCCATCTATCAGAAGCCGAACACAAGCAGAATCAGG